>DASRHC010000059.1:0-16732 GCA_035650715.1 Candidatus Methylomirabilota bacterium | reverse complement strand
CAGGCCGGCTACGACCGGTACGTGGACGGCATCTACCCCGACAGCTCCACCCGCGGGGCCTTCGGCCTCCTGCTCTTCAAGGTCGCCGCGTTCTAGTCGATCCCGCGCCGGCGGGCGCCGTGCTTGACTTCGCCCAGCCCCCCACCTAGGGTGTTGCCCGGCGAAAGGAGACCTCATGGCCAAGCTCAAGTTCGGGGCGTGGATCCCCACCTATGCGTGGAGCGGCAAGAAGACCGATCCCCGGAACATGCGCCGCATCCGCGACTCCATCGTGAAGTGCGAGAAGTACGGCATCGACGTCTGGGTGATCGACCACCTGCTCTCCGCCCCCGGCCTCTACGGCAACGCGTGGCTCGAGCCCCTCACCTCGCTCGCCTACGCGGCCGCGCTGACGAGCAAGGTGGACATCGCCACCGGCATCCTGGTGCTGCCGGTGCGACACCCGGTGCTGCTGGCCAAGGAGATCTCCACGCTCTGCCACCTGTCGAACAACCGCTTCGTGTTCGGGGTGGGGCCCGGCTGGTACGCGCGGGAGTACGAGGTCACGGGCTCCCGCATCCAGGAGCGCGGCAAGCGCACCGACGAGATCATCGAGGCGGTGACGCTGCTGCTCACCAAGCCCCACGCGAGCTACCACGGCAAGTACTACGCCTTCGACGACGTCACCATCGACCCGCGCCCGCCCCGGATGCCCAGGATCTGGGTGTCGGGCGGCTCCCGGGTGCCGGACCCCGACGAGCACGACGTGCCGGTGATCGCCACCACCGTGATGGACCGCATCGTGAAGGCGGGCAACTGGCTCTCGCGCTGCTCGGGGACGCAGGACTGGGTCAAGCGCGACTGGGGCCTCCTGCAGCAGCACGCCCGGGCGATGGGGCGCGACCCGAAGAAGCTCACCTTCGGCCACTGCAACTTCATCCACCTGGTGGACACCGCGAACCACGCCCGGGCGGTGGCCGCCTCCAAGGCGCCCTTCATCCGCGTCATGGGCACCCATCGCACCTACGAACACCTGCAGGAGTCGTACATGATCGGGTCGATCGATCACATCAACGCGCGCATCGACGACCTGGTGAAGGCGGGGCTCAAGTACCTCGTGCTGGGGCCGGTCACCGACGACCCGGCCCAGATCGACCTGATGGCCAAGAAGGTGGTGGCCAACTTCAGGTAGGACCCGGCGGTGCGGTTCGGCTTCTACCTGCCGACCCGCGGCCGGACCGCGGAGCCGCGGGCGATCGAGGCGATGGTGGCCCACGGGGAAGCCCTCGGCTTCTCCTCGGTGGTGGTGGCCGACCATCTCGTGTTCCCGGTCACCATCCACTCGAAGTATCCCTACACCGTGAGCGGCGCGTTCCCGGGCCAGGGCGACGCGCTCGACCAGCTGTCGCTGATGGCCTTCGTGGCCGGAAAGTCCCGCCGGCTCCGCCTCATCTCGAGCGTGATGATCCTGCCCCACCGCAACCCGGTGGTCACCGCCAAGATGCTCGCCACCATCGACGTGCTCTCGGCCGGCCGGCTGACCGTCGGGGTCGGCGTCGGCTGGTTGCGGGAGGAGTTCGAGGCGCTCGGCGCGCCCGACTTCGACCGTCGGGGCGCGGTCAGTGACGAGTACCTGCGCATCTTCAAGACGCTGTGGACGCAGGATCCCGCCTCGTTCCGCGGCGAGTTCTACCGGTTCGAGGCGCTTCGCTGCCTGCCGCAGCCGACCCAGAAGCCCCATCCGCCCATCTGGGTGGGCGGCCACAGCCCGCGCGCGCTCCGTCGCGTCGCGCGCCTGGGCGACGGCTGGCATCCGGTGGGCGCGACGCCCGCGGTGCCGCTGCGCCCGCCCGAGATGCGCGCCCGCCTCGACGAATTGCGCCGCCTCACCGAGTCGGAGGGGCGCGACTTCTCCGCGCTCACCATCTCGTTCAAGGCGCCGCTCTACGATCCGGCCCAGGCGGTGGACGGAGGCGATGCCCGGCGGCCGTTCACCGGCAGCGCGCAGGCCATCGCGGACGACATCGGGACCTACGCGGGGCTCGGGGTGAGCGAGCTGATCTTCGACTTCCGGGCCGACACGCTCACCGAGACGCTCGACCGCATGGCCCACTTCGCCCCGCTGCTCGAGGCCTGACCGACGCGACCGGCTCCGGCTCGCCGTCGAGTCCCGCGCGGCGGGCCCACGTGTTGCTCTCGCCCGCCGACCCGTCTACTCTAGGGCCCGTCGCCCACAAGGAGACCCCCATGGCCGAGCCGTCCGTCGACATCACGCTGGACGAGGTGAGAGAGCGTGCCCGTCTCGCCGGGCTTCCCATCCCGGAGAACCGGCTCGCGATGGTGCGGGGGTTCCTCCTGAACGCGCTGCGTCCGATCCGCGCCCTCGACAGCCGGACGGTGCGCACCCTGGAGCCCGCGGTGGTCTTCCATCCCCTCGGGCCGCCCCAGGGCGGCGAGGCCGGCGGCGGGCCGGAGGCCGCCCGATGAGCGGCGACGAGCTGGCCTACGCGGGCATCCGGGAGCTGGGCGGGCTCTTCCGGCGGCGCGCGCTGTCGCCGGTGGACTACGTCACCGACCTGCTCGCGCGCATCGATCGGCTCGACAAGCGCCTGAACGCGTTCGTCACCCTCACCGCGGATCGGGCGCTGGCCGACGCCCGCGCCGCCGAGGCCGCGATCCGTCGGGGCGACGCGGGGCCGCTCGCCGGCATCCCGATCGCGTACAAGGACCTCTACGCCACCCGCGGCATCCGCACCACCGCCGGCTCCGCGCTGCTCGCGGACTGGGTGCCCGACTTCGACTGCACCTGCGTGGAGCGGCTGCAGCGCGCGGGCATGGTGATGATGGGCAAGCTGATCACGCACGAGTTCGCGTTCGGGATCCAGTTCCCCGGCCACCGCTTCCCGCCCGCCCGCAACCCGTGGAATCCCGATCACATCCCGGGCGGCTCCAGCAGCGGCTCGGGCACCGCGCTGGCCGCGGGCATGACGGTGGGCGCGCTCGGCTCGGACACCGGCGGCTCGATCCGCGGACCGGCCGCCTTCTGCGGCATCGCGGGCCTCAAGCCCACCTACGGGCGGGTGAGCCGCGCCGGCGTGGTCACGCTGTCGTGGACGCTCGACCACACCGGGCCGATGGCCCGCAGCGCGGAGGACTGCGCGTTCATGCTCCAGGCGCTCGCCGGCCACGATCCGGCCGACCCGGCCTCCGCGCGCGAGCCGGTGCCCGACTACCTGGCCGGCCTCGAGGGCGGCGTCGGCGGCCTGCGCGTCGGGGTCGTGCGCGACTACTTCTTCGAGCAGGTCGAGCCGGAGACGGTGGCCGCGCTGGAGCGGGCGCTCGGCGAGCTGGGCCGCCTCGGCGCCTCCGTGCGCGACGTCACGATCCCGAGCATCCACGCCACCCCGTCGTTCATGGTGATCATGCTCGGCGAGGCCTTCGCCTATCACGAGCGCGATCTCCGCACGCGCCCCGAGCTCTACGGCGAGGTGCTGCGCGAGAAGCTGATGGCGGGCGGGCTGTTCCGCGCCGAGGAGTACGTGCAGGCCCAGCGCCTGCGCGCGCAGATCCGCGAGGACACCGCCCGCGCGCTGGAGACCGTCGACGTGCTGATCACCCCCACCGTGCTCGGGCCCGCGCCCGCGTTCAAGGTCGTGCACGATCCGGATTTCCCGTTCGCCAAGTCGAACATGGGCCCGTTCAACATCACCGGGCTCCCCACGCTCGCCATTCCCACCGGCTTCTCGGCCTCCGGGCTGCCGCTGTCGATGCAGATCGCGGGGCGGCCCTTCGACGAGGCCACCGTGCTGCGCGCGGGGCACGCCTACCAGCGCGCCACCGACTGGCATCGCCGCCGTCCTCCGGTGCCCGCATGACCACCGCCACCGGATTCGACGAGCTCAAGGCGCATGTCGGGCGGCGGGAGACCGTCGAGGACGTCGTCGCCGCGGTGCCGGCCAACCTCCTGCGCCTGACCCTCGGGCGCGCCGAGCCCGAGCTGCGGCCTGGGGATCCGCTGCCCCCGGGCTGGCAGTGCCTCTACTTCCTGCCGCGCTGCGCCGGCGACGCGCTCCGGCCGGACGGCAGCCCGCGGGACACCGGAGTGATCCCGCCCATGCCGCTGCCGCGCCGCATGTTCGCGGGCGAGCGGTTCCGCTTCCACCGGCCGCTGCGCATCGGGGAGACGATTCGCCGCGAGACCCTGCTGGCCGACATCGCGGTGAAGCACGGCGGCACCGGCACGCTGGTGTTCGCCACCGTCACCCAGCGCATCTTCGCGGGCGACGTCCTCGCCATCGAGGAGGAGCGGCGCACCGTCTTCCGGGAGGAGGTGGCCGCGGGGGCGCGGAACCAGGCCCCGCGCCGCGAGCCGGCGCCGGAGGACGTGCCGTGGCGCCGCCGCGTCAGTCCCGACCCGGTGCTGCTGTTCCGCTTCTCGGCGCTGACGTTCAACAGCCATCGCATCCACTACGATCGGCCGTGGGCCATGGAGCAGGAGGGCTACCCGGGCCTGGTGGTCCACGGCCCGCTCACGTCCACGCTGCTGATCGACTTCGCCCGTGATCACGCCCGCGGGCGCGCCGTCGCCTCCTGGGAGGCCCAGGCGCGCGCGCCGCTCTTCGACACCGCCGCCTTCGAGCTGCGCGGCCGTCCGTCCGCCGACGGGCGCGCCCTCGAGCTGTGGGCGGTGACGCCGGAGGGCACGGTGGCGATGAGCGCGCGGGCCGAGCTCGCCTGACGACCGACTCCAGACCCCGCGACGATAGACGCGACGATAGAAAGGACTCGCCACGATGGCCGACGAGCAGACCGAATTGCGAATGGACCCGGGGGCCCTCTACCGGGAGGACACGTTCACCGACCGGCGCGTGGGAGTGATCCGCGTGCTGACCCCGGTCGCTGCCGACGGCTCCGTCGACCTGGGCCGGAAGATCCTCTACGTGGGCGAGGCCCAGCTGCTCTCCCCGGTGGGGGCGCTGCCCATCACCTTCGACATCGACGCGACCTCGCTGGGCGACGCGGCCGAGAAGTTCGCGGAGGGCGCCCGGGTGGCGGTGGAGCGCGCGATCCGCGAGCTGCAGGAGCTGCGGCGCGAGCAGGCCTCGAGCATCGTGATCCCGGACCGCATCCCGCCCGACCTGGGCGGACGGGGCGGCCCGCGCGGCGGCCCGGGGCGCATCCAGCTCTGAGCGGGGGCCCGCGGTGAACCTGCTGCGCCCGCTCGATCGCTTCGTCACCGTCAACGGCCTGCGCTTCCACGTGCTGGACTGGGGCGGGGAGGGGCGCCCGCCGCTGCTGCTGCTGCACGGTTTCACCGGGCACGCCCACGCGTGGGACACGCTCGCCATCGCGCTGCAGCCGCACTTCAACGTCTACGCGATGGACCAGCGGGGGCACGGCGACAGCGATCCCGCCACCGTGTACGGTCCCATCGCGGCCTTCGACGACCTGAACGGGGTCGTCGATCAGCTCGGGCTCGCCCCCGCGATCCTGGTCGGGCTGTCGATGGGGGGACGCAACGCCATCTACTTCACCGCCAAGCGGCCGGACGCGGTGCGGAAGCTGGTCATCCTGGACATCGGGCCCGAGATCAGCAAGCGGGCCGGCCAGGCCCCGCCGGGACCGCCCGAGCCGGAGTCCTGGGATTCCATCGAGCAGGCGGCGCAGCACCTCCTGCGCGGCAACCCCTATCCCGGCATCCACTACTACCGGTGGGTGGCGGCATCGAGCCTGCGCCTGCGCCCGGACGGCCGCCTGGTGTGGGCGTGGCATCCGAGCGTGAAGGCGCTCCGCTCCACCGTGGAGGTGGACTGGTGGGGCCTGCTGCGCAGCATCCCGGTCCCGACGCTGGTGCTGCGCGGCGAGGAGAGCCCGATCCTCGATCGCGACGTGGCCGAGCGGATGGCGCGCGAGCTGCCCCACGGGCAGTTCATCGAGATCCCGCGGGCGATCCACACGCTGCACGAGGACAACCCGGACGCGGTGCTGGCCGCGCTGCGCTCGTTCCTCGCCTTCTGAGGGAGCGTTCCCATGGCGGTGACCCGACTCGAGGTGATCCGGCGCGAGCCCGTGCTGCAGGGCGCCCCGTTCGGGGCCGGCGGCGCGTACGAGAAGATCGAGGGCGTCCTGCACTTCGCGATCGATCCGGGCGCCCGCGTGCACGAGACGATCGCGGATCTCGGGCTGGCGCCCCGCAACCGGAACGGGCTCGTCGAGTCGTCGGCGGACTTCTACCTGCTGCGGCCGATCTCGGGCGGTCGGCGGCGCCTGCTGCTCGACGTGCCGAACCGCGGACGGAAGATCGCGCTCGGCATGTTCAACAGCACGCCCCGCTCCAACGACCCCACGAGTCGGGAGGACTTCGGCAACGGCTTCCTGATGCGCCACGGCTACACGGTGGCGTGGGTCGGCTGGCAGCCGGACGTGCCGCGGCGCGACGGCATGATGGCCCTCGACGTGCCGCGGGTGCCCGGGGTCTCCGAGCGCCTCCGCTGCGAGTTCCGCCCGATCACCCGCGTGGACCGCTTGCCCCTCGCGGACCGCTACCACGTGCCGCACCCGGTGGCGCGCCTCGACGACCCGGACGCGGAGCTGCACGTGCGCGATCACGCCGACGCCCCCGCCACCACGGTGCCGAGGAGCGCGTGGCGCTTCCCCGACGCGGGGTCCATCGCCCTCGACGGCGGCTTCGAGCCCGGCCGCATCTACGACTGCTACTACCGCGCGGAGAACCCGCCGCTGGTGGGCCTCGGCTTCACCGCGGCGCGGGACACCGCCGCGTTCCTGCGCTGGGGCACCGCGGACGAGGGCAACCCCTGCGCGGGGCAGATCGAGCGCTCGTACGTCTTCGGGGTCTCGCAGAGCGGCCGCTTCCTGCGCCACCTGCTCTACCTGGGCCTCGACGAGGACGAGGCGGGCCGCTTCGTGTGGGACGCGGTGATCCCGCACGTGGCGGGCGCCCGCCGCGGCGAGTTCAACTGCCGCTTCGGGCAGCCGTCGCTGAACGCCCTGCACGCGGTCGGCGGCCTGTTCCCGTTCACCGACGGGGAGCAGGAGGACCCGATCACCGGGCAGCGGGGCGCCCTGCTCCACCGTCAGGCCGCGCGCCCGCACCCGCCGCGGATGTTCACCATCAACACCGCGGCCGAGTACTGGCGCGGCGACGGTTCGCTGGTGCACACCGACGTGGCGGGTCGCCGGGACGTCACGCCGCCCGCCTGGGTCCGGCAGTACTTCTTCGCCGGCACCCAGCACACGCCGGGCACCCTGCCGCCGCCGCCCGCCGATCCCAACACCGGCGGCCGCGGGCGGCACACGTTCAGCGTGGTGGACTACTCCCCGCTGCTGCGCGCCGCCCTGGTGAACCTGGACCGCTGGGTGAGCGACGGCGTGGAGCCGCCCCCGAGTGAGGTGCCGCGCCTCCGCGACGGCTCCGCGGTGCCCGCCGAGGCCACCCGCGCGGTCTACGAGCGCATCCCGGGCGCGCGCTTCCCCGATCGCGTCTCGCGGCCGGTCCGCCTGGACTTCGGCCCGCGCGTGGAGCAGGGCGTGGTCGCGCTGCCTCCCAAGATCGGCGCGCCCTACGTGACGGTGGTCTCCGCGGTGGACGCCGACGGCAACGACACCGCCGGTATCCGGCCGCCCGAGGTGCGGGTGCCGGTGGCAACCTTCACCGGCTGGAACCCCCGGCATCCCGACCAGGGCGCGCCCGGCGATCTCATGGCCATGATGGGCTCCACGCTGCCGTTCGCCCGCACCGCCGAGGAGCGGCGCCGCCGCGGGGACCCGCGCCCGTCCCTGGCCGAGCGGTACGGCGATCGCGACGGATACCTGGCCCGCGTGCGGAGCGACGCGCAGGCGATGGTCGCGGCCCGTCACCTGCTGGCCGAGGACGTCGACGCGGTGGTCGAGCGCGCGGGAGCGCTCTGGGACTTCGTCTGCCCGCGTTGACCGGCCCCCGGATCGAGTGCCGCCCACCCGCCGTGCCCGCCGCGGCGGTCCCCTCGGCGTGACCGCGTCCCCGCGGCGGGCGGCCGGCCCGTGCGCGGCGGGCGGCCTCTAGGAGCGGCCGCGTGTCCCAGATCGCGGTCGAGCACCTGAGCCGCTGGTGGGGGGAAACCCGCGCGGTGGACGACGTGACCTTCGAGGCGGCCGCCGGGCGGATGCTGGTGCTGCTCGGCCCCTCCGGCTGCGGCAAGTCGACCACGCTGCGTCTCATCGCCGGGCTCGAGGTCGCCACCCGCGGGCGGGTGAGGATCGGCGGCGTGGACGTCACGCATCTGCCGCCCGCCGAGCGGCGTCTCTCGATGGTGTTCCAGTCCTATGCGCTCTTCCCGCATCTCTCGGTCGCCGAGAACATCGTCTTCGGCCTGCGGGTCCGGCGCGTCCCGGCGGCGGAGCGGCGGGCCCGGCTGGCCCGCGTGGCCGAGCTGCTGGGGCTGGGCGCCCTGCTCGAGCGCCGCCCGTCGCAGCTGTCGGGCGGCCAGCAGCAGCGGGTGGCCCTGGGCCGCGCCCTGATCTCGGAGACGCCGGTCTGCCTCATGGACGAGCCGCTCTCCAACCTCGACGCGCAGCTCCGGCTCGAGATGCGCCGGGAGATCCGCGCCATCCAGCAGCGGCTCGGCGTGACCATGGTCTACGTCACCCACGACCAGACCGAAGCCATGACCATGGCGGACCAGGTGATCCTGCTGCGGGCCGGTCGCGTGGAGCAGGACGCGGCGCCGGAGGTGCTCTACGCCCGGCCCGCCACCGCGTTCGCCGCGCGCTTCATCGGGACGCCCCCCATGAACGTGCTCGCCTCTGCGGACCCCCGCCTCCTGCTCGGCGTCCGGCCCGAGCACGTGCGCCTCGCCGCCGCGGACGAGCCGGGGGCGGTCGCGGTGGCGGTGCAGACCGTGGAGTATCTCGGCGCCGACTCCATCCTGACCGGCGCGGTGGGGGGCCAGAGCATCGCGGCGCGCGTGGCGGGGCGCCTCGCGCTCGCGCCGGGGACCACGGTCTCCGTCGCGTGGCCCGCGAGCGCCGTCCACCTGTTCGACGCGGAGACGGGCCATCGCCGCGACGACGTCACGACCATCCCATCCATCGCCCCATGACGAGGAGACCACTCATGATCGTCAGACTGCTCGCGTCGCTGCTGCTGGTCGCCCTGCTGGGCGGCGCCGCTCCGCTCGCGGCCCAGGCCCCGGTGGAGCTCTCCTTCTACTACCCGGTGGCGGTGGGAGGCCCGGTGACGAAGATCATCGACGGCCTCGCCGCCGACTTCCAGAAGGAGAACCCGGGCATCCACGTCAAGCCGATCTACGCCGGCACCTATCAGGAGACGATCGTCAAGGTGCTGACCGCGCTCAAGAGCGGCGAGCCGCCGCAGATGTCGGTGCTGCTCTCCACCGACATGTTCACGCTGATCGACGAGGACGCCATCGTGCCCTTCGACGACCTGGCCACCCGCGCCGAGGACCGGGCGTGGCTCAAGTCGTTCTTCCCCGCCTTCATGCTCAACAGCCAGACCGGCGGGAAGACCTGGGGGATCCCGTTCCAGCGCTCCACCATCGTGCTGTACTGGAACAAGGAGGCGTTCAAGGAGGCCGGCCTCGACCCCAACAAGCCCCCCGCGACCTGGGCCGAACAGGTCGAGTTCGCGCGCAAGCTCACCAAGCGCGACGCCGCCGGCAACGTCGCCCAGTGGGGCCTCGAGGTGCCGTCCTCCGGCTTCCCCTACTGGCTCTTCCAGGGGTTCACCACCCAGAACGACGTGCTGCTCATGAACCAGGCCGGCACCGAGACCTACTTCGACAAGCCGGCGGTGGTGCAGGCGCTGCAGTACTGGGTGGATCTCAGCACCAAGCACAAGGTGATGCCGACCGGGATCATCGAGTGGGGCACCACCCCCAAGGACTTCTTCGAGCGCAAGACCGCCATGATGTGGACCACCACCGGCAACCTCACCAACGTGAAGAACAACGCCAAGTTCGACTTCGGGGTGGCGATGCTGCCCGCGGGCAAGCGGCGGGGCTCGCCGACCGGCGGCGGCAACTTCCACATCTTCAAGAAGAGCACGCCCGTTCAGCAGGCCGCCTCGCTCAAGTTCATCAAGTGGATCACCTCGCCGACGCGGGCGGCCCAGTGGGGCATCGACACCGGCTACGTGGCGGTGCGTCCGGACGCGTGGGAGACGCCGGCCATGAAGCAGTACGTCGCCGGCTTCCCCGCCGCGGCGGTGGCGCGCGACCAGCTGCAGTACGCGGTCGCCGAGCTCTCCACGCACGACAACCAGCGGGTGACCAAGGCGCTGAACGACGGGCTGCAGGCGGCGCTCACCGGGGCGAAGACGCCGGAGCAGGCGATGAAGGACGCCCAGCGGGAGGCCGATCGGATCCTGCGGCCGTATCGGCGCTGAGTGGTGAGGCGCGCGGGGGCGGGGCGGCGGCGGGCGGCGGGGGGGCGGGCCTGCCGGGAACACGCTGACTCGCGGTCCGTCTCGTGCTCTCTTGTGGAGCCACGCGAGGACCCTCGGCGGCTTCGACCACCCGCAGAAGCCACGGTTTCCGGCAGGCCCGCCCCCGCGCCCCCGCTGCCGCCCCGCCCCGCCGCCGCCACGCCCCCGCGCGCCTCCGGTGAAGCGGTCGAGTTGCTCACCATCGGATCGGTTCGATGAGTGATTCGGGTGCTGTCACCGGTACGGACCGCGCCTTTCGTGCCAACGGGGTGGGGGCGGGGCGGGCGTGGTCGGTGCATGTGCAGGGGTGGTTGTTGTTGTTGCCGGCGGCGGTGTTGCTGGTGACGTTCACGCACCTTCCGGTGGCGGCGACGATCTACCACAGCTTCTTCTCGAATCCGCGGCCGGGGCGGCCCGCGGTGTGGGTGGGGCTCGACAACTACCGCAGCATGGTGGAGGACCCGGTCTTCTGGCAGGTGCTGGGCAACAATCTCTGGTTCGCGGCGGGCACGATCCCGCTGTCGATCGTGCTGGCGCTCTTGATGGCGGTGTGGGTGAACGGGCGCATCGCGGGCCGCTCGCTGCTGCGCCTGGCCTTCTTCACCCCGACCGTGCTGCCGATGATCGCGGTGGCCAACGTGTGGCTCTTCTTCTACACGCCGGGCTACGGCCTGCTCGAGCAGCTCACCGGCCTGCTGGGCCTCCCCAGCCACAACTGGCTCGGCAGCCGCCAGACCGCGCTCGGCTGCCTGGTGGTGGTCACGGTATGGAAGGAGGCCGGGTTCTTCATGATCTTCTACCTGGCCGCGCTGCAGTCGCTGTCGCCGCAGCTGGGGGAGGCCGCCGCGCTCATGGGCGCGAGCCGCTGGTACTTCTTCCGCCGCGTGACCTTCCCGCTGCTGATGCCGACCACGCTCTTCGTGCTGGTGAACGCGGTGATCAACTCGTTCCGTCTGGTGGACCACATCGTGGTGATGACCAAGGGCGGGCCGGACAACGCGACCGCGCTCCTGCTGTACTACATCTACGACGTCGGGTTCAAGTTCTGGGACCAGGCCTACGCGGCGGCCCTCACCCTGGTGCTCCTGGTGATCCTGGCCGCGGTGGCCCTCGGTCAGTTCCTGCTGCTGGACCGTCGGGTGCACTACCAGTGAGTCGCGCGCTCGAGACCGCGGGGGCGTGGCTGCTCGGGCTCCTCTGGGCGTTGCCGCTGGCCTACGCGGTGTGGACGGCGTTCCATCCCGCCGAATACGCCACCCGCTTCACCCCGACCGCCCCGCTCACCCTCGTCAACTTCGCGAACGCGTGGGCGGCGGCGCCGTTCGCCCGCTACTTCGTGAACACCACGCTGCTGGTGGCCATGATCCTGGCCGCCCAGCTGGGGCTCTGCACGCTGGCCGCCTACGCCTTCGCGCGGTTCGCCTTCGCGGGCCGCGCGGTCGCCTTCCTCCTCGTGCTGGTCCAGCTCATGATCATGCCCGACGTGCTGATCGTGGAGAACTACCGCACCATGAGCCGGCTCGGCCTGCTCGACACCCTCGCCGGCATCGGCCTGCCCTACATGGCCTCCGCCTTCGGGATCTTCCTGCTGCGCCAGACCTTCAAGACGGTCCCGAAGGAGCTGGACGAGGCGGCGCGGGTCGAGGGCGCGGGGATGCTCGAGACGCTGTGGCGCGTGTACGTGCCGCTGGCGCGGCCGGTGTACATCGCCTACGGGCTGGTCTCGGTGAGCTACCACTGGAACAACTTCCTGTGGCCGTTGATCGTCACGAACTCGGTGCAGTCGCGGCCCCTTACCGTGGGACTGCAGGTGTTCTCCTCGGTGGATCAGGGCGTCGACTGGTCGATCATCACCGCGGCGACGCTCATGACCTCGGCGCCCCTGCTGGTGGCGTTCCTGCTCTTCCAGCGACAGTTCGTGCAGAGCTTCATGCGCGCGGGCATCCGCTGAAGCGCCCGCGATGATCGGCTAGCGGTCGCGCTGATCTCCGCGGGGGCCGCCGCCACCGCCGCCTCGCTCCACGTTGCGGCCGTGCCCGTCCGGACGGGCTCCGCGCTCGCCGGGCTGCTGACGCATCCGCGGCTCGCTCCCCCTGGGCTGGGGCGACGCCGGCGCGTTCTGGATTCCCGGGGCCGGTGGCGCCGGCGGTACCGCCTGGCGCGTCGACGGCAGCGGGCGTGCGGCGCCGTCCCCGGCGGGGGGCTGGCCCGAAGTCGGGGCCTGGCCCGGCGTGGGGACACGGCCCGTGGCGGGGGCCTGGCCCGGCGTCGCGCGGCCCGGCGTGGGGGCCTGGCCGGGGGCCGGCGCCCGGCCCCGCTCCCGCCCGCGCCGCGGCTCGACGTCGACGCCGCCCGGCGCGTTGCCCGGGCTCCGGGGTGCGCCGCCCGCCGGCGGCGTGGGCGACACCGTGCGCGCGGGCGCCGGCACGATGCGCTGCTGCGCCTGCGGCGCGCCGGTCGCGGTGGCGGAGAGGCCCTGGGCGTGCAGCGAAGGGGACGGATCCTGCCGGGGGCGCGTGGCCACCACCGCGCGCGATCGCACCGCGTCCGGCGGGCGTACCGAGGCCGCGCTGGCGCTGGCGGTGAGGCTCGCGCTGCTCGGCCGCACGTCGGGCGCGCCGCGCACCGGCGCCAGCCCGCGCACGAGGGCCACGTCGGTGACGCGGACCGGGCGCGCCCCCGGGTGTCCGAACCGGTCGGCGGACACGCCCACGACCGCGTTCGTCACGTTGACGTTCCGATAGACCGTGATGGTGCTCACGTTCACGGTGGTGGTGCGGCTCACCACCACGTTGTTGACCACGCGCGGGCCGCCCCAGCCGCCCCACCAGGCCACCCCCACGAAGTGCGGCCGACCCCACCAGCGGATCACCGGCTCGCCCCAGCCGAGCGGCGCCCAGTAGAGCGGACGCCCGACGATCACCGGCCCGCCGAGGAACACCACCAGCGCGGGCGAGTACACCGCGCGGACGACCCGCGGCCCCGGCGCCCACGCCCAGTACGGCCCCACGAACACCCAGCGCCCATGGTGATAGGGCGCCCAGCCCCACGGTGCGTCGTCGAGCCACGTCCACCCGAAGCGCGGGTCCCAGATCCAGTGTCCGGTGGTGTAGGGCGACCAGCCGGCGGGCACACCGGTGGGCACCCAGACCGTCCCGTACGCCTCGACCGAGCGCCACGTGCCGTACTGATCGAGCGCCTCGCCACCGTAGGTGCCGGTGGAGAGGTACCGCGCGCTCGAGGGCTGGAGCAGATAGTCGGTGCGCTGATAGTTCCAGCGGTCCCAGGCGCTCAGCGGCGCCGCGGTCCCGATCTCCACGCGCGGAGTCTCGACGCCGGAGAGCACGACGTGCTGGTTCGCCACGACCGGCGTCGCCGACCCGCCGGACGGCGTCATGGTGGCGGTGCCGCCCCGGTGCGTGCGGAACGTGACGGTGTCGGAGCCGACCTCGGCGTGGTAGTAGCCGGCGCGCTCCAGCGTGAAGGCGGCGGCCGGCGTGTCCAGCTCCACCGTGTGGCCGGCCGGCAGCTCCCGCAGGTCCACCGCCGCGTAGCCCGACGTCACGCGAAACTGGAGGAAGTCCGGCTCCTGGTTGTCCAGGCCGAGCTGCGCGCCGTAGGCGGCCCGGACGAACGCGCGCGGGCCGATCTGGACCTCCACGTTGCCCGCGGGGCCCGCGTACAGGACGTCGCCGGGCGCGAGCGGCATGTTGAGCGCGGCCGGCGTCCAGTCCGACGCCCCGGGCCGCCAGAACGAGACGTCGCCGTGCAGGTAGCTGACGCGCGGCGGTGTGGGCTCCGAGGCCTCCTCGGTCGAGGGCTCCGCCTGGCTGGCGGAGGGCGTCTCTCCTGACGGGGGAGCCTCCGCGGGGGCGGGCGGGACCGCCGGGGGGGCGGCGGGTGCGGGCGGGGCCGCCGGGGTGGGCGGCACCGCAGAGCCTGGCGGGGCCGTGCCTTGCGCCCCGGCCCCGCTGGTGCCGCCGATCAGGGCGGCGATGGCGAGCAATCCCGCGTACATCCAGCGGGGAATCATCATCGTGCCAGCCATCGTATCAGATGGTGTAGAAACGCCCGGGGCGATATGCTCGATCTGCGTAAACAAGAAGCGGCCGTCGTACGTCGAACCCGATGCGAGGAAGACATGAAGAAGACAGCGCTGATCCTCCTGCTGGTCGTCGGCGTGCTCGTTCTCGGTGCGGCGCCGGGCTATGCCTGGGGTCACTGGCGTGGGGGTGTCTTCATCGGAGTCGGGCCCTACTGGGGCCCCTATCCTTACTACTGGTACCCGCCTCCGCCGGTGTACTACGCGCCGCCCACGGTGGTGGTCGAGCAGCCGCCGGTGTACGTGGAGCGGCCGCCTGCGGCCCCGTCCACGCCTCCGCCCCCCACGGCCTACTGGTACTACTGCCCGAGCGCCAAGCAGTACTACCCGTCGGTGCCGAGCTGCCCGGAAGAGTGGGTGAAGGTGCCGGAGCGACCCCGGTGAGCGACGTCCGTCCGCTGCGCGCGATCCTGCCGGCCTCCCTGATCGTGGCGGTGCTGGCCAGCGGGTGCGCCACCGTGCCGAAGGGGCCGAGCGTGATGGTGATGCCGGGCACGGGCAAGACCTTCGAGGCGTTCCAGGTCGACGACGCGGTGTGCCGCCAGTGGGCGGCCGAACAGAGCGGCACGAGCCCGGGCAAGGCCAGCGCCCAGAGCACGGTGAGCGGCGCCGCGATCGGCACCGTCGTCGGGGCCGCCGCCGGGGCGGCGCTGGGCGCGGCCGCGGGCAATCCGGCGATCGGCGCGGCGGCCGGCGCGGGCGCGGGCCTGCTGGGCGGGACCGCAGTCGGCGCGAGCCGCGCCGAGGCCTACGGCGGGTCGGTGCAGCGGCGGTACGACATGGCGTACACCCAGTGCATGTACGCGAAGGGCAACCAGGTACCCGTGGCCCGCGGCGCGCGGATCCAGCAGCCCGCGCCTCCCCCCCCGCCGCCTCCGCCCCCCGCCGCGGTGCCGCCCGGCACTCCGCCTCCGCCGCCGGGCCCGCCCCCGCCGCCGCCCCCCGGTCGCTAGCGCGGCGGCGCGGCGCGCCCGCGCTCTGCCGCGGGCCGTGAAATCTCGGATCCGGCGCGCGCGAATTCCACTCACGCGCGCCGGTCTGCGTCTGGCGCGCTACGGCGTACGCGGCGGAGGCGGTGGCGGCGTCACGGTGCTGCCCGCCGGGACCCACACCCAGTAGTACGGCGATGCGGTGGTGCCCTCGCCGTAGAGCTGATACCGGCCCTGCTCCGGCGCCGCCGCGGCGACGCGTCCGGGCGGCAGCGGCGGCGGCGGCGCGGTCGGCGTGCTGCCGGCCGGGACCCACACCCAGTAGTACGGCGACGCGGTGGTGCCCTCGCCGTAGAGCTGGTAGCGGCCGCCCGCGTACTCGACCGTCCTCGGATTCGACCCGAGCACGGCGCCCTTCGTGGGGGGATAGGTCGGCTCCTGCATGCTCGTGCAGCCGCCCAGCAGGGTGGCGGCCGCGAGCGACGCGGGCAGGATGAACTGCGCGGAACGCTGGATCGCACGGTGCATGGTCGAATCCTCCTGCGATGGTGGAGAGCATCGGCTGTGCCACGGACCGACGCGGCTCCGAAGTCACCATCGACGCGCGGATTTCGCTCGGCACCGTCTCGCTCGGGCGCGGCGAGGACGGGGTGGAACTACCGGGCAAGCCTTTCCCGCCGCGTCGATTCCCTGGCCTCTCCGGCACGAATCGGCTAGCATCTGCAGCCATGACGCGAGACGAGGTGAAGCGGCGGGTGTTCGCGGCGATCGACCGCCGCGCGGAGGAGATCGTGGCGCTCGGCGAGCGCATCCGCCGGCAGCC
This sequence comes from Candidatus Methylomirabilota bacterium, assembly GCA_035650715.1. Lineage (GTDB taxonomy): Bacteria > Methylomirabilota > Methylomirabilia > Rokubacteriales > CSP1-6 > CAMLFJ01. Next base: position 458 of record DASRHC010000059.1, on the reverse strand, counting down.
CGAGATGGGATTCAAGGAGGTGAAGACCGCGGGGCTCGTGCAGGAGACGCTGGGGCGCCTCGGGATGGCGCCGCGCACCGGCCTGGCGATGACCGGCGTGCGTGCCGAGATGGCCGGCCGCGGGGGCGACGGACCGACCTTCGCGCTGATCGGCGAGCTCGACGGCCTGCGCGTCACCGGGCATCCCGAGGCCGACCCGACCACCGGCGCCGCGCACGCCTGCGGCCACAACGCCCAGATCGCGGGCATGCTCGGCGCCGCGATGGGGCTGGTCGACGCGGGCGCCTTCGAGCGCCTCACCGGCCGCGTGGTCTTCTTCGGGGTACCGGCCGAGGAGGGCGGCGACATCGAGTGGCGGCAGGAGCAGATCCGCGCGGGCCGGCTCGAGTTCCCCTGCGGCAAGCAGGAGCTGCTGCGCCTCGGTCACTTCGACGACGTGGATCTCGCGATGATGATCC
>DASRHC010000058.1:0-18194 GCA_035650715.1 Candidatus Methylomirabilota bacterium | reverse complement strand
CGACCTGGTCCTGCTCGACCAGCTTGCGGACCATCTCCACGGTCTTGGGCGGGCTGTAGCCGTCGTCGTAGGAGATGAAGTTGATCTTCCGCCCGTTGATGCCGCCCTCGTCGTTGACCTTCTTGAAGTAGGCGGCGATGGCCTTGCCGATGGTGCCGTAGGCGGAGGCGTTGCCGCTGTAGGGGTTGGTGTTGCCGATCTTGATCTCGGTGGCGGTGACGCCGACGACGGTCTGGGCGGGGGCGGGGCCGGCGGTGATGAGGCCGGCCAGGCTGCCGACCAGCGGCAGCACGAGGAACCGGAGCAGTCGAGTCATGGATTCCTCCGTCGAGATGGGTGTGGGTCGAGCGGATGCGCGCGGCGCGGGCACGATTGCGGCAGGGGACGGGGCATGCCGGAGCCCTCCCGGCCACCAGGGCCGGAACTATCGGACAGGTGGCGAGACGTTAGTCCGATGCGGACGCGGAGTCAACCCGAACCCCGAGCGGGCCGGGGGGACTAGCGCGGTATGAGTACGATGAGCCATGGCCTACCGGTCGATCTTCACCCCGGCTACCCGGCGTGAGCGCGCGGCCAACTTCGAGGCCTACTGGCGGTACACCCGGGAGCGCGACGGGGAGATCCTGGAGGACCAGAAGGTCCTCACCAGGAAGCAGGAAATTTTGACCCGTTTCCAGGCGAACCCGGTGCGGGGGCGCCCACTGCCCGACCCGGAGCGGTTCTATCGCAACTACATCAAGATGCAGGACAATCCGCGGAGCCTGGACCGGAAGACCCTGCTGCTGACCTTCCTCTACAAGTTCGCCCGCCACGAGTTCGTGGGCATCACCGCGGCGTGGGGAGCCAGCGCCCGGCTGGGCCCCCGCAGCTCCATCATCGCGAGGATCGGCCGCTACCATCTCTGCGAGGAGTTCAGCCACATGCGGCTCTTCGGCGAGATGTTCCGGACGTTTCACCTCGAGCGCGTGGAGTGGGTGCCGCTCGGCAAGTGGATGAGCCGCGTCTACCGCGTCTTCCCCCACGTGCCGGAGGGGCTGATGGCGCCGCCGGCCTTCGTGACCGAGCTGATGGGGCTGACCGTCTATCAGCACCTCGACCGCATCCTCGACGACGTCCTGGGCGACGAGCCGGAAGCCCGCGACCGGATCCGCCGGCTGCTGGCCGAGATCATGACCGACGAGCTCGCCCACGTGGGCCAGCGCCGCAACTTCATGGGGTCCATCGGGCTCGGCACGGCCCGCCGGATGGTGGAGCCCATGTACCGGGCGTTCTTCGGCGATCTCCCCGAGACCGCGTGCCTGTTCGACCTGGAGCGGATGATCCGGGACGGCCAGGGCTTCGACTACAGCACGATCGCCCCGGAGATGATCGCCCGGAGCTGGGTGCCGTCCTACTGCCGGGCGTCCTAGCCTCCGGTTGTGGTAGGTTCGACCTGCCCATGAACGGCATCGTCACCTACGGCGCCTACCTCCCGTACTTTCGGCTGGACCGCAAGGCCATCGGGGAGGCGCTGGGCTCGGGCGGTGGAAAGGGGACGCGGGTGGTGGCCTCCTACGACGAGGACACCACCTCGATGGGGGTGGAGGCGGCCCGCGCCGCCCTGCGCGGCGCTCCGACGCTGGCCCCGTCCGCGATCTACTTCGCCACCGCCGAGCCGGCCTACCTCGACAAGACCAATGCCACCGCCATCCACGCCGCGCTCGCGCTGGACGACTCGGTGATGGCGTACGACATGCTGGGCTCGATCCGCTCCGGCGCCGGCGTGATGCGCGCCGCGATGGACGCGGGCCGGCCCACGCTGGCGGTCATGGCCGACATCCGCACCGGGTTGCCGGGCGGGGCCGACGAGCGCGAGGGCGGAGACGGGGCGGCGGCGTTCCTGCTGGCCGGTGGCGATGCGCAGAGCCCCGTGCTGGCCGAGCCGGTGGCCTCCGCGTCGGTGACCGCGGAGTTCCTCGAGCGCTGGCGCGTCCCGGGCGAGCCGGCCTCGCGTCAGTGGGAGGAGCGCTTCGGCGAGCACGCCTACGGGCCGCTGGCGGAGGCCGCGATCGCCTCCGCGCTCAAGCAGGCCGGCGTGACGGGCTCGGAGCTCGCGACGGTGATCGTGGCCGGCCCGCACGGGCGCGCCAACCGGCGCGCGGCCGCCGCGGCGGGGGCCAAGGCCACCGCGCTCGGCGACGACCTCACCGGCACGGTGGGCAACACCGGGACCGCGCACGCGGGGCTCCTGCTGGCCGACGCGCTCGACCGGGCGCAGGCCGACGACCTGATCATGGTGGTCTCGCTGGCCGACGGCTGCGACGTGACGATCTGGAAGGCGACCGCCCCGCTCGCCACGCATCGGCAGCGGGTGCCGGTGACCGACCAGGTCAAGGCCGGCGGCAAGGTCGCCTACGCCACGTTCCTCACCTGGCGCGGCTTCCTCCGCCGCGAGCCGCCGCGGCGGCCCGATCCGCAGGCGCCCGCGGCGCCGCCGGCCTTCCGGGCCGAGGCGTGGAAGTTCGGCTTCACGGGCAGCCGCTGCCAGGCGTGCGGAACGCGCCACCTGCCGCCCACGCGCGTGTGCCTGAAGTGCCGGGCGGTGGACCGCATGGCCGCGGAGCGCATGGCGGACGTGCCCGCCACCATCGCCACCTACACGGTGGACCGTCTGGCCTACTCGCTGTCGCCGCCGGTGGTGGTCGGCGTGCTCGACTTCGAGGGCGGCGGCCGGTTCACCTGCGAGCTGACCGACGTGGACCCGGCCGCGGTGAAGATCGGCAACCGGGTCGAGATGACGTTCCGGCGCCTCATGACCGCTCACGACGTGCACAACTACTTCTGGAAGGCGCGTCCGGTCAGAAGCGGCAACAATTCCTGATCCGCACCGGAAGCTCCTTCCGGTGCCGACCCGTGGCCGCGGCGCTTTCAGATCTATCCGCGCTTCCCGGCGGCGATGTTCTCGTGGCACGGGTGATGCCTGTCGCTTGGCCAATGACGGCAGACGCGACGTATGTGCTGGTCGTGGCCGGGCTCATCGCGACGCCGTTCCTGTTCTACGTGGCGGTCAGCGGTCCCGCGGTCGAGCTCTTGCACCGGATGTTGCGGGCGGAGAGCCGGCTCGCCGTGACCAGGGCGGCCCGATCCGCCATCGCCCTGGTTCGCACGACCCCCAAGTAAGCGCACGTCGGGCCCTAGCTTTTGGGCATCGCCCAGGGGCCATGCGACCATCGGCGCCATCGGGTTCGAGGGACGGTGTTCAGCGCCCGGGCGTTGCGGGGGCCCGCGTCCTGACCGTACAATGCACGCGTGCCCGGACGAGGGCACGCATCGTCGAGAGGAGGCCTCACATGGCGAGCAACGGGATCCGGGACCGGGTGGCGATCGTCGGCATGGGCTGCACCAGCTTCGGCGAGCGCTGGGACAAGAGCGTCGGCGACCTGCTCGTGGAGTCCTCGCAGGACGCGCTCAAGTCGGCCAGCATCCCGGTCGACGCGGTGGACGCGTTCTGGCTCGGCACGCTCTTCTCCGGGCAGAGCGGCCTCACGCTCTCGCGGCCGCTGAAGCTGGCCTACAAGCCGGTGAGCCGGCTCGAGAACTACTGCGCCACCGGATCGGAGGCCTTCCGCAACGCCTGCTACGCGGTGGCCTGCGGGGCCTACGACGTGGCGATGGCCATCGGGGTGGAGAAGCTCAAGGACTCCGGCATCTCGGGCCTGCCCTCGATCGGCGCGCCCGAGGACGGCACGCGCGCCGGCCTCACCGCGCCGGCCACCTTCAGCCTGCTCGCCCCGGCCTACGCCAAGAAGTACGGCGTCGACGAGGCGACCTTCAAGGAGGCGATGACCCGCATCGCCTGGAAGAACCACAAGAACGGCGCGCTCAACCCGCGGGCCCAGTTCCGGAAGGAAGTGGCCAAGGACGTCATCGCCTGCTCGCCCCAGGTGGCGGGGCAGCTCGGCATCTTCGACTGCTCGGGCGTTTCCGACGGGTCGGCTGCGGCCATCGTGGTGCGCGCGGAGGACGCGTACAAGTACACCGACAAGCCGCTGTTCGTGAAGGCGCTGTCGTTCATCGCGGGCCCGGCCACCGGCCCCATCGATCCCGACTACGACTACACCACCTTCCCGGAGGTGGTGGCCTCCGCGACCGACGCCTACGCCCAGGCCGGCATCAAGGACCCGCGCGCGGAGCTGGCGATGGCGGAGGTGCACGACTGCTTCACCCCCACCGAGCTGGTGCTGATGGAAGACCTCGGCTTCGCCCCGCGCGGCACCGCGTGGAAGGAGGTGCTGAACGGCACCTTCGACCTCGAGGGCGAGCTGGCGGTGAATCCGGACGGCGGGCTCAAGTCCTTCGGCCACCCGATCGGCGCCTCGGGTCTGCGCATGCTGTTCGAGGCGTGGCTGCAGCTGCGCGGCGAGGCCGGCAAGCGGCAGATCGCCAGTGTGGCGCGCGGCCGGAAGCTCGCGCTCACGCACAACCTGGGCGGCGCGCCCGGCGAGTGCGTGTCGTTCGTCTCGGTGGTCGGCTCCGAGCGGAGCTAGACCGCCGGGAGAGGGGTCCCTGAGAGGAGAGGACGGAGCTCCTCCCAGGGATGGGGAAGGACGGGCGGCGCGAGAGCGCTAGCCCTGGCTCAGCAGCAGGTCGGAGCGGTCGTAGGGCTGCTCGGACAGCGCCACGAAGTCGCCCGTCTTCGTCGGCTCCGTGTACGGGGCCTGCTCGTCGCCCCGCAGGCGAGGGTGGGTCCGGTGCTCCAGCGCCCAGGTGGTGCCGAGCACCGCGAGCGTGATGAACGCGCCAACTGCGATCGCACGTCGTGTCCCTGTCATCGCTCTGTCCTCCTTCGCGTTCTCCGGACGGCAACAAGGGTGCCAGGGCCGGCAGCCCGCTCGCGAAAGCAGGTTGACGCGGGGCACCGTCGGTGGCGCGGGCGAGGAGCCCGAGCCCGTCGCGGCGAGGATCCGCTCGAATCCGCGACGTTGCGTCGGTGCCGCATCCGGCCGGCGCGAGGCGGCAGGAGCGGGAACCTGACCCCGGGCCCCGGCCGTCTCAAGGATCCTCCGCGCTGCGAATCCGTCGGGCATCGCGCCCGACGGATCGCTACCCGAATCGCCCGATGCGCTCGTGTCGCGGCGATGCGCGCGGGCGGCCGATCGGACTAGCGGGCGGGCTTCTTCGGCAGGCTCTGGACCGCCAGCTCGCCGATCCGCTGGCCCATCGACGAGCCCACCTCGGTGGAGTTGCGGTAGTGCACCCCGTCGTAGATGCGCGCCGAGGCGACCTCCTTCGCGAAGTCGGCCGGCGTGGCCCACTCCCGGGCCGCTCCGCCGGCGGTGGTGCTGGTGGACCGGAGCATCGGGCCGGGCCCGGTGCCGATCTCGGCGGCCAGCACGGAGGCGAGCGCCTCGCCCACGATGCAGTGCGCGCAGGGGTACTCGGGGTGCATCGGCGTGTCGATGAACGGGGCCCAGTTGCCGTCGCGCTCGGTGGCATCGTTGCCGTCCAGATCGCCGTTGCGGATGGCGGTCACGGGTCGCCAGAAGTTGTAGGCGTACTTGGCGTCGAACACCGCGATCAGCGCGTCGTCCATGGCCATGGCGGCCAGGGCGAACAGGCGGGCGTTGTCGGTCAGGTCACGCCCCGGGGCGGCGGCCACCGAACGGGCGATCGGCCAGTAGACGTTGGGCAGCGTGGCTTCCCAGAACTTCGCGATCGCCGTCTGCTCGGCCGTGCGCTGCGTGCTGACCTTGCCGCCGATCGCCTTGATCTCGTTGTAGTCGCGGGCCCAGAGCGCGCTGGTCAGCGCGGGCGGCGGGCCGGGGCGCAGCTGGTCGCTGCGCGCCATCACCCACGGCCGGCGCTTGCCCCAGTGCGGTACCGCCGGCACCACCGTGGGGACGTAGACGCCCGGCGCGGTGTGCGGCCGGTAGGCGACGGGGGCCATGGCGCCATCGTCCGCGCAGAGCGCCAGGATGGCGGCCGCCGCCCGCTCCCCGAGGGCGATGCCCGCGGTCTTGGCGGGGCCGTCGGGCACGGTGGCGAGCAGGGCCTGGTAGTCCGCGTCGATCACCGCTTGCTGGGCCGGCATGAGCTTCGACAGCGCGGCGCGGGTGGCGGCGACCGCGGCGGCCTCCGCGGAGGCGCCCGGCGCCGGCGCCAGCTTCGCGCGCTGGGAGGGATAGCGCCCGCTGACCGCGTTCACCGCCTCGAAGACGGACACCTGCACGATGGCCATCGTCCGTACCGCCGGCGGCGGCCCGGGGAGGCGCGAGGCCACCTCGGTCGCGCGGGCGTTGGCGTCGATGACGATGTCGGCCTGCGCCATCGGCGGAGAGAGGAGGAGGAGCGTCGAGATCAGGATCGCGAGAGCCGTTCCGATGAATCCACGCGAGGTCTTCATGTCGCTGGCTCCTTTCTGCTTTCGCCCCGGTCATCTCCGGGGTCGTCGTCCACGTCCAGCCCGAAGGCCAGACGCCCGGCGTAGCGGCGCTGCGCGGGGTCGCGCGTCGGGTGGTAGCGGGCGCCCTGCACGTCACGGAACAGCCGCTCGAGATGCCGGTCGCGATAGAAGCCGGTGCCGCCCGCCAGCTCCATCGCGGCCTCCACGGCCCGGATCGCGGCCGCCCCCGCCACCACGCGGCCGGCCAGGACGTCGTTCGTGGTCTCGACGCCGATGCGCCCCGAGGCGGCCGCGTCGACCATGTGGCGCAGGCCCATCCGTGCGGTCGCCAGCTCGGTCTCCATCCGGCCCGCCTGGTCCTGGACGGCCGCGTCGTGCCTGCGGTGCGCGGCCAGCCGCAGGGCGAGCGTCCGCGCGGCTTCCGCGACGCCAACGTAGGCCGACAGGATCAGGGGCAGCGCGTGCGTGGCGATCATGTGCCACGCCGGGCTCCAGCGTCCCGCCGGCCGGCGCAGGCTGATCGCGGGATCCGGAACGAAGACTCGATCGAGCACCACGTCGTGCGAGCCGGTGCCGCGCATGCCTATTGTGTGCCAGGTGTCCTGCACCGCGATGCCCGGAGCGCCGAGCGGGATCGCGAAGTGGAGCACGGTGGGGCCGGCGACCGGGTCGTCGTACACCGCCATGGTCATGAAGAGGTCGCCGGCCGGGACACCGATCGCGAAGACCTTCCGGCCGCTGACGCGGTAGCCGCCCTCGACCCGCTCCGCGCGTCCGGAGCCGGTCAGCCAGTCGGAGCCGCCGCTGCTGACCAGGATCAGCTCTTCGACGGCGACTCGACGCAGGAGCGCCTCCGCAGCCCCCGCCTCGTGCCGCCAGCGGAAGGCCGCGATGGCGACCTGATGGGTGTGCATCGCCAGGGCCAGCGCAGTGGAGCCGCAGTATCGGCCGAGCGTCTGCACCAGCGCGCACAGCTCTGCATGCGAGGCGCCGCCGCCGCCGAGCTCGGCGGGGACGCCGGCCGAGAACACGCGGTGCGCGCGGAGCTCCCGGTAGTTCTCGGCCACGAAGGTGTCGGTGTCGTCGTGCCCGGGGGCGCGCTCGCCGAACCGGGGGCCGAGGGTGTGCACGATCTCGGTCCAGTCGATGCGCCGGTGCTCGTGGATCGGAGCCGCTTCGGTCTGCATGGTCGCCTCCTCCCGAACGATCGGGCGACCCCACGATGGCAACGAGCGGGCCGGTCGCCAAGAACAGAAAATGGACTTGCGGGGGCGGGGGCCGAGGCCTACAGTCGCGGCACCGATGAAGGGCTACGGCCAGTTCTGCCCGATCGCGATGGCGTGCGAGACCTTCGCGGAGCGCTGGACGCCGCTGATCCTGCGCGAGCTGCTGAACGGCGGGCGCCGCTTCGGCGAGATCCGCATGGGCCTGCCGCTCATCTCGCGCACCCTGCTGGCCCAGCGCCTGCGCGAGCTGGAGGCGGCGGGCGTGATCGAGAGCCGGCCACGGCCGGGCGGCCGCGGTCGCGAGTACCTGCCGACCCGCGCCGCCGAGGAGCTCCGGGCGGTCCTGAACGGCCTCGGGCAGTGGGGCCAGCGCTGGGCCGCCACCCAGTTCGATCCCGAGAACCTCGACCTGCAGCTCCTGCTGTGGAACGTGCGCCGTCGCATCGACTTCCGGCGGCTGCCGCCCCGGCGGGTGGTGGTCCGCTTCGACTTCCGTGCGTTCCCGCCGCGCTGCCGGCCGCTCAGGACGGCGTGGCTCTTGCTCGAGCGCACCGGGTCGGACGTGTGCCTGAAGGACCCGGGCCACGACGTGGACCTGGTGGTCTCCGCCGACGCGGGCGCGATGGCGCGGGTGTGGATGGGCGCGCTCCGCTTCGCCCAGGCGGTGCGCGAGGGCGGTCTGCGCCTCGAAGGCCCGCGGGATCTGGTACGCGCGTTCCCGACCTGGCTCCTGCTGAGCCACTTCGCCCACGTGGAGCGGCCGGCGCGCGCCGGCTGAGCCGGATCAGCCGGGGCGCGGAGGCTCGGTCCGGTCCGCGCTCGCGGAGCGCCGGATGTCCAGCATCTCGGGCAGCCCGCTCCCCGCGTGCTCGTAGAGCTGCACGCGGGTGAGGTGGTTCATGTCCACCACGATGGTGTGGATGCGCTCCGCGGCGGCGTGGATCTCGGCGGCGCGCGTGCGGACGGAGGCGGGCAGGCTCGGGTCGTCGCGGAGCAGGGCCAGGCGGCCCAGCACCATCGTGAGCGGGTTGTTGATCTCGTGGGCCGCCGCGTTGGCGAGGCGGGCGACGCTGCGCAGCTCGTCGGCCGCCTTCTGCTCGGTGATGTCGATGAGGGTGGTCTCGAAGTCGGCCTGCGGCGAGCCGGCGCTCGCGCTCACGCTGGCGAGCACCCAGATCAGCCGTCCGTCGAGACGGCGGAACTGCAGCTCCTCGTTCACCACCGAGCCGTCCGCGCGCACGCGCTCCAGGAGCTGGTCGCGCTCCTTGGCGTGCGCGTAGAAGCTGCCGATGTTCGAGGTGAGCACGTCCGCGGCGCGCCCGAACCCCAGGATGCGGGCGAGGGCCTGGTTGCAGTCCACGATGGTCCCGTCGGCCCGGGTCAGGCACATGCCGGCCGCGTTGCGCTCGAAGGTGGAGCGGTAGCGCGCCTCCGACTCCCGCAGCGCGGCGGTGCGCGCCTCGAGCACGGCCATCGCCTCCCGCAGCGCGCCGGTGACGCCGGACAGCTCGCGCAGGTGGAACACCGGCAGCGCCGGCACCGTCTCCCCGCTGCCGAAGGCGTGGAACGCGGCCATGAGCCGGCGCAGGCGGCCCGCGAACTGCCGCCCGGCCAGGGTGGCGAGCCCGAGCGAGAGCCCGAGCCCGGCGAGGGCGCCCGCCGACAGCAGCCAGAGCGAGCGGCGCAGCGGCCCCTCCACCTGCTCGGCCGGCACGGTCAGACCCACCGCGAAGCGGGACCACGGCGCCCGGCTGAACGCGGTGTAGGCCTTGGAGCCATCGGGTGCGGCAGCCGCGAACACCGCCTCCTCGCTCTCGCGCGCGCGGGAGACGAAGGCGGCGGTGGCGGGCTGGCCCGCGCGATCCGCCTGCCCCTGGGTGGTGGCGATCACGATGCCGTGGCGGTCCACGATGGTGCCCACGGTGCCGCCCGCCACGTTGCCGGCGGCCAGGGCGGCGCCGAAGGCCTCGGGCGCCAGCACCGCGACGAGCACCCGGGCGACCTTGCCATCGCGCAGGACGGGCAGGGTCACCGAGATCGCGGGACGCCCCGAGATCGGGCTCGTGACCAGGTCGGAGACCTGCGCCTCGCCGGTCTCCACAGTGCGGCGGACGGTCTCGACGCCGGCCGCGCTCGGGAGCGGGCTGCCCGCCGGGCGCAGCAGGTTCATCACCTGGCGACCCGACGGCTCCACCAGGGCCACCGTCAGCCAGCGTCGGTAGGCGTCGCGGGCGTGGCGCGCCTGCTCGTAGAACGTGCGCGGATCGGCCGCGTCCAGATCGCCCGTGACCGTGAGGCCCCTGAGCCCGGCCACCGTGGTGTCGATCTCGCGGTCGATCGCCACCGCGAGGGAGCGCGCGTGGAAGAGCAGCGCCTGCTCCATGTTCCGGCGCTCGTCCTCGTGGGCCCACCAGATGGCGACGCAGGCCACGCCCAGGAGGGGCACCAGGATGAGGCAGACCACGGTGAGCAGGAAGGTCCGCAGGGGGATCTTGATCACCCAGCGAGGATAGCACCCGGGGCGCGCGGGTCCGGCACTCCTGAGTGTGCTACGGTCTCGGCATGAGCGACGGGCGGACCGAGGGCGCGGGCTACGACGCGCTCGTCATCGGCGCGGGCATCTCCGGCATGTACCAGCTGCACCGGCTGCGCGAGCTGGGGCTGCGGGCTCGCGTGTTCGAGGCTGGCCAGGGCGTCGGCGGCACCTGGTACTGGAACCGGTATCCGGGGGCGCGGTTCGACTCCGAGAGCTGGACGTACGGGTACTCCTTCTCGGAGGAGATCCTGCGCGAGTGGGAGTGGAGCGAGCACTTCGCGGCCCAGCCGGAGACCCTGCGCTACTGCAACTTCGTGGCCGACCGGCTCGACCTGCGGCGCGACATCGAGTTCGGTGCCCGGGTGACCGCCGCGACCTGGGACGACGCGGCCCGCGAGTGGACCATCGAGAGCGCGGACGGCCGGCGGGCGCGGGCGCGCTGGCTGATCACCGCGATCGGGCCGCTGTCGGCGCCCACCATGCCGACCATTCCCGGCGTGGAGAGCTTCCGGGGCGAGGCGTACCACACCGCCCGCTGGCCGCACGAGCCGGTCACCTTCGCGGGCAAGCGGGTCGCGGTGATCGGCACCGGGGCCACCGGGGTGCAGGCCATCACCGAGATCGCCGGGACGGTGGGCCACCTCACCGTGTTCCAGCGCACCCCGAACTGGTGCGCGCCGCTGCACAACCGCCCGATCGACGCGGCCACCCAGGCCCGCATCAAGGCCACCTATCCGGAGACGTTCGCGATCTGCCGCGAGTCGTTCGGCTGCTTCATCCACCAGGCCGACCCGCGCAACGCGCTCGACGTGAGCCCCGAGGAGCGCGAGGCCTTCTACGAGAAGCTCTACCGCGAGCCCGGCTTCGGGATCTGGATGGGCAACTTCCGGGACATCCTGATCGACCGGGAGGCCAACGCCACCATCACCGACTTCATGCGCCGCAAGATCCGCGAGCGGGTGAAGGACCCGCGGGTGGCCGAGAAGCTGATCCCCACCAACCACGGCTTCGGCACCCGCCGGGTGCCGCTCGAGAGCGGCTACTACGAGGTCTACAACCAGCCGAACGTGCGGCTGGTGGACCTGCGCGAGACGCCCATCGAGCGCATCACGCCCGCCGGCGTCCGCACCACCGCGGGGGAGCACGCGGTGGACATGATCGTGTACGCGACCGGGTTCGACGCGATCACGGGGGCGTTCGACCGCATCGACATCCGCGGGCGGGACGGCCGACGGCTCCGGGACAAGTGGGCCGACGGGCCGCGGACCTACCTGGGTCTCCAGGTGGAGGGCTTCCCGAACCTCTTCACCCTGGTGGGGCCGCACAACGCGGCCACCTTCTGCAACATCCCGCGCTGCATCGAGCAGAACGTGGAGTGGGTGACCGCGCTCCTCGCCCACGCACGCGGGCGCGGCCACACCCGCGTGGAGCCCACGCCCGAGGCCGAGCGCGAGTGGACGCAGCACGTGCTCGACACCGGCCGGCGCATGCTCTTCACCCAGGTCGACTCCTGGATGATGGGCATCAACTCCAACGTGGCCGGCAAGGACCGGCGCACGTTCCTCGTCTACGCGGGCGGGGCGCCGAAGTACCGCGAGCGCTGCGACGACGTGGCCGCGCGCGGCTACGCGGGCTTCGTCTTCGGATAGCCGCCGGGAGCGGGGCCGCCGCCCGGCGAGGCCTCGCGCACCACCGCGGCCAGGGCGACCTCGAGGGCGCGCACCATCGTCCCCAGGTCCATGCTCGGCTCCTCCAGGTCGTGCGCCGCCACCATCGAGGGCAGGAACGGCAGGTGGACGAAGCCGGCGGGGACGGCGCGTCCGGCGCGCGCCAGGGCGTGGAGCGTGGTGTAGGAGACGTCGTTGCAGAGATAGGTCCCGGCGGTGTTGGAGATGTAGGCCGGGATGCCGTCGGCGGCGAGCGCGGCCAGCACGGCCCGGAGCGGCAAGGTCGACAGATACGCGGCGGGCCCGTCGGCCACGCAGGGGCGGTCGCGCAGCACCTGCCCGTGCGCGTCGGGCCGGGAGTAGTCCATGACGTTGACCGCCACCCGCTCGAGGGCGATGCGGGCGCGGCCGCCCGCCAGGCCGAGGTGCACCACCGCGAGCAGCTCCGGCGCGGCCAGGAGCGGCGCGACCCGCGCCCGCGCCGCCTCGTGCTGGACGGGCAGGACGAGCCCCCTCACCACGCAGTCGCCGATGGCGCGGCCGTCGAGCTGCTTGGCCACCTCGCCCGACGGGTTGACGCTGTCCCCGTCGAAGGGCTCGAAGCCGGTCAGCAGCAGGTGCCGGGGCTCCGGGCTCACGCGGGCCGGACTCCGATGCGGTGCCGCTGGGCCAGCGCCTGGTAGCCGGAGGGATTCATCTGCACCCAGCGCTCGGCCGCGGTCCCCGCGAGCGGCCCCTTCACCTTGCAGGGCGCGCCCATCGCGAGCATGCCGTCGGGGATCTCGGTGCCCGGGGTCACCAGCGACCCCGCCGCCACCATGGCGCGCACGCCGATCTTCACCCCGTCCAGCAGCGTCGAGGAGTTGCCCACCAGCGCCTCCTCGCCGACGGTGGCCGCGTGCACCAGGCAGAGGTGCCCCACGGTGGCGCCGGGGCCGATGTCGACCCCGCCCGCGGGGGTGACGTGGACGACGGCGCAGTCCTGCACGTTGGCGCCGCGGCGCACCACGATCGGATTGAAGTCGGCGCGCAGCACGGTGTTGTACCAGACGGAGGCGTTCTCCTCGACGGTCACGTCGCCGATCAGATTGGCGGTGGGGGCGATGAACGCGGTGGGGTGCACGCGCGGGGACTTGCCTTCGAACGAGAAGAGCGGCATCCGCGACTCCTTTGCCGTGCGGGGATGACTGCGAGGCCCGATATTGCGCCCGGCGGACCCATCAAGACAAGCGGGTCACGACGGCCGCCGCGCCGCGCGGGCGTGGACAAGCCCTGGGGCGGGGTGTAGCCTGCGCCCATGATGGCCGCGCCGAGGATCGCCGCCGTCGCCACCGCGACGCCCCGGTGGCGGTACGATCAGGCCACCGTCCTGCGCATGTCCGGCTACGACGATCCCCGCCGGCGGGGCTTCTTCAGCAACAGCCTGATCGAGACCCGCCACCTCTACATGGACCCCGAGACCTTCACGCCCGACGAGAGCGTGGACGATCTCAATGCGCGCTGGCGGCGCGGGGCGGTGGAGCTGGGCACCGCCGCGGTGGCGCGCGCCATCGAGCAGGCCGGGTGGGAGCGCCGCGACGTCGATTTCATCGCCACCACCTCCTGCACCGGGCGGGTGTGCCCGAGCCTCGACGCCCAGATCGTCAACGAGCTCGGGCTCCAGCCGTCCGTCCAGCGCGTGCACGTGGGCGACACCGGCTGCGCGAGCGCGATGGTCGCGCTCCAGCAGGTGCACAACCACCTGCGCGCGTTCCCCGACCACCGGGCGGTGATGGTGGCGGTGGAGATCTGCTCGGCGGCCTACTTCCTCGACGAGCGGCTGGAGAGCGCGGTGGCCCACGCCATCTTCGCGGACGGGGCGGGGGCGATCGCGGTGTCGGGCGCGGGGGCGGGGCCCGAGATCCTCGAGCACCGGACCCTGTTCCGCTCCGAGCACCTGGGCGCGATGGGCTTCGAGTACCCGGGCGGGCGGCCGCGGGTGGTGCTCTCCAAGGACGTGCGGCGGATCGGGGCGGGCATGATGAAGGAGATGGCCGACCTGCTCATGGCCGGCAACGGGCTCAAGACGGAGGACATCGCCCACTTCGTGCTGCACTCCGCGGGCCGTCGGGTGATCGAGCAGGTGGGCCGGATCATGTCACTCGACGAGAGCCGCCTCGCCCACTCGCGCGCGGTGCTGCAGCGCTACGGCAACATGTCCTCCGCCACCGTGGTGTTCGTGCTGGACGATTTGCTGCGCTCCGGCGAGCCGGTGCCGGGCGACTGGGGGCTCATGATCGCGCTCGGGCCGGGCTTCGCGGCCGAGGGCGCCCTGCTCCGCTGGTAGATGCGGCTGTTCCCTCCGCTGGCGCGGGCCGCGGGCGTCCTCGAGATCATCGACGGGCCGCGGCCCGTCGCCTACGACGAGATGGCGTGCTGCATGACGGACATCTCACGCGTGAACGCCCTCTTCGGCGGGCGCATGGTGACGATGGTCCACGTCAAGCGGCTGCTGGGCGCGCTGCCCCCCGACCACCCCATCACCGTGCTCGACGTGGGTAGCGGCGCGGGCGACATCCCCCGCGCGCTGGTGCGGTGGGCGCGGCGCGAGCGGCGGCGCATCCGGGTGTTCGCGCTGGACCGCGACGCCGACACCTTGAAGATCGCGGCCCGGGCGGTGAGCGACTACCCGGAGATCACGTTCCTGCGCGGCGACGCGCTGGCCCTGCCGATCCGCCCGGGCGGCGTCGATCTCACCATCTCGGCCATGACGCTGCACCATCTCGAGCCCGACGCGGGGGTGCGCTACCTCGCGGAGATGGACGCGGCGGCGCGGGTGGGGATGGTCGTGAACGACCTCGTGCGCAGCCGCGTCGCCCACGCGGTGGTGTGGCTGATCACCCGCTTCATCACCCGCAGCGCGATCGCGCGGCACGACGGGCCGCTCTCGGTGCGCCGCTCCTACACCCCGCTCGAGGTGGACACGCTCTGCCGCCGGGCCGGCGTCCCCGGCGTGAGCGTGGTGCACCACTGGCCGTACTTCCGCTTCTGCGCGGTGCGGAGCAAGGGGCCCGCGCCCACGGCTCCGACCCGGGCGGCGACGTGACCGGCGTCGACGTGGTCGTGGTGGGCGCCGGGCCCGCCGGCGCCGCGAGCGCCGTCTTCCTGGCGGAGCGCGGCCACGCGGTGGTCCTGCTCGACAAGGCCGCGTTCCCCCGTCCCAAGATCTGCGGCGAGTACCTCTCGCCCGAGGCCGCGCGCGTGCTCGACCGGCTGGACGTGCTGAAGGCGGTGGACGCGGCGGGGGCCCAGGCCCTGCGCGGCATGCGCATCACCGCGCCGGACGGCACCGTGCTGGACGGCCCGTATCCGACCGAGGGACCGTGGCGCGGCTTCCGCGACCACGCCCTCGCGGTGCCGCGCGAGGTGCTGGACCGGCTCCTCGTGGAGCGGGCGCGGGCGCTGGTCGACGTGCGGGAGCGGCACCGGGTGACCGGGCTCCTGCGCGAGGGCGCGCGGGTGGTGGGCGTGCGCGCGGAGACGGAGGACGGGGCGCGGATCGAGGTGCGGGCCCGGCTGGTGGTGGGCGCCGACGGGCGCGCCTCGGTGGTGGCGCGCGCGCTCGGCCTGGTGCGTCCGCATCGTCTGCGGCGCCTGGCCCTGATCCAGCACGTCAGCGGCATCGACGGGCTCGGCGATCGCGGCGAGATCTACGTCGACCCGCCGGACTACTCGATCCTCAGCCCGGTCGCGCCCGGGCTGGTGAACCTGAGCCTGGTGGTGCCGCTCGCGCACGCCGCGCCCTATCGCGGGCGGATGGAGACGTTCCTGGCCGCCCGCCTCAAGCAGCTGCGCCACCTGCCCGCGCGCCTCGCCGGCATGCGGGCGGAGGGGCCGCTGCGGGTCATGGGGCCGCTCGCCTACCGGGTGCGGGAGCCGCGCGCGGACGGCCTCGTGCTGGTGGGCGACGCGGCCGGCTTCTACGATCCCTTCACCGGCGAGGGCCTCTACACCGCGCTGCGATCCGCGGAGCTGCTGGCCGAGGTGGCGGACCCCGCGCTCAAGCGCGGCGACGTCTCGGCGGCCGCGCTCGCGCCCTACGCGGCGGCCAGGCGCGAGGCCTTCGCGGCCAAGGCGCGTCTCACCCGGGCGCTGCAGATCGTGATCCGCCACCGCGCGACCGCGAACGCGGCCGCGCGCCTGCTGGGCCGGCGGCCCGCGCTGCTCTCCACGCTGATGGGGATCATCGGCGACTTCGTGCCGCCGCGCGCGCTCTGGCGAAATGTCGGAATGTAAGACCTGACCCCGTCAGCGGCGGTGGCGGCGGGGTGGGGCGGCGGGGCGCTCCTCGGCGGTGGTGTCGGGCTGGTCGGACTGCAGCACCGGGATGTTGGCCTCGCGGAGCGGGCGGCCGATGTGGTCGCGGATCCACTTGCCGTCCCACCATTCCACCGGCGTGACCGAGATGCCCTGGATGAGCACCTCGAAGTGCAGGTGGTCGCCCAGGGCGAGGCCGGTGGCGCCGCTCCGGCCCAGCTCCTGGCCCTTCTTCACCGCGTCGCCCTCCTTCACCTCGATGGTCGAGAGGTGGCCGTAGAGCGTCTGCAGTCCCCAGCCGTGATCGATCACGACCGCGTTGCCGTAGATGTTGAGCGGCGCCGCGAAGACGACCACGCCCGAGTTGGCCGCCGGCACCGGGCTGTGCTTGAGCGAGGCCAGGTCGTAGCCCAGGTGGACCTGGGTGTCGACGTCCTTGCCCTGATAGCGGTAGGTCCGGGTCTCCGCGAAGTTCGAGAACACCTTGGTGTTGCGCGGCTGCAGGAACGCGCCCTCGAAGAGCGGGCTGGGCTTGGTCTTCTGGGCCAGCGTCCGCTTGGCCTGCTCCGCCTCCTTCCGCTTGTCGCGGTTCACGGTGAGGAAGGCGCCGAGCAGCTGGTCCGGCGGGATCGCGCCGCGCTCGGGCAGGAGCTCGGGCATCTTGCTGGCGAGGAACCGCTCGCTGACCTCGATGGTGTCCATCGGGAACTTGCGCGGCCGGATGTCCACCGCGAGGGCGCGCGAGACCGCGTTGCCCGCCTCGTCCTGGGCCACCGCGGTGAGGGGCGAGTTGGGCGCGAGGTTCCAGGGCAGGGCAAAGAGGGTGGCGAAGAGGCCGGCGTCGGCCGGGCCGGCCGGGAAGCCGGGGAAGAAGAGGTCGCCCACCGACACCCCCACGCGCGCTGCGCCCTTGGCCCGCAGCGCGACCAGGCCGCCGCCGCCGCGCGAGAGGTAGCGCGTGGCGGAGAGCACCTCGAGGGTGGGCGGCGTGAAGTCGAGCATCACCGGCACGCTCGCGATCACGCGGTCGTCGACGCGGATCGGCCGCCAGAAGCCGTCGCGGGCGCGCACCTCGAGGGTGGCCGCGCCCTCGCGGAGCCCCAGGCTGCCGCCCGAGACGATCAGCTGCACGCGCTGGTCGTTGGTGGGCGGGCCGGAGAACGTCTGCCGGGCGACGCTCACGCGGGTGCCGCCCTGCAGGATGCGCACGTCGACCGACTGCACTCCGCCGCGGCGCGCGTGCAGGTCGAGCGTGATGGGGGTGCGCGCGCCGATGAAGCGGGGCTGCGGGGAGAACTCCACGCGCACCGCGGGCACGCTCTGCCGCCACGCGAGATAGCCGAGCCCGCCCAGCACGACGAGGATGGGGACGAAGAAGATGATCAACCAGATCCGGACGCGGGACCGTGCCACCAAGCCATGGTAGCAGCGACGCCCAAGAGCCTAAAGATTTAAACGGTCGCCCCCCCCCACGGTGCTAGACAGGACCCGTGTCCGGCACGCGCCTAGACTGGGGACGCTTTCTGGCAATCACCTCCACCGCCGGCTTCATCGCCAGCGCGGTGCTCCATCTGGCGACCTTCACCCCGCTGCCGCCCGTCTACGCGGCCGCCGTCGGGCTCGTCCTCCTCGTGGGCGCCTTCGTGCTGCTGGGGGCGATGATCGCGCGCCTGCGGCGGTCGCGCGCGCCGATGCGGGGGGAGGGCCCGGTGCGGATGGTCTCGCTGCGGACGCTCCTGGGCCACATCCCGGAGGGGCCGCGCCGCGCCGGAGCGGCGGTGATCCTCTACGTGGTGATGAACCTCGGGCTCAGCCTGCTGCTGGGCGACCAGGCGGTGGCGAGCGTGCGGCTGCTCTCCGGCCACCTGCTGCTCTTCTACCTGATTCCGCTCATGTATTTTCGCTTCGTGGAGCCGCGGTTGCGCGACGGCGACGGGGCGTCCCAACCCGTGATGCCTCAGAAGTAGGTGTTACCGAGCGCCGGGATCGGTGCCTCAAAATAGTGTTACCCACGGGCGGCCTCCTGCCGTAGGGCGCGAGTATCGGCGAGCGTCCAGAGCACGTCCAGGGTGTGCTGAATGTCCCGG
>DASRHC010000057.1:0-28615 GCA_035650715.1 Candidatus Methylomirabilota bacterium | reverse complement strand
GATCTGGCCTCGACTCCGGGGCGTCGTCCGGGCATTCTTATGGATGTTCATCCGGGCCTCCTCCTCTGCGGGGATGGTTGGTCGGCAACCACCACCGTCGCAGAGATGGCCCGGATGGACAATCTCCTGGCAGTTCACAGCTAGGCGTCGCGGGGATCGTCGCGGATGAAGTGGCCCGTGCGGAGGTCGCGCAGCGCCTCCTCGATCTCCGCGCGGGTGTTCATCACGAAGGGCCCGTGGCGCGCGATCGGCTCCCCGAGGGGCCGGGCGGCGGCGAGGAGGAACCGGCCGCCGCCCGGCGCGCCCGCGGCCTCCACGAGATCGCCGTCGCCGAACACGACCAGCGCGGGGGCCCGCACCTCGCGGGCGGCCGGTCCCAGGCGCACGCGGCCGTGGTCCACGTAGGCGAACGCGGTGTGCCCGCGCGGCACCGCCTCCTGGAACGTCGTGTCCTCCGCGAGCGTGACGTCGAGGAACTTCGGCGCCACCGCGAGGCCCTCGACCGGGCCCACCACGCGACCGCCGTCGACATCGCCCGCGATCACGCGCGCCCGCGCGCCGCCGGCCAGCGCGGTCTCGGGCAGGTTCGCGGCGGCGAGGTCGCGGTACTTCGGGCGCGTCATCTTCTCCCGCGCGGGCAGGTTCAGCCAGAGCTGGAGCCCCCCGATGCCCTCCGGCCGCACCTGCGGCATCTCCTCGTGCAGGATGCCGCTGCCCGAGGTCATCCACTGGATGTCCCCCGCCCCGATGGCCCCCCGGTGCCCCAGCGAGTCGCGGTGCTGCACCTGGCCGGTGCGCACGAACGTCACCGTCTCGATGCCGCGGTGCGGATGGTACGGGAAGCCCGCCTCGTAGTCCTCGGGCTTCGCCGACTCGAAGTGGTCGAGCAGCAGGAACGGGTCGAGATGGTCGAGCCGGCGGGTGCCGATGCTCCGGCGCAGGAGGACGCCCGCGCCCTCCACCACCGGCTCCGGCACGATCACGTGGTCGATCGGCCGCGAGGCGCCGCTCATCGCCCGACCCGCTCGAGGAGGACCACCGGGATCTGGCGGGTGGTCCTCGCCTGGTACTCGTCGTAGGGCGGCCAGATCGCGGCCATCGTCTTCCACAGCGCCGGGCGCTCCGCCGCGGAGGCGGTGCGGGCGCGGGCCTTGAAGCGCTCGGCCAGCACCTGCACGTGGACCTCGGGCTCTGCGCTCAGGTTCTCGTACCACGCCGGATGGGCCGGCGCGCCCCCCCTGGAGGCCACGATCACGTAGCGCTCGCCGTCCCGCCCGTAGATGAGCGGCGTGGTGCGGGCCTGACCGGAGCGGCGGCCGGTGGTGGTCAGCAGCAGCGTCGGCACCCCTTCCCAGATGTGGCCGTCCTGGCCGCCGGTGGCGAGATAGCGCCGGGCGTGCTCCTGCTGCCAGCCGGGTGGCCGGCTTCCCGATGGGCGTGGCGTGGACATGGCTCGAACCTCCCGCGCCAGTCTGCCACGTGGTGGTTGCGCTCGCCAGTCGGCCCCCTGCTATGCTCGACGGCAGGAGAGCCAGCGTGAGGCGCAAGCCGGTCGTTCTGGTGACGGGGGCGGGAGGCGAGGTCGGGCACGGCCTGATCCGCGAGCTCGCGGCGCAGGGCGTCCACGACGTGCTCGGCTTCGACGCCCGCGCCATCCCCGACGAGGTGGCGCGGCGCTGCCTCGTCGCCCAGATCGGCGACATCCTCGATCGTCACCTGCTGGAGCGCCTGCGCAGCGAGTTCGAGATCCCGATCATCTTCCACCTTGCCGCGCTGCTCTCCACCCGCGCCGAGTTCGTGCCCGAGACCGCGCACGAGGTGAACGTGCAGGGCACGCTCAACCTGCTGCACGTGGCCGTGGAGGAGGCGCGCTCGCTCGGCCATCCGGTCAAGTTCCTCTTCCCCAGCTCCATCGCGGCGTACGGCTTCCCGGACCTGGCCGCCAAGCGCGCGGCGGGACGGGTCGCGGAGGACTCGGGGCTGCAGCCGATCACCATGTACGGGTGCAACAAGCTCTACTGCGAGCACCTCGGCCGCTACTTCGCGCGCCACTACCGCCAGCTCGCGGCGGGCGAGCCGAGCGGGGTGGACTTCCGGGCCATCCGCTTCCCGGGCCTGCTCTCCGCCTTCACCCTGCCGAGCGGCGGCACCAGCGACTACGCGCCCGAGATGATCCACGCCGCGGCCCAGGGCCGCCCCTACGCCTGCTTCGTGCGCGAGGACACCCGCATCCCGTTCATGGCCATGCCCGACGCGATCTCGGCCCTGCTCACCCTGCTGGAGGCCCCCGCTGGGGCCCTCACCCGCTCGGTCTACAACGTGACCGCGTTCAACCCGAGCGCGGGCGAGCTGGCCGCCCTCGTGCGGCGCGACTTCCCCTCCGCGCGGATCACCTTCGAGCCGGACCCGCGCCGCCAGGCGGTGGTGGACTCCTGGCCGGAGGACGTCGACGATACCCGCGCCCGCGAGGACTGGAAGTTCCGTCCCGCGTTCGATCTCGCCCGCACCTTCGAGGAGTACCTCACGCCGAACATCCGCCGGCGCTACCCGCCGCGCTGAATCCGGAGGACGTGCCATGTACGGGGAGACCCAGCAGCGCCTGCGCGGCGAGCTCGACGCCATCCGCGAGGCCGGGCTCTGGAAGGGGGAGCGCCTGGTGGAGGGCCCCCAGGGCGCGCGCGTGCCGGTGGCCGGCCGCGAGGTCCTGAACTTCTGCGCCAACAACTACCTGGGCCTGGCCGCGGATCCCACCCTGGTGCGCGCGGCCCAGGAGGGCCTGGCCCGCTGGGGCCTGGGCCTCGCGAGCGTGCGCTTCATCTGCGGCACCCAGACCATCCACAAGGAGCTCGAGACCGCCATCGCGCGCTTCCTCGGCTTCGAGGACGCGATCCTCTACACCTCCTGCTTCGACGCCAACGGCGGCCTCTTCGAGACGATCCTGGACGAGCCGGACGTGGTCATCTCCGACGCGCTCAACCACGCCTCGATCATCGACGGCATCCGCCTCTGCCGGGCCCAGCGCCGGCGCTACGCCCACGGCGACATGGACGAGCTCGAGCGGCTGCTCGGGGAGGCGCGCCACGCCCGCACCCGGCTGATCGCCACCGACGGGGTGTTCTCGATGGACGGCGACGTGGCCCCGCTCGCCCGCATCTGCGACCTGGCCGAGCGCTACGACGCGCTGGTGATGGTGGACGACAGCCACGCCACCGGCTTCTTCGGCCCCACCGGCCGCGGCACCCCCGAGCACTGCGGCGTCGCCGGCCGCGTGGACATCGTCACGTCCACCCTCGGCAAGGCGCTCGGCGGGGCCAGCGGCGGCTTCACCGCGGCCCGCGCGGAGGTGGTGAGCCTGCTGCGCCAGCGCTCGCGGCCGTATCTCTTCTCCAACACGCTGCCGCCCGCGCTGGTGTGCGCGGCGCTGGAGGGGCTCGCCCTGCTCTCCCGCTCCACCGCGCTCCGGGACCGGCTCGCCGCCAACACCCGCCGGTTCCGCGAGGCGATGACCGCGGCCGGCTTCGGCATCCGTCCCGGCGAGCATCCCATCGTGCCGATCATGCTGGGCGACGCCCGCCTCGCCCACCAGATGGCCGCGGCCCTCTTCGACGAGGGCATCTACGTGGTCGGCTTCTCGTACCCGGTGGTGCCGCGGGACCAGGCGCGCATCCGCGTGCAGATCAGCGCGGCCCACACCGAGGCGGATCTGGAGCGCGCGGTGGCCGCATTCGTGAAGGTGGGCCGCGCCCTGCGCGTCATCTAGGCCCCCGCGCCGCGGAGACACCGGGATGGCGGACTACCCCGCGGAGCTCGAGCGGGAGATCACCCTGCGCGACGGCGCCCGGGTCCGGCTCCGTCCGATCCGGGGCGAGGACGCGAGCCGGCTGATTGCCGCCTACGAGCGGCTCAGCCGGTACACCGCCTACCAGCGCTTCTTCGCGGTCATGAAGCGGCTGCCGCCGGACTGGGCCCACCTGCTCGCCCACGTGGACTATCAGCGCCGGCTGGCGCTGCTGGCCGAGGCGGGGCCGCCCGAGAATCCCGAGCTCATCGGGGTCGCCCGCTACGAGCCCACCGATCGGGACGATACGGTGGAGATCGCGCTCGTGATCCAGGACGGCTGGCAGAGCCGGGGGCTCGGCGCCATCATGCTGGATGCCCTGCTCGAGGCGGCGGAGGCGCGCGGCATCCGCCGCTTCCGGGCCTTCGTGCTCGCGAGCAACGCGCGCATGCTGGGGCTGCTCGCGCGCCGCACCGAGGTGAAGGAGCGCCGCGCCGCCGACGGCGTGGTCGAGCTGCTCCTGACCCGTCGCGCCCGGCCCGCTCAGGCGAGCTGACGCGCCTCGCGCGTGGAGGCCCGCGCCGGCCTCACCACATGACGACGCCGCCGTCGATGTTGACCGACTGGCCGGTCATGAACGCGGCGGCGGGCGAGCACAGGAACGCGATGAGGCCCGCGACCTCCTCGTCGGTGGCGGCGCGCCCTATCGGGATGCGGTCGAGCTGGCGCTGCCAGCCCTCGCCGCGCCCCAGGACGTCCATCCGGGCGGTCTCGATGGTGCCGGGGCAGACCGCGTTGACGGTGACCCCGTGGCGCGCCACCTCCATCGCGAGCGACTGGGTGAGGCCCTGGATGCCGAAGTTGGCCGCGTTGTAGGCCGCGGTGTCGGGGCTGCCGCGCTTGCCCGCGATCGACGAGAGGTTCACGATGCGGCCCCACTTCTGGCTCACCATGATCGGCACCACCTTCTTGCAGAGCAGGAAGGCGCCGGTGAGCTTGATGTCGAGCACCTTCCGCCACACCGCCTCGTCCAGCTCGGGCAGCGGCACCCGGTCGTTGCCGCGCGGATAGGCCGCGTTGTTGACCAGCACGTCGAGGCGCCCGAAGGTGCGGACCACCTCGTCCACCAGCCGCGCCACCTCGTCGGCCCGGCTCACGTCGCCGGTCCACGTCATGGCCCGCCGGCCCTGCGCGCGTACCTGCTCGGCGGTGCTCTCCACGTCGCGCCAGCCCGCCTTCTTCTCGTCGTCCGGATACGTCGCCGGATCGCGGCCGGTCCCGGTCACCGCCACGTCCGCGCCCATCTCGGCCAGGGCCACCGCGGTGGCGCGTCCGATCCCGCGCCGCCGTCCCGCGCCCGTCACCAGCGCCGCCCGTCCGTCCAGATGCCCCATGATCGTCCTTTCCCGTGAGTGCGATGCCGTCGACCGCGGGTCAGATGTAGCACCGCCGCCGCGGTCCCTCAAGCGCGCGGCGCCGCGATGCGCTCCAGATCCCGGGCGAGGGTGGCCCGGCCCCACAGCAGCACGACCCCCGCGAGGGCCAGCAGGCAGCCGGTGGCCAGGACCGGCCCGGTCAGCCCGACCCGGTCCGAGGCCAGCCCGATCAGCGAGGGCGACGCGGCGTCGCCCAGCAGATGCATCACCATGGTGGTGACCGCGAAGCCGCGTGCGCGCAGGTCGGCGGGCAGCACGTTGGCCATGGCCGCGTTCAGCGGCCCGATGTTCATGAACAGCAGGAACAGCGTGACGAAGAGCGCGGACCAGTACACCGCCGGCGCGGGCGACAGCACCGCGGGCAGCGTGAACGCGATCGAGGCCGCGAGGGTGGCGCCGGAGACCGTGAAGTGGGCCGCGCGCCAGCGCTTCGCGAACACGTCGCTGAGCCGTCCGCCGATCAGCGTCCCCAGGAAGCCCGCCACCACCAGGAGCAGCCCGAAGGTGGACGCCGCGGTCCCGAGCGGGAGGCCGCGCTCGCGCACGAGGTAGGTCGGCATCCAGGTGGCGAGCCCGCCCATCGCGAAGGTGTAGATCACCTGCGCGACCGTGTTGATCACGTAGCTCGGCCGCGCGACCAGGGCCCGCAGCGAGGCGCGGAGGCCGAGCGGCGTCTCGCCGGCCGGCCGCGCCGGGTCGAGCGCCCCGCGTGCGGGCTCGCGCAGGAAGAGCAGCAGGAACGCGAGCACCGCGCCGGGCGCGCCGGCCACGAAGAAGGCGGCGCGCCAGCCGAAAGCCTCGCCGACCAGGCCGCCGACCACGTAGCCGAGCGCGGTGCCCACCGGGATCGCCGCGTAGAAGATGCCGAGCACGCGCGAGCGGCGGTCGGGCGGATAGCAGTCGGAGAGCAGCGACGGCGTCACCACCGCGTAGCTCGCCTCGCCCACCCCGATCACCGCGCGGGCCAGCAGCAGGAGCGCGTAGGTCGGGGCCAGGCCCGAGGCGATGGTCGCCGCGCTCCACACGAACACCCCGGCCGCGGCGAGGCGCAGGCGCGGGTGGCGGTCGCCGAGCCAGCCCGCCACCGGGCAGGCCAGCGAGTAGGTCAGGATGAACGCGGACTGCAGCAGGCCGCCCGCGGTGTCCGAGATCGCGAGGCCGGCCAGGATGAGCGGCAGCGTCGCCGCCGCCACGTAGCGGTCGAGGTAGTTGAGGAGATTGAGGCCGCTGAGGACGCCGAGGAGGACGCCGGGGCGGCCGCTGCTCACGCGCCCGGCACCGCCCGCGTCGGGATCAGCGGGCCCGCTGCGCGCCGTGGTCCGCGATGACCTGCGCCACGCAGGCGGTGACCTTCACGCCGGTCGGCAGATCGATGAACTCGTTGGGCCCGTGCGCGTTGGAGCCGGGCCCCATCACCCCGGTGACCAGGAACTGAGCCCGGGGGAACCGCTCGCCCAGCATGCTCATGAACGGGATGGAGCCACCGATGCCGTCGAACATCGCGGGCGCGCCGAACTGCGCGGTGGAGGCGCGGGCCACCGAGTCGCGCAGCCAGTCCGCCATCTCGGGGGCGTTCCAGCCGGTCCCCGGCCGCTCGCCCGCCTCGTACGTCACGCGCGCGCCGTAGGGCGGGTCGGCCTCCAGCACCTCCTTGACCCGGCGGCTCACGCGCTCCGCGTCGGCGGTGGGCGGCAGGCGGAGCGAGAGCTTCACCGAGGTCTTCGGCCGCAGCACGTTGCCCGCGTCGGCCACCGCGGGCAGGCCGTCGGCCCCGGTCACCGCGAGCGCGGGCCGCCACGTGTTGTTCAGCAGCGCCTCCACCGGGTCCTCGGTGACCGGCCGCATGCCCGGCACGAGCGGGAAGTTCTGGCCGACCTTGCCGCCCAGCACGCCGGCCACCGCCTTCGCCTCGGCCACCCGCGAGGGCGGGATCTGCACGTGGCACTCCTCGATCAGGATGCGGCCGGTGCGGTGGTCCTCGAGCCGATCGAGCACCTGGCGCAGGATGCGGAAGCTCGACGGCACGATGCCGCTGGCCGCGCCCGAGTGCACGCCCTCGGTCAGCACCTGCACGGTGAGCGTGCCGCTCAGCACGCCGCGCAGGGAGGTCGTGGCCCACAGGTGGTCGTAGTCGCCGCACCCCGAGTCGAGGCAGATCACCAGGTCGGGGCGCAGCCGCTCGGCGAGGGCGTCGACGTAGGCGGGCAGGTCCGGGCTGCCGCTCTCCTCGGAGGCCTCGATCAGCACCACGCAGCGCGCGTGCGGCACGCCCTGGGCCTGCAGGGTCTCGATCGCGGTGAGCGCGGAGAACACCGCGTAGCCGTCGTCCCCCGCGCCGCGGCCGAAGAGCCGGTCGCCCCGCCGCACCGGCACCCACGGCCCGCCGTCGGGGGCCCAGCCCACCATCTCGGGCTGCTTGTCGCAGTGGCCGTAGAGCAGCACGGTCTCGCCGCCCCGGCCCGGGATCTCCATGAGGATCACCGGCGTGCGCCCCGGCAGGCGGACCACCTCGATCTGCAGGCCCTCGATCCGGCGCGTGCGCGCCCAGTCGGTCATCAGGGTGACGGCGCGATCGATGTGGCCGTTCTCGGCCCAGCGGGCGTCGTACATGGGCGACTTCGCGGGGATGCGGATGTACGCGGTGAGCGCCGGGATGATCGCGTCGTCCCAGGCCTTCTGCACCATGGCGCGCGTGCGGGAGGGGTCGAAGGTCATGGCTCGATAGTGTAGCATCGCCTCGCCCATGCGCGATCTCGGACCCGACCAGGTGCGGGCGCTGGCCGCCGCCGCCGGCCTGCCGCTCGACGGCGAGGACCTCGACGAGGTCACCCACCGGCTCAACGCGTTCGTGGAGGCGCTCGGCGGCCTCGCCGCGCTCGACCTGGCCGGCGCGGAGCCCGCGCCGACCCTGCCGCCGGATCCGCCCGCGGGCTCCCCCACCGTCACGCGATGAGCACGGACCTCGCCTACCGGAGCGCCACGGAGCTGGCCGGGCTGATCCGC
The DNA here is from genome assembly GCA_035650715.1 of Candidatus Methylomirabilota bacterium. Taxonomy (GTDB): domain Bacteria; phylum Methylomirabilota; class Methylomirabilia; order Rokubacteriales; family CSP1-6; genus CAMLFJ01. The sequence goes on along the minus strand of DASRHC010000057.1, from coordinate 20,398 downwards.
GCCCGCGCGATCTCGCCCGTCGAGGTCGTGCAGGCGTATCTCCGGCGCATCGACCGGTGGGACGGCACGCTCCACGCCTACGTCACGGTGTGCCGCGAGCAGGCGCTCGCGGAGGCTCGGACCGCGGAGCAGGCGCTCGCCCGCGGGGCGCCGGTCGGGCCGCTGCACGGGGTGCCGGTGGCGGTGAAGGACCAGCTCGACACCGCGGGCATCCGCACCACGTCGGGCTCGCGCCTGCACGCCGGGCGCGTGCCCGCCGAGGACGCGGCGGTGGTGGCGCGGCTGCGCGCCGCGGGCGCCATCCTGCTCGGCAAGCTCAACCTCACCGAGTTCGCGCTGGGCGGCACGCTCACCTACCCCTTCGGCCAGCCGCGCAATCCGTGGGACGAAAGCCGCGAGACGGGCGGCTCCTCGTCCGGCTCCGGCATCGCGGCGGCGGCGGCGCTCGCGGCGGCCACGCTGGGCGAGGACACCGGGGGCTCGGTGCGGAGCCCCGCTGCCTGGTGCGGCGTGGTCGGCCTGCGGCCCACGTGGGGCCTGGTGCCGCGCTCGGGCTGTGTGCCGGTCGCGTGGTCGATGGACGCGCCCGGCCCGCTCACCCGCTCCGTGGAGGACGCGGCGCTGCTGCTCTCGGTGATGGGCGGCCCGGACGGCCGCGACCGGTGGCTGCGCGCGGCCCCCGTCGACCCGCGCGCCGATCTCGAGCGCGGCGCGGGCGGGCTCTCGATCGGCGTGGTCACCACGCTGGTGGACGGGCCGGATACCGACCGCGAGGTCCGCGAGGCGGTGCGGCGGGCCGCGGAGACGCTGGGCGGGCTGGGGGCGCGCGTGGGCGACGTGGCGCTGCCGCTGGTGCCGATGGCGGGCGCGGTGTTCATGGCGCTGGCCGACGGGGAAGCGGCCGCGTGGCACCACGCGACGCTCCGCGAGCGCGGCGGCGAGTACGACGCGGGGACGCGGCGGCGCCTCCTCACCGCCGCGCTCCTGCCCGCGACGCTCGTCCAGCAGGCCGCGCGGGCGCGCGCCGCGATCCGCGCGCAGGTGGACGAGGCGCTCTCGCGCTTCGACGTGCTGCTGGCCCCCACCGCCCCCACCGCGGCGCCCGCCATCGCGGCCGGCCAGGCGCCCATCGCCTCGCGCGGCGAGGCGGGCCGGCGCTTCTTCACCCGCCGCTCCTACACCACGCCGGCGAGCCTGGCCGGCGTGCCCGCGCTGTCGGTGCCGTGCGGCTTCACCGCGGGCGGGCTGCCGATCGGCCTGCAGCTGATCGGGCGGCGCTTCGACGAGGCCACGCTCCTGCGCGCGGGGCGCGCCTACGAGCGCGCCGCCGGCTGGGCGGGGCGGCGGCCCCCGCTGCCCGACTGACCGCGGGCGGGCGCGCCCCTCAGGGCGCCCGGCGGGTCACGAAGCGCTCCTCCAGCGCCGCCCACTCGCGGCGGCCGAAGAGGTCCCACAGCTCGCCGTGCGTGAGCATCTCCCCGGCGAGGCCGGCGGTGGTCCCGCGGGACTTGAGCTCGGCGAGCAGGCGCTGGCCCGCACGCGCCATGACGCGGGTGAGCGCGTTGGGATAGATCGCGATCTTGTAGCCGATCTCGGCCAGCTCGGCCTGGGGCAGGATCGGCGTGCGCCCGCCCTCCACCATGTTGGCGAGCGTCGGCGCGGGGATCGCGGCGCAGATCGCGCGCATCTCGGCCGCGCTCTCCGGCGACTCCACGAAGATGATGTCGGCGCCCGCCTCCGCGAAGGCGCGCCCGCGGGCGATCGCCGCCTCGAGCCCGAGGCTGCTGCGCGCGTCGGTGCGCGCGACGATGAGGAAGTCGGGCGAGGAGCGGGCGGCCCGCGCGGCCTCGATCTTCGCGGTCATCTCCTCCACCGGCACCAGGCGCCGGCCCGGCTCGTGGCCGCACTTCTTCGGCATCTCCTGGTCCTCGATCTGGATCGCGGCGGCCCCGCGCCGCTCGAACTCGGCCACCGTGCGCAGCACGTTGAGCGGGTTGCCGAAGCCGGTGTCGCCGTCGGCGATCACCGGCAGGGCCACCGCGCCCGCGATCTGCTCGAGGCGCACCAGCACCTCGTAGAAGGAGATGAGCCCGACGTCGGGGATGCCGAGGGCGCTGATCGACACCCCGGAGCCGGTCATGTAGCACGCGGGGAAGCCGGCCTGCTCGATGAGCCTCGCGGTGATGACGTCGTAGGCGCCGGGCACCACGAGGAGCCCGGGCTCGGCGAGCAGGGCCCGGAGGCTCGGGCGGGGCCGCGCGCCGGACGGGAGCATGGGCGATGAGTAGCGCCGGGCGCCGCGCGTTGTCAAGGCCGCTATTGACAGCCGGGGCCCGCGGTGGTGCCATGACCGCCGGATGCGCACCATCGGCGAGATCGCGACGTTCGTGACCAGCAAGAACGCGGGGCCCTTCCTGCTGACGCTCGACATCGTGTTCCCCGACGAGGCGACCTATCGGGCCTTCGTGGCCCGCCGCCCGCTCGACCGCGCCACCGTGGCCCGGCTCTACGGGCTCGCCGAGGCGGACGTGGTCGACATCATCGAGTTCGAGCCCGCCTTCGCGGTGAAGGTGACGCTCAGGCGCCCGTGGGCGTCGGGCGCGGTCGGCGAGACCGACGTGTACGGGGCCCAGCAGCACGTGCCCCTCGCCCAGCACGCGGTCGAGTGGCCGGAGGGCGCGCGATGAAGCCGATGACGGTCCTCGCCCCGCTCGGCATGCTCGGCTACGGCATCCCGCCCCGCTCGATGGAGCGCGGCCTGGCGCGCGATCCGGCGGTGCTCGCCCTCGACGCGGGCTCGACCGATCCCGGGCCGTACTACCTGGGCGCGGGGGTGCCGTTCGTGAACCGGCGCGCCGCGAAGCGCGACCTCACCATGATCCTGGACGCGGCGCGGGCGCGGCGGATCCCGGTGCTGATCGGCTCCGCGGGCGGCGGCGGGGGCCGCCCCCACCTCGAGTGGACGATCGATCTCTACCGAGAGATCTGCCGCGAGCGCGGGCACCGCTTCCGCACCGCGACCATCGACGCGGAGGTGGACCGCGCCTGGCTGCGCGCGCAGGTCGCGGCGGGCCGGGTGCGCCCGCTCGACCACGACCGCCCGCTCACCGCCGCGGACGTCGACGACGCCACCCGCATCGTGGCCCAGATGGGCGTCGAGCCGTTCCTGGCCGCGCTGGACGCGGGCGCCGAGGTGATCATCGCGGGGCGCGCCTGCGACGCGGCGGTGATCGCGGCGCTGCCCATCCGCGCCGGCTACGATCCCGGCCTCGCGCTCCACATGGGCAAGATCCTGGAGTGCGGCGGAGCCGCGGCCTACCCGCGCCACGGCTCCGACGGCCTGCTCGGCGTCATCGAGGACGACGCGTTCACCGTCGAGCCGCCGAACCCGGACAAGGTGTGCACGGTGGCCTCGGTGGCGGCGCACTCGCTCTACGAGCGCGCCAACCCCTACGAGCTCCACCTGCCGCACGGCCACATCGATCTGAAGGCCACCCGCTTCGAGGCGGCGGGGGATCGCGCGGTGCGCGTGTCCGGCACCCGCTTCGTGCCGTCGGCGACGCCGACGCTGAAGCTGGAGGGGGTGCGGCGCGTCGGCTTCCGCACCCTCGCCATCGCGGGCGTGCGGGAGCCGCGGCTCATCGCGAACCTCGACGCGTACCTCGCCAACGTGCGGAGCCGGGTCGCCGAGACCTATCCCGACGGCTACCGCCTGCTGTTCCACGTCTACGGCCGCGATGGGGTGATGGGACGCCTCGAGCCCGGCGCCGCGCCGCCGCCGCACGAGATCGGCCTCGTCATCGAGGTGATCGCCGACGACGCGGAGACCTCCGCCGCGGTGCTGGCCCTCGCCCGCTCCGTCGCCCTCCACGTCACCTATCCGGGACGGCAGGCGATCGCCGGCAACCTCGCGTTCCCCTTCTCCCCGTCGGACCTGCGCGCGGGCGAGGCGTACGAGTTCACCATCCACCACCTGGTCGCGGTGGACGACCCGGGGGCGCTCTTCCGGGTGGAGATGCTCGAGGCGTAGCCGCCGCGCCGCTCAGCGGAGCCAGGCGATCGCCTGGGCCCCGAGGGCCGAGACCGCCACCACCACCCACGGCGGCGCGCCCCAGAGCGCGAGCAGGCCGAAGGCGAGCAGGGCCAGCGCGAAGTCGGCCGGACCGTGGATGCCGCCCGTCCAGACCGGATCGTAGAGCGCGGCCAGCAGCAGGCCCACCACCGCGGCGTTGATCCCGCGCAGGGCGGCGCGGAACGCCGGCCGCGCGCGCAGCGCGTCCCAGAAGGGCAGCGTGCCCACCACCAGCAGGAGCGCGGGCAGGAAGATCGCCCCGAGCGCCAGCGCCGCCCCCGCCCAGCCGGTGGGCGGCGGCTGCATGACCGCGCCCAGGTAGGCGGAGAGCGTGAAGAGCGGTCCGGGCACCGCCTGGGCCGCGCCGTAGCCGGCCAGGAACTGCTCGCGCGTCACCCAGCCGGGCGGCACCACCTCGGCCTGCAGCAGCGGCAGCACCACGTGGCCGCCGCCGAAGACCAGGGACCCCGTGCGATAGAAGGCGTCGATCACCGCCACGACGTGACCGCCGGTCGCGTAGCGCGCCAACGGCAGGGCGACCAGCAGCGCGGCGAACACGATGAGCGCCGCCGCGCCGAGGCCGCGGCCGAAGGGCACGCGCACCGGCACCGCCGGCGCGGTGTCGACCCCGCCGGGCAGGAGCCGCAGGCCCACCACGCCCGCGAGCGCGATGACCGCCACCTGGCCCCACGCGCCCGGCCACGCGGTGACGAGGAGCGCGGCCGCCAGCGCCATCGAGGCGCGCTCGCGATCCGGGCAGAGCGCGCGCGCCATCCCCCACACCGCCTGCGCCACCACCGCCACCGCCGCGATCTTGAGCCCGAGCAGCCAGCCCGCGTTTCCGAGGTCGAGCCCGCGAATCAGCTGGGCGAAGAGCACGAGGGCGATCGCCGACGGCAGCGTGAAGCCCACCCACGCGGCGAGGCCGCCCGCGAGGCCGGCGCGCAGGATCCCGACGGCGATGCCGACCTGGCTGCTGGCCGGCCCGGGCAGGAACTGGCAGAGGGCCACCACGTCGGCGTAGGTCGGCTCGTCGAGCCACCGGCGGCGCACCACGTACTCGCGCCGGAAGTAGCCGAGGTGGGCCACCGGACCGCCGAAGGAGGTGACGCCCAGGCGCGCGGCGACGCCCAGGACCTCCAGCGCGGCGGCGAGACGGTGGGCCGGCATCGGTCGCGGCGAGTATAGGCGCTTGACCGCGCGCCCGCGAGTCGCCATCCTTTGCTGGTCGGCGACCCGGGAGACGGCGTCCTCGGGCCCGGCGGTGCTTCGCACAGCACTCGAGGAGGGAGAGAGCGCCATGCTCGATCTCGTGATCCGGAACGCGCGCATCGTCGATGGCACCGGCCGGCCCGCCTTCATGGGCGACCTCGGGGTGGCGGACGGACGCATCCGGTCGATCGGCCCCCCCGCCGGCCTGACCGCCGAGCGCGTGGTGGACGCCGACGGCCTCGTGCTGGCCCCCGGCTTCGTCGATCCGCACACCCACTACGACGCGCAGATCGCCTGGGACCCGCTCCTCACCTGCTCGCCCTGGCACGGGGTGACCACCGTGATCATGGGCAACTGCGGGGTGGGCGTGGCGCCGGTGCGTCCGGAGACGCGCGAGATCTTGATGCAGGACCTGGTCAACGTCGAGGCGATCCCCTACGACGTGATGAAGGCCGGCATCGACTGGCGGTGGGAGAGCTATGGCCAGTACCTGGACGCGATCGGCCGCGACGGCCTCGGCATCAACGTGGCGGGCCTCGTCGCCTTCACCCCGCTCCGCCACTACGTGATGGGCGAGGCCTCGTTCGAGCGCGCGGCCACCGCGAAGGAGATCGCGACCATGCGGCGGCTGCTCCGGGAAGCCCTGGAGGCCGGCGCCTTCGGCTTCACCACCACCACCTCGCGCAACCACGTGGGCTACCAGGGCCGGCCGCTGGCCTGCCGCAACGCGAGCCGCGAGGAGCTGGTCGGCGTGGCGGCGGGGCTGCGCGACGCCGGGCGCGGGGCGATCGAGATCATCCTGAACTCGGGCGGCATGCACGCGGTGAGCGACGAGGACGTGGACCTGCTGCGACAGCTCACGGGCGCGACCGGGCGGCCGGTGACGTGGCTGGCGCTCTTCGCGCATCCCGGCGATCCCGGCTTCCACGACCAGACCTTCGCCAAGCTGGGCGACCTGGTCCGGCAGGCGATCCCGCAGGTGACGCCGCGGCCGATCATGAGCCAGGGCGACCTCAAGAGCCCGACCATGTTCGGCTCGTTCGTCTCCTGGCAGAAGGCGTTCAACCGCTCCCCCGCCGAGCAGATCGCGCTCTACCGCGACCCCGCGTTCCGGGAGGCGTTCCGCCTGGAGCTGGAGAGCCGCAAGCGCACCCACATGTGGGGCCAGATGCGCGTGCTCGAGGTGGGCCGGCCGGAGCTGGCGCATCGGGTGGGCCGCACGATCGAGGAGATCGCGGCTGCGGAGGGCAAGCGGCCGGTCGACGCCTACTTCGACCTCGGCATCGAGGACGGGCTCGACACCCGCTTCCAGTCGTCCACCTTCAACTACGACCCCGCGGGCATCGAGCGGCTCATCACCGACGACCGCTGCCTGATCGGGCTCTCCGACGGGGGCGCGCACGTCGACTTCATCTGCGACGTGGGCTACGCCACCGCCACGCTCGACCTCTGGGTGCGGAAGCGGCAGGCCCTCACGCTCGAGCAGGCGGTCCACAAGCTGACCCAGGTGCCCGCCACCATCTTCGGCATCCCGGACCGCGGTGTGCTCGCGGAGGGCAAGGTCGCCGACCTGGTGCTCTTCGACCCGGACACGGTGACCGCCAAGACGCCGCGCTACGCCTACGACCTGCCCTGCAACGGGCGTCGGCTCGTGGCGGAGTCGGAGGGCATCAAGGCCACCTTCGTGGCCGGCACCCCGCTCTACGAGGACGGCAAGCACACCGGGGCCATGCCCGGCCGCGTGCTGCGGAGCCGCGGATAGCCGGGATGCGCGGCCGGCAGGTCTTCATGGAGAGCCTGCTCGCCCACGGGGTGGAGCACATCTTCGGCAACCCGGGCACCACCGAGAGCCCGATCCTCGACGCGCTGCTGGACTATCCCCGGCTGCGCTACATCGTGGCCCTGCACGAGGGCGTGGCCCTCGGGGCGGCCAGCTACCACGCGCAGGCGACCGGGCGCCCGGCGGTGGTCAACGTGCACGTGGCGCCCGGGCTCGGCAACGCCCTCGGCATGCTCTACAACGCGCTCAAGGCGCGCGCCCCGCTGGTGGTGACCGCGGGGCAGCAGGACACGCGGCTGCGCCTGCGGGGCCCCGTGCTGGGGCACGACCTGGTCGCCATGGCGGCGCCGCTCACCAAGTGGAGCGTGCAGGTGGAGCGCGCCGACGAGATGGGCCTGATCATGCACCGGGCGATCAAGATCGCCACCGATCCGCCCGCGGGGCCGGTGTTCGTGGCCCTGCCCATCGACGTGATGGAGCAGGAGACGGATCAGGGGCCGCTGCCGCCGGGACGCCTGCATCGCCTCCCCGCGCCCGATTCGGCCGGCCTCGCCGAGGCCGCGGCGCTGCTGCTCGGCAGCCGCCACCCGGTCATCGTGGCCGGCGACGACGCGGCGTCCGGCTCGGCGGAGCTGGTGGCGCTGGCCGAGGCGCTGGGCGCCGCGGTGTGGTGCGAGGGCATCCGCGCCCGGCAGGTGGTGCCGAGCCGCCATCCGAACTTCCGGCTCTCGCTGCCCTTCGACGCGGTGGCGATCCGTCGGGCCCTCGGCGAGGCCGACCTGGTCCTGCTGGTGGGCGGGCCGTTCTTCGAGGAGGTCTGGTACGCGCCGGGGTCGCCGCTGCCGCCCGGCGCGGCCGCCATCCAGATCGAGACCTCGCCCGAGCGCCTCGCCCACAACCTGCCGGTCGCGGTGGGCCTCGTGAGCGAGCCGCGCGCGGCGCTGGCCGCGCTGCGCGGCGCGCTGGAGCGCGAGGCCCCTGCCGCCTTCCGCGCCGCGGCGGCCGCGCGCAACCAGGCGCTGCAGGCGCTCAAGCGGCGGGACGGCGAGGCGCAGCGGGCCCGCGCCGCGAAGCGCTGGGACAGCGCGCCCATCTCGATGCCGCGCCTCATGGCCGAGGTGGAGCGCGTGCTCCCCGCCGACGCGATCGTGGTGGACGAGGCGATCACCGCGGGGCCCGACCTGGCGCGCACGGTGCAGTTCGAGCGCGCCCGCGACTACGTGGGCGCGCGCGGCGGCGGCATCGGCCAGGCCCTGCCCGGGGCGATCGGCATCAAGCTCGCGCATCCCGACCGGCCGGTGGTGGCGCTCTCGGGCGACGGCTCCGCGATGTACAGCATCCAGGCGCTGTGGACCGCGGCCCACCACGAGCTCGCGGTCGCCTTCGTCATCCTCAACAACCGCGAGTACCGCATCCTGAAGCACAACATGGACACGTTCCGGCAGCGGTTCGGCGCGAAGCCGGACCGGGGCTATCCGAACATGGATCTCTCGTCGCCCGACCTGGGCTTCGTGGAGATCGCGCGCGGGCTCGGCGTGGACGGGATGCGGGTCACCACGCCGGACGAGCTCGGGCCCGCGCTCGAGCGGGCGCTCGGCGCCGGCCGCCCGTTCCTGCTGGACGTGGCGATCGAGGGCAAGCCGGCCTGAGGCGGCCGCCGGCGGCGGGCACGCCCTACCGCCGCGGGCGCGCGCGCCCCGAGAGGGCGCCAGCGTTCACCCCCACGCCACCCGCAACACCAGCTTGCCGCGCGTATGGCCCGAGTCCGCCGGTAGTCGATGACCCCGTCCGCCCCGAGGTCGCGCACGAAGTCCCGGTTGGCGGCAGACGCGGTACCGACGACATGGGCTCCGTGCCATCGGGCCATGGAAGGGGTCAGGTCTTACATTCCGACATTTTTCCGCCCCGCGCTGGCCGCTGCGGGCGGGCATGTCGGAATGTAAGACCTGACCCCCTCGGGAGGCCCGGCGGGTGTCCGCGGGGTGTGGGCGGGCGCCGCGTCGGGCGTTTCGAGCTCCGGGGGTGCCGCGATCGCGGTCCTCGCGTATCGCGGCGACTAGATCCGGCTGGAGGCCTGTCGTGCCGCCCGGGGATCGTCCGGGCCGGAGAGCCGGCCGAGGCAGCCGATGCCCGCCACCCCGATCGCCGAGCCGAGCGCGAAGACCCACTCCCGGCCCCATCGATCGGACAGCGCGCCGCCGATCACGTTGCCCGCGACGGTGCAGGCCCCGCCGACGCCGAACATCCACCCGAGCGTGACCGCGCCGAAGCCCCGCTCGAGCGCGTGCGCCATGGACGCTGCGGAGCGCGCGTCCGAGGGTCCAGTCGCCGGATGCCACTGAACGGTGAGTCTCCCGCGGCCGGGCATCGGCGGCCTCCGGCGGCTCGCGAGAGAGCAGCGCGGCGAGCGGGATCGCCACCACGGCCACGAGCGCTTCGAAGATCGCCAGCGCGGTCCGCCAGCCGAACACCACGATCAGGTGCGTGTTCACCGGGTAGAAGACGAGCGCGCTGGCGGAGGCGCCCGCGCTGATGATGCCCATCGCCGCGCCCCGCGAATGGAGGAACCAGCGGCTGACAATGGCCGCGGCCGGGACCTGGACGCAGGCGATCCCCGCCCCGCCGATCACGCCGCAGGCGAGGTAGTACTGCCAGAGCGTCGTCACGCGGCCGGTCAGCAGGAGGGCCAGGCCCAGCAGCAGCCCGCCCGCCGGCACCAGGAGGCGCGCGCCCCAGCGATCGTAGGGCCAGCCCGCCATCGGCGAGAAGACCAGCGGCAACAGCCAGCTCAACGAGTAGCCGAGGGCCGCCTCGCCCCGGCGCCAGTCGAACGCGCCGAGCAGCGACACGTAGAACGCGGCGAAGGTGGATCGGACGGACCAGGCGAGCAGGCTCACGGTGGCCGAGACGGCCACCACCACCCAGCCGTACGAGGACGGCGGTCTGCGGCTCACTCGGCGGCGCGCCCGCGCGTTGGCCTCGGGTCCAGTCCGCGCAGCGCCTCGAGCACCGGCTCGATCCGGGTCTCCGGATACGTCTCCACCCGCACCACCGCCGGCTCCCCCTCCGGCGACTCGTAACGGGCGCGATGCTGCGGCAGCAGCTCCACGTGCCCGTCCGAGATGTCGCCGGCTCGCCGGGCCAGCCGCTCTGCGATGGCGGCGTCCGCGGCGTCGCACCAGAGCGTGGCGTGCGCGACGCCCAGGCGCTCGGCGACGCGGCGGGCCTGCGCGCGCTCGGCGGCCCGCGAGAAGCTGCCATCCACGATGACCGGCCACCCGGCAGCCACCACCTCGCCCGCGAGCGCCAGCGTCTGGGCGTACGTGCGCTCGCTCATCCCGGAGGTGTAGAGCCCCTTTCCGAAGCCCGCGGTGGCCCGCTCGTGAATGCCGAGGCCGGCCAGCCGCTTCCGCACCGCGTCGGTCCGGATCACGATCGCCCCCAGCCGGGCCGCCACCGCGCGCGCCACGGTGGTCTTGCCCGAGCCCATCACGCCCGAGGTGATGAGCAGGCGCGCCGGACCGCGCGGCTTCGCGAAGCGTCCGGCCAGCGCGAAGAGGGCGCGCGCGGCCGGGATCAGCGCGGGACGGTCGGACAGCTGGAAGGCGAGCACCTTGGCGCGGACGAACGCGCGGTACGCGCGGTAGAAGTCGAGCAGCGGCACCACCCCATAGTCGCCGGTCTCCTCGGTGTAGGCGTTGATGAACTCGATGGCGAGCGCCGGCGCCCCCAGCCGCTCCAGGTCCATGGCGAGGAAGGCGATCTCCGCGGCGGTGTCTCCGAAGCGGAATCGCTCGTTGAACTCGATGCAGTCGAAGATCTGGATCGGCTCGATGCAGCAGACGTGCTGCGCCTGGAGGTCGCCGTGGCAGTCGCGGATCCGACCCTGGGCGATCCGCGCCTCGAGACGGGGCCCCTCGCGCGCGAGGAAGTCGTCCACGTAGGCGCGCAGGGCCCGCCGCTCCTCGGGCCGCCACACGTCCGCGGGCACGTCGGCGGTCTGCGCGAAGCACTCCTCCCAGTTCGTCCGGATCGTGTCGACGCTGCCCATCGCGTCGACCCGGCCGCCGGTCTCCGCCTCGGCGTGGAAGCGGGCCACCGTGGCCGCCACGGCGCGCACCTGCGCGGGCTCGGCCCGGCCGGCTTCGACCAGCTGATCGAGCATGCGGTCGGCGGGGAGCCGGCGCATCTCGACCGCCACCTCGACCGTCCGCCCGGGCCCGCCCATCCGGATGTGTGGACGGGAGCCCTTCAGCTCGATGACGCCGAGATAGGTGTCCGGCGCCAGGCGCCGGTTGAGCCGCACCTCCTCGTGGCAGAAGTGTCGGCGCTGACGGAGCGTCCGGAAATCCAGGAAGCCCAGCTCGACCGGCTTCTTGATCTTGTAGACGCGCTCGCCCGCCAGGAAGACCCAGGAGATGTGCGTCTCGATCAGCTCCACCCGGTCCACCGGGTGCGGGTACACGGCGGGGTCACGAAGCGCGTCGATCACCCATGGCGTCGGCCGAGGCATCGCGCCACCTCGCTCACGCGGAGCGCCTAGCCGATGGCGACGAGCCCGTCACGGCTACCTCACGAGCAGGACCGGCACCGGGGAGCGATCGAGCACGCCTTCCGCCACGCTGCCGAGCAGGACCCGCGCGAGACCGCTCGTGCCGCGCGCGCCCATCACCACCAGGTCCGCGCGCGCGGCGCTCACCTGCCGCAGCACCTCGCCCAGCGGCAGGCCCTGCTGCACGAGGCCGCGAGCACGCCAGCCGGCGCGGTTCAGCAGCGCCGCGGCATGCGAGACCTCGCGGCGCGCCTGCCGGGTGCGCTTCGCGTTCAGATCCGCGGCGGACGCGAGCACCGCCCGGCGGACGGGCCCCGGCAGCAGCCCCGGCGAGCGGGGCCCGATCGGCTCGAGCACGCGCACCACCGTCACCCGGCCACCCGCCGAAACCTGGCACCGGGCGAGCAGGAATCCCAGCGCCCGGCTCGCGTTGGCGGAGCCGTCGAGCGCGAGGACCACTCGCTTGATCCGGCGGCGGCCGCCCTTCACCACGAGCACCGGGCAACCGGCCCGTCGCGCCACCCCGCGCGAGACGCTGCCGAGCATCAGCCTCCGCGCGAATCCGAGGCCTCGCGAGCCGAGCACGATGAGGCCCGCCCGGCGGCGCCGCGCCTCCCCGACGATCGCCTCGATGGGCGGGCTGCTCGACGTGGAGACGGTCAGGTCGGGCCACCGATGGCGGACCAGGCGCCGCGCCCGGGAAATCTCGCGCTCGAGGGCCCGGTCGCCCGCATCCGCGAGCCCGGGAATCCACGTGTCGGCCGGCCACGGCCCCAGCGGGATCCCGCCGCGAGCCACCAGCAGGTGCGCCGTCGCGTTCGCGGGCCACGGGCCTGCCGCGGCGACGCTGAGCGCGACATGTGCCTGACGTGATCCGTCGGTCGTCAGCAACAGCCTCAAGCCGGCCGGTCGTGGTCGGGCCATCCCGTTCCTCCGCGAGGTCGATACGCGCCGATCGTCGAACGTGCCTGCGCGTGCAGTGCCAACCCTACGCGATGGCCCCCGACCGGTCCACCGGAAAGATCTGGCGTCCACCGGAAAGAGGGCGCGGCGGCCAGGCGCACGAACGGGCGGCACGATCGCAGGATCGGCGGCGCGGTTGACGAGCACGACCCGAGGGCCCATATTCCGCGAGACGGCTCCGAACACGACGCCGCTCGGCGAGGAGACCCATGGGAGCACGATCCGGCGAGCAGTTCCTCCAGGGATTGCGCAACAGGAAGCGCCAGCTGTGGCTCGAGGGCGAGCGCGTCGATGACGTGACCGCGCACCCGGCGCTCGCGGGCGGAGCCCGGACGCTGGCCGGCGTCTTCGACCGGGTCCTCGCGTATCCCGAAGAGTGCCTGACCCCCGATCCGGAGACCGGCGAGCCGCTCAACATCGGACACATGATCCCGCGCTCCATCGAGGACCTCCGGCGCCGCAACCGGGGCCTGGCGCGCATCGCCGAGGCCACCGTGGGCCTGATGGGTCGCACCCCGGACTACATGAACGTGAAGTTCGCCTGCTTCGCGGCCCGCTGGAAGGACTGGCTCGGCGCCGACGGCGGCAACGAGGAGGGCGCGCACAACCTCGTGGCCTACCAGAAGTACCTCGCGCGGGAGGACATCTCGCTCACCCACACGATCATCCATCCGACCATCGACAGGTCCACCGACGCCCAGATCGTCGGGAACCGGGTGCCCGTGCACCGGATCGCGGAGACCTCGTCGGGGATCGTGGTCCGGGGGGCCCGGATCCTGGCGACCCTCGCGCCGTTCGCGGACGAGATCGCGGTCTACCCGGCGCACCCCCTGCCCCCGGGGGCCGAGGACTACGCGCTGGCCTTCGCGATCCCGGTGGACACGCCCGGGCTCATCTTCATGTGCCGCGACAGCGCGGCCACGCCCGGCGCCCACGTGTTCGATCGCCCGCTGTCGACCCGGTTCGACGAGCAGGACGCGTTCGTGATCTTCGACGACGTCGAGGTACCCCGGGAGCGCGTGTTCATCAACGGGCGGATCGACCTCTACAACCACGTCACCACGACCGGCCTGCGCGACAACCTGACCAACCAGACCACCGTCCGCGCGCTCACCAAGCTCGAGTTCGCCTACGGGCTGGCCACCCGCATGGCGGAGGCGATCGGCGACGCGAGCCCGGCCACCCACGAGATGCTGGGCGAGCTCCTCGACTACGTCGAGGTCGCCCGCAGCGCGGTCCTGCTCTCCGCCGAGCACGGGCGGCCCGTGGGCGACGGGGTGTGGTTCCCGGACGGCCGCCCGCTCGTCCCCATGCGGTCGCTCCTGGCCACCTGGTTCCCGCGGGTGAACGAGATCCTCATGCTGATCGGCAGCCACAACCTCCTGGCCACGCCGAGTCGGCGTCAGCTCGACGACGCCACCCTGCGCCCGCTGATCGACGAGTTCCTGCACGGAGCCGGGGCCGTCGGCGCCGAGGAGCGGGCGGCGCTGTTCCGCCTCGCGTGGGATTTCGTCGGGTCGACCCTGGGGGGCCGGAACGTCCTCTACGAGCGGTTCTATCTGACGTCGGCCGCGCGGAACCGCATCGGCCACCACCTCCGCAACGTCGATCGCCGCCGCGCGTACGAGCTGGTCGACGGCGTCCTCGCGGCCGGCCGCCAGGCGAGGTGACCGCCCGGGCACACCCGCTGGACCGGCTGCGCGGACGAGCTCGCCGCCCCCACTTCGGCCCGGCGGAAGATCCTCGGCCAGTTCCGGGTCACGCCGGTCATCCTGCTCCTCGCCGCCACCGCGGTCTCTGGCGATTCCGCGGGGCGCTCAGCCTCAACGTCCGGCTCCACACCCATCACGGACGGCGCTCAATCGTTCGCCACGCCCGGTCGTCCATCGGGGTCCTTCGTGACTTCCGCTGGCCACCAGGTGCCGCCCGCCCGGCCGGGCCTCGATCAAGGCCATTTCGATACAGAAGCCGGGCGCGGGCGCGCCGGATGAAGGTCAGGCGCTTGAGGTGAGCCGTCCCGTACCGCGGGTAGCCGCCCGAACTCCGGGCCGAACCACGTCGAGCGCGCGGCCCGATTCGGATCCCCTCGGACCGTCACGTTCCCGCCCTGGACGGCGGCCCCGTCATCGCCTCATCCGTTCCTCGGAGTCGGCGTCGAGACGTCGCAGCAGCTACCGGGTCCCGACTGCCGCCACCGGATCAGGCCGAAGACCGCGATGGCCAGGAACAGGAGCAGTGCCGGGATCACCACGTAATCCGACCAGCCAAGCCAGGCCGACAGGCCCAGCGCGCCGAGCGGGATCGCCAGGATCGGGGTCATGCAGCAGATGGCGGCCACCACTGTGCCAGCCACGCCAACACCGAACAGCTTGCCGCGTCTCATCGCGCCCCGTCACTGTGCGACGCGCGAGGGGTACCCCGCGTTGGTGGTCGCCTTGATCAGCGACGCGACGTCGGTCCGGCGGTCGTCGAACCGGACCGTGGCGGTCGCCGCTCCGTGGGACTCGGACACGCGGACGTCGAGCACTCCGGCCACGCGCGCGAGCGAGCCCTTCACGATCGGCCCGCAGAGCTCGCAGGTGGCGTTGTCGACGTGAAGGGTCACCGTGCGTTCCGCCGCGGAGACCGCGGGGGCCAAGGACAGGGCCATCACAAGCGCAATCAACGAAAAGAGGATCTTCAAGGATGTTCCCCTTTCTCAGGCGTCGAGGAAGAAGCGCACTGCGTAAGGAAAGCCGAGTGCGACCAGGACGAGCACGGTCGCGAGCCACAACCCGACCTTCGCGATCCGATCGGAAACCGGGCGGGCGCAGTAGGAGCCTTCGACGCAATCGACCGGCGTTGGCTTGCGGTAGACCGCGTAGAAGCCCCCGCCCAGGCAGGCGAGGGCGATCCCGATGAAGATCGGCTGGTAGGGCTTGAGCGCCGTGAGGTTCCCGATCCAGGCCCCGCTGACGCCTGCGACGAAGAGCACGAATGGCACCACGCAGCAGGAGGCGGCCACGAGAGCGGCCAGGAGACCGCCGACCGAAAATAGCACCTTGCCGCCGGCTTCGCGTTGCGCGGGTGCCACCGCCCTGCCCGGCGGCGCGCCTGGCTCGTCTGGACCTGTCATAGCCTCCGCTCCATCGGTGGAGGTCATCGTCTGTCCGTCACCAAAACCCGCTACGTCCAGGCGAGCCGGCGGCGCAGCCCCACCGCCGCCGTGCCGCCCCCGAGCGCCCCGAGCGCCATCCCTCCCACGAAGCCGACCAGCAATGGCGATGGGAAGCCGCAGGCCGCTACCACGTACGGCACAGCCACAACAACGAACACAACGGATGCCTCGATCACGCCGACGACTGCCCCCAGCGCCCCCCCGCGCCTGCCCTGAAGAGCCGCCACGATTCCCATCGGCACCAGGCCGTAGAGGAACCCGGCTCCGAGGTACGCGGCGGCGGCCGGTATCGTCTCAGGTACCAGCGCCCGACACAGCGCCACCATCGAGTCGTACGGCAACAGCAGCGAGAAGATTATCGATAGAACAAAGCCTCCAACCCCCGCCAGCGCCGCCCGCTGCCAGGACCCGACGGACCCCAGGGCGTCACGCGCAGCCTCCCAGCGCAGTCGCCTCCGGAGCTGCCGAGAGGCGCCGGCTGACAGCTCCAGCAACGGCAGGGCCCCCAGCGCGGCCCAGGTATCGGCCAGCCGTCGAGCCTCGTCCGCGCACGCCGGACACTCGCGCGCGTGGAGCTGAGCCTCGTCGGACGCCGGACTCCCGGCCACACACGCGGTGAGGAACGCCTCCCGGGCAGGCTCGCAGTTCATGGTCCCACTCCTGATAACGCTGGCCGGACGCCACCGTTACAGTGCGCGGTCATGTCATCTGGCGCATCACGGGCATGTCGTCCGGGTGGGCCCGGTGCGTCAAGGACACCGGAATCTCTTACCGCCACGCTCGCCGCGTGGATCTGGCCTCGCCCCTCTCCCCCGGAGTCGGGCCGGCCGGGCGTTCGTGACCTCCACGAGCTGGACCGGACGTCCGACATTCTTCAGCGTGTGCGGTCCGAGCGAGCGGCACTCGCACGCGCCGGACAGTAACGCGGCGGTCTTGCGCGTCGTCAGGATCTGTCCCTGCCGAGCCAGCGCGGCCAGACGAGCCGCGACGTTGGTCACCGGCCCGGTCGCCGCGTACACCCAGCGCTCGCCCGAGCGCCCGCGCAGCCGGGTGAAGCCGACGAAAGCCTCCCCGGCGGTGAGGCCCATGTTCACCGTCACGGGATCGTGCCGCCGTCGGCGGCGGTTCAGTCCTTTGGTGCGCCGGCGAACGCCGAGCGCCGCACGCAGCGCGGCCTGGGCCGCGAGCGTTGTGTCGTCGCCCTCGAACAACGCGAGCAGCCCATCACCCATCACCTCAGTCACCTCCCCGCCCTTCGCCCGCACCACGTCCAGGAACTCGGAAAAGTACGTCTCGAGCAGGACGTTCATCTCCCTTGGCGAGAGGTCCTCGCAGAGTCGGGTGCAGCCCTCCACATCGATGAAGAGGGCGGCGAGCTTTCGCAGGACCTTGCGTCCGGCGCCTCGCCCTGCATCCAGCCGGGCGGCAGCTACCAGCGGAACGAGCTTCCGCCACCGCTCGCAGTCTCCGCCTTGCCGCGCCGTCACGTCACCCTGTGCGCGCGGCGCCATGGCGGCCGTGTAGAACTGGTCAGGTCCTCTCGGACGCGGTCAAGCATCTTCGAAGTCGCCCCGGCCTTCGCAGACGTGGAGGAGCTCGCTCAGTCTTCGGAGCCCCCGGTGGAGCGAGACGCGGACCGCCCCAGGCGTCGAGCCCGTGATCTGCGCGATCTGCTCGGCGTTCAGACCCGCCTGGCGGCTGAGCACGAGGACCTCCCGCTGGCCTTCCGGCAGCTGGCGGAGTGCCCGCTCGAGGCGACTCACGAGATCATTCACGTCTGTCCCCTCGTGCGGGCCTGCCGACGCCGCCGTCGTCTCCAGCACGGTCGGCTCGTCCACCCAGGCGATTCGCTGGCCCCGCCGCCAGTCGATCACCAGACGGCGGGCAATCGTGAAGAGCCAAGCGCGGAACTGCCGCTCACCCACATACGTGTCGCGGGCACGCCAGACACGCAGGAACGTCTCTTGCAGCAGGTCCTCCGCCAGTGAGCGATCGCTGGTCAGTCTGGCGAGGAAGGTCAAGAGGGCGCGACCATGTCGCTCATACAGCTCCGTGAAGGCCGCCGTCTCTCCCGCGCGCACAGCCGCAAAGAGCTGGTCGTCCGTGCGGCTCACCGATCTCCTTGTCGCGTCGGCGACCAACTCATGGAGCACGTCCCGGGCCCCTCATGCAGCGGAACGGCCGGCCATGAACCCGGACCGGAGGCTCTCCCAGTGCACGTGCAGGTCATGCCTCCAGGGCGAACGCACCGTACTCGAACGTCAACCGGTATTCGTGCCCGCAGCATCTCACGGTGTCACCCGCCTTCGCATCCTCCGGCAAGGTGACGATGCGGTCGCACTCTGGACAGCTCACGCGATGGGCGATCGTGGCAACCCAACCCTCTCCTTCGGCCCTCACCCGGAGGGCGAGGCCCGCTCAGTTCGGGCAGTCGATCACCGCTCCGGAAAGCGTGCCAGGCGGCACGGCAACATCCTGGCCACAGTCCGGGCATCGCACGATGCCGGCGGTCATCGCTTCAGGAGGCGCGTCAGCTTGCCCCGATCGAATCCCACGACCACCTCGTCATCCACGATGATCACCGGGACCGCGAGTCGGCCGGTCCGGGCCGTCAGTTCAGCTCGCGCGCCCTCGTCCTCCGCCACGTTCTTCGCCGTGAACGCCACACCTTGAGACGAAAGAAACTCTTTCGCCGAATGACAGGACTGTCAGCTCGTCGAGTAATAGACGGTCACCACTGGTGTGCCCATGGCCCTCGCCTCCTCGTCTTCTGGTCCTGCTTGCTCCCGTCCGGACCTCGGCCTGCCTGATCGAGGAAGCGGCTCGTCGGCCGGCGTCCAAGCCGATAGCCCTCGTCAGGGTGTGGATGATCCCCGAGCGACAGATGAGAACCTCCTACCGTCACCGCGGGCCTCGCGGTGACGCGTCAATCGGTCTCGAGCAACAGGCCACCGAAGATGTGTGCCCCAAGCTTGAACGCCTCTACAACGGTCATCCCCGCTCCAGGGACATCCGGGTTTGCCTCCCGCCATGCCCTCAGATGTTCTTCCGACCGGAAGAAGTTCAGGGTC
Source organism: Candidatus Methylomirabilota bacterium (assembly GCA_035650715.1). Lineage (GTDB taxonomy): Bacteria > Methylomirabilota > Methylomirabilia > Rokubacteriales > CSP1-6 > CAMLFJ01. Next base: position 1,591 of record DASRHC010000057.1, on the reverse strand, counting down.
GTTCAGTGCGAATCGCAGGCCCGCCGCTCATCCTCCGCCCGCTTCCCGACCCAGACCATGACGCCCGCCGCATCCCGTCCAGGACCGGATGGATCGACCGACAGCTTCAAGAGCATCGCGCAGTGGTGGCACCGCGATCGGATGCGCACGGCCTGGCCAAGCATGGACGCCAGACCCAGCGCGTCGATGGCGCAGCACGCGTACCGCTCGCCGAGGCCTCGACCAAGGTCGACGACGAATGGCGTCGGAGACACCGAAAACGGGTAGGCGACATCCACCCGTCCCTCCCTGATCCGAATCAGGTCGTCCTCGTCCAGCGTAGCGAGCGCCTCGAAGACCTTGTCCGGCGACTGGCCAGCGAAGGTCGTCGCGATTTCGCGCACCGGGACGGAATCGGTCCGATCGACGAACGTCTGGAGGACATGGCGCATCAGTTCAGTCTCACGCGCCGCTCGGCGGGCTACCTGCCGTCCTTCCACGTCGAGCGCGATGACCTCCGCCGCCGTCTTGATCTCAAGTGTCACCGACTTCCTCCCTGTCCCTGACCGCCCGCTGCCCCTGGCGGAACCGTACGATCTGTAGTAACTACAGATTCAAGCTCTTTTCCGGGGGGAGAGGATCCATGGCGATGAGTGTCACGGCGGCCAGACGTGGCATCGGGAACCTGTCGAAGCAAACGGGCTGCAATATCGAGACGATCCGCTACTACGAGCGGATCGGGCTGATGCCCCCCGCCCCACGGAGCGACGGAGGCCATCGCGTCTACGGAGAGGGCCAGGCCAAGCGCCTCGGCTTCATCCGCCGTACTCGCCAGCTCGGCTTCACGCTTGACGAAGTGCGAACGCTTCTGAGGCTCGTCGATGGCAGCCGCTATACCTGCGCCCAGGTAAAACGCATCACGGTCCACCACCTCGACGATATCCGTCGGAAGATCGAGGATCTCCGGAAGATCGAGCGTGCGCTGCGGGCGATGGCCTCCCGGTGCGCCGGGGGTGCGGTACCCGCGTGCCCCGTGATTGACGCGCTGTTCAACCCGGCGTCCAATACGGCGGCCTGGCCGCGCGGAGCGGGAACCATGCCGACCCGGCAGAGCCGCTCCCCCAGATCCTGAAGGGCGACAAGACGCCGGCGGAGGCCTCGCGCGAACTCGACATCCAGCCCGGCGTGGTGCGGCAGTGGAAGCGGCGCTTCGAGGCCGGCGCCACCGCGGCCGTTGCGACCAATGAAGACGTGGCCGCGATCTGTCCAAGGCGCTGTGCGCCCGCTTTCGGCGAGACGGCGGCGACGGCGCCGCACGCGATCCAGTGGCTTTCGGACAACGGCCCGCAGCACACGGCGACGGCCTCGGTGCTCTCCGCCCACGAGCTCGGGCTGGTGCCGATCACGACGCCGGCGTACAGCCCGGAGAGCAACGGCCTGGCCGAGGCCTTCGTGCTCTCCACACCACACGTGGTGACCCCGGCGGGATTCGAACCCGCGATCTCGACCTTGAAAGGGTCGCGTCCTTGGCCAGGCTAGACGACGGGGTCCCTGGGCCGGCCGCGCGAAGGCGGCGGAACGAACAGCGGCATTCTAACAGCCTCGTAGCAGG
>DASRHC010000056.1:0-104145 GCA_035650715.1 Candidatus Methylomirabilota bacterium | reverse complement strand
CGACCTGGTCCTGCTCGACCAGCTTGCGGACCATCTCCACGGTCTTGGGCGGGCTGTAGCCGTCGTCGTAGGAGATGAAGTTGATCTTCCGCCCGTTGATGCCGCCCTCGTCGTTGACCTTCTTGAAGTAGGCGGCGATGGTCTTGCCGATGGTGCCGTAGGCGGAGGCGTTGCCGCTGTAGGGGTTGGTGTTGCCGATCTTGATCTCGGTGGCGGTGACCCCGACCACCGACTGGGCGGTGGCCGCCCCCGCGGGCGCCAGCCCGGCCAGCGCCGCGAGCAGAAGCCCCACCGTGAACCGCTTGGACAGACTCATGAGATCCTCCCGTTCGGATGATTGAGTGACGTGCACTCAGACCGGGGACTCACCGGCCCGGTCACCGGCCCTTTCCCCTTCCAACCGCCGATCGGCTCAGCCGGATCCACAGCATGTGCAGAAACCCGGCGATGCCCCGTGGCATCACGTACATGAAGCCGATCAGGAACAGACCGAAGATGGCCCAGGGGGCGGCCTTGGAGATGTCCTGGGCCCAGTTGGGCACGAACTGGATGAACAGCGCCCCCCAGATCGCCCCGGAGATCGTCGCGAACCCTCCGATCACGATCCCGGTCAGCAGGGTGATGGAGAGGAAGACGTTGAACGTGTCGGGGGCCACGAAGGCCACCGCCAGCGCGGAGAGAGCCCCCGCGATCCCGGTGTAGGCCGCGCTCACCCCGAAGGTGACCGACTTGTACAGCGCGTTGTTGATCCCCATGGCCTCCGCCGCGATGTGGTTGTCGCGGATGGCCACGAGGGCCCGCCCGACCCGGCCGCGCAGGAGGTTCCAGGCCAGCGCGAACAGCACGAGGGTGACTCCGAGGGTGAAGAGGTACACCCACTGGTCCTCGGTCAGCTTGAGGCCGAACGGGGCCATGGGCTTCGTGAGCACGATGCCCTGGGAGCCGCCGGTCCACTCCTCGAAGTACTTCAAGACCTGGGGCACCGCGAGGGCGAGCGAGAAGGTCGCCAGCGCGAGATAGAGGCCTTCCAGCCGCAGCGCCGGGCGCCCGAAGAGGAAGCCGACGATGAGGCAGATCAGGCCCGCGGTGGGGATCGTCCACACGTAGCTGACGTTCCACCGGTCCATCATGATGGCGGCGGTGTAGGCCCCGATGCCGTAGAAGGCGCCGTGGCCGAGCGAGATCTGCCCGTTGAAGCCGGTGAGCATGTTCAGGCCCAGGAGGGCGATGGCGTAGATCAGCACCTGGGTGAACTGGTAGAGGCGGAAGCCGCTCACGAAGGCGGGGAGGGCCAGCGCGAACGCGATCAGCGCCACCAGCGCGATCGGCCCCAGCCACCGCCCGGCCCGGGCCGGGGCGGAGATCGCCGCCCCGGCGGCGTGCGCCGGCTTCGGCTCCGCGGCGGTCCCACCCCGGGCGGCCATGGCCAGCTAGACCCGCTTCACCACGGTGCGGCCGAAGAGACCGGTGGGCCGCACCAGCAGCACGATGATGATCATGGCCAGCGCGACCGTCAGCTTCAGCTCGGTGCCGATGAAGGACACGTAGGTGCCGACCAGGTTCTCGGTGACGCCGACCAGGATGCCGCCCACCACGGCGCCGACCGGGCTCGAGAAGCCGCCCACGGTGGCGGCCGCGAAGGCGTAGAGCTGGATGCCGCCCATCATGTTGGGGTCGAGGAACACCACCGGGGCCACCATCATGCCCGCCACCGCCCCGAAGGCGGCGGCGAGGCCCCAGCCGAGGCCCAGCATCCAGCTCACCCGGATGCCGCAGAGGCGGCTCGAGACCGGGTTCTGGGCCGCGGCCCGCATCGCGAGCCCCAGGGTGGTGAAGCGGAAGAACAGGAAGAGCAGGACCAGCACGAGCAGCGTGATCCCGATCGCGCCCAGGTCGTGGGCCCCGAAGACCACGTTGCCGATCTTGATCGGGGTGGAGGGGAAGGGGCTCGGGAACGGCTTCTGGATGTAGGAGTAGATCCAGCCCGCCACGCTGTTGAAGATGACGAGCAGGCCCAGGGTGACGATCACGATGGTGAGGACGGGCGCGCCCTCGACCGGGCGGATCACGATGCGCTCGAGCAGGAGGCCGCCCACGAAGGCGATGGTCACGGTGGCCGAGAAGGCCACCCAGTAGGGAAGGCCCGCCTGCAGCATGCTCCAGGCGAGGTAGGTGCTGAACATCGCCATCTCGCCCTGGGCGAAGTTCACCACGTCGGTGGCCTGGTAGATCATGACGAGCGCGAGGGCCAGGCTCGCGTAGATGCCGCCCGTCGCGAGCCCGGAGACCACCTGCTGGATCAGGATGTCCACGGTCAGTACCCCAGGTACGAGCGGCGGATGGCGTCGTCCTTCTTCATCTCGGCGGCGGGGCCCGACATGACCACGCGGCCCGTCTCGAGCAGGTAGGCGTGGTGGGCGAGATCCAGCGCGATGGCCGCGTTCTGCTCCACCAGCAGCACGCTGACCCGCTCGTACTCGTTGATGGTGCGCACGATGCGGAAGATCTCGCGGACGACCAGGGGCGCCAGCCCGAGCGACGGCTCGTCCAGGAGCAGGAGGCGCGGGCGCGACATGAGGGCCCGCGCCACCGCCAGCATCTGCTGCTCGCCGCCCGAGAGCGTGCCCGCCTGCTGGCGCCGCCGCTGCGCCAGCACCGGGAAGTACTCGTAGATCTTCTCGTAGTCCTCGGCGAGGGCGCGGCGGTGGCGCCGGGCGTAGGCGCCCAGGCGCAGGTTCTCCTCCACCGACAGCTCGACGAAGGTGCCGCGGCCCTCGGGGGTGTGGGCGATGCCGAGCCGCACGATGTCCTCGGTGCTCTTGCCGTCGATGCGCTGTCCGTCGAAGCGCACCTGGCCGGAGGTCTTCACCATCTGGCACACCGCCCGCAGGGTGGTGGTCTTGCCGGCCCCGTTGGCCCCCAGGATGGTGGTGATCTGGCCGTTTTCCACCGCGAAGGACAGCCCGTGCAGCACCCTGGTCCAGCCGTACTGGGCTTCGAGATCGCTCACCTCCAGGAGCGCGGACATCAGTTCTCCCCGAGGTAGGCGCGGATCACGTCGGGATCGCGCTGGATCTTGGCCGGCGGCCCCTCCGCGATCTTCCGCCCGAAGTCCAGCACCACCACCTGATCGGACACCTGCATCACGAGGCTCATGTGGTGCTCGACCAGCAGCACCGTCACCCCGCGCCGCTGCTGGATCGCGCGGAGGATCGCGCCGAGCGCCGAGACCTCCTCGTGGTTGAGGCCGCCCGCCGGCTCGTCCACCAGCAGGAGCTTCGGCTTGCCCGCGAGGGCCCGCGCCAGCTCCACCCGCTTCAGGGTGCCGAACGGCAGGCCGCTGGCGGGATGCGCGGCCACGCTCTCCAGCTCGAGGAACGCGATGGCTTCCATCGCGGCCTCGCGCATCATCCGCTCCTCCCGCACCACCGAGGGCAGCCGCAGGGCGTTGCTGAGGAAGTCGCCGCGGGTGCGCGCGTGCACGCCCACCATCACGTTCTGCAGCACGGTCATGCTGGGGAACAGGGCCAGGTTCTGGAACGTGCGCCCGATGCCGAGGGCGGCCACCTGATGCGGCGTGTCACGGATGATGGACCGGCCCTCGAAGAGCAGGTCCCCGTGGCTCGGGGTATAGAGTCGGCTCACGCAGTTGAACAAGGTGGTCTTGCCCGCGCCGTTCGGACCGATGAGGCCCACGATCTGCCCGGCAGCCATGTCGAAGGAGACATTGTCGAGGGCGACGATTCCCCCGAAGCGCATCGAGATGTTTCGGACGGACAGGATGTCGGCTCCCACGGCCGGCGTCACGGTGCTCGTACTTATAGGGGGCGGTGCCGCTTTTGTCAATCCTAAACGCTACTTCGCGGGTATAATTTCGCCTCTATGGCGCACCAATACATCTTCGTGATGAAGGACCTGAAGAAGATCGTTCCTCCCAAGCGGGAGATCCTGAAGGGCATCTGGCTGTCCTTCTACCCCGGGGCCAAGATCGGGGTCATCGGCGGCAACGGCGCGGGCAAGAGCACGCTGCTGCGCATCATGGCGGGGGTCGATCGCGACTTCCTGGGGGAGGCCTGGCCGGCGGACGGGGTCAGGATCGGCTATCTGCCGCAGGAGCCGCGGCTCGATCCCACGAAGGACGTGCGGGGCAACGTCGAGGACGGCGTCGCGGAGGTCCGCGCCCTGCTCACCCGCTTCGACGAGATCAACGCGCGCCTGGGCGAGCCGCTCGGCGGCGACGAGATGGAGAAGGTCCTGGCCGAGCAGGCGCGTGTCCAGGACGCCATCGAGGCCGCCAACGGCTGGGACCTCGACCGGACCGTCGAGATCGCCATGGACGCGCTGCGCTGCCCGCCGCCCGACGCGGACGTGAGCACGCTCTCCGGCGGCGAGGTGCGGCGGGTCGCCCTGTGCCGCCTGCTGCTGCAGAAGCCCGACCTCCTGCTGCTGGACGAGCCCACCAACCACCTCGACGCGGAGAGCGTGGCCTGGCTCGAGCGCTTCCTGAAGGAATATCCGGGGACGGTGGTGGCCATCACCCACGACCGCTACTTCCTCGACAACGTGGCGGGCTGGATCCTCGAGCTGGACCGCGGCGCCGGCATCCCGTGGGAGGGCAACTACTCCTCGTGGCTCGAGCAGAAGAAGCAGCGCCTCGCCCTCGAGGAGAAGCAGGAGACCGCGCGGCAACGCACCCTCGAGCGCGAGCTGGAGTGGGTGCGCATGTCCCCGCGCGCGCGGCAGGCCAAGTCCAAGTCGCGCCTGCAGGCCTACGAGGAGCTGCTCGCGCAGGGAGGGCGGGATCGCGAGGGGCAGGCCGAGATCGTCATCCCGACCCCGCCGCGCCTGGGCGACGTGGTGGTGCAGGCCGAGCACGTCTACAAGGGCTACGGTGATCGGCTCCTCATCGAGGACCTCTCGTTCAGCCTGCCCCGCGGCGGCATCGTCGGGGTCATCGGCCCCAACGGGGCGGGCAAGACCACCCTGTTCCGCATGATCACCGGGCAGGAGAAGCCGGACCGCGGCGCGCTCCAGATCGGCGAGACGGTGCGGCTGGCCTACGTCGACCAGTCGCGCGACGCGCTCGATCCGGCCAGGACGGTGTGGGAGGAGATCTCGGGCGGCGCCGAGCAGCTGCAGCTCGGCACCCGGGCGATCGCCTCGCGGGCCTACGTGGCCTCCTTCAACTTCAAGGGCGCCGACCAGCAGAAGCGGGTGGGGGACCTCTCGGGGGGCGAGCGCAACCGCGTCCACCTGGCCACCATGCTCAAGAGCGGCGGCAACCTGCTGCTCCTCGACGAGCCCACCAACGACCTCGACGTGGATACCCTCCGCGCGCTGGAAGACGCGCTGCTGTCCTTCGCGGGCTGCGCGGTGGTGATCAGTCACGATCGCTGGTTCCTCAACCGGGTCGCCACCCACATGCTGGCCTTCGAGGGCGACAGCCGGGTGGTGTGGTTCGAGGGCAACTACGAGGACTACGAGGCCGACCGCCGCAAGCGGCTGGGGGCGGCGGCGGAGACCCCGCACCGCATCCGCTACAAGCCGCTCACCCGGGGCTAGGAGGGCGCCATGTTCAAGGACGTCGTGACCACCGCCGAGGAGCTGCGGGCCATCTTCGGGGCCCCCCACGAGCGGGCGGTGAAGAAGGACCGCGGCCGGCTCGATCGGCACACCCGCGAGTTCATCGCCCGCTCGCCGTTCCTGCTGATGGCGACCGCGGGCGCGGCCGGGCGCTGCGACGTCTCGCCCAAGGGCGACGTCCCCGGCTTCGTGCTGGTCCTCGACGATTCCCACCTGGCGATCCCGGACCGCATCGGCAACAACCGCATCGACGGGCACCTCAACATCGTGGAGAACCCGCACGTCGGCCTCATCTTCCTGATCCCCGGCCGCGAGGACACCCTGCGCGTCAACGGACGCGCCTGCGTGCTGCGCGACGCGGAGATCCTGGCCCGGCTCGCGGCCCACGGCAAGCCGCCGAAGGTCGCGATCGGGGTCGAGATCGAGGAGTGCTTCCTCCACTGCGCCAAGGCCTTCAAGCGCTCCGGGCTCTGGGAGCGCGAGCGCTGGCCGGACGTCACCGGACTGCCCTCGATGGCGAAGATCCTGTGGGAGCAGATCGACCTCCAGTCCACCGCCTCCTGCAGCGTCGAGGAGTACGAGCGCGACATGGAGGATCGCCTCCGCAAGGGGCTCTACTAGTCCGCCCGTGAGCCCGACGCCGCCGCGGGCGGCCGATATCGTCATCATCGGCGCGGGCGCCATCGGCGCCAGCATCGCCTATCACCTGGCCCGCCGCGGGGCCCGCGACGTGGTGGTGCTCGAGCGCGACACGGTGGGGGCGGGCTCCACCAGCAAGGCGGCGGGCGGCATCCGGGTGCAGTTCGGCACCCGCGTCGAGATCGAGTTCTCCCGGCGCGGCCTCGCCTTCTTCCAGCGGTTCGAGGACGAGATGGGCGTGCCGTGCGACTTCCACCAGGAGGGCTACCTGTTCGTCGTCACCGACGAGCCGACCCTGGCCCGGTTCCGCGCCAACGTGGCGCTCCAGCAGAGCCTGGGGGCGGACGTGCAGATCATCACCCCGGACGACGCGCGCGCCCTGGTGCCGTCGCTGGTGGTGGACGACGTGCTCGCCGCGGTGTGGGGGCCGCGCGACGGCTACGCCTCGCCCAACGACGTGGTGCAGGCGTACGCGGCGCAGGCGCGGGCGCGCGGGGTGCGCATCCTCGAGGGGACCCCCGTCACCGGGCTGCGCGTCGAGCGCGGGCGGGTGACCGCGGTGGAGACGCCGGCGGGCGCCATCTCCACCCGCCTGGTGGTCAACGCGGCCGGGCCGTGGGCGCCGCTCGTGGGCCGCATGGCCGGCCTCCAACTGCCGGTGGATCCGCGCCGGCGCCACATCTTCGTCACCGACGCCTTCGACGGGGTCCGCCACCCCCTGCCGCTGGTCACCGATACCGGCAGCGGCTTCTACTGCCGGAGCGAGCAGGGCGCGATCCTGATGAGCCCGGGCGACATCGGGGCCGCCACCGCCTACGAGGCGGAGGTGGACTGGAGCGCGCTGGAGGGGGCGGTGGAGAAAGCGGTGCGCCGCATCCCCGCGCTCGAGGGCGCGCGGGTGCGCCACGCGTGGGCGGGCCTGCGTCCGCTCACCCCCGACGGGCGCGCGATCCTGGACTGGGCCCCCGGGATCGGCGGGCTGTTCCTGGCGGTGGGCTTCTGCGGCCACGGCTTCCAGCACTCGCCCGCGGTGGGCGAGACGGTGTCGGAGTGGCTGCTCGACGGACGGCCCCGCATCGATTGCTCGGACCTGCGCCTCTCTCGCTTCCCGGCGGCTTGACACGATCCGAGCAGGCCGCTAAGGTCACGCTCCGGCCTCCCGGCAATCACTCTCGATCGGGGCGGCGCGTCAATCCGAAGGAGGTGTCGGCAGTGCCGGATGTCTCGCTCGCCCGGCTGCGCGAGATCGCGACCCTCGCGCGATCCGTCGCCGGCGCCCTCGACACGGAGGCGGTGCTGCACCAGGTGGTGGAGGCGGTGCGCGCCCTCCGGCCTGGTGCCTTCTGCGTGGTGCGGCTGGTGGATCACGAGCGGGGCGGCTACCGTCTCGCCGTCACCAGCAGCGGACCGGCCGAACGGCTCATGCCGGTGATCCCGTTCGGCCACGGCATCACCCACGCGGTGGCGGAGAGCGGCCAGCCCCTGCTCGTGTCCGACGTGCTCGGCGACCCCCGCCTGGTCTCGCCGACGTGGCGCGAGGACGCTCACAAGGCCTACTACGGTGTCCCCATCGCGGCGGCGGGGGAGCTGATGGGGGTGCTCAGCGTGGCGCTCGCCGACCAGGACGAACCCACCGCGGAGGAGCGCGAGATCGTCGACATGCTCGCGAGCCACGCCGCGGTCGCGATCGGCAACGCGCGGCTCTTCGCGGAGAGCGAGCGCCGGCGCCGCACCGCGGAGGCGCTCTCCGAGGTGTGGCGGTTCCTCTCCGAGACCTTCGACGTGGCCGCGCTGGGCCAGCGCATCGCGGACGTGGTGCTGCGCGCCCTGCAGGTGCGCGCCGCCGCGCTCTACCGGCTCGTGCCGGATTCCGGCCGCCTCGAGGTGATCGGCCGGTCCGGCGAGGCCGAGCGCTTCCTCGACCCGGGCTCCATGCTGCCCCCCGGTCACGGCGTGGTCGGGCTGGCCGTGAACCGGCGCCAGCCGGTGGTGACCCCCGACGTCCGCCTCGACCCGCGCATCACCGCCACCCCCGACATGCGCCTCGGGCACGCGCTGTGCCCGTCGGTGCTGTCGCTGCCCCTGGTGGTGAAGGGGCAGGTGGTGGGCGGCTTCACGGTCGGCGACCGCCTCGGCCGCGCCTACTCCGACGACGACCTCCGCCTGGCCCAGACCTTCGCGGACCAGGCGGCGGTGGCGCTGGAGAACGCGCGGCTGTTCGAGGAGGCGGAGCGCCGACGCTGGCAGAGCCTCGCGCTGGGCACGGTGAGCCAGACCCTCGCGCAGTCGCTGGACCCGAGCGGGGTGGCCCAGCGGGTGGTCGAGGCCGCGCGCGACCTGCTGGGCGTGGTGGCGGCGTCGCTCTACCACCTCGACCCGGCCACCGGCGCCCTGGTGGAGACCGCGTGCGCGGGCCGCTCGCCCGGACGGGACTGGCCGCTGCGCCATCCGCGCGGCACCGGGGTGGCGGGCCTCGCGGTAACCGAGCGGCGCGCGGTGGTCTCCAACGACGTGCTGGCCGATCCGCGCCTGTCGCTGGCCCCCGAGGTGCGCGCGCACGTGGAGCAGACGTCGGTGCGCGCGGTGCTCGCGGTGCCGCTGACCGTGAAGGAGCAGGTGATGGGCGTGCTCGCGCTGCTGGACGGGGCGGGGCGGAACTTCAGCGCGGAGGACGTGCGCCTGGCCCGCGCGCTCGCCGACCAGGCGTCGGTGGCGCTCGAGAACGCGCGCCTCTACGCGGACGCCGAGCAGCGGCGCCTGGAGAGCGATACCCTCACGGGCCTCGTGCGCACGATCAGCTCGAGCCTCGACCTGCCCTCGGTCATGCGTCACGTGGCGGGCGCGGCCCGCCAGCTCTGCAACAGCGACCTCGCCCACGTCCTGCTCCGCGACCCGGAGACCGACACCATGTCCGCCCAGTACGGGGTCGGCAACACGCGGCCCTACGTGACGCGCGTCGAGCGTGGCCGCGGCGCCGGCGGCACCGCGTGGGCGACCGGGCGGCCGTTCCGCAGCTCGGACCGCCGGACCGAGACGCGGCTCCGCGACGACTACCCCGACCTGGTGGCGCGCGAGAGCGTCATCACGACCCTGGTGGTGCCGATCTGGATCAGCGGGCAGGTCGAGGGGCTGCTCTACGTGGAGAACCGCGCCGAGCGACCCTTCACCGATGCGGACGAGGCGATCCTGACGCGCCTGGCCGACCACGCGGCGGTGGCCATCCAGAACGCCAGCCTGTATCACCGGCTGCAGGTGCTGTCCGGCCGCCTCATGGACGTGCAGGAGGCGGAGCGCCGCCACCTCGCGCGCGAGCTGCACGACGAGATCGGGCAGCTCCTCACCGGCCTGCGCTTCACGCTCGACCTGCGCGAGCCGGGCGTGCCCGCTCTCACCCGGCGCCTCGAGGAGGCGCGGGGCCTGGTGGAGGAGCTGCTGGACCGGGTGCGCGCGCTCTCGCTCGACCTGCGGCCGAGCATCCTCGACGACCTGGGGCTGCTGCCCGCGCTCCTGGGACACATCGAGCGCTACACGAGCCAGACCAAGGTGCAGGTCCGCCTGGAGCACCACGGGCTCGACCGCCGGTTCGATCCCGAGACGGAGACCGGCGTCTACCGCATCGTGCAGGAGGCGCTCACCAACGTGGCCCGCCACAGCGGGGTGGACGAGGTGACGGTGCGCCTGTGGGCCAACCACGAGGTGCTCGGGGTGCAGGTGGAGGACCACGGCCGCGGCTTCGATCCCGAGCCGGTGCTCGCGGGCGGCCGCAACGCGGGCCTGGCCGGGCTGCGCGAGCGCGCCTCGCTCCTCAGCGGGCACCTCACGGTGGAGAGCCGGCCCGGGGGCGGCGTGCGGCTCACCGCGGAGCTGCCGGTGAACGGGCCCTCGCGACGGGGAAGCGAGTGAGCCCGATCTCGATCGTGCTCGCGGAGGATCACCACGTGGTCCGGCAGGGCCTGCGCGCCCTGCTCGCCGCGGAGCCGGACTTCGCGGTGGTGGGGGAGGCCGCCAACGGGCTCGAGGTGGCCCCGCTGGTCGAGCGGGTGAAGCCGGACGTGCTGGTGGTGGACTTCGTGATGCCGGGCCTCAACGCGCCCGACATCGTGCGGCGGGTCCTGCGGGTCTCGCCGCGCACCCGCACCCTCGTGCTCTCCATGCACGCGAACCCCGCCTACGTGGTGGAGGCCATGCAGAGCGGCGCGGCCGGCTACGTGCTGAAGGGCTCGAGCGCGGCGGAGCTGGTGCGCGCGATCCGCGCGGTGGCCAGCGGCGCGCGGCACCTGAGCCCGCCGCTCTCCGAGGAGATGGTGGAGGCCTACGCCCAGCGCGCGGTGCCCACCGGCCTCGACCTCTACCGCACCCTCACCCAGCGCGAGCGCGAGGTGCTGCACCTCGCCGCGGAGGGGCAGACCAGCGCCCAGATCGGAGCCCGCCTCAACATCAGTCCGCGCACGGTGGAGGTGCACCGGGCGAACCTCATGCGCAAGCTCGGTCTCCGCGGCCAGGGCGATCTGGTCCGCTACGCTCTCGGGCGCGGCATCCTCACCGTCGACGGCTGAGCCGACCGCGCCGCAAATTACGTACCGCTACGAATAGACGGGAGCGGTGCGCTCCGCGCACTGTCGCGGACAGTGGTGACCGAGTCGTTCCGGCGGCCGCGCCGTGGCTGACGCGAGTTCTCGCACCATCCTGGTGGTGGAGGACGAGGAAGAGGTGCGGTCGCTGACCCGTGACGTGCTGGAGATGCACGGGTACACCGTGCTCGAGGCGCAGGATCCCGAGGACGCGGTCCGGCTCGGGGAGACCCACCCGGGACCGATCGACCTGCTGATCACCGACGTGGTGATGCCGCGCGTGAGCGGTCCCGAGCTGGCGCGCCGCCTGCGGGGCCGCCGGCCCACCCTGCGCGTGCTCTGCATGTCGGGCTACCCGGAGAGTGCCGATCGTCCCGCCGGGGAGGCAGGGTGGAACGGGTGGCTGCAGAAGCCGTTCGCGCCCGACGGCCTGGTGGCGAAGGTGCGCGAGTGCCTGGGCGCTACCAGCTGAGGCTGCCGCTCGCGAAGTAGCCCACGAACTGCCAGAGCAGCCCGCCCGCCCACGCGAGCGTGCCGAGCGTCACCAGGCCGCGGAACGCGCCCGGGGCGGGCCGCCCGCGGCGCCACTCGCCCGCGCACGAGTACCAGAGCGAGGCCACCAGCAGGAGGGCGGCCCCGGCCAGCGTGAGCACCCAGCCCACCATCACGGCCAGGGTGAACTGCGGATCGAAGAAGATCGTCGGATGGTACATGGTGGCTCCTGTCCTCAGCGTGGCTGCATGCGGATGGCCCCGTCGAGCCGGATGGTCTCGCCGTTGAGCATCCCGTTCTCGAAGATGTGCGCGACCAGGGCCGCGTACTCCGACGGGCGGCCGAGCCGGGGCGGGAAGGGAACCTGCTTGCCGAGCGACACGCGCGCCGGCTCGGGCAGGCCGGCCAGCATCGGCGTCTCGAAGATGCCGGGCGCGATCGTGCAGACGCGGATGCCGGCCTCGGCGAGGTCGCGCGCGATCGGCAGCGTCATGCCCACCACGCCGCCCTTGGAGGCGGAGTAGGCCGCCTGCCCGATCTGCCCCTCGAAGGCGGCCACGGAGGCGGTGTTGACGATCACCCCGCGCTCGCCGTCCGCGGTGGCCTGGTTCGTGGACATCCGGGCCGCCGCGAGGCGGATGCAGTTGAAGGTGCCGATCAGGTTGACCTGGATGACCCGGGTGAACGCGACCAGATCCGCGGGACCGCGCTTGCCGACGGTCTTCTCCGCGATGGCGATCCCCGCGCAGTTCACCAGGCCCTGGACGGAGCCGAAGCGGGCCACCGCCGCGTCCAGGGCCGCGGTCACCTCGTCGGGGTTCGTCACGTCCGCGCCCGCGAACAGCGCGCGGTCGCCGAGGGCGGCGGCCACCTCCTTGCCGGGCGAGCGCGGCAGATCCAGCAGCACCACCGAGCCGCCCGCCGCGTGCAGCCGCTCCGCGGTCGCCCGGCCGAGGCCGGAGGCGCCACCGGTGATCACCGTCGTCGAGCCCGCGATCTGCATGCCGTCCTCCTCGCCAGAGGGAGTGTCACCGACGGTGTAGTATAACCGAGCGGCCATGACGCGCCCCCTGTGGATCCGGACCCCGGAAGACCTCGCCTCGCTGACCTCCGAGCTGGCCGGCGCTCCCGCGGTCGCGATCGACACGGAGGCCGACAGCCTGCACCACTATCCGGGCAAGCTGTGCTTGGTGCAGATCGCCGACGACCGGGGCCGGGGCCACCTGATCGATCCGCTGGCGCTGCGCGACCTCTCGCGGCTGGGCCCGGTGCTCGCGGACCCGGGCATCGTGAAGGTGCTCCACGCGGCGGACAACGACCTCGCGTACCTCAAGCGGCTCTACGGGGTGACGGTGGCGTCGCTGTTCGACACCGCGGTGGCCGCGCGCTTCCTGGGCGCGACCGCGCTGGGCCTCGAGGGCCTGCTCACCCAGTACCTGGGCGTCACCGCGGTGAAGTCTCGCCAGAAGGACGACTGGTCGCGCCGGCCGCTCTCCCCGGCGCAGGAGGCCTACGCGCTCGACGACGTCCTGCACCTGATCCCGCTGCGGGCGCGCCTGCTCGAGGAGCTGCGCGCGATGGGGCGCGAGGCCTGGGTGGCGGAGGAGTGCGCCGCCCTCGCCGCCCTCAGCGTGCCGGAGAAGACGGGCGATCCCGACGCCTACATGAAGCTCAAGGGGGCCAAGGAGCTCGACCCCCGCGGTCTCGCGGTGCTGCGCGAGCTCTACGCCGCGCGCGAGACGCTCGCCCTCCGCCTGGACCGGCCGCCGTTCATGATCGTGGGCAACGAGAGCCTGGTCGCGCTCGCCAAGCGCCTCCCCGCCGACAACGAGGCGATCCTGTCCGTCCCCGGCTGCACCCCGCCGGTGGTGCGCCGGGCGGGGCCCGCCATCCTCGAGGCGGTCGCCCGCGGGATGGCCCTCCCCGCCGACCAGCTGCCGAGGTACCGCGGCACGCCGCGGCCCCACGTCCCCTCGGCGGTGCGGCGCCGGGCGGAGGCGCTGCGCGCCTGGCGCACGCGCGCCTCCAAGGAGATCGGGCTCGAGCCCGGGGTGCTCTTCCCCCAGCGGCTGATCGACCGGCTGGCCGCGGCGCCGCCCGCGGACCTGGCCGGCCTGCGCGAGGTGGAGGGCGTCCACGACTGGCGCGTCGACCTGCTCGGCCGCGCGGTCCTGGAGGTCCTCGCCGCCGCCTGAGCCAGGTTGCCGCGCCCCGGCGATGGTGGTACCCCAGAGCTAGATCGTCTGACCGGCTGGTTGGGCAAAGGAGGGTCTTCCATGGCCTCCAACTCCCGTTACTTCCGTGAAGGCGTCATTGCCGGCCTCATCGGGGCGGCCCTGGTCGCCGTGTGGTTCCTGATCTACGACGCCGCCCGGGGGCGGCCCTTCCGCACCCCGGCGCTGCTCGGGGCCGCCACCTTCGAGGGCGTCACCGACCCCTCCCGCGTGGCCACCGCGGTCCAGTGGGTGCTGCCGTACACCGTGCTCCACGGCGTGGTCTTCGCCATGATCGGGGTGCTGATCGCCTACCTGATCGTGTCGGCCCAGCGCGAGCCGAGCCGGGTGCTCATGCTGTTCATCGCGCTGCTCTGCTTCGAGGTCGCGTTCCTCGCGGTCCTGACGTGGCTGGCGCACCCGGTGCTGGACGAGCTCGCGTGGTGGGCGATCCTCGTCGCCAACGCGCTCGCGGCCGCCGGCATGCTGGTGTACCTGCTCCTGCGATACCGCGCGCTCGGCCGATCGCTGGTGGGCCCGCTCTGGTCCCGCACCGTGCGCGAGGGCATCGTGGCCGGACTCCTGGGCGCGGCGGCGGTGGCGGTGTGGTTCCTGCTCTACGACGCGGCGGCGGGCGTGCCGCTCCGCACCCCGGCGCTGCTGGACGCCGCGCTCTTCCACGGGCTGCGCGACCCGAGCGCCCTGGTGATCACGTGGCCGCTCGTGCTGCAGTACACGATCGTGCACGGCGTCGCGTTCATCCTCTTCGGGATCGCGACCTCGAGCCTGCTCGTGCTGGCGGACCGGGACCCGCGGCTGCTCTTCGGCTTCTTCATGCTGTTCTGCTGCTTCGAGGTGTTCTTCGGCGCGATGGTGGCGATCCTGGCCGAGTGGCTGCTGGAGACGGTGCCGTGGTGGACCATCCTCGCCGGCAACCTGCTGGCCGCGCTGGTCATGCTCGGCTACTTCTTCCGCGAGCATCGGGTGACCTGGCTCGAGTTCCTCCACGCGCGGCGGTAGCATCCCCGCGTCGTGTCCGCTCGGCCGAGGCTCGACTGGCCGGGCGGGCGCGGAGCGTGTTCGGCTGGGCGGGCGCGGAGCGCGGGGTCTCGCGCGCGAGCCGGCCGGGTCCTGTCGCCGGGGGGCGCCCGGCCGCCTCCCGTGTCGGCCCTCGCGCTTCGCGCTCGTCCTTCATCGTTGTCTCCACCATCGCCGTCCCAACCTGTCGCGCTCCACCGTCATCCACCACCGCTTCCACGACGTCGTGGGTCCGTGCTTCCCTCGGCCCGGTGGACCGAGTAGACTCGGCGCGGTGCGAGACCCGCGCGTGAGTGGCGCGGACCAGATCGGGGAGGGGTGAGCGTGGCGAACGGCGAGCTGAAGGGGCGGGTGGCGGTGGTGACGGGCGGCAACGGCGGCATCGGCCTCGGCATGGCGCGCGGGCTGGCCGGCGCGGGGGCGGCGGTCGTGGTGGCGGGGCGCAACGCGGAGAAGAGCCGGCGCGCGGTCGCGGAGCTGGTCGGGCTCGGCGCGCAGGCGGTGGCGATCGAGTGCGACGTCGCGGAGGAGGCCGCGGTGGAGGCGCTCGTGCGCGGCACGGTGGACCGCTTCGGGCGGCTCGACGTGCTCGTCAACAACGCGGGCATGAACATCCGCAAGCCGGTGCAGGACCTCACCCTGGCCGAGTGGCGGCGCGTGCTGGACACCAACCTCACCAGCGCGTTCCTGGCCTGCCGCGCCGCCTACCCGGTGATGAAGCGGAACGGCGGCGGGAAGATCATCAACATCGGCTCGATGATGTCGATCTTCGGCGCCTCGTTCGCTCCCGCCTACGCCGCCTCCAAGGGCGGCATCGTGCAGCTCACCAAGGCGATGGCGAGCGCGTGGGCCCGCGACAACATCCAGGTCAACGCGGTGCTGCCGGGCTGGATCGACACCGAGCTCACCCAGAACGCGCGCCGGGAGGTGCCCGGCCTCCACGAGCGCGTGCTCGCGCGCACGCCCGCCGACCGCTGGGGCGTTCCGGACGATCTGTCCGGCGTCGCCGTCTTCCTGGGCGGACCGGCCTCGGATTTCGTGACCGGGACCGCGATCCCGGTCGACGGGGGCTATTCGATCCAGGGCTAGGTGCGGTACACTGCACGAGGCGTGATGCAGGCGTCGTCGCGACTCGTGCTGCTGGCGGTGCTGCTGACCGCCGCGGTTTCTGGCTGCGCCTCGGTCGCCTCTCTGGACGCGGCCGTCCAGCGCGGGGCCGCTCCCCCTTCGCTGCGGTTCGGGGTGGACACCTTCGCGTTCGCCAACGAGAGCCGCAGCAAGAATCGCGGCAAGCCGGATCTCTACGCCAACTACTGCTTCGTGATGGCGCGCGGAGTCACCCAGTTCCACCGCTTCGCCCGCTTCGATCCCCTGGCGCCCCGGCTGTCCCACGACGAGTACGTGGCGCGCGTCAAGCAGGTGGTGTCGCACGCGCCGTGGCACGACCCCCTGCCCGCGGACGACCGGGTGGTGATCCCCGGCTACGGCTCGCTCTACGAGTTCTCCCGCGACCAGGAAGCGGCGGTGAAGGAGGGGCTCGTCGGACGCTTCTGGACCTGGGTGCACTGGACGAACTGGCGGGTGGTGTTCCCGATGCCGCGCTGGCAGCAGGAGCGGGTGGCCCGCGAGACGGCCGCGGAGCTGGGAGACGGCCGGCCGGTGCAGCTGCTCGTCACCAACTTTCCGACGTGGGAGCTGAACCACACCGTGCTTGCCTACGCCTACGATCTCGACCGGACGGGCAACCTGCTCTTCACGGTGTACGACCCCAACGATCCACGGGAGCCGGGCCTGGTCACGTTCGACCGCGCGGAGCGCCGCTTCGAGGCGACCCGCCTGTACGACACGAGCCGGGGGCCGATCCGGGCCTTCCGGATGTACTACCGGGCGCTGCTCTAGACCGATGCCCCGGTCCGAGTCGAGCTCCGGCGCGACGCCCGACTGGTACTGGCATCGCCTCGACCGCCTCGGCCACTCCTCCGGCTCCGGGAGCCCGCGTGGCCGCGCCTGAGCGGATCGCCATCGCGGCGGCGGGGGCGGTGACCCCGATCGGTCCCGACCTGGAGACGTTCTGGTCCGGCCTCGTGACCGGGGTCTCCGGCATCTCGCAGATCGAGCGCTTCAATGTCTCGGACCTCAAGGTCCAGCGCGGCGGCGAGGTGAAGAAGCTGGGGCGCATCAAGGACTGGTGCGGGGTGCCCGATTGCCGGGCCACCCGGCTGCTGGTCGCGGCCGCGGACGATCTCTGCGCGCAGACCCCGCTGCGCCCGCTGCCGCTCGATCCGGAGCGGGTCGGGGTGGTGGTGGGCACCGCGCTCGGGGGGGTCGAGGAAGGCGAGCGCGCGCTGGCGGGCGACCGGCCCGGTCGGCGCTTCCCGGAGGCGCTCTACGACGGGCCCGGGTACGGCCTCGCCCGCTGGCTCGGGGCGCGCGGGCCGGTGATCACCGTCTCGACCGCGTGCGCCTCCGGCGCCACCGCGCTCGCGGTCGGCGCCGACCTCCTGCGTCGGGACGAGGCGGACCTGGTGCTGGCGGGCGGCTACGACGCGCTCTGCCGCTTCGTGCTGCGCGGGTTCAACGCGCTCCGCTCGCTCACCCGCGACGAGGTGCGCCCGTTCGATCGCCGGCGCACCGGCCTCCTGCTGGGGGAGGCGGGCGCGCTGGCCCTGCTGGTGCGCGAGCGCGACCTGCGCGGCCCGCGGCTCGGCACCCTGCTCGGGTACGGCAGCGCGAGCGACGGCTTCCACATCGCGGCCCCCGAGCCCGAGGGCCGCGGGCTCGAGCGCGCGGTCCGGGCCGCGCTCGCCGACGCGGACGTCGCGCCGCGCGACGTGGACTTCGTGAGCGCCCACGGGACGGCCACCCTGCTGAACGACCGCATCGAGACCGCCGCGCTCAAGCGCGCGCTCGGCGCCCGCGCCCACCAGGTGCCGGTGAACTCGATCAAGGGCGGACTCGGCCACACCATGGGAGCGGCCGCCGCGCTCGAGGCCTTCATGTGCCTGCTCGCGGCCCAGCGCGGTCTCATCCCGCCCACGCTCCACCTGGAGGAGCCGGATCCGGAGTGCGACCTCGACTACGTGCCGGGGCGCGCGCGTCCCGGCCGCCCGCGCATCATGCTGAGCACCTCGATGGGCTTCGGCGGCTGCAACGGGGCGGTCGTGCTGGAGGCGGGCTGATGGCCGCCCCGCACGTCCGCGCGCTGGGCATGCTGAGCGGTCGGCCCGGGGTGGCCGCGGTGCCCGGGCTGTGGGCGCTGCCCCAGCCGGAGCGCGCGGGCGACCGCTTCCGGCGCGCCACCCGCGAGTGCCTGCTCGGCCTTGCGGCGGTGGACGCGATGCTCGAAGATGGCAGGGCCACGCGGGAGGCGATCGCGGGCGACGGCACCGCGCTGCTCTACGTGACGGCGGCCGCCTACGGGGCCTCCAACCGCCAGTTCATCGAGCGGCGGGGCGGGGTGATGCACTTCGCGTACACCGCGCCCGCGGTGGTGCCGGCCGAGGTCGCCATCGAGTTCGCGGTGACCGGCGCGTATGGCATCCTGATCGGCGGAGCGCCGTCGACGCTGCGGGCGATCCGGCAGGCGGGCCAGATGCTGGACGAGGCGCGCTGCGATCGGGTCCTGCTGCTGGTGGTGGAGATCTTCGAGGAGTGCGCGGATCTCTACGCGCGGTACCGGCGTTACACGAAGTGGCCGCTGGTGGAGACGGCGGCGTGCCTCTGGCTCGAGCGGGGCGAGGGGACGCTGCACTTCGAGTCGCGCCGCGGCGGGCCCGCGTCGGGTCCCGCCCGGGCCGACGAGCGGTTCGCGGCCGGCCCGCTCGCCGACCTGCGCGAGTGGCGGGAGCGCGGGGCGGTCGGCCCGCTGGAGCTGTCCGGGCGCTGGCGCGACGAGCACGCGCGGCTGCAATGGAGCATGGCGAGATCGCACGCCCGCGGCAGCGCGGCGTGACGGGAGGTCGGTGACGATGACGCAGAAGGAGGTGCTGGACGAGCTGAAGGAGCTCGTCGTCGAGCGGCTGAAGTTCGATCCGCGCCGCGCGGCCGACATGACGCTCGAGACGACCCTGCCCAAGGGCGTCGAGGGCTCGCTCGGCCTGGACTCGCTCGACTTCATCGAGCTCTCGGTCGCGCTCGAGGAGCGCTTCGGCATCGTCATCGACGAGGGCCGCGACCTCACCGAGGAGTTCCTCTCCCTCGACTCGCTGTCCCGGTTCATCCTGGCGAAGACCGGTCAGGGGTGAGCGCGGGGCACGCGCGGGCCGCACCGGAATGCCATTCGGGATCACGCCGCCATGAGCGGACCGCGGAGCGATCGCTCACCCGGGGGCCGCCCGCCCGCGGGCAGACCCGACGTCGTGGTCAGCGGGCTCGGCATCGTCAGCCCGTACGGCGCGGGGGTCAAGAGCTTCTGGACCGGTCTCGCCGCCGGCACCTGCGCGATCCGGCCGATCACCCTCATCGACACGGAGGGCTTCCGCTCCCGCATCGCGGCCGAGGTGCCCGCGGAGGTGCTGCCCACCCTGCGCGCCTCGCGCCGCCGCTCCCGCGCCGATCGCCTGGCCCTCGCCGCGGCCCGCGAGGCGCTCGCCGACTCGGGCCTCGAGGGCCGGGCCCGCCGCGAGTCGGCCCTGCTGGTGGGCGCGGTCGGCGGCGGGATGCTCGAGGGCGAGCAGTGGTACCGGGGCGTGTCGAGCGGGCGGGGCGGCGGCGACGTCCGGTCGCTGCGGTCGATCCTGCCGCTCTCCCACGCGGAGACCCTGAGCGCGCGCCTGCGTCTCACCGGGCCCAAGGAGACGGTGGTGATGGCGTGCGCCTCCGGGGCCGCGTCCATCGCGCTCGGGGCGGATCTCATCCGGGCCCGGGTGACCCCGACCGCGCTCGCGGGCGGCGTGGACGCGCTCACCCACATCTGCTTCATGGGGTTCAACGCGCTCAAGCTGCTCGACCCCGGGCCGTGCCGGCCGTTCGATCGCGACCGCCGCGGGATGTCGATCGGCGAGGCCGCCGCGTTTCTCGTGCTGGAGGACGCCGAGCACTGCCGCGCGCGGGGGGGCCGGGCGCTGGCCCGCCTGGCCGGCTACGGCATGACCACCGACGCCCACCACGTCACCGCCCCGCATCCCGAGGGCGAGGGGATGATCCACGCCATGCAGCAGGCGCTGGCCGACGCCGGGCTGGATCCGGCCGCGGTGGGCTACGTGAACGCCCACGGCACCGGCACCCCGCAGAACGACCGCGCGGAGGCGCTCGCCCTGCGCCGAGTGTTCGGGGAAGGGCGCGTGCTGGTCAGCTCCACGAAGTCGCTCGTCGGCCACACCATGGCCGCCGCGGGCAGCGTGGAGGCGGTCGCGACGATCCTGGCCCTGCAGCACGGCCTGCTGCCGCCCACCGCGAACCTCGAGCACGTCGATCCCGACGTGCCGTTCGACTGCCTGCCGGTGAGCGCGCGCCCCGCCGAGGTGGGCGCGGGCCTCTCCAACTCCTTCGGCTTCGGCGGCCAGAACGTGAGCCTGATCTTCGAGAGGGCCCCGCGGTGAGCCGGCGGGTGGTGGTGACCGGGCTCGGCACCGTGAACGCCTCCACCGCGGGGGGGCGCGAGGCGCTGGCCGCCGCGCTCGAGGCCGGGCGCTCCGCCATCGCTCCGGTCCGGAGCTTCGGGGTGGACGGCTGCGCCAGCACCCTCGGCGCCGAGGTGGCCGACGAGACGCTCGGTGCCCTCGTGGACCGCGACGCGGCCCGGCGGCTCTCGCGCATCTGCCGCCTCGCGCTCGCCGCGTGCGTGCTGGCGGTGCGCGACGCGGGGGTGGCGAGCGGGCCGGGGCTCGGCATCGTGGTCGGCACCGAGTACGGGGATTTCACCTCGAGCCGCGACTTCGCGCAGGGCTTCCTGCGCCGGGGGCCGGCGGGTCTCTCGCCCATGATCTTCCCCAACACGGTGATGAACACCATGGCGTCGACCGCGGTCATCGCCATCGGGGCCAAGGGCCCCTCGGTCACCGTGAATCAGGCCACGCTCGCCGGCGACCTGGCGGTGGCGCAAGGGGCGCGGTTGATCGCCGACGGCCGCGCCGAGGCGATGGTGGCCGGGGGCGTGGACGAGCTCTTCGAGGACGTGTACCGGCGGCTCTCCCAGATGGGCGCGCTCTCGCCGATGGCGGGCACCGCGCCGGAGGGCTGCCGGCCCTTCGCGCCCGATCACAACGGGCCGGTGCTGGGCGAGGGCGCCACCTTCGTGGTGCTGGAGGAGCGTGAGGCCGCGCGGGCGCGGGGCGCGCGCATCCTCGCCGAGATCACCGCGGCCGCGTGGGGCAACGTGCCGACCGCGCCCCACACCGGCGGTCCGCGCCGGCACGATCGGGCCTCGCCGGTGGCCCGCCTGCTCCGCGCCCGCGGCGGCGCGGCGGTCGCGCGGTGCTACGGCTCCGCCAACGGCGATCCGGCGGTGGACGACTGGGAGCGCGCGCTGCTGACGCGCGATCTGCCCGGGGCGCGCGCCGGCCTGCTGCCGCCGGCCGCGCTGGCGTCGCTCTTCGGGCAGCACGGCGGGCTCGGCGCCCTGCGCGTGGGCGCGGCCGCGCTCGACGCGGCGCGAGGCGCTTCCTCGGTCCTGGTCCACGGCATCGCCCGCGGCGGCTGTCGCACCGCCCTCGTGCTGGAGCCGGCCGCGTGAGCGACACGCTGATCGTGATCCCGACGTTCAACGAGTCGGCCACCATCGGCGACATCGTGGAGCGCGCCCGCCTGCACGGACCGGTGCTGGTGATCGACGACGGCTCGACCGACGACACCGCGGCCCGGGCGGCGGCCGCCGGCGCCGAGGTCCTCGCCCTCGGGGCGCGGCGGGGCAAGGGCCATGCCCTGCGCCGCGGCTTCGAGGAGGCGCGCCGCCGCGGGGTGGCGCGCGTGGTGACCCTCGACGGGGACGGCCAGCACGAGCCCGACGAGATCCCGCGGCTGCTCAAGGTGTCGATCGAGGAGCCCGACGCCCTCGTGGTCGGCGGGCGGCTCACCGGGCTCACCGAGGTGCCGGGCCGGGTGATCCCGGCGACGCGCCTCGCCGCGCTGCGGGTGGCCGGCTTCTTCATCGACTGGCTGAGCGGGGTGGCGGTGCTCGACACCCAGTCCGGCTTCCGCGTCTACCCCGCGAGCCTGCTCGCGGCGGTGAGCCCGCGCCGCGGCGGCTTCGTGCTCGAGACCGAGATGCTGCTGCGGGCCGCCGACCGGGGTGTGCCGATCCGCGAGGTGCCGGTCACCCCGATCCACTTCGAGGACCGCCGCAGCCGCTTCCGGCCCGCCCGCGACGGGCTCGCGGTGGGCACGTACCTGGCGGGGCGCATCGTCACGCGCTGGGCGCGCGAGGCGTTCGCGGGCGCGGCCTGGGTGGTCGGCATCTTCAGCCCGACCCGGCTGCGGCACCGGCATCGCGAGATGTACCAGTTCGCGGCGCCGCACCGCGCGAATCCGCCGGGCTGGGCGCTCGCGGTGGGCGCCTTCGTGGCCGACCGCGCGCTCCGCACCATCGAGCGCGGCTGGCGCTCGGATCACGCGCGCGGCCTGCGCCTGGCCGCCGCCGCCACCGCCGCGACGCCGCTGCTGCTGGCGCTCACCCTCGGCCGGCGGGCGCTGACCACGGGAGGTCGTGACCCGCTCGGCGCGGTGGTGCGCGGGCTCTACTCGCAGGACGCGCTCGCCTCGACGCTCGCGTCCGCGGCCCCGCGTCCGGCCGGGCCCGGCCCGTTAGCCGCGGACTACGACGTGCTGGTGGTGGGCGGCGGCCCGGGTGGCTCGAGCGCGGCGACCTTCCTCGCCCGGGGCGGGCTGCGGGTCGCGCTGGCCGAGCGGGAGCCGTTCCCCCGCTTCCACGTGGGGGAGTCGCTGCTCCCCGCCAACATCCCGGTGCTGGAGCGCCTGGGCGTGCTGGACGCGGTGAAGGCCCGCGGCTTCCTGGTGAAGTACGGCGCCTACTTCCACGACCAGGACCTGGACGTGGGCTACCAGTTCCTGTTCCGCGAGGGCAAGCCCTGGCCGGCGTACACCTACGAGGTGCAGCGCGGCGAGTTCGACAAGATCCTCCTCGACCACGCGGCCGCGCAGCCGAACGTCACCCTGCTCCAGCCCGCGACGGTGGAGCGGGTGGCGTTCGACGACGAGGGCGTGACCGCCACCGTGTCGGAGGCGGCGGGCGTCCGCGAGGTGCGGGCGCGCTTCCTGGTCGACGCGAGCGGGCGCGACGCGTTCATCGCGACCCGGCACGGCAAGCGGCGGCCCATCGAGGGGCTCGGCAAGGTGGCCCTCTTCGCCCACTTTCGCGGCGGCAAGCGGTGGCCCGGCAAGGAGGAGGGCAACATCCGCATCTTCAGCTTCGAGCCCGGCTGGTTCTGGTACATCCCGTTCCACAACGGCACCACCAGCGTGGGCTGCGTGCTGCACGCGCGCACCGTGCGCGGGCGCGAGGGCAACCTGGAGCAGCTCTACGAGTCGCTGATCCAGCGCTGCCGGGGCCTCGCGGAGGCCCTCGACGGCGCCCCCCGCATCACGCCGGTGCACAGCGCCGCGAACTTCTCGTACCGGACCGAGCCGGCGGTCGGCGACCGCTTCGTGTGCGTGGGCGACGCCATCGCGTTCCTGGATCCGATCTTCTCGTCCGGCGTGTACCTGGCCACCCAGTCCGCGGAGCTCGCCTCCGCCGAGATCTTGAAGGCGTTCCGGGAGAGCCGCTTCGAGGCGTGCCGGTTCGCGGGCTACCAGAAGACCATCCGGCGCGGCATGGAGCCCTTCCAGCGCTTCATCCGCCACTTCTACGACCCGTCGTTCACCGAGGTGTTCCTCAACCCGCGCGAGTTCGCGGGCATGGTGGACGGGGTGACCGGGGTGCTGGCGGGCGGCGCGTTCCTGCGCATGAGGCTGCGGATGCGCCTGTCGCTCGAGGTGTTCTTCATGGTCGTCCGCATCAATCGCTGGGTGCGGCGGCGGCGCGGGCTCACCACCGAATCCCGCTTCACATGGTAGGCGGCCTCCGGAGGCTCCTGCCCAGGAACTACCTCTTCACGATCCTGGGCATCGGGGTGGGCGTGGCCGGCCTGGTCGCCCTCGGGGCGATGGCCGAGCGCATCACCGCCTTCATCGACGGGGGCGACCGCTTCGTGCTCGGGCAGATCTCGGTGGCGGGCGAGGGCATGGGCATGGGCACCGGCTTCACCGCGGGCGGCCTGCTCCGCGAGGAGAAGATCGAGCAGATCGCCCGCGTGCCCGGCGTGGCCGCGGTGCAGGCGCAGGTGATGCTGCCGCTCAACCCCACCACCTCGCAGTTCCTCACCCTGACCCAGGAGCTGATCCTGGGCATCGATCCGACCGCGCCGATGCCGAACCGCCAGCTCCGCGAGATGCCGGTCGAGCGCGGGCGCTTCCTGCGGGCGGGCGACCGCGGGGTGGCGGTGCTGGGCGCGGACTTCGCGTCGAGCCGCCACCTCACGGTGGGGCAGACGATCGAGCTCGGGGCCGGGCGGCGCTTCGAGGTGGTCGGGGTGCTCGACAAGACGCTCACCGCGCCGGACCGCTTCGCGATCGTGCCGCTGGAGGACGCGCGCGACCTGTGGCTGCGCCGCGACCCGTTGCTGGTGCAGGTGTTCGCGGGCGGGCGCGGGAGCATGAGCCGCCGCGACCTCAACACCGGCGCCGCGGTGGCGTGGGCCGACGGGGTGGACGGCGACGAGCTGGCCCGGCGCATCCAGGCCACGGTGCCCGGCGTCAACGTGACGATCCCCGGCGAGCTGAGCCGCGTGCTGCGCCAGTCCACCGCCTTCTTCTCCGCGCTGCTCTTCGGCATCGGGGTGCTGGGCCTCGTGATCGGCGGCGCCTCGCTCTCCAACACGGTGACCGCCGCCGTCTTCGAGCGCATCCGCGACTTCGGCATCAAGCGCGCCCTGGGCGCCACCGATGTCCAGCTCCTGCGCGAGATCCTCACCGAGGCCCTCGCGGTGTCCATCTCGGGCGGCGTGATCGGGGTCGTCCTGGCCCTCGTGATCGGCTTTCTGGTCGACGCGCGCGTCCTGCGGGAGGGCCAGCAGCTCTTCCTGTTCTCGCCCCGGCTGCTGCTGTTCGCCCTCGTCTTCTCCACCATCCTCGGCGCGCTCGCCGCCGCCTACGCGACCCTGCGCATCGTGCGGCTCTCGCCCGCCGAGGCCATCCGGCGCGGGGCCTGAGGACCGGCCCGCGTGCGCGTGCGGGCGGTGGGCCTCGGCAAGACCTTCCGCGGGCCGGACGGCCGTCCGGTGCCGGTGCTGGAGCGCGTGGACGTGGAGGTGGCGTCGGGGGAGTTCGTGGCGGTGGCGGGCGCGTCCGGCTCCGGCAAGTCGACCCTGCTCAACCTCGTGGGGCTGCTCGAGCCGCCCGACCGCGGCGAGGTCTGGTTCGACGACGTGTGCGTGAGCCGGCTCTCGCGTCGCGCGCAGTGCCCGGTGCGCGGCCGCTCCATCGGGTACGTCTTCCAGTCCTTCCTGCTCATCACCGGGCTCACCGCGCTCGACAACGTGCTCCTGGCCGCGCGCTACGTGGGCCGGGCCCGGAGCGAGGCGCTGCCCGCCGCGCGCGCCCTCATGGAGCGGCTCGGCGTGGCCCACCGCGCCGGGCACTACCCGGCCCAGCTGTCGGGCGGGGAGCAGCAGCGGGTGGCCTACTGCCGGGCGGTGCTGAACGACCCGCCGCTCGTGCTGGCCGACGAGCCGACCGGGAACCTCGACGAGGGCCACGCCGCCGTCATCCTGTCCGAGCTCCGTGGACTGTGCCGGGAGCGAGGGGCGTCGGTTATCCTTGTCACGCACCGGGCCGACGCGGCCGCCCTCGCCGACCGCACCCTGCGCCTGCGCGCGGGGCGTCTCGAGCCCGGAGGAGGGGGGACGACATGACCCTGCGTCGCGTGCTCGCGGCCGCGCTGGTCCTGGGCGGCCTGCTGGCGCCGACGGGGGCGGCGCGCGCGGACGACGTGAGCCGCACCTTCGAGGCGCCAGCCGACCGTGTCTTCACCGTCACCCGCTCGGTGCTCAGGAGCCTGGGCTGGGACATCGACAAGGAGGATCGCGACGTGGGCTGGATCGTCACCGATTCCCGCCGGCTCGACGGCGACGACTACGGGGTCTACGCCAAGGGCGTCAAGCACCGGCTGCGCGTGACCGTCAAGCGCGTGAGCGGCAGCCGCAGCGCGGTGTCGGTGGAGCGGCGCGTGTACAAGGAGGAGCGGATCCTCTTCGTGGACAAGGAAGAGGACCTGAAGACCGACGACCGCTCGGTCGAGACGCGCATCCTGGACGAGATCGGCCGTTCCCTCTAGTGACGGGTCTGCGCGACGCCGGCGTCGCCCTGGTCCTCGCCGTGGGGCTCGCCGCGCTGCTGCTGACGCCGGGCCTCGGGGCGGCGCCGCTGGACGATCCGGGCGAGGGCCAGCACGCCGAGATCGCGCGCGAGATGCTCGGCGGCAGCTGGATCACCCCCCGCCTCAACGGCGTGCGGTACTTCGACAAGCCCCCGCTGCTCTACTGGCTGACCGCGGCCGCCTTCCACCGATGGGGTCTCACCGAGGGCGCGGCGCGCCTCGCCCCGCTCGCGGGCGCGCTCCTCGCGGTCGCCGCGACCACCGGGCTCGGCGTGGCCCTGCTCGGCCGGGGCGGGGGCGTGCTGGCCGGCGCGGCGCTGCTCTCCTGCGCGCTGTTCGCGGCCTTCGCGCGCTACGTGCGGCCGGAGACGCTCTTCGTGGCCGCGATCGCGTGGGGCTTCGCGGGGCTGCTGCTGGGGATGGGGGGGCGGGCGCGATGGGCGGTCGCGGGGTGCGCCGCGCTGGGCCTCGCCGCGCTCGCGAAGGATCCGCTCGGGACCATCGGGCCGTTGCTGGCCGTCGGGGGGGCGCGGTGGCTGGCGGGCCGGCTCCGGCCGCTCGGGGCGTGGCTGCCCGCGGCGGGCGTGGCGCTGATGGTGGTGCTGGGCGCGAGCTGGTACGTGGCGGTGGCCGCGGGTGAGCCCGCGTTTCTCTGGTACACCGTGGTGGACAACCACGTCCTCAACGTGGCCCGCATGCGCGAGTTCCCAGACGAGGACGTGCCGCTGTCCGCGCTCGAGTTCGTGGCCGCCGCCGCCTTCGGGGCGTTCCCGTGGATCATCGCGGCCGCGGTGGCGGTGGCGGGGCTCGTGCGCCGCCGCGCCTGGCGCGATCCCGCGGAGACGCCGTGGATCGCCCTGGCCCTCTGGGCGGTGGGCGTGCTCGGCCTCTTCACGCTGTCGCCGTTCAAGCTGCCGCACTACGGCCTGCCCGTCTATCCGGCGATCGCGCTCCTCGCCGCGCGCGCGTGGCGCGATCCGTCCGGGCCGCGTCGGGGGCTGATCCTGACGCACCTGCTCGTCTTCCTGCTGCTGGGCGCGGGGCTCGCCTGGTGGGGCGCGGGCGACGGGCGCGCGTTCACCGACGCGGTGTTCGGCATCAGCGACGTGTACTCCCGCAAGGAGGCGGCGTGGGGGCAGACCTCCCCCTATCCGCCGTGGTCCGATCTCCAGCCCCTGCTCGTGCGCGCGGCGGTGCTGCTGCTGGCCGGCGCCGGCTTCCTCGCGGTGGCGGCGGCGCGGCGGTCGGCGCGCCTGGGGGCCGCGGTGGTGGGCGCGGTCATGCTGCTGCTGGTGCCGGTGGTCGGTGATGGGCTCGCGGCGACCGCGCGCGCCCGGGCCGTCGCGGGCATGGGGCGCGAGGTTCGCGTCCGCCTCGCACCCGACGACGTGCTCGTGCTGGAGGGGCCCATCGAGAACGCGGGCGCGATCGAGTTCTACTCGGGCCACCGCCCCGCCCTGCTCGACGGCCGCCGCAGCGTGCTGGGCATCGGCGCCACCTTCCCGGACGCGGCGGATACCTTCTGGACGCCCACGCGCTTCGCGGAGGCGTGGGCCTCCCCGCGGCCGCCGTACCTGCTCACCACCCGCGAGCCCACGCGCAGCATCGTGGCCCGGCTGCCCCCCGACAGCGTGCAGCTGCTCGCGGCGGAGAACGGACGCTGGCTCTACCGCCACGCGGGGGCGGCGGCCCGCTGATGCTGACCGAGCTCATCGTCCACTTCACGTACCCGGGCGTGTTCCTCATCCTGCTCGCCACCGGGCTGGGCGTGCCGGTCCCCGAGGAGCTGCCCATCGCGATCGCGGCCATGATGGCCCGGTGGGAGGTGATGAGCTGGTGGGGGGCGCTCCTGGCCTGCCTGGCCGGCGTGCTCTCCGGCGACATGCTGCTCTACGTGCTCGGCCGGCACTTCGGCCGACGCATCCTCAACTGGCCGACCGCGCGGCGCATCCTCACCCCGGACCGCGAGGCGCGGGTCATGCACGCCTATCACAAGCACGGGCTCAAGTTCGTGGTCATGGCGCGGCTCATCATGGGCCTGCGCGCGGCCGCGTTCCTCACCGCCGGCCTCGTGCGCGTGCCCTTCCCGCGCTTCCTGCTGGTGGACGTGGCCGCGGTGCTGCTCAGCGTGCCCATCTCGTTCGGGGTCGCCTACCTGGTCGCGGACTCGGTGGCGGTGGCCCTGGCCCGGGTGCGCGAGCTGCAGCTGTGGATCGCGGGATTCACGCTGCTGGTGGCGGCGGGGTGGGTGATCGTGCTCCTGCGGCGCCGCCGTCGGTCGAGGCCCTGACCGCGGACGCTGTGGTATCGTGAGCGAGTCGTGACCGAAAGCTACCTGCGCACGCTGTTCCTCCATCCGCCCGCGGCCGCGGGCTTCGATGGGGGCGCCGGCTCCCGCTACCAGGCCCGGCGCGAGATCCGCTCCTTCTGGTATCCGACGTGGCTGGCCCAGCCCGCCGCGCTCGTGCCCGGCTCCCGGCTGGTCGACGCGCCCCCGGACGGGCTCACCCTGGACGACGTGCTGCCGCTCGCCCGCGGCTACGACCTCTGCGTGATGCACACGAGCACGCCCTCCTTCGCCTCCGACGTGCGGGTGGCCGAGGCGCTCAAGGCGGAGAACCCGGATCTCATGATCGGGCTGGTGGGCGCGGCGGTGGCGGTGGCCCCGGAGGCCTCGCTGCGCGCGAGCCGGGCGGTGACCTTCGTGGCGCGCAACGAGTTCGACTTCACGATCCAGGAGGTCGCCCTCGGCCGGCCGCTGTCCGGCATCCGCGGGCTCTCCTACCGCGTGAACGGCCACGTGGAGCACACCCCGGAGCGGCCCCCGCTCGAGAACATGGACGCGCTGCCGTTCGTGACCCCGGTCTACAAGCGCGACCTCACGGTGGAGCACTACGCGATCGGGTACCTGCGGTATCCCTATGTGTCGCTCTACACCGGGCGCGGCTGCCGGTCGAAGTGCACGTTCTGCCTCTGGCCGCAGACAGTGGGGGGACAGCGCTACCGGACCCGCAGCCCGGAGCACGTGGCGGAGGAGATGGCGCTCGCCGCCTCTCTCTTCCCGCAGGTGCGCGAGTTCTTCTTCGACGACGACACGTTCACCGACGACCTGCCGCGCGCCGAGGCCATCGCCAAGCGGCTGGGGCGCCTCGGCATCACCTGGTCGGTGAACGCCAAGGCGAACGTGCCCTACTCGACCCTCAAGGTGCTCAAGGACAACGGCCTGCGCCTGCTCCTGGTGGGCTACGAGTCCGGCAACCAGACGATCCTCAACAACGTGAAGAAGGGCGTGCGGCTGGACGCGGCCCGGCGCTTCACGCGCGACGCCAAGTCGCTCGGGATCGCCATCCACGGCACCTTCATCCTGGGCCTGCCCGGCGAGACCCGCGAGACCATCGCGGAGACCATCCGGTTCGCGACCGAGATCGACCCCGACACCATCCAGGTGTCGCTCGCCGCCCCGTACCCGGGCACCGCGCTCTACGAGGAGGCGCAGCGCAACGGCTGGCTCGAGACCGAGGACCTGGTGGACGGCTCGGGCGTGCAGGTCAGCGCGATCGGCTATCCGCATCTCTCGCGGCCGGAGATCTTCCGCTCGGTGGACCACTTCTATCGCCGCTTCTACTTCCGCCCCCGCAAGATGTTCTCGCTCGCCTCCGAGATGGTGCACGACCGTCAGGTCCTGAAGCGCCGGCTGTCCGAGGGGCGCGAGTTCCTCCGCTTCCTGCGGCTGCATCGGGCCCCCTCCAGCTGACCCGCCGCATGAAGGTGCTGCTGATCGACACCATCGCCCCCGAGGGGATCGCGCACCTGACCGAGCGCGGGTTCCAGGTGGACCAGGTCTCGAGCAAGCTCGATCGGGAGACCTTGCTGGCGCGTCTGGGCGACTACGAGGGCATCGTCACGCGCTCCTCGACCGCGGTCACGTCCGAGTTCCTCGCCCGCGCCCGCCGGCTGCGCATCCTGGGGCGGGCCGGGGTCGGCGTGGACAACATCGACGTGGACGCCTGCTCCCGGCAGGGCGTGGTGGTGGTCAACGCTCCCTCCGGCAACGTGGTGTCGGCGGCCGAGCACACGGTGGGCATGCTGCTGGCGCTGGTCCGCAAGATCCCCCTCGCGCACGAGGCGCTCCGGCGGCTCGAGTGGGATCGCGGCATCTACGGCGCCGAGCTCTTCCGGAAGACGGTGGGCATCCTCGGCCTCGGCAAGGTGGGCTCGCGGGTCGCGGCGCGGCTGCGCGCCTTCGACATGGAGGTGCTGGTCCACGACCCGTACATCCCGGAGAGCCGGGCGCGGGACCTCGGGGTGCGGCTCACCGATCTGCAGACCCTGCTGGGTCGCGCCGACGTGCTCACGGTGCACGTGCCGCTCACCGACGAGACCGAGAACATGATCGGCGCGCGCGAGCTGGCCGCGACCAAGCCGGGAGTCCGGGTGGTCAACTGCGCCCGCGGCGGCATCGTCAACGAGGAGGCGCTGCTGGCCGCGCTCGACTCGGGCCACGTGGCGGGGGCCGCCATCGACGTGTGGAGCGAGGAGCCGCCGGTCTCGCCGGTCCTGCGGCGCCTGATCCAGCACCCCCGCGTGGTGGTGACCCCGCACCTGGGCGCCAACACCCACGAGGCCCAGGTGAACGTGGCGATGGACGTGGCCCGCCAGCTGGTGGCCTTCCGGGACGGCGAGCTGGTCGAGCACGCCGTCAACATCCCGGTGGCGGACCGGGAGACGCTGGCCGAGCAGCGGCCGTTCCTGCAGCTCGCCGAGCTGCTGGGCCGCTTCTGCCAGCAGCTCGAATCCGACAACGTGGAGCGGGTGGAGGTGGAGCTGGGCGGACACATGGCGCACTGGGACCCGGAGCTGGTCGGACGCGCGGTGCTGAAGGGGCTGCTGGAGCGGGTGACCGCCCAGGCGGTGAACCTGGTGAACGCACACCTGGTCGCGCGCGAGCGCGGCCTCGCGGTCGTGGTGCGCACCGATCCCGACGCGGCCGGGTACACGAACCTGCTGACCGTCACCACCCAGGCCCCCTCCGGCCGCAAGATCATCGCGGGCACCGTCTTCGACGGGGTTCCCCGGATCGTGCGCCTGCGCGACCTCCACGTGGAGTTCATCCCGGAGGGGCACATCCTGGTCCTGGCCTACGAGGACCGGCCGGGCATGGTGGGGCGCATCGGCTCGATCCTGGGCCGCCACAACGTCAACATCGCCTCCATGCACGTGGGCCGGCGCACCCGGCGCGGGCGCGCCATCGTGGTGCTGCTGCTCGACGACGACGTGTCCGCCGAGGTGCTGGAGGAGGTCGCGAAGGGCGTGGAGGCCGACTTCGCGCGGATGATCCGCCTGTGAGCGCCCGGCGGAGCGCCTCGAAGGACACCCCGGTCGGGGTCTTCGAGAGCCGGCCCTGGGGCGGCTTCGTGACCATCGAGGAGGGGCGGGGCTACAAGGTGAAGCGCCTTTTCGTGAAGCCCGGCCAGCGGCTGAGCCTGCAGCGCCACCGCTACCGGGCCGAGCACTGGGTGGTCGTCGCGGGCTCGCCCCGGGTGATCATCTCGGGCCGCCCGAAGCGCCTCAAGCCGCAAGCGGCCGTGGACGTCCCGCGCGGGGCCTGGCATCGGATCGAGAACCCGGGCCGCGTCCCGGTGCTGCTGATCGAGGTGCAGCACGGGCCCTACCTGGGAGAGGACGACATCATCCGCCGTCAGGACGACTACGGGCGCGCCGGGGCGGCCCCGACGCAAGCGAAGCCGAAGAAGCTAGCCAAGAACCGTTGACCGAGACCGGCGGCGGATGTCCGCCAGGTGCGTCCGCCCAGCCCCGGTCGCCCGTCCGCGGGCCCGCAGTGGCTTGGCGAGGCGCAGCCGAAGGCGAGCCGAGCGGATAAGCAATCGCTTGGCGAGGCGCAGCCGAAGGCGAGCCGAGCGGATAAGCAATGAAGTCAGGGCAGCCGCCCACAGCCGACAGCCCCGACCGAGTGAGCGCCGCCGAACCCGCAGCAGGCCCACCCGGCGGAACAACCACCAACCCCCAACCCCGAGGAGTCACACCCATGCCCATCCAGACCCGGTACCTCTTCAGCGCCGCCATGGACGTCGACCCGGCCCACGAGCGCCTGTTCAACGACGTGTACGACCGCGAGCACGTGCCGAGCCTGCTGACCGTGCCCGGGGTGGTGGCGGTCTCGCGCTTCGAACTGCAGCCGCTGACCATGTCGATCGGCGGGCAGCTCAAGACGATCGTCATCGAGCACGCCCCAAAGTATGTCGCGCTCTACGAGATCGAGAGTCCCGAGGTGTTGACCGGCGAGGCGTGGGCGAAGGCGGTGGAGCAGGGGCGCTGGCCCGCGCAGGTGCGGCCCCACACCCGGAACCGGCAGCACACGCTCTACCGCCGGCTGGGCTGAGCGGGCCTCAGCGCATCCACCCCGAGATGTTCAGGTAGAGGGCGAACAGTCCCAGGTACTCGTGAAGGACGGACTCGGTGCAGCGGCGGTACCGCCACCAGCCGTCCCGGCCGGAGCACTCGTCGTCGATCTCGGCGATGTCCGCGTCCACCGCTCCCGCCGCCTGCCGGCTCCAGATGAGCCGGACACGGCGGGAGTGGAAGGCGTTGGTCACCAAGGTGACCCGGTGCCAGCCGCGGGCCTTCGCGGCGGCGAGCACGCCCCGGAGCTCGGTCTCGGTGATCTCCACCGGCTGATCGAGCGTCACGAGCGCCTCCCGCGGCACCCCGAGCTTGAGCAGCACCGCCACCGCCTCGCCCTGCGGCTCCAGCGGGCGAATCCCCATCTCGATCAAAGCCTGGACCCGCCCCGTCACCGACTGCCGCGACACCACCACGAGGGGCGCGATCCCGCCCCGGTAGAGCTCGGCGGCCTTCGCCTCGCGGCTCGGAGTGCCGCCCGCCACCACCACGATGGCGTCGGAGCGGCCGGTGCCCTCGGGCACCACGAGCGCGCGGCCGGCGGCCCGCAGCAGGGGACGGTGGGCGACGACGGCCACGCCGAGCAGCGCGACCGCCACCAGCAGGGCGACGAGGAGCGGATGCCGTCTCAAAATTTGGGGGGGCGACCCCACGGGAAGTACGATCGGGGCCAGGAGGTACTACCCATGCGACGGTTTCTCGCTCTGTCGGTGACGGTGCTCGCCCTCACGGCGTGCGCGTCGACGCCCCCCAAGGTGCAGCGCAGCGAGTTCGAGGACATCCCGGTCCCGAAGGGACTCGCGGTGGACCTGAACCGGTCCACGATCATCGAGTCGCCGACGGTGAAGGCGGCCCGCATCTTCTACAAGGGCCGCATCGAGCCGGACAGCCTCGCGGTCGCGTTCCGCACCACGCTCGAGGCCAACGGGTGGAAGCACCTCTCGTCGACCACCTCGTCGGACAAGGGCACCACGCAGGTGTACGAGAAGCAGGGCAGCTCGCTCCAGGTGCTGATCTACGAGAGCTGGTACTACACCTGGGTGGAGATGTCGGCCACGCGGATGGTCGGCACGGCGTCGGCCTCGCTCAAGTAGGATCGAGCGACGCGACACGGCGGCGCCCCTACGGGCGCCGCCAGCGCCGTCCGCTGCGCTCGATGAGCGTGTCGGCCTCGGACGGTCCCCAGGTGCCGGCCTCGTAGTTGGGAAACTTCCGCGGATCGCCCGCGGCCCACGCGGTCAGCACCGGCTGCAGCAGCTCCCACGCCATCGTCACCCAGTCGCCGCGCGCGTAGAGGGTGGCGTCGCCCTTCATCGCGTCGAGCAGCAGCCGCTCGTACGCCTCCGGCGGCTCGCCCCCGAACGCCTGCCCGTAGTCGAACTCCATCTCGACCGGCTTGATCCGGAGGTCCTGACCGGGCAGCTTGGCCCCGAACGACAGCGAGATGCCCTCGTCGGGCTGGATGCGCAGCACGAGCCGGTTCGGCTCGCCGAGGATCTCCGGATTGCGGCGGAACACCAGGTGCGGCGTCTGCCGGAACTGGACCGCGATCTCGCTCGCGCGCTTGGGCAGCCGCTTGCCGGTGCGGAGGTAGAAGGGCACGCCGGCCCAGCGCCAGTTCTCGATCTCGAGGCGGAGGGCCGCGAACGTCTCGGTGATGGACTCCGCGGACACGCCCTTCTCGTCGCGGTAGCCCGGCACGCGCTGGCCGTTGACGAAGCCGGGGCCGTACTGGCCGCGCACCGCGAGCCGGTCCACCTCGTCCGCCGCGATGGGCCGGATGGCGCGCATGACCTTGGTCTTCTCGTCGCGCACCGGATCCGCGTCGAAGGTCACCGGCGGCTCCATGGCCACCAGGCAGAGCAGCTGCAGGATGTGGTTCTGGATCATGTCGCGCAGCGCGCCCGCTTCCTCGTAGTACGCCCCGCGCCCCTCGACGCCGATCGCCTCGCCCACCGTGATCTGCACGTGGTCGACGTGGTTGCGGTTCCAGAGCGGCTCGAAGATGCCGTTGGCCCAGCGGAACACCAGGATGTTCTGGACGGTCTCCTTGCCCAGGTAGTGATCGATCCGGTAGACCTGATCCTCGCTGAAGACGCTCGCCACCACCTGGTTGAGCGCGTTCGCGGAGGCCAGGTCGCGCCCGAACGGCTTCTCGATCACGATGCGGGCCCAGGCCCCGGTGCCCTCCGGGGGGCGGTTCAGTCCGGCCTCGCCGAGGCGCATCACCAGGTTCGGGTACACCGACGGCGGCGTGGACACGTAGTAGAGCCGGTTGCCCCCGGTGCCGCGCTCCTGCTCGACCTGCTTCAGATAGGCGCTGAAGCCGCCGTACATCGCGGCGTCCCCGGGGTCGCCCGCGTAGTAGAAGAGGGCCTGCGCGAACCGGTCCCACACCCGGGCCGACGGCGGCTGGACGCGGGCGAAGTCGCTGACCGCCTCCCGCATGCGGCTCCGGAACTCCTCGTTGGTCATCTCGGAGCGGGAGACCCCGACCACCGCGAAGGGCTCGGGCAGCACGCGGCTCTGGAACATCGACCACAGCGCGGGCACCAGCTTCCGGCGCGTGAGGTCGCCGGAGGCGCCGAAGATCACCAGGGTGCAGGATTCGTCGGGGGTGGCGGTGCTCATGAGCTCACAGCCTCTTCGTCAGTCCCTGCACCATCTGCGAGAGCTGCTGCAGGCCCTGCGACTGCTTGCCATTGAGATGCAGCCGGATGACCCGCCGCGCTCCATCGCGCAAGCTCTGGAGATCGCCCAGCGCCTGGGCCGCCTTCAACGTGGAGAACCCGTAGCCGGCGCCGGGGACGGCCAGATCCTCGCGGTCGTCGCCGGTGATCTGGATGAAGAGGCCGCTGGAGGGGCCGCCCTTGTGCATCTGGCCGGTCGAGTGCAGGCACGCGGGGCCCCAGCCCACCGTGGTCGCGATGCGGAGCCGGTCGCGCAGGGCGACCCGGATCTCCTGCAGCACCCGCCACGCCTCCGGGTTCGGGGTGAGGTAGGCCTGGATCGACAGGTAGTCGCCCGCCGCGGCCATCGCCAGGTGGGCGGCCAGCCCGCGGCTCACCGAGGAGGGCTTCTTGCTCGACTTCGTCATGAGCACGATGCCGTCCTCCTCGACGTCCGAGGGCCACTCGGGCAGGCGTCGCGACCGCCGCCACTCGGTGAGCAGGTTGGTGGCGTTCTCCTTGGCGCGCGCGACGTCGGGCTCGTCGAAGGGGTTCACGCCCAGCACCGCGCCCGCGGTGGCGGCGGCCAGCTCCCAGCGGAAGAACTCGGCCCCCAGATCCATGGGGTCCTTCAGGACCAGCCGCAGCACCGGGTGGCCCGCGTCGGCCAGCTTGGTGAGCGCGGCGTCGTGCGAGCCGTCGGTCTCGAGCACGAGGGCCACGAAGACGCGGTCGTCGCCGTAGACCGCGGGCGACCCGAGCGGCTCGTCCACCACCGGGATGATGCCGGTGCCGTCCTTGCCGAGGGATTCCGCGAGGAGCTGCTCGATCCAGGGGCCGAGGCCGCGGATCTTCTCGGAGAGCACCAGCGTGGCCTTGTCGCGGCCGGCCCGGGCCAGACCCGCCAGGACCGCGCCCAGCTGCACCGCCGGATTGCCCCGGACGCCGACCTCGTTGCCGCACGTCTCCACCATCGCGTTGGCGCGCTCCAGCAGCGCCTTGACGTCCACGCCGATGAGGGCCGCGGGCACCAGCCCGAAGAAGGAGAGCGCGGAGAAGCGCCCGCCGATCGAGGCGGGATTGAGGAACGTGCGGCGGAAGCCGGTCTCGGTGGCGAGCTTGTCGAGCGGCCGGCCCGGATCGGTGATG
Source organism: Candidatus Methylomirabilota bacterium (assembly GCA_035650715.1). Lineage (GTDB taxonomy): Bacteria > Methylomirabilota > Methylomirabilia > Rokubacteriales > CSP1-6 > CAMLFJ01. The sequence goes on along the minus strand of DASRHC010000056.1, from coordinate 68,000 downwards.
GCCACGAACTGCATGCCGGGGCGCGGGGAGGAGGCCGCCTCCACCTGCGCGCGGAAGAACGCGTAGGCGGCCATGGTCTCGGCGGTGGTGCCGGACTTGCTGGACACCAGGAAGAGCGTGCGGCTCAGGTTGATCCCGTCGAGCACCCGCTTCACCGCGCCGGGATCGGTGGAGTCGAGCACCAGCATGTCCGGGAAGCCCATCTTCGAGCCGAACGTCTCGTTGAAGACGATGCCGGTCGAGGAGGAGCCGCCCATGCCGAGCAGCACCACGTGCGAGTACTGCAGGCGCCGCACCTCGTCCGCGAAGCTGCGGATGTCCTCCGCGTGGCTCCGCATGATGGTGGGGGAGGTGAGCCAGCCGAGCCGGTTGCGCACGGTGGCCGGGTCGCCCTTCCAGAGCGTGGCGTCCTTGACCCACAGGCGATCGAGGAACTCGCGCGACTCGAGGAAGCGCAGCGTCTCCTCCACCGCGGGCAGCTTGAGCGGGTCGGGCAGCACCGGCGCCGGGACCACCGGAGCGGGCGGGGGCGCGGGGGGCGGGGGCGGCGGCGCGGCCGGCTTCTCGGCGGCGGGGGTCGCCTCGCGCCTGGCGGCGGGCTTCGCGGCGGCCTTCGCCCGCGCGGCCGGCCGGGGCTCCGGTTTCGGATCGGCCTTGCCGTCGGTCCCGGGCTTGAGCGGGGCCTTGTCGGCGCCGAGCAGCCCGGCCTCGAGCTGGCCGATCTTGCTGACGTGCCGGGCCTGCTGCTCGGTCGGCTCGTAGTCGGTCCCGATGAAGGCCTGGGCGATCTCCACCGCGTCCTTCACGTCGAGGTCGGGCGCGGCCAGGCAGAGCACGTTGGCGTCCGTCTCCTCCCGGCAGGCCCGGGCCGCGGCCGCGTCGGGGCAGAGCGCGGCGCGGATGCCCCGCATCTTGTTGGCCGCGATCACGCCGCCGGCGCCGCTCCGGCAGAGCAGCAGGCTCGCGTCGACGAAGCCGCGCAGCACCGCCTGTCCGACCGCCCGGGCGTAGTCGGGATAGTCCACGGGGTCCGGCGAGAAGGTGCCGAGGTCGAGCACGTCGTGGCCATCGGCCTCGAGCGCGGCTACCAGGGACTCCTTGAGGGGAAACCCGCTATCGTCGCAGCCGATCGCGATTCGCATGGGTCGGCGCGACTATTCTCTCAGGAGTCCGGAAACCCCACAATGTTGTCGTACAGGCGCGATTGCCGAGTCCTGGCGGCTCGATAGCGGGCGTGCCGGTCGGGATCGGGCTCGAGCACGCGCGCGGGGGCTGCCGGCGCCGGCGGCGGGGTGCCGAGCGCCTCGAGGGCCAGGAGGGCGGCGCCGCGGGCCGAGGCTTCCGCGTCGCTGCCGAGCGCGATCGGCACGCCCAGGGCGTCGGTGATGATCTGGGCCCACGTCCGGGAGTGGCCGAGCCCGCCCCCCGAGCCCACCACCAGGTGATCGGCCGCGGCCAGGGGCCGCAGGCGGTCGTAGATCTCGGCCAGGCGGAACGCCACCCCTTCCAGGAAGGCCCGCACGATCTGGGGGGCGCCCGTGGCGAGCGTGAGTCCGGCCACGGCGGCGCGCGCGTCGGGGCGCCAGCCGGGGCTGCGCTCGCCCGCGAGGAACGGCAGCGCGGTCAGCCCGTGCGCGTCGGGCGCCACCGCCGCGATGGCGCGCTCGAGCGCCGCGTTGCCGGCCGGCAGGGCGAGCGTCCGGCGGCACCAGGCGAGCACGTTGCCGCCCTCGGAGGTCGCGCCCCCGACGAGGGCGCGCGCGCCGTCCACGCGGTAGCGCCAGAGCCCCCACGGCGTGGCGGTGGCCGACGCCGCCGCGGCCGGCAGCACCACCCGCAGCGCCGCGGAGGTGCCGACGTTGAGGGCCACGCGGTCGGGCCCCCAGCAGTCGGAGCCCACGTTGGAGCAGGCGCCGTCGCCGCGCGCGGGCAGCCACGGCACCTGCGCGAGCGCGGGCCAGCGCGCGGCCCAGCGGCCCCTCAGGCCGCGCAGGGGGGTGTCGTCGATCGGCGGCAGCGTGTCGGGCGCGATGCCGGCCGCCTCCAGCGCGCCCGCGTCCCACGCGCCGCGGGACTGGTCGAGCAGGCCGGTGCCGGAGGCCATGGACAGGCTCGAGCGCAGCGTGCCGGTCAGCACCGCGAGCAGGTGCTCGCCGAACCCGCACCAGGTGACCGCGCGCGCCCGGACCTCGGGGTGGGTGCGGGCGAGCCAGCGCAGCTTGGCGGGAAAGAAGGCCGGGTGCAGCGGCGCGCCGGTGCGGGCGTGGAGCGCGCGCTGGTCCAGGCGCCGGCGCAGGGCGAGCGCGTCGGGTGCGCTGCGGGTGTCGGCCCACGTGATGACGGGGGTGAGCGGCCGGTGGTCGCGGTCGAGCGCGAGCAGGCTGTGCCAGAAGACGGAGACCCCGACCGCGGCGATCCGCCCGGCGCGCGGGCCCGCGCCGGCCACGCAGCGGTCGAGCGCCTCGGCGGTGGCGGCCACCATCGCGTGCGGGTCGAGCTCGACGCCGCCGTCGGCGGTGGTGCGCGGCTCGTAGGTCACGTGGCCGTCCGCGCCGGAGACCGCGCGGGCCTTCGCGTCGAAGGCGCGCGCGCGGACCGAGCTGGTTCCCACGTCGAGCGCCACCACCAGCATGTGCGTTAATATACGCTGACCATGGCGGCGGACCGGACGCGCGACCGAGAGCCGGAGTGGGAGCTGCTGACCCTCCGGGGCCTGGCGATGACCGACGAGACCGCCTCCGAGTTCACCGGCACGCTGGTGGTGCACCGGCGCGGGAGCGCCGAGCCGGTGGAGAACGTGAGCGTCCGCATCAAGCGCAGCATGCTGGAGGAGCTCGCCACCACGGTGCAGCGCCTGCTGGCCCGCTCCACGCCGTTCACCCGTTAGCGCAGGAGACCAGTCCCATGTCCCTCATCACGGTGCTGAGCCCGGTGGGCGAGCTCCGGAAGGCCACCGCGGCTATCCCGCAGCTGCCCGCGGATCTCCGGGGCCTCACGGTGGGCTTCCTCGACAACACCAAGCACAACTTCGACCGCCTCGTGCAGGGCATCGGCGAGGTCCTGAAGCAGCGCCACGGCGTGGCGCGCGTGGTGATCCGTCGCAAGGCCAACGCGGCCACCGGGGCGGCCCACGAGATCGTGGAGGCCCTCTCCAAGGAGTGCGACCTCGTCTTCGCGGGGTCCGCGGACTGAGGCTCCTGCACGTCGTGGAGTCTCCACGACTCGCTGGAGCTGGCCAAGGCGGGAACGCCCGCGGGACTCATCACCACCAGCGTGTTCCAGCGCCTGGCGCTGGGTGAGATGGCGGCGCTCGGCGCCACCGGGCTGCCGCTGCTCGTGATCCAGCACCCGCTGGGGGGCGAGGCGCCGGAAGGCGTGAGCCGTCGTGTGGAGCAGGCGGTGGAGCAGCTGACCGCGATGCTGGGCCGCGGGTAGCGCGCCATGGCGGAGGCGGTCGAGGCGACGCTGACGCTGGCGGAAGAGGACGTCTACGCGGAATTCTGCAAGCGGGAGTGGTGCGACGGGCTGCCGTTCGTGCCGCCCACGCCGGAACGGGTGCGCGCGATGCTGGCGGGGGCCCGCAGCCGGCCCGACGAATCGCTCGGGGTGATGCCGCCGCTCTGGCGGGACTGCACGCTGGAGAAGGTGGCGGTCAACGCGGTCATGGCCGGGTGCGAGCCCGCCTACTTCCCGGTGGTGGTGGCCGCGGTGCAGTGCATGCTGGATCCCGCGTTCAACCTGTACGGGGTGCAGGCGACCACGCATCCGGTGGCGCCGCTCGTCATCGTGAGCGGGCCGTATGCCCAGACCATCGGCATGCACAGCGGCTCCGGCCTCTTCGGGCCCGGCTTCCGCCCGAACGCGACCATCGGGCGGGCGATCCGGCTCATCCTGATGAACGTGGGCGGGGGCTGGCCCGGGCGCGGGGACATGGCGACCCAGGGCAGCCCGGCCAAGTTCTCCTACGCGATCGGGGAGCGGGACGATTCGCCCTGGGAGCCCCTGCACGTGGCGCTGGGCTTCCGGGCGGATCAGAGCGTGGTCACGGTCTTCGGCGGCGAGCCGCCGCACAACGTCAACGACCACGTCTCCACCACCGCGCCCGGCATCCTCAACAACGTCGCAGACGTGGCGACGTCGCTCGGCGCCAACGTGGGCTGGTATCTCTCGCAGAGCCAGCTCCTGGTGGTGCTGGGCCCCGAGCACGCGGCCACGATCGCGGCGGACGGCTTCAGCCGCGCGGACGTGCAGCGCTACGTGTACGAGACCGCGCGCATGCCGCTCGGCCGCATGAAGCTGGGCGGCATGTGGGGCATGCACGACTGGCCGCAGTGGATGATGAAGGTCACCGACGATTCGGCGCGCCTGCCCCGCGTGCCCACGCCGGAGGACGTCTACGTGATGGTGGGCGGCGGCTCCGGCAAGCACTCCTGCGTCGTCCCCAACTGCACCTTCAGCCGCGCCGTCTCCCGCGCCCTCTGACGGGGTCAGGTCTTACATTCCGACATTTTTCCCGCGCGCGGCGTGACGGCGCGCGCCACGAAAATGTCGGAATGTAAGACCTGACCCCAGCGAGGAGGGCGAGGGCGGTGAGGAGGAGGAGGGCGCCGGTGAGGCCGAGGGCGCCCACGCGCTCGCCGAAGAGCACGAGGCCCAGGGTGGTGGCGGTGAGGGGCTCCAGCAGCGAGACGATGCCGGCGGCGGTGGCGGGCACGCGCGTGAGGCCGGCGGTGAAGAGCGCGTAGGCCACCGCGGTCGGCCCCAGCCCGAGGTAGAGCAGGAGCGGCCAGCCCGCCGCGAGCGCGTGCAGCGGGGCGGCCTCGCCGGCGAGCGCGGGCGCGAGGAAGATCGCGGCCAGCGCGAACGTGACCGCGGACACCGCGATCGGCGTGACGCGCGCCAGGAGCCCCTTTGCGGCCACCGCGTACACGGCGTAAGATACCCCCGCGCCGAGCGCCAGCAGCGCCCCCAGTCCGAAGTGGCCCGTGACTTCACCGAGCCCGCGTGGGCCGATGACGAGCAGCGCGGTGCCGGCGACCGCCAGGCCGAGCGAGAGGCGCACGACGAGCGTCAGCCGCTCGCCGAGGAACAGCGCGGCGAGCACCGCGATGAAGAGCGGCGCGGAGCAGATGGCGAGCAGGGCTGCGGCGGCCACGCCCACCAGGGTGACCGCGCGGAAGTAGAAGACCTGGTAGGCGGCCATCGCGATGCCGAGCGCGGCGCAGAGCGGCAGGTCGCCGATCGACGGCCACGCGCGGCGCGCGGGCGCGGCGGCGGCACCGCGGGCCGACACCGCCGCGGCCAGCACCAGGCAGGGCGCCGCCACCGCGAGGCGGCTCCAGCCGACCAGGAGCGGGGAAGCGGCGGCGTCGCGGGAGAGCAGGGTCATGGTGGCGCCGGTGGTGCCCCACGACGCGGCGGCGACGGCGACGAGCAGCAGACCCAGCAGCATGCGAGGAGTAAAGCACACATGAGCGAGCCGGTCGGCTTCATCGGGCTGGGAAACATGGGGGCGCCGATGGCGGGCCGCCTCCTCGATGCGGGCCACTCGCTGATCGTGCACGACGTGCGCGAGGCCGCGGCGGCCTCGCTCCGCGCCCGCGGCGCGCGCTGGGCCGCGTCGCCCGCGGAGGTCGGCGCGGCGGCCCCGGTCGTGATCACGATCCTGCCGACCTCGCGCGAGGTGCGGACGGTCCTGCTCGGCCCCAAGGGTCTCCTCGACGCGCTCCGGCCCGGCAGCCTCGTGCTCGAGATGACCTCCGCGGATCCCTCCGCCACGCGCGAACTGGCCGCCGAGGTCGCGGCCCGCGGCTCCGCCCTGATCGACGCCCCGGTCTCGGGCGGCGTGCGCGGCGCCACTGAAGGCACGCTGGCCATCATGGTGGGCGGCGATCCCGCGCTGCTCGAGCGCGCCCGCCCGCTGCTGGCCTGCATGGGCAAGAACATCTTCCACGCGGGCCCGGTGGGCGCGGGCCACGCCATCAAGCTCGTGAACAACATGTGCTCGGGCGGCATCCTCGCCCTCACCATCGAGGCGATCGCGGTGGCGGCGCGCTCCGGGGTGGACCCGGCGCGGGCGGTGGAGATCATCAAGGCCTCGAGCGGCCGCTCCAACGCGAGCGACTACAAGTTCCCGCGCTTCATCCTGAGCGGCGCCTTCGACGCCGGCTTCGCGATCCGCCTCATGATGAAGGACCTGGACGGCTACGGCCGGCTCGCCCAGGAGGCGGGCGTCCCGTCCCCGGTGGCCCGCGCCGCGGCCGAGATCTACCGGCTCGCCATGGCCCGCGGCATGGCCGAGCAGGACCACACCGCGATCGCCAAGCTCGTCGAGGAGTGGGCGGGCGTCGCCCTTCGCTCCCCGGGAGGCGCGGCATGAGCGTGCGCATCGCATTCATCGGCGTGGGGACCATGGGCCTGCCCATGGCCACCAACCTGGTCCGCAAGGGCTTCACGGTGACCGCGTTCGACGCCAACCCCGACGCGGTGAAGGCGGCGGCCGGCGCGGGGATGACGGCGGCCGCGAGCACGGCGGAGGCGGTGGCCGCCGCCGACCTCGTGATCACCATGCTGCCGTCGTCGCCCCACGTCGAGTCCGTCTACACCGGCGACGGCGGGGTGCTCGCCGCGGCCCGGCGCGGTACGCTCTGCGTCGACATGTCGACGATCGATCCCGCGGTCTCCCAGCGCGTGGCCAAGGCGGCGGCCGAACGCGGCGTGCGCTTCATGGACGCCCCCGTGTCCGGCGGCACCCCGCGGGCCGCCGACGGCACCCTCGCGATCATGGTGGGCGGGTCGGCGGCGGACTTCGAGGAGGCCCGGCCCGCGCTGGCCGCGATGGGCACCAACGTCATCCACGTGGGCCCGGTGGGCAGCGGCGAGGTGGTGAAGCTCTGCAACAACCTCATCGCGGGCGTGTGCGGCGTGGCGGTGAGCGAGGCGTTCCGCATCGCGGAGGGCTTCGGCATGGACCCGAAGGTCGTCACCGAGGTCATCTCGAAGCCCTCCGGCAACACCTTCCTGATGGGCTTCATGCACCCGGTGCCCGGCATGATGCCGCAAGCGCCGGCCTCCAACGACTACAAGCCCGGCTTCATGACCGACCTCATGTGCAAGGACCTGGGGCTCGCGGTCGAGGCGGCGCGGAATCTCCGGGTGCCGCTGTTCGTGACGCCCGCCGCGCAGCAGGTCTATCGCCTGGCGTCCTCGCACGGGCTGGGCCGGCGCGACTTCACCAGCGTCTACTCGTTCCTCAAGCCCTCGTCCGGCCAGGCGCCGGTCTAGGCGCGCGCGGTGGGCGGGATGAGCCCCCGGCTCCGGCGCTGGCTGATCGTCCTCGGCGTGATCCTGCTGCTCGGGATCGCCTTCGTCTGGAGCCTGCCCGAGATCGTGAAGTGGCAGGCCCTCAAGCAGATCCCCGCCATCACCGGCCGGCAGGCCAGCATCGAGGACATCGACATCAACCTGTTCACCGGGCGCGTCGCGATCAAGAAGTTCCGGCTCGCCGAGGCCGACCCCGCCCAGACCTTCGTGGACTTCGATCGTCTCGATCTGCGCGTGATCCCGTGGTCGGTCATCTTCGGCAACGTGCGGGTGGCCGAGTTCCGCCTCACCGCGCCCACCGTGAACCTGGTGCGCCTGAGCCCCACCGAGTTCAACTTCTCGGACATCCTCCAACGCCTGGCCGCCTCGAAGGAGGGCGCGCCGCCGCCCCCGCCCGAGCCCAGGGCCAAGTCGCGCTGGACCATCGCGCTGGACCACTTCGCGCTCGTCCGCGCCAACATCTCGGCGCTGGACCGCGCGGTGACCCCGGCCAGCGAGTGGAAGATCCGCGACCTCAGCATCGAGGCCGGCAACCTCACCACGCGGCCCTCGGGGCCGGTGGGCACGCTGGACGTGCGCGGGGCGCTCAACGACTCGCCGCTCGAGTTCTCGGCCCAGGACATCGATCTCACCCCGACCTCGTTCCGGGGCAAGTTCAGCATCCAGAACTTCAGCCTGCTCCAGGTCCGGCCCTACCTGCCGCCCCTGCCGGCCACGCTCGAGTCCGGCGTCGCGGGGATGAACCTCGCGGTGCGGCTCGAGCTGGGGCAGGGGCCCGGCGGCCTCGCGGAGGGCCTCGTCACCGGCGACGTGACGCTGACCTCGGTGGCGCTGGCCCAGCCGGGCAAGGCGGCGACGCCGTTCCTCACCGTGCCGAAGATCGGGATCGGCCTCAAGGAAGTGAACCTGGTCTCGCGCGTGGTGACGCTGTCCACGATCGACATCGAGGGCCTCGACCTCAAGGCGGTGCGCGACAAGCAGCAGCAGATCGATCTGCTCGAGCTCACCAAGAAGCCGGAAGGGGCGGCCGGCGGCGCGCCCGGCCGCGGAACGCCGCCGGCGAGCACGCCGGCCCCGGCCGCGAAGACGCCGGCGGGCGCGCCGGCCACCGCGCCGGGCGGCGGGGAGGCGAAGCCGGCGCCCGACTACAAGATCACCATCGAGAAGGTCGCGCTCAAGGGCTCGGCCACGTTCACCGACGAGTTCATCTCCACGCCGCCCACCGTGCTCAAGCTCGCCGGGCTCACGCTGCAGGTGGCCGACGTGACCTGGCCCGCCGTGCGTCCCATGCAGCTCGACCTGGCGGCGATCCTGCCGGGCGGAGGAACGTTCGGGGCCAAGGGGCCGGTCGCGATCGATCCCGTGGACGTCACCCTGGCGCTGACGACCTACGACGCGCCGATCGAGCCCTACCACGCCTACTTCCCGTTCCCGGCCAGCTTCGGCGGGCGCTTCAGCGCGGAGACCCGGAACCGGGTGCGAATGGTGAAGGGCCAGCTCACCGCGCTCTCCCGGGGGCGCAGCTGGGCCACCCGGCTCTCGGTGAAGGAGCCGGGCGGCAAGGACGCGCCGCTCAAGCTGGAGCGGCTCGAGGTCAACGGCATCGACTTCTCGTGGCCCAAGTACGCGCGGGTCGACCGCATCCTGCTCAAGCAGCCGGTGGGCGAGGTGGACCGGGCCGCCGACGGGACCATCAACGTCCAGAAGCTGTTCACGCCGGCCCCGAAGCCGGGCGCGCCCGCTCCGTCCTCGCCGCCCGCCCCCAAGGAGCCCGAGAAGCCGGCTCCGGGCTCGGGCACGAAGAAGTCCGACAATCCGCTCGAGACCATGGAGCTCTTCTTCAAGGAGATCGCGATCGAGGACGGCTACACCCGCTTCCTCGATCACAGCACCCAGCCCGCCTTCTCGTCGGACGTCTCCAAGATCAACCTCACCGTGAAGAACCTGTCCAACAAGGCGAGCCAGCGGGCGAGCGTCGCGATGCAGGCGGTGGTGGGCGGTGACTCCACCTGGGACCTCAACGGGGAGATGGCGGGCATCGGCGCGCCGACCTACGTGGACATGGTGGGCGAGCTCAAGCAGTTCGCCCTGTCCACCGCCAACCCCTATCTGGACAGCCTGCTCGCGTGGACCATCCGGCGCGGCGCGCTCACCGCCAAGCTCGCGTACAAGGTCGACCAGGACAAGCTCGACGCCAAGAACGACATCCTCGTCGCCGACCTCAAGGTGGCGCCGTCGCGCCCCTCCGACGAGGTCAAGAAGCGCATCGGGCTGCCGCTCGGGCTGATCGTGGCCCTCATCAAGGACGGCGACGGCAACGTCCACGTCAACGTGCCGATCACCGGCACGTTGACCGACCGGCAGTTCGACTTCAGCGACGCGATCTGGACCGCGGTCCGCAACGTGGTGGTCAACCTCCTGAAGGCGCCGTTCCGGGCGATCGGCGGGCTCTTCACCAGCGGCGACAAGATCGAGGAGCTCAAGGTCGATCCGCTGACGTTCGCGGCGGGCAGCGCGGTGCTGAGCCCCGAGATGGAGCGGCAGGCGGTGCGGGTGGCCGACTTCCTCCGGCGCTCGCCGTACGTGACCTTGAGCCTCACCTCGATCACCACGCCGGCCGACGAGGAGGCGCTGAAGGAGCGGGCGGTGGCGGCCCGGCTGGAGAAGTTCCAGAAGGAGCAGGGAATCGCGGACCTGCCGACCGCGCTGCGCCGCTACTATCAGGTCACGGTGAAGGACGCGCTGCTGCCGCGGACGGTGGAGGAGCAGCTGCTGCTCCTGCGCCGGCGCGAGCCGGTGCCCACGGCCGCCCTGGCCCAGCTGAAGCGCGAGCGTCTCGAGGCCACGCGCAACCGCCTCGCGAACGTCGAGGGGATTCCCGCCAAGCGCTTGCTGGAGGCGCCGGAGGGCGCCGCGGCCGCTCCGGGGACGGCCGCACCGGGCACGCCGCCATCCGGCGCGCCACCGTCGGGGGCGCCTGCATCGCCGCCCGGTGCGCCGCCGTCGGGGGCGCCGCCATCCGGTGGTGCGTCGTCATCGTCGTCGGGCGGGCCGTCTGCGAGTGGTGCGCCGGCTGCGAGCGCGCCGCCGTCGGGCACGGCGCCGTCCGGCGCGGGCTCGCCCGGTGCGCCGTCGCCGGCGCCCTCCGCGACGCCGCCTGCGGCCTCGGCCACGCCCGCGCCCGGTTCCGCGGCGCCGCCCTCGTCCGGTGCCCCCGCGCCGCCCGCGTCCGCAGCGGGCGCGGCGCCGGCGACACCGGGCGCGACGGCCGCCGCCGCGCCGAACGCGGGCGGACGCATCGAGTTCTCCATCGGCGCGGAGCCCGACTGAGCGCTTTGTTATACTACGCCCACCGTCCGCAGACTCCAGGAGGTACCCCGTGGCCCACTACGTGATGTTGAGCACGCTGAGCGAATCCGGCCGGAAGGTCATCCACGCGCGACCCGGCTGGATCCGCAAGGTGAACCAGGAGCTCTCCCGGCGGGGCGCCAAGGTGCTCGCCCAGTACGCGGTGCTCGGCCCCTACGACTTCGTGACGATCCTGGAGGCGCCCGACAACGAGACGGTCACGTCGGTCTCGATCGAGATGGGCGCGCGCGGCTCGGTGCAGATGATGACGATGCCCGCGATCCCCCTGGACACCTTCATCAATCGTCTCGCGCGCAGCACGCCGGGACGGAAAGGCAAGCGTCGCTGACCGGCCGATGAGAGTCCTGGCGCTCCACCCCGAGAAGTGCACCGGCTGCCTCCGGTGCGAGCTGGCCTGCTCCTACATGCAGACCGGGCAGTTCCAGCCCGCGAAGTCGGTGATCCGCGTCTCCCCGTTCGAGGGCTACACCTCCTACGCGCCCTACACGTGCACCCAGTGCGCGGAGGGCTGGTGCATGACCGCGTGTCCGGTGGGCGCCATCCAGATCAGCGTCGCGGGCGCCAAGGACGTGGTCGACGACATGTGCGTCGGCTGCAAGCTGTGCACGATCGCGTGCCCCTACGGCACCATGTTCTACGACGGCGACACCCAGAAGGCCTACAAGTGCAACCTGTGCGGCGGGGCTCCCGCGTGCGCGAGCGCGTGCCCGACCCAGGCGATCACCTTCGAGGAGGCCGAGACCGCGGACTGGATCGGGGACTTCGCGGCCGAGCGCACCGAGCGCGTGCTCGCCCTGGAGGCGCGGTGATGCCCGCGCGCCATCTGATCGTCGGAGGCGGCACCGCCGGGATCAACTGCATCCGGACCATCAGGGAAGAAGAGCGGCTCCTCGGCGCCGAGCCGTCGGAGATCACGCTCGTCTCCGCGGAGCGGCCCTACTCGCGCATGGTGCTGCCGTACTACCTCTGGGGCACCATCGCGGAGAGCCACGTCTACACCGCGCCCCCCGCCGCGCTCACCGCCTGGAAGGTGAAGCCGCTCCTGGGGCGGAAGGCGACGGCCCTCGACGCCTCCGCGCGGACGCTCACCCTCGATGACGACAGCAAGGTCGAGTACGACGACTGCCTGATCGCCACCGGCTCGCGGGCCGCCAAGGCGCCCGTGCCGGGCGCGGACGGCCCCGGGGTGCACTGCTTCTGGACGCTCGACGAGGCCAGGGCGGTGATCGCGGGGATCACCCCGGGCAGCCGGGTGGTGATGATCGGGGCGGGGTTCATCGCCTTCACGATCCTCAACGCGATCCTGGCCCGCGGCGCGCGCCTCACGATCGTGGAGGTGGCGCCCCGGATCCTGCCGCGCATGGTGGACGATGCCTGCGCCTCCATCGTGCAGCGGTGGCTCGAGCAGCACGGCGTCGCGGTGCGCACCGGCGCCACCGTGACCCGCATCGAGCAGGCGGGCGGCAAGCGGAAGCTCTCCTTCAAGAAGGGGGACCCGCTCACCGCGGACGTCGTCATCATGGCCACCGGCATCCGTACCAACCTCGAGTGGCTGCAGGGTTCGGGCGTCGAGATCGCGTCCGAGGCGCCGGGCGGCATCCTGGTCGACGACCACCTGCGGTCGAGCGTGAAGACGGTGTACGCGGCGGGCGACGTGGCGCGCGGCCGCAATCTCGTCACCGGGGTCGCGGAGGTGCACGCCATCGAGCCCACCGCGCAGGAGCACGGTCGCGTCGTCGGCGCCAACATGGCCGGACGCGACGTGGCGTACCGCGGCAGCCTGCTGATGAACATCGTCGAGGTCGCGCACCTCGACGTGGCCTCGTTCGGCCAGTGGGAGGATCCGCAGGCGGAGGTCTACACCGCGCTGCGGGCCGACCGTTCGGAGTACCGCAAGCTGCTCTTCCACGGCGGCCGCCTCACCGGCGCCGTGATCTGCGGCCCCGCGCAGGCGGTGTGGACGACCAACGACGTCGGCATGCTGAAGGGGCTGGTGTCCTCGGGGGTGGACCTCTCCCGCTGGAAGGCGCACCTCAGGGCGAACCCGTTCGACGTCAAGCCGGCCTTCATCGCCTCGCACACCACGTCCCGGCTGCTGCCGGAGACGATCCTCGGCCGGCCGTCGCGGTCCCCCGAGTTCCCCCAGGCCGTGGCCCTCTAGGCGCGGTACCACGGAGCCTTTGCCCATGAGCCCCATGCCCACTCTGACGCGCGGCGCTGCCAAGCCCGCGGCAACTCCCATCTACGCCTACGCGGGGAAGATCCTCCGCGTGAACCTCACCACCGGCAAGACCTGGACCGAGGCCTGGAGCGAGCCCGATCGGCGCGAGTACCTGGGCGGGGTCGGCCTCGGGGCCAAGATCCTGTACGACGAGGTGGGACCCAAGGTCGGATGGGACCATCCGGACAACCGGCTGATCTTCGCCACCGGACCGCTGGCCGGCCTGCCGGTCTGGGGTACCGGCGGCCTCACCGTGGTGACGCGGGGGGCGCTCACCGGCGGCGCGACCTCCACGCAGGCCAACGGGTTCTTCGGCGCGGCGCTCAAGTACTCGGGCTACGACGCGATCGTGATGCAGGGGCAGGCGAAGAAGCTCTCGTACCTCTACATCAACGACGACGTGGTCGAGGTGCGGGACGCCGCCCATCTGGCCGGCAAGGACACCTGGGAGACCCAGCAGGCGCTGGAGGCCGAGCACGGGCTGTCCGGGCACCGGCTTTCGGTGTACTCGATCGGGCCCGCGGGGGAGAACCTGGTGCGCTTCGCGGCGATCCAGGGCGACTACGGCCACGTGGCGTCGAAGAACGGCTGCGGGGCGGTGATGGGCAAGAAGAAGCTGAAGGCGGTGTGCATCGTGCGCGGGACCAAGGCGCTCGTGGCCCACGACACCCGCGGGCTCATCCAGGCCGCGGACGACATCGCCCACGACCTCAAGACCGATCCGTCGACGTCCACCCTCTACAACTACGGCACCCTGCCCGGGGTGGTGAACCTCTCCAAGCTCGGCGTGCTGCCGATCAAGAACTACACCACCAACCTGACCGGCGACGTGGACATGAAGGACTGGGAGGCCCCCGCGCTGCGCAACGGGTTCGACCACCGCGGGCACCAGTGCAACGCCTGCGGCATGCGCCACTGCCACATCCAGGTCATCCCCAAGGGCCGCTACGAGGGCGAGCGCGTGGACGAGCCCGAGTACGAGGGCTGGTCGGGCGCGGGCTGGACCATCGGGCTCACCGACAAGTACTCGGTCTCCTGGCTCAACACGCGCATCGACCGAGCGTGCGTGGACGTGAACGAGTTCGGCTGGGTGTGCGGCTGGGTGATGGAGTGCATGGAGAAGGGCTACCTCACCGAGCAGCAGGTCGGCTTCAGGCTCACGTGGGGCGACACCGAGGGCGCCTACAAGCTCCTGCAGATGATCACCCACCGGCAGGGCTTCGGCGACATCCTGGCCGAGGGGGTCAAGCGCGCTTCGGAGAAGATCGGCGGCAAGGCGGCGGAGTGCGCCATCTACACCATGAAGGGCGCGTCGCCTCGCGGTCACGATCACCGGGGCCGATGGGAGGAGATGCTCGACACCTGCACCTCGTCCAACGGCACCATGGAGAGCGCCAACCCCACCTTCCAGACCGAGGTGGGGGCCCCCGCCCGCATCAATCCCTTCGACGGCGAGCAAGTGGCGAAGCTGGTCGGCATGATCCGGGGACGCCGGCACTTCGAGGACTCCCTCGGCGGCTGCACGTTCACCTTCCGCACGAAGATGGCCAACCTGGCCCGCGCCCTGTCCGCCGCCACCGGGTGGGATTTCCGGCTGGAAGACGCGGTGCGCTTCGGCAACCGCACCGCCGCGATCCTGCGCGCGTTCAACCTGCGCTGCGGCATCGGCCCCGAGGTGGAGTATCCGTCGGCCCGCTACGGCTCGCAGCCGGTGGACGGCCCCGCCAAGGATCACGACATCCGCAAGCAGTGGGACCGCATGCTGGATGTCTGGTACGAGACGGTCAACTACGACCGCAAGACCGGCAAGCCCAAGCGCGAGCTGCTCCGCTCGCTCGACCTCGGCTGGCTCGAGAAGGACCTCTACGGCAAGAAGTAGCGGGGGCGGGAAGGGCGCGGGTCGGGACGTGGCAGGCGAGGGAAGGGCCGAGGCGCGCCGGGAGTCGGCCCGCGCCACGATCGAGGTCACGACGTGGGTCACCAAGCACGTCGGCGGCGACGGCACCGGTAGCAAGGTCTTCGTCGAGCCGATCGGCCGGGGCGACACCCCCCGCTCCGTCCTGCGCCGCTTCACCGCGAGGTTCCCCGAGCTCGACTCCGCCCTGTGGGGCCCCGACCACCGCGAGCTCGGCTCCCACATCGAGGTGCTGGTCAACGACGAGGTGCTCGGCGTCAGCTACGAGCTCGACACCCCGCTGACCGGCGGGGAGCGCATCACGCTGCTCGGGCAGTTCATGGGCGGGTAGGCGGGCGCGGAGGAGCCCCGCCGTGAAATGGACTAGCTGCTCGCGAGCACTCCATCCAGCAGCGCGAGCATCTCGTCGATCTCCTCGCGGGTGACGTTCAGGGCGGGCATGAAGCGGAGCGTGTCCGGGCGCGGGGCATTGATCAGGAGCCCGCGGTCCATTGCCGTCCGCGCCACCTTGGCCGCGTCGACGCCCTTCAGCTGGAGCGCGAGGAGGAGGCCGCGGCCGCGCACCTCGCCGTGGCCGTGCTTCGCGGACAGCCCGCCGAGGCGCACGGCGAGGTAGTGGCCCTTGGCGGTCACCTCGGCGAGGAAGGCCGGGCTCGCCACCGTGTCCACCACCGCGTTGCCGATCGCGCACATGAGCGCCGAGCCGTTGAAGGTGCCGCCCTGGTCGCCGTGCTCGAAGCAGCACACCGGCTCCGCCGCCACGAGGGCGGCCAGCGGCACGCCGCCGCCCAGCCCCTTGCCGAGGGTGAGGATGTCCGGCAGCACCCCGGCATGCTCGTAGGCGAGGAAGCGGCCGGTACGGCCGATGCCGGTCTGGATCTCGTCGAGGATCAGGAGGATGCCGGCCTGGCTCGTGATCGCGCGCAGCGCGCGCAGGAACTCGTCGCCCGCCGGGTACACGCCGGCCTCGCCCTGGACGGGCTCGAGCATCACCGCCACCGTGCGCGGGGTGATCGCGGCCTTCACCGCGTCCAGATCGCCGAGCGGCACCTTCACGAAGCCCGGCACCTTCGGCTCGAAGAGCGCCTCCCAGGCCGCCTTGCCCGAGGCGGCCATGGTGGCGAGGGTGCGCCCGTGGAAGCCGTGGTCCATGGTGATGATCTCGAAGGCGCCGGCGCGGTGCCGGGCGCCCCACTTGCGCGCCAGCTTGATCGCGCCCTCGTTGGCCTCGGCTCCGCTGTTGCAGAAGAAGACCTGGTCGAGGCCCGAGTGCTCGACGAGGCGGCCGGCCAGGCGGGCCATCTCCGCGTTGTAGTAGGCGGGGCTGCAGTTGATCAGCCGCCGGGCCTGGAACGCCACCGTCTCCGCGATGACCGCGGGGGAGTGGCCGAGGCAGTTGACGGCCCAGCCCTGCACGAAGTCGAGATAGGTCTTGCCGTCCTCGTCCCGCAGCCGCGAGCCGTGGCCCTCGATCATCACCACCGGCGGCCGGTCGGTGATCTTCATCAGTGCGCTGACGTCGGTGCTCATGTGGTGTGGTCTCCCGTGGCGCCGTGGGCGCCGTTGCAGGATCCGGCCGGATACGGCTGCGTCTGGCGCCGCTCCATCAGCCGATCCGGATAGCGGGGGGGCCTGAAGCCCACCTGGCGATAGAGCCCGTGGGCATCCCGCGTGAAGAGGGTCCAGAGGCGAAGGTTCTGCAGCTCCGGGTGGCTCGTGACCGCGGCCATGAGCCGCTTGCCGACGCCCCGGCCGCGATGGCTGTCCAGCACGAAGACGTCGCACACGTAGGCGAAGGTGGCCCGGTCGCTCACCACGCGGGCGAAGCCCACCTGGCGCCCGCCCGCGAACGCCCCGAAGCAGATCGAGTTCGCGATGGAGCGCTCCACGACCTCCCGCGGCACGCCGGCGGCCCAGTACGACCGGGTGAGGAAGCCGTGGATGGTGGCGATGTCGAGGCAGGCGGGATCGGTGGTGACCAGGAGATCGCCGTCGCGCCGCTCGTGCAGGACGGGAACGCTCATCGAATGGGTCCTTTCAGGCCCGCCGGCCCGCGCGGGCCGGGGCGAGGGGCGCCCGCAGCCGGCGCTCGAGCCGGAGCGCCGCGGACGGGCCGGGCGTGGCCACGAACACGGTGTCGTCGCCCGCGATGGTGCCGACCACGTCGGGCAGCAGGGCCTCGTCGAGGGCGCGGGCGAGGGGATGGGCGCCGGCGGGCGGCGTGCGCACCACCACCAGCGGGCCGGCCGCGCGCACCGACAGCACGAAGGCGCTCATCGCGCGGTCGAGCGCGCCCTCGCGCGCCTCGGGCGGGGGCGCGGCGGGGCCGGGGGCGGGCACGTAGCCACCGGGCGTCTTGGCCAGGCCCAGCGCGCGCAGGTCGCGCGACAGCGTGGGCTGGGCCACCGTGTACCCCTCCCGGCGCAGGCGGCGCTGCAGCTCTTCCTGGGAGCGCACGGTGCCCCGCTCCACCAGCGCCAGGATGGCCCGGCGCCGCCGGCCGGTCTCGCCCGTCTCGTTCCCGAGGGAATAAATATTCTTCATTGAGAATAAAAATACATCAAGGGCCCCGGCCGGTCAAGCGGGCATTTCGCGGCCGGCCGGTTGCGCCGCGGCCGCGGCCTGCGCTAGCGTGGCTGCCGATGCCCGGGCGCGCGTGGGCGTGGCTCCTCCCGGTGGTGCTGGTGGCGCTGGTCGCCGGCGCCGCGCTCTACGCGATCACCACCCCGCGCTACGCGCTCTACTGGCTGGGGACCGCGGTGGAGCGCCGCGACGCGGAGGCCGCGCTCGCCTTCTTCGACGTCGACGCCATCGCGGACCATGCGACCGCGGTGCTGGCCGCCGACTACCTCGCGCGTCAGCCCGCGCCCGCTTCCACCGCCGAGGCCAGCGGCCGCGAGCTGCTGGTGACCCTCGCGCGCCGGCGGCTGCGCCCCCTGGTGGCCGCGCGCATCCGGGCCGAGATCGAGCGGAGCATGGGTCGCGCCGGAGGGGCCAGGCCGATCGGCCTGCCGGTCGGGGCCCTGGCCGTGGTGACGGCGGTCACGGTCACCCGGGACGGCGAGGGAAGCTGGGTGGCCTACCAGGACCCGGACCAGGGACCGGTGCGCTTCCGCATGGCCCGGAACGCCGGCGGCCCCTGGAAGATCACCGAGTTCGACCCCGAATGGGTCCGCCGGAAGGCGCGCGAGGAGGGCATTCGGCTGCACTAAAGGCCTGAATCGCTTGACTCGCCGCGCGAGCCTGTGTTACTCCACACTCCGGGCCGCAGTCGCTCCTCCCAATCCGGTCCCCACGAGGTCGCCATGGCGCAAGTTGTTGGATTCATTGGGCTCGGAATCATGGGCCGTCCCATGGCCAAGAACTTGCTCAAGGCCGGCTATCCACTGGTTGTCCACAGCCGGAGCCAGGGGCCGGTCCAGGAGCTGGTCGGGGCGGGGGCCAAGGCGGCCTCCACGCCGAAGGAGGTCGCGGCCCAGAGCGACGTGGTGATCACGATGCTGCCGAACTCCCCGGACGTCGAGCTGGTGGCGCTCGGGAAGGACGGCCTCATCGAGGGCATCAAGCGCGGCCAGCTCCTCGCCGACATGTCGACGATCTCGCCGCTGGTCTCGCAGAAGGTGGGCAAGGCGCTCGCGGCCAAGGGCGGGCGCATGCTGGACGCGCCGGTGTCGGGCGGCGAGAAGGGCGCCATCGACGCCGCGCTCTCGATCATGGTGGGCGGCGAGAAGGCCGACTTCGACGCCGCGCTGCCGATCTTCCAGGCCCTCGGCAAGACCATCACGCATCTGGGGCCGCTGGGGGCGGGCGGCTTCACCAAGCTCGCGAACCAGATCATCGTGGCGGTGAACCTCACCGCGCTCGGCGAGGCCCTCACGCTGGCCCGCAAGGCGGGTCTCGATCGCGCGCTCACGTTGAAGGCGCTCGGGGGCGGGCTCGCCGGCTCGAAGTGCCTCGAGCAGAAGACCCCGAACTACACCTCGGGCACCTACAACCCCGGCTTCAAGATCGACCTGCACTTCAAGGACCTGGGACTGATCATGGAATCCTCGCGGGCGCTCGGCGTGCCGCTGCCGTGCACCGCGGTGGTGCAGGAGCTGTTCAACGCCATGCGCGTGAAGGGCAAGGGCGGGCTCGACCACTCCGGCGTGATCACGCTGCTCGAAGAGCTGGCTGGCGTGCCGGAGCGGTCATGAGGGCGACCGTCGATCGTCCCGGCCTCGACTCGCAGGGCCGCTCGCCGCTCATCAAGATCCGGCGGGTCCGCAAGGGCGACCTCTCCAAGGTGCGCGACGTCATCGAGCAGGCCTTCGGCGACTTCTTCGAGCGCCAGGTCGGCACGCGGCCGCGCCAGGTCTTCGGGGGCGCCCAGTACGTGCACCACCGCTGGCTCATGGAGCCGTGGGGATGCTTCGTGGCCGAGGAGGGCGACGGCAAGATCGTGGGCGCCGCGCTGGCGGTCATGTGGGGCACCGTGGGCATCATCGGCCCGGTGGCGGTGCTGACCAACTACCAGAACCAGGACATCGGCCAGCAGCTCCTGGCCGCGTGCCAGGAGTTCTTCGACGAGAACAAGGCCACCCTCCAGGGCCTCGCGACCTATCCGTACAGCCCCAAGCACCTCGTGCTCTACCAGAAGTTCGGCTACAAGCCGAAGGGGCTGGTGGTGGTGACCAGCAAGGTGCTGGACCGCGCGGAGGCCGCCGCGGCCGCGGCCCGGCCCGCGCCCAAGCCGGGGCTCGCGGTGCGCCGCTACTCCACGCTCGAGGAGGCGCGCAAGAAGCAGGTGATGCAGAAGGTCCACCGCATCACCAACGCGCTCTGGCGCGGGCTCGACGTGGGCAAGGAGATCGAGATCGTCGACGGGCTCACGCTCGGCGACACCCTCCTGCTCGAGAAGGGGCGGGAGGTCATCGGCTTCGCGGTGTGCCACCTGCCCCCCAACAGCGAGGCGCCGCACGGCAGCGCCTACGTGAAGCTGCTGGCCATCGACGGCCGCCAGCGCAGGCCCGAGCACCTGCACGCCCTGCTGCAGGGGGTGGAGGAGCTCGCGGCGGCCGGACAGCTCCAGCGCGTGGTGGTGCCCGCCTACACGTACTACTGGACCGCCTACCAGACCCTGCTCGAGCGCGGCTACCACGTGGACTTCACGATGGTGCGCATGAAGCGCGGCAAGCAGGAGGACACCGAAGACGCCAGCGACCTGGTGCTGGACGACTGGCGCTGAGCGCGTGATCCGCTCGACGTGGCCGGCCATCACGGCGGCCGTGCTGTCCGTCACCGGCCTGCTGCCGGGACCCACCGTGCCGCCCGCCGCCGCCCATGCCATCGTGCTCGAGTCCTCGCCGGTGCACGACGCGGTGCTGGCGCGCTCGCCCGAGCAGGTCACGCTGCGGTTCAACAGCAAGCTGGAGAAGCGCTTCACCCGCGTCACGCTGGCCGCCGGGAACCGGCCGCCCGAGACGGTGGCCCTGCCGGACGATGACGGCGCGGCCGCGCCGGATCGGGTGGTGGTCCCCCTCGCGCCCCTGGGACCCGGCGTCTACGTCCTCCGCTACCGCGTGCTGGCGGTGGACGGCCACATCACCGAGGGCGCCCTGCGCTTCACGGTCGGCTCCGCGCAGTAGGCATGACGCTGCTGGCCGGCTTCCTCGACGTCCTGCTGCGCGGGTTCGGCTCGGTCGGGCTGGCGGCGGCGGTGGGCGGCCTCGTCTACGTGCTGCTGGTGCTGCGCCCCGGCTTCGTGACCGCGGGCCTGCTCGGCGCGGCGCGCGCGCGGGCCGTCGCCGTCATCGTCGCCGGCGCGCTGGTGGTGGCGGGGACCACCGCGCTCCTGCTGCTGGTCGTGCATCCCTGGGCCCTCGCCGACGAGAGCGGGCACTGGCCCCTCCGCGAGTTCCTCGCCACCGACTTCGGCCGCGCCGGGATGGTGCGCGTGGCTTTGGCCCTCGCGCTGGCCGCGGCGCTCCGGGGCGCCGGCGGGGCAGGGGCGGGCCGCGGCCGCTGGACGGCCGCCGTGGTCCTGGGCGGGCTCCTGATCGCGAGCTCCGCCTGGCTCGCGCATGCCTCGAGCCGCCTCACCGAGCGCGCCCCGCTGATGATCGTCACCGTCCTCCACCAGCTGGGGGCGGTGGTGTGGGTCGGCGGGCTCGTCCACCTGGTGGGCTTCGCCTCGGTCTGGCGCCGGGCCGGCGCGGGCGCCGCCCCGGCGGGGGTGCCGGTGCTCGCGCGCTTCTCCCGGGTGGCGCTGGTCAGCATGGTGCTGGTGCTGGGGCCCGGGATCGGGCTCGCCCTCGGCTACGTGGGCGACTGGGGCGCGCTGATCGGCACCGGCTACGGGGTGATGGTGCTGACCAAGGTGGCGCTGCTGCTCTGCGCGCTGCTCCTGGGCGCCCTGAACTTCACGCTGCTTCGCCGGGGCGGCGGCGCGCGCGGCGCGGCCGGCGTGGCGTCGCGGGTGCCGCCGCTGATCGAGGCCGAGGTGGGCCTCGGCATCACGCTCTTGCTGGCGGCGGCCTCGCTCACCTCGCTGCCGCCCTCGGTGGACGTGACGACGGATCGGGCGACGCCGGCCGAGGTGGTGGCGCGCTTCCGGCCCGCGATGCCGCGCCTGTCCTCGCCGCCGGTGCAGCAGCTGCTGGCCGCGGCGGCGCCCATCGACGACACCCTCGCGACGCGCCAGCCCGAAGAGTACGCGTGGTCGGAGTACAACCACCACGCGGCGGGCTTCTTCGTGTTCCTGATGGGCGTGCTGGCCCTGCTGGACCGCGCCGGCTACTCGCGCTGGGCGCGGCACTGGCCGCTGCTGTTCCTGGGCCTCGCCGCGTTCCTCTTCGTGCGCAACGACCCGCGCGCGTGGCCGCTCGGGCCCGCCGGCTTCTGGGAGAGCATGGTGCTGCCGGACGTGCTGCAGCACCGGCTGGTGGTGGTGCTGGTGGTGGCGCTGGCCGTCTTCGAGTGGATGGTGCGCTCGGGCCGGCTCACGCGCCCCGGCGGGCGCCTGGTCTTTCCGCTGCTCTGCGCGGCGGGCGGGGGCCTGCTCCTCACGCACTCGCACGCCATGTTCAACCTCAAGTCCGAGTTCCTCACCGAGGTCTCGCACGCTCCCATGGGCCTCTTCGGGGTGGTGATGGCGTGGGGCCGCTGGCTCGAGGTGCGGCTGCCGCGCGAGGACGCGGCGCTGCCCGGCTGGGTCTGGGCGGCCGCCATGACGATGATCGGCCTCATCCTGCTCGTGTACCGGGAGACGCCCACATGAACGGGTTCGCGACGGAGGCGGGCACCAACCGGTACCGGCGTCGGCTCGGGAAGCGGGCCGACAAGGCGCACTTCAAGTCCTGGAAGGGGCTGCGCCTGTCCTCGATCGGGATCGGGACCTACCTGGGCGCGGACGACGAGGCCACCGATCGCGCCTACGAGGCGGCGGTGCGCCGCGCGCTCGAGCTGGGCCTGAACGTCATCGACACCGCGGTGAACTATCGCCACCAGCGCAGCGAGCGCAGCGTGGGCGCCGCGCTCCGGGCGATGGTGGCCGCCGGCTCGCTCACGCGCGACGAGGTGGTGGTGGCCACCAAGGGGGGCTTCATCCCCTTCGACGGCGGCGTGCCGGCCAACCCGAGCGCGTACTACACCGAGACCTACATCCGGCCGGGCGTGCTCACCCCGGCCGACGTGGTGGGCGGCTGCCACTGCATCACGCCGCGCTACCTCGCGGACCAGCTGGCGCGCAGCCGCGCGAACCTGGGCGTCGAGACCATCGACATCTACTACCTGCACAACCCGGAGATGCAGCTGGACGCGGTGGATCGCTCCACGTTCATGGCGCGCATGCGCGCCGCCTTCGAGTTCCTGGAGAGCGCGGTGGCCGACGGCCACATCCGCTGGTACGGCACCGCGACCTGGGAGGGCTACCGGCGTCCCGCGGGCGCGCGCGACTACCTGCCGCTGCCCGACCTGGTGGAGCTGGCGCGCGAGGTGGCGGGCGCGCGGCACCACTTCGGGGTGATCCAGCTGCCGTACAGCCTGGGCATGACCCAGGCCCTGGCCCAGGCCAATCAACCGATCGGGCCGACGCAGGTCTCGGTGCTGCAGGCCGCCGAGCATTTGGGGCTCTACGTCATGGCGTCCGCCTCGATCCTGCAGGGCAAGCTGGCGCGCGACCTGCCGCCGGCCCTGCGTCAGGTGCTCGACGGTCTCTCCACCGACGCCCAGCGCGCGCTCCAGTTCGTGCGCTCCACGCCCGGGGTGGGCACCGCGCTGTGCGGGATGACGCGGCTCGCGCACGTGGAGGAGAACGCGGCCCTGGTGGGCCTGCCGCCGGCGCCGGTCGAAAAATTGTTCACGCGCGCCTGACCGCCCCGCGGAGGGCGAAAGACCTTGATAATCTCGGCCCCGTCGGTATAGCGTGATCGGGGCAGCCATGGTGACGAACATCCATCACGTCGGGATCGCGGTGCGCCGCCTCTCCGAGGCGTATCGCTTCTGGCGCGACACCCTGGGGATGCCGCTCACGCGCGAGGCCGAGGTCGCCGAGCAGGGTGTGCGCGCCGCGCTGCTGGCGGCGGGAGAGACCGAGATCGAGCTGCTCGAGCCCCTCGCGCCCGACACGCCGATCGGACGCTTCCTCGACAAGCGGGGCGAAGGGCTCCATCACGTGTGCTTCAAGACCGCCGACGTGGCGGGAGACCTGTCGGCCCTCCGCCGCAAGCACGTGGCCCTGCTCGACACCGCGCCCCGCCGCGGCCTCGCCGGCCGGATCGGCTTCCTGCACCCGAGCGCCTGCCACGGCGTGCTGGTTGAGCTGGCCACGCCCGATGACGGCGCCGCGCACGCGGAGTCGCCGGTGCGCTTCAAGCGGCTCGTGATCGGCTCGCCGATGCCGCACGACACCGCCCGGACCTACCAGGACCTGTTCGGGCTGCCCGAGGTCGAGGTCAACGGCGGCCCGCGCACCATGCTCGGCTGGGCCGGAGGGGGCACGCTGCTGATGGTCCCGGCCAAGGAGGTCGGCGGCATGGAGGGGATGGTGGCGCTCTCGATGGTGGCGCCCGACCTGCCTCCGCTGATACAACGCCTCGAGCGTGCCGACGCGGCCATGCTGCTCGGGGCCGGCGAGCTCACCGTCGAGCCCAAATCCTCCCACGGCGTTCACCTGCACATCTCGCGGTACCACTTTCCCTGATTCCCCGGAGGCCGCGCTCCGCGCCCGCGGCGCGGACAAGGTCGGAGGTCCGTCGTGAAGCCCCGCTCGCGGCCGTTTCGCGGCATCGGCTCGGCCCGCAAGACCCGTCGCACGCTGGAGCGCGGCGGCACCGGCCCCGCCGCCGAGCTCAACCAGGCCCTGGGCGCCTGGCCCGGCGTGAAGATCACCCCCCTGTTCGGCCGCTGGGGCTACTTCGTGGGCACCCGCCTCTTCGCGTGCTTCCCCCTGCGCCCCAAGGACACCGACCTCTGGATCCGCCTCGGGCCCGAGGACCAGCGCCGCGCCCTGGCCGCCGGCTGCACGCCCCACCGGCGCATGGCGGCGAGCGGCTGGGTGGAGTGCCGGGTGGCGGGGCCGCGCGACGTGGGCCGGGCGCTGCGCTGGCTGCGCCGGGCGCATGAGGCGGCGCGGGGGGCGGGGGAGGGGGAGGACGCGTGAAGGCGCTGCCTCTCGTGCGCGTGGTTCTGGGACTGTTGTGCTCGATCGCGGTCAGCATGGCTGTCGGCGTAGTCGGGTCAGCCGCGGCCGACCGGCCGGGCGCTACGCCCCTCGCGACAATCGCCGTGGTTGACCTGCCGCACGCGCCGATCTACTGGCATCTGGACACGTATCGCACGCGCGCTGAGGCGGATGCGGCCCAGGGGCCGCGGAGCACGGTGGTGGAAGCCTTCGTGAAGGTGTGGCTGTTTACCCTCGCGGAAGCGGACTGGCGGCCGACGACAGGCACGCGCGTCGCGACCATTGGTCCACTGCGCGTTCGCCCGCGGGTGCGCTACATGGCGAGCTACGTGGAGGCGGTGACGGCGCGGGGGTTCGGGATGCGACGCTCACTGGTCCTCATCCTCCACGATGCGGCACAGCCCTGGAAGGTGCCCATCACCAGCCCGTGGGCGCCGAGAGGCCTGTGCGCCCAGAAGTGACGCGCGATCACGCGTAGGGACTGATCAGGGTGACGGCTCGCTCGTGCTCTCCGCGCGCGCCGCGGCGGCCTGGATCGCGTCGATCGGCACCCGCGGCACCAGCAGCCAGGCCGCCGCGGTGAAGGCGGCGGAGATCAGCACCAGCGGGGTGTATCCGAGCCAGTCGTAGAGATTCGCCCCCGTCCACTCGGCGCTGCGCATGCCGAAGTTGTAGACCGACATCAGCAGGGCGAAGAAGGTGGCCTCGGCCCGCGCCGGGCACGCCTTGGCGGCCAGATCCAGGAAGGCGAGCTGGGCGGTCATGCCGAGCGTGCCGAACACCACCGTGATCAGGACGGCGCTGACCGGTCCCTTGTAGGCGAGATAGGCGAGAGTCCCGGCGGTGCCGGCGCCGATCGACCAGACGATCAGGCGCTTGAGCGACCACACGCGGGCCAGCCGGGCGTAGGCCCAGGCGCCCACGATGCCGGCGGCGGCGCCCAGCGAGGCCAGGGCGCCGATGAATGTCTGCGAGAAGTGGAGAGTGTCGGTCTGGTAGTAGAAGAAGGCGGGGCCGAACGAGGGGCTGAACGCCCAGAAGAAGGTGAACCCCGCCACCAGCCAGAGCTCGCGCCCGCCGAGCGCGCGTCGGACGGCGACCGCGGTCTCGGCGAGGCCTTCCAGATCCAGGCGGGCGGGCGGCTCGTGCACCACCCGCCACGCCATCAGCAGCGACACCAGCGGGAAGCAGGCCACGAGGGCGAAGGCGCCCGCGAAGGCGCGGTGCTCGGCCAGATAGCCGCCCGCGATGCCCACCAGGATCGAGGCCGCGCTCAGCGCCCCCCACTGCACGGACTGGAACGCGCCGGTCAGGCCGAGCGGCTTGCCGTTCTCCACCATGAGGGCGTCGGTGAGCACGTCGGTGAAGCCCACCCCGAGCCAGAGCAGCGTGATGAGCGCGGCCAGGGCCCAGTAGGGCGCCCCCGCCATGAGGCTCACCGCGCTCGCGGAGACGGCGGCGAGCCCGGCCATGAGCAGGAAGTAGCCCCGCCGGCGTGTCCCGCCGAGCGGGACGAAGTCCGACAGCAGGCCGTAGAGGGGCTTCACGAACCACGGGACGGTGATGATCCAGGTGAAGGCGGCGAGCTGGCCGGCGGTGAGGCCGCGCTCCTTGAACACGATGGCCACCACCTGGTCGGGCAGGTACACCATGCCCTGCGCGAAGTACACGATGCCGAACAGGATGGCGAGCCGGCGGGCCTCGCGGCTCGCGAAGGGACGGGGCCGCGCGGCCGCGGCCGCCCTGACGTCGTCGGGCATGGGCGATCATAGCGCGCCGGCGTCGGCCGGGCCGCACGATGAGTCGGCCCGCGGCGCTGTGCTACTCTAGGCCCTCATGCGAGCCACGCTGCACTCCGTCTGCCCTCACGATTGCCCCTCGCAGTGCGCGCTCCAGGTGACGGTGGAGGACGGCCGCATCACCGACGTGGTCGGCGACGCCACCCAGCCTTTCACCCGCGGTGTGATCTGCGGCAAGGTGCACGACTACGCGGAGCGCGTGTACGGCGACACCCGCGTCACCCGGCCGCTCCGCCGGGTGGGGCCGAAGGGCGAGGGACGCTTCGAGCCCATCGGCTGGGACGAGGCCATCGAGGAGATCGCGCAC
This sequence comes from Candidatus Methylomirabilota bacterium, assembly GCA_035650715.1. Classification (GTDB taxonomy): domain Bacteria; phylum Methylomirabilota; class Methylomirabilia; order Rokubacteriales; family CSP1-6; genus CAMLFJ01. The sequence continues at coordinate 41,405 of DASRHC010000056.1, read as the reverse complement.
CGCTGGCGGCGCATCATCGCCCAGTGGGGGTCGGAGGCGATCCTGCCGTACTCCTACGGCGGGACGCTGGGCCTCGTGCAGAACCGGGCCGGCCACGCGCTGTTCTACGCTCTGGGCGCCTCGCGCCTGGACCGCACCATCTGCGTCAGCACCGCCTACGCGGGCTGGCAGGCCACCGTGGGCACGGTGAGCGGCAACGACTCCGAGCAGATGGTGGACGCCGACCTGATCGTGCTCTGGGGCATCAACGCCTCGCACACCCACATCAACGCGATGACCCTGGTCAAGCAGGCGCGGCGGCGCGGCGCGTACGTGGTCTGCGTGGATCCCTACCGCACCATGACCGCCCGCCAGGCCGACTGGCACCTGATGCTCCGGCCGGGCACCGACGGGGCCCTGGCCCTGGGCGTCATGCACGTGCTCATCAAGGAGGGGCGGGTCGACCTCGACTACATCGAGCGCGCGACCCTCGGCTTCACCGCGCTGGCCCGGCACGTGGAGCAGTACGATCCCGGGCGGGTGGCCGCCATCACCGGGCTCTCCGCGGAGGACGTGGTGGCCTTCGCGCGGCGGTACGGCGCGACGCCCGCCGCCTTCATCCGGGTGGGCATCGGGCTCTCCCGCCACGACAACGGCGGCATGACGTGCCGGACCATCGCGTGCCTGCCCGCGCTCACCGGAGCCTACGCGCATCCGGCGGGCGGCGCGCTGCTGGCCTCGAGCGGCGCGTTCGGGCTCTCGAACGAGGCGATCGAGCGGCCCGATCTGATGCCGAGCCCGCCGCCGCGGCTCATCAACATGATCCACCTCGGCCGCGCGCTCACCGAGCCGGACATGGCCCCGCCGGTGAAGGCGCTCTACGTCTACAACGCGAACCCGGCCTCGATCACGCCCAACCAGGAGCTGGTGCTGCGCGGGCTCGCGCGCGACGACCTCTTCACGGTGGTGCACGAGCAGCACCTGACCGACACCACCGACTGGGCGGACCTGGTGCTGCCGGCCACCACCTCGATGGAGCACACCGACTGCTACAAGTCCTACGGGCACTTCTACGTCCAGCTCGCGCGGCCGGTGATCCCGCCCGAGGGGGAAGCCTGCTCGAACTGGGAGCTGACCCGCCGGCTCGCCAAGGCGATGGGGCTCACCGATCCGCACTTCGCCAAGACCGAGGACGACCTGATCCGCGAGTCGCTCGCCTCGGGCGACCCCTCGGTGGCGGGCATCACGCTCGAGCGGCTCGAGCGGGAGCGCTCGGTGCGCCTGCGCATCGAGCGGCCGTACCTCCCGTTCGCCCACGGGGCGCCCACCCCGTCGGGGAAGGTGGAGTTCGTCTCCGAGACGATGGCCCGGGCCGGGTTGCCCGCGCTGCCCACCTACATCCCGCTGGTGGAGGGGCCCGAGCACACGGAGCTCGTGCGGCGCTATCCGCTCCAGTGCATCGTGCCGCCCAACCGCTTCTTCCTGAACTCTTCGTTCAGCCAGTCGGAGCGGGCGCGCCGGCGGCAGCGCGGCCCCGCGGTGCTCCTGCATCCGGCCGATGCGGCCGCGCGCGCCATCCGGAGCGGCGACGCGGTGCTGGTGCGGAGCGCCCGCGGCGAGGCGCGCTTCACCGCCGAGGTGACGGACGACACCCGCGAGGGCGTGGCGGTGATCGAGGGCATCTGGTGGAGCAAGCACCAGCCGGGCGGACGCGGGGTGAACGCGCTCACCGACGACCGCACCGCCGACATCGGCGGCGGCCCGGTGCTCCATTCGAACCTCGTGCAGGTGGAGCGTCTGCCGTGAGCGCGGGCACGGGAGCGATCGCGGAGGAGATCGAGGCGGCGGTCGCCCGGCTGGACCTGGCGCGGCTGGCCGCCCGGTACTGGGCCCAGGACGAGTTCCTGCTGGTCCCGGATTTCCTGCCGCGTGGGGCGGTGGAGCCGTTCCTCGACGACGTGCGGCGCCTGGAGCCGGGCCTGCACCGCAACTACATCCCGCGCCACAAGAAGGGCGGCAGCGTGAGCGCGTTCGCAATCGCGGAAGACGGCCCCGCGCTGCTCGCCTTCTACCGGTCGGAGCCCTTCCGGCGCTTCCTCTCCGACCTGGTCCGGGCGCCGCTGCAGTGCTGTCCCGACGAGGATCCCCACGCCTGCGCGCTCTACTTCTACACCGAGCCCGGCGACCACATGGGCTTTCACTACGACACCTCCCACTACAAGGGCGCGCGCTACACCGTGCTCTTCGGCCTGGTGCAGGACTCGGCGAGCCGGCTGCGCTGCCGGCTGCACACCCGGCAGCCGGGCCGGGCGCCGGTGGACCTGGAGGTGGCGACGGATCCCGGGACCCTGGTCATCTTCAACGGCGACAAGGTCTACCACGGGGTGAGCCCGTCCCGGCCCGGCGATCGGCGAATCGTCTTCACCATGGAGTACGTGACCGATCGGAGCATGGGGCGGCTGCCCCGCCTGTTCTCGAACCTGAAGGACGCCTTCGCCTACTTCGGCGTCCGGACGCTCTGGCGCGGCCGCCCCCGTGGTGGCGCGCGGCCGACGTCCTGAGGCCGGTCTCAACCCGACCGAACGGAGCGACGTCAATGGCCAGTCCGGCAGCCTCCTCGACCCAGCGCGTGAAGTTCGCGTCCGTGGAGGGCGCGGCCGCCCTCTTCACCCCCGAGTTCCAGGCCTATCTGCTGCGCCTGCACGACGCGCTGGGCCCGCGCGTGCTCGCCCTGCGCGCCCGCCGCGACGAGCGGCTCGTCCAGGCACTGCGGCACGGCCGCCTGCCCGGGCCGCGCGCCGACAGCGCGATCCGCAGCGGGGACTGGAAGGTGCCGCCCGTGCCCGCGGACCTCGCCAGGCCCGGCATCGAGATCTCGGGCCCGTGCTCGATCACCAGCATGTTCATCAACGCGCTCAACCCGGGACCGGAGGGCGAGCGCGCCGAGGGCGACCTGGACGACGACGAGGACTCGGCCGGTCATCGCCTCATCGACACGGTGCGGGCCTGCCACAACCGGCTGGCCGCGGTGAACCACGAGCTGCACTTCGAGGACCGCGAGCGGAAGCGCGAGTATCGCATCGCGCCCGGGGAGCTGCCGTTCTTCATGCACCGCGAGCGCGGGCTGCACCTGGACGAGCCGGAGGTCACGGTGGACGGCAAGCCGGTGTCGGCCGCGATCCTGGGCACGGCGCTCACCCTCTTCTATCCGGGCCGGGCCCAGGCCGGACGCGGGCAGGGGATCTACTTCTACCTCCCCAAGGTGGACGGCGCCGAGGAGTGCGCGTGGTACCGCGACCTCTTCGACGAGAGCCGCGCGCACCTGCCGTTCCTCCGGGACGCGACCATCCGGGCCATCCCGCTGGTGGAGTCGCTGCCCGCGGTCTACGAGATGGAGGAGATGCTCCACGCGCTGGGGCCGTACGCGGCGGGGCTGAACGCGGCGCGCTGGGACCTCAAGGCCAGCATCTTCGAGTTCGTGATGGCCGACCCCGGGTCGGTGTGGCCGGACCGCTTCGGCGTGGACATCAAGACCACCCCGTTCATCGCCAACATCTTCCGGCGGCTGGTCGCGGTGTGCCTCAAGCGCGGGGCGGTGCCGATCGGCGGCATGGCCACCGCGCTGCCGAACCCGGATCCGGAGGTGAACCGCGTGGCCGCGGAAGCCATTCGCGCCGACAAGGTCTGGGAGGCCGAGCAGGGCTTCATCCGCGCGTGGGTGGCCCACATCTTCCACATGAAGACGGCGGCCGACCCCTTCCGGCAGGTGCACGGCCGCGGGACGTGGAAGCCCAGGCCCGAGATGACGAACCCCGACAACTTCCCGGTGCGCATCGAGGTGCCGGCGGGCCCGATCACCCTGGAGGGCACCCGGCGCAACGCCCGCATGCTGATCGAGTACGTGGAAGGCTGGCTCCAGGGCCGGGGGGCCAAGGGCATCGACAGCCTGGCCGGCAAGCCGGGCGTGCATCCCGCGCTCATGGAGGACCTGGCCACCGGGCGCATGTCGGTGGCGCAGATCGCCCAGCGCATCCGCCACCGGGTGAAGACCACCCAGGGGCCGGAGGCGGTCCACGACGCGGCGCTGGTGAAGCGGCTGCTCCAGGAGGAGGTCGAGGACATCCTGCGCCTGATGAAGACGCAGGACGCGGAGACGGAGACCCGCTACCGCAAGGCGGTGAAGATCGCGCAGCAGTGGATCAAGAACTACCTGGAGCTCGACTACCGCAGCCTGGGCTCCTACACCCGGGCCGATCTGGAGCGCATCGCGGCCGCGCCGGAGGCGCTCTAGCGCCCCGGCGCGAGCCGGCTACGCGGCGGAGGACTTCTCGACCGGCACCGCGGCCGGCGCCATCTGGCCGCGCATGAGCTGGAGCAGCACCGGCACCACCACCAGCGCCGCGACCATCCCGCAGAAGGATCCGATCGTCAGCAGAAGCCCGAGGCTGAAGATGCCCCGGTGGGTGGCGATCAGGAGGCTGCCGAAGCCCACCATGGTGGTGATGCCGTTGAGCAGCACGCCCATCACCGCGCTGCGGGCGATGAGCGGGCCGCGGTGGGAGCGCACCTCGAGGTGGCTCACGATCACGTTCAGCCCGAACTCGGCCGCGGTCCCGATGATCAGGGGCAGGCCCCAGATGTTGGCGAGGTTGAACTTGATCCCGCAGAGGTGCATGAGCCCGATGGTCCACAACAGCGCCAGCACCATCGGCAGCAGGGCCAGCAGGCTCTCGCGCCACCGGCGGATCATGAGCACGCTGAGGCCGCCCACCAGCACGAACGCGTAGAGCGTGCCGGTGAGGTAGGCCCGCTCCATCAGGACGGTCGCCTCGTAGGTGATGACCGGCGGGCCGGTCACGTCGGGATCGACCGTGCGCAGCTGCTGGACGAACTCGGCCGCCCCCGCCTTCTCCCAGATGTTGACCTTGGGATGGATCGCGATCAGGAAGTGGCCGTCCCGGCCGATGAACTTGCGTCGCAGCTCCTCCGGCACGTCGTTGATGGTGATGACGGTCGGGTTCAGGTTGCGCTGGAGCCCGTAGAACTTGTTCACGAAGTCGCGGTAGAGCTGGGCCTGGAGGTAGTTGAGGGCGGCCTCCGCGGAGTCCCGCTTGCTCTTGTCGAGCAGGCGCATGACCTCCCGGGTCTTCTCGCGCACCGACCGCACGTCGGCGGGCAGCTTGCTGCCCGCCTCGGTGGCCACCACGTCGAAGCGGCGCTTGATGTCGGCCAGCGCCTTCTTCAGGCGATCGAGGTCCACCGGGCTCGAGCGGCCGACGCGGATGGGCGCCACCAGGGGCGCGAAGCTCTTGATGATGGCGATCTTCTCGGGCTGCTCGTCGGGGATGACCCGCAGCACCGAGTCCACGTCGGAGACCGCCGGCAGCTTCTCGAAGGCGGCCTGCTTGCGCCGCAGCTCCTCGAGGCTCGAGGCCGAGGACAGCCCGTTGAAGCCGGAACGCCCGGTGCCGGCCATGATGCGCCGCTCCCACGCCACCGACTCGGTGCCCTCCGCCTGCAGGTTGAGCACGTTGTAGTCGAAGCCCACCCGCGGGACCGCCCAGATGGCGAGCGCGGTGGCGATCCCGGCCCCGATCAGGATCGAGCGCGGATAGGTGACGAGGCGGTCGAGCAGCGGCACCCGGATGCGCTCGAGCTGGTGGGCGCGGGGGCGGCGCTCGCGGGGGCGATCCTGGTGGCGACGGTCCACGATCATGAGGACCGCCGGGAAGAGCGTCATCATGCCCACCCACGCGATCAGGATGGCCATGCCCGCGATGGCGCCCAGCTCCTGGACGCCGCGGAAGTCGGTCAGCATGAGGACGAAGAACGTCCCCGCCGCGGTGAGGGCCCCGATCAGCATCCCGGGCCCGGTCCGGGCCGCGGTCAGCTCGAGCGCCTCGCGCAGGTTGCGGCCGAGGAAGATCTCCTCCTCGTAGCGGAACAGGTAGTAGATGCCGTAGTCGATCCCGATGCCGACCACGATCGAGATGAACATGACGGAGAAGAGGGTCAGGTGCCCGATGACCAGGGTCACCAGCCCGAGCGACCACGCGAGGGTCACCGCGAGGACCCCCAGCATCAGCACCGGCTTGCCCACCCGCATGAACGCGAGCGTCAGCACCACCAGGGTGAGGGCGAAGGCCAGCACGTCCGAGATGCTGCTGTCGTGGAAGGCCGCCGTCATCTCGTCGTTGGAGAGCGCGGGCGCGCCGGTGACGCCGGCCTGCACGTTCGGAAACGCGGGCCGCAGCCGCGCGATGGTCTCGCGGATGGTCTCGATGGCGGCCCGGTCGCCGGTGAAGCTGCCCTTCTGGCCGGGCGGAGTCTCGACCAGGATGAAGAGCAGGCTCTTGTCCTCGGAGAGGAAGTAGCCCGCGTCCGCGGGCGGGTCCTCGCCGAACGAGAAGAGGGTGCCCCACGGCGAGCGGTAGGGGACGGGCCGCTCCAGGCGGCTCGCCATCTGGTCCAGCAGCACGCGCAGGAAGCGCGTGTCCACCGGCAGGTCCTTCTCCTGGAGCCCGATGTCGAAGAGGTTCGACACGAAGGCGGCCGCCATCTGGGTGTTCACGCCCTCGAGCAGGCGGGCCAGGCTCGGGTCGCCCGCGAAGCTCTCCATGAACTCCTGGTGGTCGAAGATCTTGTCGCGGATCTCCCGCAGCTCCGCGGTGCTCAGGTAGAGGAGCTGGCGGCCCTCGAAGCGCTTCGGATCGATCCGGTAGGCGATGCGGTGGAACGTGATCGAGCTGCTGTTCAGCTCGTCGGTGAGGCGGGCCGCGTAGGCCCGCGCGCCCTCGAAGGAGCCCGCCTCCACCACGATCACGAGGTCCTCGAGCTCGCCGAACTCCTGGGCGTACTCGGCGTAGCGCTTCACGTAGCCGGCGTCCTGGGGCAGGAGCGCGCGGGTGGAGGTCTTGAAGGTGAGGGCGTGGGCGGTGTAGGCGATGGAGATGGCGGCCAGCAGGAGCGAGATGCCGACCGTGACCAGGGGCCGACGACAGGAGAGGCGTACAAGCCGGCGCAGGAGACGACCGGTGCGCGAGAGTGCGACCATGAGCGACCTCGACCGCGGGACCGGCGACTAGTCCGCGCCGCCGATGAACTTTTCCAGGCGTGTCCGGGCCGTCTCGTCCGACCACTGCTCGGGCGGAGACTTCATGAGATAGGCCGACGGCGCCAGGAGCGCCCCCTTGATCCCCCGGTCCATCGCGATCTTGCAGGACCGGATCGCGTCGATCACCACTCCCGCCGAGTTGGGGGAGTCCCACACCTCGAGCTTCAGCTCCACGTTGATCGGCTGGTCCCCGAAGCTCTTGCCCTCCAGGCGGATGTGGGCCCACTTGCGGTCCAGCAGCCACGGCACGTAGTCGCTGGGGCCGATGTGGATGTTGTCGTCGGCCATGTCGTGGGCGAGCTGGGAGCGCACCGCGTCCGTCTTGGAGATCTTCTTGGACGCCAGGCGCTGCCGCTCCAGCATGTTGTAGAAGTCGGTGTTGCCGCCGACGTTCAGCTGGCTGGTGCGCTCGAGCCGCACCCCGCGGTCCATGAAGAGCTTGGTGAGGACGCGGTGGATGATGGTGGCGCCGACCTGCGACTTCACGTCGTCGCCCACGATCGGCAGGCCGCGGTCCTCGAAGCGCCGGCGCCAGTAGTTCTCCCGCGCGATGAACACCGGGATGCAGTTGACGAAGCCGCAGCCCGCGTCGAGCACCTGCTCCACGTACCACTTGGTGGCCATCTCGCTGCCCACCGGCAGGAAGTTCACCACCACGTCGGTGCGGGTTTCCTTGAGGATCTGGGTGATGTCCGCGGTGGTGCCCGGGGCCTTGGTGATGACCTGGGACAGGTAGTGGCCGAGCCCGTCGTGGGTCATGCCCCGCTGCACCGGGACGTCCAGGCGCGGCACCTGCGCGAAGCGCACCGTGTTGTTCGGCTCCGACCAGATCGCCTCCGACAGGTCGAGGCCCACCTTGCGGGCGTCGATGTCGAAGGCGGCGGAGAACTCGATGTCTCCGACGTGGTAGCCGCCGAGGCGCGGCCGCATCAGGCCCGGGACGAAGCCGTCGTCGGCCACGCCCTTGTAGTAGTGAACTCCCTGCACCAGGGCGGATGCACAGTTGCCGACGCCGATCACCGCGACCCGAACAGATCCCACGGACGCCTCCTCAAATCACCGCCGAGCGCGGCGACGCAAAGTTTTCACAGAGTCTAACACACGGACCCGGCGGGGACCGCAGCCTACGGACCCGGCTCGTCCGGCCGGGGCACCACGCGCGGCCGCTCCGACACCCCCAGGGCCAGGAATCCGAGCCCGGCCCACGTCATCTCGCGCAGGCGGCGCACCAGGACGAACGACAGGCCGGAGGCCGCGCTGAGGCCGAACGCCTCGAAGAAGGCCACGTAGCCCCCTTCGAGCGCGCCCAGCGACGCCGGCACCATGAAGCTCGCGAACTTCACGCCGCTTGCGAAGGACTCGATGATCATCGCGGTGCCGAGCGAGGTCGGCGTACCCAGCAAGAAAAGGACGAGGTAGACCTCGAGCCCGCCGGTGGCCCACGCCACCGCGTGGACCAGGGCGGAGGCCACGAGGCGACGCCGTCCGCTCCGGTAGAGGCCGGCCAGCGCCCGATCGAGATCGCCCAGCCCTTCGACGTAGCGCTCGCCGCCCCAGCCCATCCGCCCCGCGATGCGGCCCAGCAGTCGGCCGCCGCCGCCGAGCCCGCCGCTGGCCTGCACCAGCGCGAAGCCGCCGATGGCCAGGATCTCGACCGCCAGCAGCCCGGTCAAGATGGGCACGAGGGGGCTCGAGGACGGCAGCGCGCCGCGGGCGGCCAGGAGCCCCGCGGCGAGGAACACGATCTGTCCGGCGACGATGGTGGTCTTGTCCGCGATGACCGAGACCAGCCCGTGGAGCACCGGCACGTGCGGCCGCAGCAGGAACGCCTTGAGCGGCTCGCCGCCCACCGCCATCGTGGGTGTGGCCAGGTTCACCGCCTCGCCGGCCAGGCGCGCGCGGAACACCACGCCGAACGGGACCGGATCCGGCAGCAGCACGCGCCACGCGACCGCGTCGACCACTGCCGCGAGCGCGTAGGGGAAGATCAGCACGAGCGGCAGGCGCCACCCGAGCGTGACGAACGAGGACAGGATCACCTCCGGGCCGATGCGGGCCACCAGGTAGGCCACCACCGCCAGCCCGCCGAGGACCAGCAGCGGCCGGAGCCAGCGCGACACTAGGCGGTACGCCCCCGGCCGAGCGCCCGGATGCGGGCCAGGCAGCTCAGCCAGTAGGCCTGCGAGCCCACGCCGACCACGACCGCGGCGATCCCCACCAGCGAGGGCGCGAGCCAGCGCAGCACGGCGGCGCCGACCAGCAGGATGTAGAAGAGGTCGCGGTTGCCGATGTTGCGCAGCACGCCGCCCACGCTGGCCCCGATCTCGATCTCCCGCGGCAGGGAGCGCGCGAACAGCGCGCTGAGCGTGACGCCGAGGGCGCCGAGCGCGCCCAGCGCGATCATCACGGGGCCGCCGGCGGTGAGGCCGATGCCGAGCACCAAACCCGCGTGCACGGTGGTGTCGATCGTCCAGTCGAGGTTCGCGCCGAAGGCCGACTCCTGGAAGGTGAGGCGGGCCAGCTCGCCGTCCGAGTGGTCCACGATGCAGGCGAGCGCGTAGAGCGCCACGCCCGCGAGCGCGCTCGCCGGCGTCGCGCCCCAGAAGCACCAGATGGCGGTGAGCCCGATGGCCAGGCTCACGAGGCTCACGTGGTTCGGGGCCAGCCGCGTGCGAACCAGCCCGCGCGTGATCCAGCGGGAGACGCGGCGGTGGACGTGCCGGTCCATGGTGGAGTCGGCCGGGATCGCGAGCGTGGCCTCGAGCGCCGCCTCCGCGCGCGCCACGCCGTCGGGGCCGCGGGCGTCCACCCACGGGCCCTGCGGCGCGCGCGGACGCGCGTCGGCCGCGGCGAGCCAGCGCGCGAGCGCCGCGCCCGCCGGGCGGCCGGTGGCCAGGTCGGGCCAGAGATCGGCGGGCGGGGGCGCGGGCGCCACCGCCACCGGGGCGCCGCGGTCCGCGGAGCCGCCGAGCACCGCGGGCCGTCCGGCCGGGTCCGCGAGCAGGTCCTCGAGGGTGGACGCGTGCACGAGCGAGGAGGCGGGGAGCAGGAGCCAGCGGACGGAGCGATCGACGGGCGGCGACGCGTCCGCGGTCAGCCAGCGCACGGCGCCGGCGAGGCCGGGCACGCGGCGGAGCGCGCGCTCGACCGCGGCGTCGCGCAGGACCGCGGGCACCGCGATCGACGAGGCGCCGGCCCGCAGCGCGGCCACCATCGCGCGCACCGTCAGGCTGCGGCCGAAGACGTCGGTGGCGGCTACGGCCGGCGCGGCCGCGTCGGGGAGGTAGAGGAGCGCGCGGAGCACATCAGGGTCCGAGGCGCTCGATCTCGGGCAGGACCCGGGTCTCGGCGCGACGGAGGTCCTCCGCGAAGTCCACCTCGGTCCACGGCAGCCCCGTCACGTCGACCCAGCCCACCGGCACCTGCGCGAGGAGCCGATGCAGGGCGTCCTCGTACTCGTTGGCGCCGCCGGTCTCGCGGATGGACTCCTCCAGGAGCCGGGCGTAGTCGGGGGCGTGCGCGGCGCTGCACTTGAAGAAGCCCACGCCCTCGCCGATCACGTCCCACGCCCGGGGCACGACCTTCTTGCCGAGCGCGATCACGCGGTCCCCGACCGCGTAGAGCTTCACCTCCTCGCCGGTGTCCTGGAAGCCGCGGTCGAGCAGCAGCGCGCTGGGCGCGGGCGAGTCGATGAGCCGGCGCAGGAAGCGCGGCGGGAAGAGCACGTCGGCGTCCATCACCAGCGTGCTGTCGGAGAGCAGGGTCCGGCGCGCGCACCAGAGGGACAGGATGGAGCCCTTCTGGTAGTCGGGGTTGTCCACGTACGCGATGCGCATGGCGCCGCGCGCGGTGCCGGCGGCGCGCCGCACCTGGTCCCGGCAGTGGCCCACCACCAGCACCGACTCCTCCACCCCGCAGGCGGCGAGCGCGTCCAGCATGCGATCGAGGAGGGAGCGCCCCCCCACCGGCAGCAGACACTTGTGGGTGTGGTCGGTCAGGGGGGCGAGCCGGCGGGCGACGCCGGCGGCGAGGATGATCGCCTTCACGAGCGCGCGCTCCCGAAGCAGGAGCGGAAGCGGTCGCGGATCTCCTCCGGCGGGTAGGGGATGCGCGGCACCGGCTGCTCCTCGGCGGTGACGCGGGCCAGGATGAAATGCGGCCCGCCGCCCGCGAGCGCCGTCGTCACCGCGGCGTTCAGCGCGTCGGCGCCCGCGACCGCCACGCTCTTCTCGTAGCCGGCCGCGCGCGCGATGCGATGCAGCCCCACCGCGCGGGAGGGCGAGGCCTGGTTGCCGGTGGAGCCGTAGAGCGCGTTGTCGAACACCACGTGCACCAGGTTGGCGGGCCGCCGCCGCCCCAGCAGCGGGCCGCCGCCGATCATGGGCAGGATGCCGAGGCTCATGAGCAGGTTGCCGTCGCCGTCGAAGACCACGGTGGGGCGGTCCGGCACGGTGAGCGCGACCCCGAGCCCGATGGCGGAGGCCATGCCCATCGAGCCGATCATGTAGAAGTTCTCGAGGCGGTCCTTCACCGCGAAGGACTCGCGACAGATGTAGCCGTTGGCGTGGACCACCGGCTCGCGCTGCAGCGCGGCGACCGCCGCGCGCAGGGCCTCGAAGCGCGAGATCCGGGGCGCGGGCAGCGGCGCGTCCGGCCCGGTGGGGGCGCCGAGGGCCACCGCCGGGGGCGCGGGGGCGGCCGCGTGGGCGGCGGTCTCCAGCACGCCGGGCGGCAGCAGGAGCGCCACCGGCTGGCTCAGCCGGTCGGCCTCGGCGCGGCCCCACGCCACGTCGTCGGCCACGGTGCGCGCGGAGAGCACGCGGTGCGGGATGCGCAGCATCTCGAGCAGGGACGGGGAGATCTCCCCCATGAGGAGATGCTCGGGCGCGTCCTTGCCTCCGTGGCCGCGCCAGGTCACCAGCAGCAGGGCGGGCAGCCGGTACATGAGCGAGAGCGACACCAGCGCGTTCATGCTGGTGCCGAGCCCGGAGTTCTGCATGAGCACCATCGGGCGCCGGCCCGCCATCCACGCCCCCGCCGCGAGGCCCACCGCGACGTCCTCGCGCACCGCGGGGACGTAGGGCAGCCGCGGATGCGCCTCGAGGGTGGCGATGAGGCCCTCGATCATGGAGCAGGGCACGCCGGTGAAGAAGTCGAAGCCCTGCCCCTCGAGCAGGTCGGCGAGGGCCGCCCCGGTCAGGCCTTGATCGCGGCCCATGCCCGCTGGTAGTCCTCGAACGTGTCGACCTCGAGCCAGCCCTTGTAGACGTCCACGCAGGCCACCGTCTCGCCGCGCTCGACCAGCGCCTGCAGCAGATCGGTGAAGGCGCCGCGCTCGGGCCGGTCCGCCTCGTGGAAGGGGCCGCCCGCCGCGAGCCGCTCCTCGTAGGCGCGGCGCATGGCGGCGGTGCCCCGCTCGGAGAAGAGGGCGAGGCCGATGAACTCGCCGGTGGCGCGCTCGGGCGGGATGCGCTGGCCGACCGCGACCAGGCGGTCGTCGGGGGCGCCGGGCAGCGCGCGCAGCCCCGCCGCGGGCGTCCGCTCGGTGATCACGAGGTCGAGCGGCTTGGACAGCGGCAGCAGACGGTCGCGCTGGTCGACCCAGGCCCGGTCCACCACGATCGCGCAGTCGGTCTCGGCGCGCAGCAGCCGGTCGAGCACCGACTGCTCGAACAGGATGTCGGAGTAGAGGAACAGGATCGGTCCCCGGAGCTCGCGCTCCGCCGCGAACAGCGAGCCGAGCTCGCCGGTCTCCTCGTACCGGTCGTGGTCGTAGTAGCGCACGCCCGGCACCGTCACCATGTCCTTGCGGTAGCCGCGCACCACCACGATGTCCTGCACCCCGCACGCGCGCAGGGTGTCGATCTGCCGCTCCAGGATCGTGCGGCCCTTGATGTCGAGCATGCACTTGGGCCGGTCCTCGGTCAGCGGCAGGAGCGACTTGCCGGAGCCCGCCGCGATGATGATCGCGCGGGCGGGGCCGGGGCGGGCGGGCAGGTAGGCGTCCTCGATGGCCTTGAACTCGTCCACGCCCACGTGCTTGTAGATCTCCTCGAGCGGCACGATGTGCGGATCGAGCGCGTCGAGCCGGCGCTCGCGGGCCAGGGCCTGGAGCGTCTGCTGCATGCCCTGGACCGCGCCGCGCAGCACCTGGTTGGCCCAGATCACCATCTTGACGCCGGCGCCCTCGAGCTCCTCGAACGTCACCGACGGATAGAGGGTGGGCACCACGACCACCGGGGTCGGACGGTCCCAGAGCCGCATGAACTCGAGGATCTCGGCCGCGGTCTTGGACTTGGAGTGCATGAGCACCATGTCCGCGCCCGCGTCGGCGTAGGCGTGGGCCCGGCGCAGCGCCTCCTTCATGCCCCAGCCCGCGATGAGGGCCTCGACCCGCGCGATCAGCAGGAAGTCGGGGTCCTTGCGGGTGTCGACCGCGGCCCGGATCTTGCCGGCGAACTCGTCCACCGGGAGCAGCTCCCGCTTCATGCCCGGGTAGAGGCTGCACTTCTTCGGGAAGACGTTGTCCTCCATGCAGATGCCCGCGATGCCGGCCCGCTCGTACTCCTGCACGGTGCGCACGACGTTGACCACGTTGCCGTAGCCGTTGTCGACGTCCGCGATCACGGGGGCCGCCACCGCCTCGTCGATGAAGACGGCGGCCTGGAGGTTCTCGGTCATGGTGAGGAGGTTCACGTCCGGCACCGCCCGCTGCGCGGCGGAGACCGCGAAGCTGGAGGACCAGATCACCGGAAAGCCCGCCGCCTCGATGAGCTTGGCCGACAGCGCGTCGTGGGCGCCCACCATGGGCACCAGGCCGGGCCGGCTGAGGATCGCGCGCAGCAGTGCGGTCTTCGTCATCACTTTCCCTTCTTCTGGCCCTTGTCCTCCGCGAGCAGCTCGTCCTGCTTGGTCCGCAGCTTGGCGACGAGGTCGTTGTAGGACGAGGTCTGGATGATCTTGTTGAACTGGGTCCGGTAGCTGGAGACGAGGCTCACGCCCTCGATGCTCACGTCGTACACCAGCCAGCGATCCCCGCCCTTCTTCATGCGGTAGTCGACCGGCACCTCGGTGCCGTTCTTGGTGACGATGCGGGTGGACACGGTGGCGAAGTCACCGTCGATCCGCTCCCCGGTGTACTGGATCTTCTCCCCGCCGTAGGTCTCGATCTTCGAGATGTAGGACCGCTCGAGCAGGTCCGCGAAGAGGCCCACGAACTCCGTGCGCTGCGCCTCGGAGAGGGGCTGCCAGTGGCGGGCGAGCGATCGCCGGGCGATCTCGCTGAAGTCGAAGATGTCGTTGGCGATCTTGCGGACCGCGGTCCGCCGCTCGTTCACCTTGCCCTCGCCCTTGAGACTCGGGTCCTCGAGGGTCTTGAGCACGCGGTCCACCGCGCCGCGCAGCTGATCCGTCGGCGCGCCCGCCGCCGCGGGCGACGCGGCGACCAGCGCGAGCGTCACCGCGAGCAGCACTGCCTTCACGCGAAACCAGTTCATGGGGCCTCCCCGGTTCGAGAGTCTACACCTTGCCGAAGATGTACTTGGAGAGCAGCTCCTCGATGTCGACCGGCGGCTCCACCTCGCGGATCCGCCCGTTGGGCGGGATGATCTTGTCGGAGCCGCCGGGGCTCAGGCGCACGTAGCGCTCGCCGATGAGCCCCTTGGTCTTGATGGAGGCGATCGAGTCCTCCTGCAGCTGGATCCCGGGGTGGATCACCATGACCACGTGCGCCTGGTAGTCCTTCAGCTCGATGCGGTCCACCCGGCCCACCTCGACGCCCGCGATCTCGATGGTGGAGCCGGCCTTGAGCCCGCCCACCGTGGGAAAGTCCGCGGTCACCACGTAGCCGCGGTTGCCCAGGAGATCGACGCGGCCCAGCTTCACCGACATCCATCCCAGCGCGAGCAGGCCGATCAGCACGAACAGGCCCACCCCCAGATCCAGCGCCGAACGCCTCATGTCGCCTCCTGCCGTCGCCCGGTCACCGGACCGGGCGAGACGTATGATCCGCGGGGACCGGCTCGACCTCGCCGCGGATGAAGTGCTGCACCACCGCCTTGGCGGAGCCGCGTACCGCCTCGGGGGCCCCGACCTCCACGATCACCCCGTCGTGCAGCATCGCGACCCGGTCGCCCACCTCGAAGATCTCGGGGATCTCGTGGCTCACCATCACCGCGGTGAACCGGAACTTGTGGTGCAGGTCGACGATCAGGTGGTGGATGGTGTTGACCAGGATCGGATCGAGGCCGGTGGTGGGCTCGTCGAAGAACACGATCTCGGGCTCGGTCACGAGCGCGCGCGCGATCGCCACCCGCTTGCGCATGCCGCCCGAGATCTCGGCCGGATTCTTGTCCCCCATGCCGGTGAGACCGACCTGCTCCAGCTTCTCCTCCACGCGCTCGCGGATCTCGGCCGGGCTCCGCCGGCTCTTCTCGCGGAGGGGAAAGGCCACGTTCTCCCACACCGACATCGAATCGAAGAGCGCGCCGCCCTGGAACACCACCCCGTAGCGCTCGCGCACCCGGTCCAGCGCCCGCCCGCGCAGCCGCGTGATGTCGGTGCCGTCCACCAGCACCGCGCCCGAGTCGGGGCGCAGCAGCCCGATCATGTGCTTCAGCAGGACGGACTTGCCGCCGCCGCTCCGCCCGATCACCACCATGATCTCGCCGGTGGCCACGTCGAGGTCGATGCCGCGCAGCACCTCCTGGGAGCCGAAGCGCTTGTGGAGGCCCTGCACCCGGATCACGGCAGCACGGACCCCAGGAAATAGTCCCAGACCAGGATGAGCACCGAGGACAGCACCACCGCCTGGGTGGTGGCGCGCGCCACGCCGGCCGCGCCGTGGCCGCAGTAGAAGCCCTTGTAGGTGCACACCCAGGGCACGATGATCCCGAACGACAGCGCCTTCCAGTACCCGGTCATGAGATCGGACCAGGTGACGAAGGTCTTCATCTCGCCGAAGTAGGTGCCGGGGGAGAGGCCCAGGAGCTCCACCCCCACCAGGTAGCCGCCGAAGATCCCGACCACGTCGAAGATGGAGACCATCAGAGGGAAGGTGATGACGCCGGCCACGAGCGCGGGGACCACCAGGTAGCGGAACGGGTTCAGCGCCATCACCTGCAGGGCGTCGATCTGCTCCGTGATCTTCATGATGCCGATCTCCGCGGTGAGGGCCGAGCCGGCGAGGCCGGTCACGAACACCGCGCAGAGCACGGGGCCCAGCTCGCGGATCAGCGACAGGGCCACCGCGGGGCCCAGGTAGGCCTCGGAGCCGAAGCGGGAGAGGACCAGGAAGATCTGCAGGCCCAGCACCATGCCGGTGAACGCGCCGGTTAGGATCACGATCGTGAGCGATCGGTAGCCGATGAAGTGGATGCGGTCGATCAGCCGGCCCAGCTTGAACGGGGGCACGACCAGGAACGCCAGCGCGTGGATGAGGAAGCGGGCGAACTGACCGAGCGCCAGGACGATGTCGATGCTGAGGCGCCCCAGCGCCGCGATGGGACGAAGCGGCGCCGGCCACACGTCGGATGCGGCGGGCGAAAACATCGCCCGATACTAGCACAGGGTCCACAATGGCCCCGCATTTCCTTGAAAAAATCCGCCAACTTCCGTAAGGTGGGCGCGTGGTGACGCTCGTAGCCGGAGGAGCCGACGCGGCGTGGGGCGCACTGGCCTCGCTCGCGACGCAGCTCCTCGGGACCTTCGTGCTCCGACCCTACGTGGTCGGCTTTCTCGCCTTCTTCCT
Organism: Candidatus Methylomirabilota bacterium; assembly: GCA_035650715.1. Taxonomy (GTDB): domain Bacteria; phylum Methylomirabilota; class Methylomirabilia; order Rokubacteriales; family CSP1-6; genus CAMLFJ01. Next base: position 24,564 of record DASRHC010000056.1, on the reverse strand, counting down.
GGTGGCGGGTTTCCGCGATCTCGGGCGGGCGCGCACGGGGGCGCTCCTGCTCTGGGGCGGGGTGGTGGCCCTGGCCGCGGAGCTCTGCTCCACGCGGATCGGCTTCCCGTTCGGCCTCTACGACTACACCGGCGACACGCGGGGGGCCGAGCTGTTCGTGAGCAACGTGCCGTTCTTCTCGCCGCTGTCGTTCCCCTTCCTCGCCTACGCCGCGTTCTGTCTCGCCCGGCGCACGTTCGGGCCGCGCTGGGCCACCACCCGGGGCGGGCGGGCCCGCCTGGTGGTGGTCGCGGGTGCGCTGATGATGCTGCTCGACGTGGTGATCGACCCCGCCGCGGTCCGGGGGGGACGGTGGTTCCTCGGGCACATCTTCCAGTACCCGGAGGGCGGCCTCTACTTCGGGGTGCCGCTGTCCAACTTCATGGGCTGGCTGCTGGTGGGATGGGTGACGGTCGGCGGCTACGTCTGGGGCGAGCACCGCGTCCGCCCGTCCCGCATGCTGGCCATCGACCGGGGAAGCCCCGGGCCCGGGATCGTGCTCTACTACCTGGTGCTCGCGGTCAACCTGTCGGTGACGTTCTGGATCGGCGAGGAGCTCCTCGGGGCCGCGGGAATCCTCGTCCACCTGGGGCTCTTTCTGCTACTGTATGGCGTCAATAAGGTGACGGTGGGCCCATGGTCTGCCGAATCACTGTCCGCCCCGGCCATGACGGGCGGGCAGCCGAGGCCTTGAGGGCCGGGAGGATACGTCGAACATGAGCGTTCCGCTGTCTCAGATGTGGACGGTCGCGACGTACGTCCTCCGCCAGAAGCTGGCGGGGCGCAAGCGCTACCCGTTCGTTCTGATGCTCGAGCCGCTCTTCCGGTGCAATCTCGCCTGCGCCGGCTGCGGCAAGATCCAGTACCCGGCGCAGATCCTCAAGAAGAACCTGAGCGTCGAGAAGTGCCTGGCTGCGGTCGAGGAGTGCGGCGCGCCCATCGTGAGCATTCCGGGCGGCGAGCCGCTGATGTACCCGGAGATCGACCGGCTGGTCGCGGAGCTGGTGAAGCGGAAGAAGTACGTGTATCTCTGCACCAACGCCATCCTCCTGAAGGAAAAGCTCGACCTCTTCACCCCGTCGAAGTACCTCTCGTTCAGCGTCCACATGGACGGCCTGCGGGAAGAGCACGACGAAGCGGTCTGCCGGGACGGCGTCTACGACCAGGCGGTGGCGGCCATCCGCGAGGCCGTGAAGCGCGGCTTCCGGGTGACCACCAACAGCACGCTCTTCGACGGCGCCTCCCCGCTGCGGATGCGCGAGTTCTTCGACGAGATGATGGACCTGGGCGTCGAGGGGATGATGGTCTCCCCCGGCTACAGCTACTCGAAGGCGCCGGACCAGCAGCACTTCCTGCTCCAGTCGCGCACCCACGACCTGTTCAGCAAGATGCTGAGCCGGCCCAAGAAGCGGTGGCGGTTCAACCAGTCGCCCCTCTTCCTGCGCTTCCTCATGGGCAAGCACGACTTCGAGTGCACGCCGTGGGGCAACCCGACCTACAACATCTTCGGGTGGCAGCGGCCGTGCTATCTCCTGCAGGAGGGTTACGCCCGCACCTTCAAGGAGCTGATGGAGACCACGCCGTGGGAGAACTACGGCAAGAAGAGCGGCAACGACAAGTGCCGTGACTGCATGGTGCACTGCGGGTACGAGGCCACCGCGGTGGACTACACCTTCAGCTCGCTCAAGGGCTTCATCGAGACGGTCGGGGTCACCCTGACCGGCAAGCTGTAGGGAGGCGACGGTGAGCCTCGAGGGCTGGGTGCCCGACGTCGGGCAGTACCTCACCCTGGAGGAAGTGGTGGAGTTCGCCTTCGACTACCGCGGCAACACCACGATCGTGAAGAAGGACGGCACCGAGATCGTGGGCTACATCTTCAACCGCAACACCTACGGTCCGGAGCCCTTCATCGAGTACTTCGACGAGAGCGGCGAGGGCCCGTTCACGCTCCGCTATTCCGAGCTCGCGAACATCAAGTTCACCGGCAAGGACACCGCGGCCGGGAACAGCTGGAAGGCCTGGCTCGAGCGCAAGGAGCGGGAGAAGGCGGAGCGGGCCGGGGCGGGTAGTGTCCCGGGTCCTGATCCTCACCGCGGCTGAGCTCGAAGCGCGGGCGCTGGCCCGCCACCTCGAGCTGCCCGCGCTGCCCACCATCGGGGTGCCCGCCTTCGGGCGCGGCACCATCCGCGTGGCCCCCGTCGGTCTGCGGGCCGCGCTCCTGGCCCCGCGCTGGGCGGGCCTGCACCTCGGGCTCGACCAGCCGCTGGTGATCTCGGCGGGAATCTGCGGCGCGCTCGCGCCGGAGCTCCGGACGGGCGACCTCGTCCTGCCGGAGAGCGTGATCGGCCCCGCCGCCGAGCGCCTCAACGTGACGCCGACCGCCTACGCGCGCGCCGCCGCGCTCGCTCCCGACGCGCACCCGGGCACGCTGGCGACCGCCACCGAGGTGGTGGGGACCGTGCCGGCCAAGGCCGCGTTGCGGGCCCGCACCGGGGCGATCGCGGTCGACATGGAGTCCTCGGTGGTGCTCACCTTCGCGGCGCGGGCCGGCTGCCCGACCCTGGTCGTGCGCGGCGTCTCCGACGCGGCGGGGGAGGAGGTCCCGGCGGAGCTGATCGACCTGGTGACCGAGGCGGGCAAGATCCGGCCCGGGCGGGCGCTCGCGCTCTCGGTCACGCGCCCGTCGGTGCTGCCGCGCGCCTTCGCGCTGCGGCAGGCCACCCAGCGGGCGCTCGCCGCGGTGGCGCGGCTGCTCGCCGCGTTCACCGCCTAGCCCGGACCCGTGGACGCGCTCGTCACCGGCGGCACCGGGTTCGTGGGCGCCAACCTGGTGCGCGAGCTGCTCGCCGACGGCCACACGGTGCGGGTCCTGGCGCGGCCGGGCGGCGACCGCCGGGCGCTGGCCGGCTGCGCGGTCGAGATCGTGGATGGCGACCTGCTGGACGTGGCCTCGCTGCGGCGCGCGGTGGTGGGCGTGCGGCACGTCTACCACGCGGCGGCCGACTACCGCCTCTGGGCCCCCGACCCGCGCGCGCTGTACCGCGCCAACGTCGACGGGACCCGCCACCTCCTCGCCGCCGCGACCGACGCGGGCGCGGAGCGCATCGTCTACACCTCCACGGTGGGCGCGGTCGGCATCCCCAAGGACGGCACGCCCGGCGACGAGACCACGCCGGTGTCGCTGGCGGACATGGTCGGCGCCTACAAGGCCTCCAAGTTCCTCGCCGAGCGGGTGGCCGAGGAGTGGGCCGCGCGCGGAGCGCCGGTGGTGATCGTGAATCCCTCGGCGCCGATCGGCCCGTGGGACGTGAAGCCGACGCCCACCGGGCAGATGATCGTCGACTTCCTGGAGGGCCGGATGATCGGCTCGGTCGACACCGGCCTCAACGTGGTGCACGTGCGCGATGTGGCGCGCGGGCACATCCTGGCCGCGCAGAAGGGCCGGATCGGCGAGCGCTACATCCTGGGGAACGAGAACCTCTCGCTGCTGGAGATCTTCCGACGGCTCTCGGCCCTCACCGGCGTGCGCGCCCCGCGCTTCCGCGTGCCCTACGCGGTGGCATGGACGGCGGCCGCGTTCATGGAGGGCGTGTCCCGCATGACCCGCCGCCCACCCGCGGTGCCGCTCACCGCGGTGCGCATGGCCCGCAAGCGCATGTTCTTCAGCGCGGCCAAGGCGGTGCGCGAGCTCGGCCTGCCCCAGACGCCCGCCGAGGAGGCCCTCGCCGACGCGGTCGAGTGGTTCAAGGCGCACGGCTACGTCGGCCGGCGCAGCGCAAGGTGAGCATGCACACAACGCGAATCCTCGCGCGGGGCCGCGGCGGGGGGAGTGCGGGGGCCATGTCTGGGCGCCCACGGATAGAGGGCTTGAAGCAGCGCACGGTGACCATGCACACAACGCGAATCCTCGCGCGGGGCCGCGGCGGGGGGAGTGCGGGGGCCATGTCTGGGCCCCCGCAGCTGAAGGGCTTGAAGAAGTAGACGGATGACGGCACGCCAACCATGAACGCGGGCCAGTTCGTCTCCCGCCTCACCCGCAAGAGCCGCTCGAACTTCTTCTACGCCTTCCTGGTCCTCCCGCGCGCCCAGCGCGAGGCGATCTACGCGTGCTACGCGTTCTGCCGCATCGTGGACGACGCGGTGGACCTGGGGCGGGACCGCGCGGCCCAGCGCGAGGAGCTGGCCCGCTGGCGCGAGGAGATCGCGCGCGTCTACGAGGGGCGCGCCCGGCACCCGGCCGGCCAGCGCCTGCAGGTGGCGCTCCGGCAGTTCGCGATCCCGCGCGCGGCGCTGGAAGAGATCATCGCGGGGGTGGAGATGGACCTCGACCACCCGACCTACGAGACGTGGGACGCGCTCTATCCGTACTGCTACCGGGTGGCCTCCGCGGTGGGCCTCTGCTGCATCGAGATCTTCGGCTACTCCGACCCGCGCACGCGCGAGTACGCGGTGAACCTGGGGGTGGCGCTCCAGCTCACCAACATCCTGCGCGACGTCCAGGTCGACGCGCGCAACGGCCGCACCTACCTGCCGCAGGCGGACCTGCGGCGCTTCGGGGTGACCACCGAGGACCTCGCGGAGGGCCGCTACACGCCGCAGTTCGTCCAGCTGATGACGTTCGAGGCCGCCCGCGCCCGCGAGTACTACCAGCGCGCGTGGGCCGCGCTGCCCGCCGTCGACGCCCGCCGCCTCTACGCGGCGGAGATCATGGGGCGCACCTACTTCGCGCTGCTCCGCGCGATCGAGGACCGCCGCTTCGACGTCTTCAGCCGCCGCGTGACGCTGCCCACCACCCGCCGCCTCGCGATCGCGCTGCGGGCCTGGCTCGGCTCGCGCCTGCCCGTCTCGTGAAGGCCGCGGTCTGCGCCGCGGGCGTGATCGCGCTCCGCGACTGGCCGGAGCCGGTGCCGGGCCCCGGCGAGCTCGTGCTGGGCCTGCGGGGCTGCGGCCTCTGCGGCTCGGACCTGCTGAAGATCTCGCCCGCCGCCTCCGCGCCCGCGGTGCTGGGGCACGAGGTGGTGGGCGACGTGCTCGCGGTGGGCGAGGGAGTCCGCCGGTTCGCGCCCGGCGACCGGCTGGTGGTCGCCCATCACGTGCCGTGCTTCGCCTGCCACTACTGCCGGCGCGGCAGCCCGTCGATGTGCCGGCAGTTCAAGCGCATCAATCTGGACCCGGGGGGCTTCGCGGAGCGGCTGCGCGTGCCCGCGCCGAACGTGGAGCACGCCGCCTTCCGCCTGCCCGCGGAGATGACGGACGAGACCGCGTCCTTCACCGAGCCCCTGGCGTGCTGCCTGCGCGCGGTGAAGCGCACCGGCCTCGAAGCCGGCGACACCGCGCTCGTCGTGGGCCTGGGCTCGATCGGCTGCCTGTTGGTCCAGCTCCTCACCTTGAGGGGCGTCACCGTGTTCGGCGACGACGTGCTGCCGGCGCGGCGGGCGCTCGGGCGCTCGGTCGGCGCCCGCGTGGCCGACGAGCCGGCCGCGCTCGACGCGGCCCTCGGCGAGGCCACGGACGGCCGCGGCGTCGACGGCGTGGTGCTGACCGCCGGGGGAGCCGCGGCGCTCGCCGCGGCGGCGGCGCGTGTGCGCGACGGCGGCGCGCTCCACTGCTTCGCGGGCGGACCGGGCGAGGCCCTGCCCCTGCCGCTCGCCACGCTCTACCACCGCGAGCTCACGATCTCCTCCACCTACTCCTCCTCGCCGGCCGAGCTGGGGGAGGCGTTCGCCCTGCTCGCGGCGGGCCGGGTGCGCGTGGACGGGCTCATCAGCCACCGGCTGCCGCTCGGCCGGCTCGGCGAGGGCGTGGAGCTCATGCGGCGGCACGAGGCGGTGAAGGTCTACGTCACGCCCTAGCATGCGGGCCCAGGTCTTCCACGGACCCGGCGACCTGCGCTTCGAGGAGGTGCCGGCGCCCGAGCCCGAGCCGGGCGGTCTCGTGGTGCGCGTCGAGGCCGCGCTCACGTGCGGCACCGACGTGAAGACGCTCCGGCGCGGCCACCCGGTGATGATCCCGCACGTGCCGACCGTGTTCGGCCACGAGCTCGCCGGTACCGTCAGCGCGGTGGGACGCGGCGTGCGGGGCGTGCGCGAGGGCGACCGGGTGGTGGCCGCCAACTCCGCGCCCTGCGGCCGCTGCCGGCTCTGCGCGGCGGGCCGGCCGAACCTCTGCGAGGACCTGCTGTTCGTCAACGGGGCCTACGGGGAAGCGATCGCGCTGCCGCCCCGCCTGGTGGAGCGCAACGTGGTGACCATCGGCCCGCGGGTGCCGGCGGAGCGCGCCGCGTTCGCGGAGCCGCTGGCCTGCGCGCTGCTGGGGGTGGAGCGGGGCCGGATCGAGGCGGGCATGACCGTGGTGGTCTTCGGCCACGGACCGCTCGGCTGCCTGCTGGCCATGGCATCCCGGCACCGGGGTGCCCGGGTGGCGATCGTGGGCAAGGCGGGGTGGCGCCTGGACCGGGTGCGGGCCATGGGGCTGGGGGAGTGCGTCGACGCCCGCGCGGTGGCCGACGTGCCCGGTCACCTGCGGGCCCTCACCGAGGGGCGCGGGGCGGAGGTCACGATCGACGCGACGGGCCGGCCGGAGGTCTGGGAGCAGGCCATAGATGCGGTGGGGCGCGGAGGCACCGTGGTATTGTTTGGAGGTTGCGCGCCGGGCACGGCGGTCCGCGTGGATACCCGCCGGGCGCACTACGAGGAGCTCACCCTGGTGGGGGCCTTCCACCACACCCCGGACCTGATCCGCCGGGCGGTGGACCTCCTGGCCGCGGGGGCCATCGATCCGGGGCCTCTGCTGACCCACCGGATGGGCCTGGCGCAGGTGAAAGAAGCGCTGGCGATGATGGAACGCGGTGAGACCATGAAGGTACTGGTGGACCCGAGACCATGACGAACACGCGAGGCTGGGGGTGGGCAGTGATGGCCGCGGTGGCGGTGCTGTCCCTGGCGCGCCCCGTTCCGGCGTACGACCCCGAGGAGACCTTCGCCCGGGGCACCAAGGTCTTCGGGCTGCAGGTGGGCGGCGGCGCCGCCAACAACGTGGAGGGCCACCGCACCGTCAGCGACATCTCCTTCGTCACCGAGACCCCGCGCGTCTCCTACCTCTTCTTCGCGCCCTTCGGCTCGGGCTTCTTCCGCAGCGCCTTCGAGCCCGGGCTCGAGGGCTGGTTCCAGCAGTACGTCTCCCCGTCCGGGGCGACCGCCAACGGCCTCAAGATCACCGGCCGGTATCACCTGCTGAGCCTGGGCCGCGTCGTCCCGTATCTGGAGGGCACCGCGGGCGCGGGCGGCACCAGCCTGCGGGTGCCCGAGATCAACTCCACCTTCACGTTCGTGCTGGAGGCGGGGGCGGGGCTGTCGTTCTTCGTGACCGACCGGCTCGCGCTGAACGCGGGCTATCGATTCCAGCACATCTCGAACGGCCACACCTCCGATCCCAACCGGGGCTTCAACTCGGACTCGGGAGTGGTCGGCGTCTCGTATTTCTTCAAGTGAGGACGGAGTCATGACCACCCTCCCGCTGCAGCAGATCGTCCTGGCCGGCCCGCGCGGCTTCTGCGCGGGGGTCGACCGCGCCATCGACATCGTGGAGCTGGCCCTGCAGGTGTGCCCGACGCCGGTATACGTGCGCCGGGAGATCGTGCACAACCGTCACGTGGTGGAGGCGCTACGGGCCAAGGGCGCGCACTTCGTGGACGAGCTCGACGAGGTGCCGGACGACGCCACCGTGATCTTCAGCGCCCACGGCATCTCGCCCGCGGTGCGCGCGGAGGCGCAGCGGCGCGGCCTGCGGGTCATCGACGCCACCTGCCCGCTCGTCACCAAGGTGCACCTGGAGGCGGTGCGGTACGCCCGCGAGGGCTACTCCATCATCCTGGTGGGGCACGCCGACCACGACGAGGTCATCGGCACCATGGGCGAGGCGCCCGACCGCATGTTCCTCATCGCCCATCCCGAGGACGTCGATCGCCTCGACGTGCCCGACCCGAACAAGGTCGCGTACCTGACCCAGACCACGCTGTCGGTCGACGACACCCGGGACTGCATCGAGGCCCTGCGGCGCCGCTTCCCCCGGATCGTGGGGCCCGCCAAGGACGATATCTGCTACGCGACCCAGAACCGGCAGGCCGCGGTGAAGACGGTGGCGAGCGAGGTGGACGTGCTGCTGGTGATCGGCGCCGCCAACAGCTCCAACGCCAACCGGCTGGTGGAGGTCTCCACCGTGATGGGCACGCCGTCGTACCTGATCAACGACAAGAACGACATCCGCCCCGAGTGGCTGGAGGGCGTGGGGCGGGTCGGCGTCACCGCGGGCGCCTCCACCCCCGAGCACCTCGTGAGCGAGGTGGTGGAGGAGCTGCGGCGCAAGCACGGCTCGAGCGTCCAGGAGGTGCACGTGGTCGAGGAGGACGTGCGCTTCGGCCTGCCGCGGGAGCTGGAAGACATCGCCCGGGCGGCCGGCAAGACCCTGCCGCCGCGCGCCGGCGCGCCGGTGAGCGGGTAGAGCCATGCGCCTGGTCACGTTCCGTCGGGGGCGGGGAGAGCCGAAGCCGGGGGCGGTCTACCAGGAGCACGTGCTGGACCTGGGCGGGCTCGCCAAGGACCTCGCGGTCCAGCGCGGCACGGTGCGGCGGGGACGCGGCGGCTTCCCCCGCACGATCCTCGAGATCGTGCAGGGCGAGGAGTCGGTGCGCGCCCTGGTGCGCGAGGCAGTGGAGCACGGGCAGCGGCTGGTGGGGCAGACCGCGGCCGAGGAGCTCGCGCAGCGTCGGCTGGCCTACCCGATCAAGCGGGTGCGTCTGCTCGCCCCGATTCCGTCGCCGGCGCGGAACATCTTCTGCCTCGGCCGCAACTATGCCGATCACGCGGCCGAGCGGGGCGCCGCCGCGCCCGCGCATCCGGTGTACTTCACCAAGCCCGCGACCTCGGTGGTGGGGCCGGGCGACGACGTGGTGCACCACGCGATCACCAAGGAGCTCGACTACGAGGTCGAGCTGGCGGTGGTCATCGGCACCGGCGGCCGCGACATTCCACGGGCCGAGGCGCTCAAGCACGTCTTCGGCTACACCATCATCAACGACGTGACCGCGCGCGATCTGCAGAAGCGGCACCAGCAGTGGTTCAAGGGCAAGTCGCTCGATACCTTCTGCCCGATGGGGCCGGTGCTGGTCACCGCGGACGAATTGCCCGATCCGCAGGCGCTCGCGATCTCGCTGCGCGTGAACGGTCAGCTGCGGCAGTCGAGCCACACCTCCAAGATGATCTTCCCGGTCGCCCAGTGCATCGAGGTGCTCTCCCAGGGCATGACGATGCTGCCGGGCGACATCATCGCCACCGGCACGCCCGAGGGCGTGGGCGCCGCCTCCGGCAACTTCCTCAAGGCCGGCGATCGCCTCGAGGCGGAGGTGGAAGGCATCGGCATCCTCCCGAACAAAGTCGTCCGCCCCTGACGGGGTCAGGTCTTACATTCCGACATTTTGATCGCGGGGCGCCGGCGTGGCGCCGCGGAAATGTCGGAATGTAAGACCTGACCCCATCCTCCATCCTCGTTGCGGCTCCTTCGCGGGCGGGCTAGCATGGCGGCCCTGGGAGGGGCCACATGCGGACGGTGATCGAGGGCGGGTGGGTCGTGGCGTGGAACGGGCGCGGCCACGAGGTGCACGAGCAGGGCAGCGTGGTCTTCGAGGGCGACCGCGTGATCCACGCGGGCGGCCCCTACGCGGGCCCTGCGGACACGCGCATCTCGGCGCGGGGCAAGCTGGTCTCGCCGGGCTTCATCAACACCCACGTGCACACCGCGGGCAACGGGGGCGACTACCTGCTGCTCGACATGGCCAAGAACGACTACCGCACCGCCAACTACATGGCGTTCGCGGCGCCGCTCAAGGGCAAGATGGCCCCGCCGCCCCCGGAGGCCGTGGCGGCGATCCGCGCCTTCGTGTTCCTCCACGCGCTCCGGAACGGCACCACCACCATCATCGACGTGGGCGGTCTCCGCGGGGACTGGGACGGCTACGCGCGCCTGGTCGACGACCTGGGGGTGCGGGTCTACGGCGGGCCCCCCTTCCGCGACCGCGACACCTACATGGATGCGCAGGGGCGCCTCACCTACGAGGAGGACGTGGCGGTGGGCCGCGCGCGCCTGCAGGAGGCGGTGGACTTCGCCCGCAAGTTCGACGGCGCGGCGGGCGGCCGGCTGCGCGCGCTCTTCAACGCGGCCCAGGTCGAGACGTGCACCGAGGCCCTGCTGCGCGCGGGGAAGGACGCGGCGCGCGCGCAGGGCGCGCCCATCCACACCCACGCGGGCGGCAACCTGGTCGAGTTCCAGCGCATCATGGAGGAGCACCGCCGGACGCCGGTGCGCTACCTGGCCGACATCGGGTTCCTCGACGAGCGCACCCTCCTCGGCCACGTGGTCTTCACCACCGCGCACGCCTGGACGCGCTATCCCTTCGGCGACGACCTCGCGGCGCTGGCCGAGCGCGGCAGCACCGTCGGCCACTGTCCGTACAAGTACGCCAAGATGGCCATGACCCTGCGCTCGTTCCAGCGCTATCTCGACGCGGGGGTGACCGTCGCGCTCGGCACCGACACCTACCCGCTCGACATCGTGTCCGAGCTGCGCTGGGCCTCCATCCTGACCAAGGTGGCCGACGCCAACTACCAGGCCGGGCTCGCGCGCGACGTGTTCAACGCGGCCACCGTGGACGGCTGCCGCTTCCTCGCCCGCGAGGACCTGGGCCGTCTCGCCCCCGGGGCCAAGGCCGACATCGTGCTGATCGATCTCGATCACGTGGGCGGCTCGCTCTACGCCGATCCGATCAAGGCCCTGGTGGATTCCGCCTCCGGGCGCGACGTGGACACCGTCATCGTGGACGGGCAGGTGCTCGTGCAGGGCAAGCGCGCCGCCCGGGTCGACGAGGAGGCGGTGCTCGCCCGGGCCCGCGAGGCGACCCGGCACTACTGGAGGCGCGTGCCCTCGTGGCGCTGGGACGGCGCCGACGTGGACCGCATCGTCCCGCCCGCATTTCCCATCCACCGCGCGGCGCGCGGCTGAGGCGGGGCGCGTGGCTTCCGCGACGACGAAGCGGCAGCGGGTGATGGCCGCGCTCCACGGCCGGCCGGTGGACCGCGTGCCGCTCGCGTTCTGGCTGCACAACTTCGCCACCGAGAACTCGGCCCAGGGCCTGGCCCAGGAGACCCAGCGGCTGGCCCGGACGTTCGACTGGGACTTCCTCAAGCCGCAGTCGCGCGCCCAGTGCTTCGCCGAGATGTGGGGGCTGACCTATGCTCCGTCCGGCGCGAAGGCCACCCCGTACACGGTGACCCACGCGCCCCTCGTGACCGCGGACGACCTGGCCCGGCTGCCGGTGGCGGACCCCGGCTCCGGCGCCCTCGGCGAGCAGCTCCGCGCGCTCCGGCAGATCCGGGCCGCGGTCGGCCCCGACGTGCCGATCATCTGGACGGTGTTCGCGCCGCCGATGATCCTGCCGATGCTGGCGCGCGGCGGGCGGGCCCAGGCCCTCGCCTTCCTGCGCGACGCCCCGCGCGAGACCGCGCGGGCGTTCGACGTGATGGCGGAGACGCTCGCCGAGTACGGACGGCGCTGCCTCGCCGCGGGGGCCGACGGCCTCTTCTACGCCACCAACGTGGCGACCACGTCGCTCATGACCGCCGAGGAGTGCCGCCGCTGGCAGCGGCGGTGGGATCTGCGGATCCTCGAGGCGGTGGCCGACGCGCCCTTCAACCTGCTGCACGTGTGCGGGGCCGGCATCCACTTCGACGAGTTCGCGGACTATCCGGTCACCGCGCTGTCGTTCGCGCAGGCCCCCGGCAACCCCACGCTGGCCCGGGCGCACGCGCGCACCGGGCGCGCGGTGGTGGGCGGGCTCCCCGCCAAGCCGGAGATCAAGGGCATGAGCGAGGCGGCTCTGCTCGCGCGCGTCGCGGCGGCGCGCCGCGAGATGCAGGATCGCTGGCTCCTGCTCGGGCCCGATTGCTCGATCGACCCGGACACGCCGGAGTCGCTGCTGCACGCGGTCGGCGCCGCGGTGCGCCACGCCACGACGTAGCCCCCGACGTCGCCCGAACCGGGGGGAGGGGCTGGCCGCTCCGAAATCGCTGTGGTAGCATCCGCCCACACCTCTCCTTCTCAGGAGGCGGGCATGGCTCTGGACATCGGCAGGATCCGCAACGTTGCGCTGGTCGGCCATGGCGGCGTCGGCAAGACGTCGCTCGTCGAAGCCCTGCTGCACGCGTGTGGAGCCACCACGCGGCTCGGACGTGTCGACGACGGCACCACCATCACCGACTTCGATCCCGACGAGATCAAGCGCAAGATCTCGCTCAACACCGCGACGGCCTTCTGCGATCACAAGGGCCACCGCATCAACCTGATCGACACGCCGGGGTACGGCGACTTCGTCGCCGACGCGCGCGCGGGGCTGCGGGTGGCCGGGGCGGCGCTGGTGGTGGTGGACGCGGTGGCGGGCGTGCAGGTGCAGACGGAGCGGGTGTGGAAGTTCGCCAACGAGTACAACCTCCCGCGCGCGATCGTGATCAACCGCCTCGATCGCGAGCGCGCCGACTTCTCCCGCGCGCTCGAGTCGCTGCAGAAGCGGCTGAAGGGGCGCCTGGTGCCGCTGCAGCTGCCGATCGGCAGCGAGGGCGGCTTCACCGGGGTGGTGGACCTCATCGCGATGCGGGCGCTGCTCACCGCCGACGGCAAGACCCGCGAGGCCGAGATCCCCGGCGACCTGATGGAGGCGGCCAAGGCCGCCCGGGAGAAGCTGGCGGAGGCCGCCGCCGAGACCGACGACGATCTGCTCGCCAAGTACCTGGAGGAGGGCGCGATCGGCGAGGAGGAGATGCTGGGCGCCCTGCGTCGGGCGATCGGCAGCGGCGGGGCGGTGCCGGTGCTCTGCGCGTCCGCCGTGCGCGGCATCGGCACGGCGCCGCTGATCGACCTGATCGTGAAGGAGTTCCCCTCGCCGGCCGAGGCCGGGGAGGTGGAGGGCGTGGATCCCCGGACCAACGCGGCGGTCCGTCGCGCCCCCGACCCGAAGGCCCCGTTCTGCGCGATGGTGTTCAAGACCATCTCCGACCCGCACGTGGGCAAGCTGTCGGTGTTCCGCGTCTACTCGGGCACCCTGCGCGCGGACAGCCAGGTGCTGAACGCCACCCGCGACAGCCGCGAGCGCGTCGGGCATCTGGGCTGGCTCTTCGGCAAGACCCAGAAGCCGGTCGAGTCGCTCGGTCCCGGCGAGATCGGGGTGGTCGCCAAGCTCAAGGACACCCTCACCGGCGATACGCTCTGCGACGAGGCCAATCCGATCCGGCTGCCCGGCATCACCTTCCCGGAGCCGGCGATCTCGTTCGCGATCCAGCCCAAGACCCGCGGCGACGAGGACAAGATCTCCACCGCGCTCCACCGGATGGCGGAGGAGGACCCCACGCTGCACCACCACTACGACCCGGAGACCAAGCAATTGCTGGTGTCCGGCATGGGGCAGCTGCACGTCGAGGTGGTGGTGGAGCGGATGAAGCGCAAGTACAACGTCGACGTCTCGCTCCTGCCCCCGCGCATCCCCTACAAGGAGACGGTCAAGGGGCGGGCCGAGGTGCAGGGCAAGTACAAGAAGCAGACGGGCGGGCGCGGGCAGTACGGCGACACCTGGCTGCGCATCGAGCCGCTGCCTCGCGGCGGCGGCTTCGAGTTCGTCGACGACATCTTCGGGGGGGCCATCCCGCGCAACTTCATCCCGTCGGTCGAGAAGGGCGTCCGCGACTGCATGAAGCGCGGCATCCTCGCGGGCTACCCGGTGGTCGACCTGAAGGTCACCCTCTACGACGGCTCGTACCACGACGTCGACTCCTCCGACATGGCGTTCCAGATCGCGGCGTCGATGGGGCTGCAGAAGGGGTTCATGGAGGCCAAGCCGTGCCTGCTCGAGCCCATCATGAACGTGGAGGTCTCGGCGGCCGCCGAGGCGGCCGGCGAGGTCATCGGCGACCTCAACGGCCGGCGCGGCCGCATCGTGGGCATGGAGCCCGACGGCGAGGTGGTGATCGTGCGGGCCCAGGTGCCGATGTCGGAGATGCTCACCTACGAGTCGAGCCTGCGCTCCATGACCGGCGGGCGCGGCAGCTACTCGATGGAGTTCTCACACTACGAGGAGGTCCCGAGCCACATCGCCGAGAAGGTGGTGGCCGCGCACCGCGCCGAGAAGGACAAGCACTGAGCCCACCCGCGGGCGGGCGCCCTCCGGGGCGGCCCGTCCGCGTGCCCGCCAACCCGATTCACCGAGGCCGCGCCATGTTCGTGTCCCACATCGAATGCACCGTCTGCGGTCGTCGCCACGAGACCGGCCGGCTCCTCACCGTGTGCCAGGACTGCGGCCAGATGCTCGCGGTGCGCTACGATCTGCCCCGCGCCGCCGCCGCGGTCACGCCCGAGGCGCTCCGGGGCCGGCCGCCCGGCATGTACCGCTTCCGCGAGCTGCTGCCGCTGGCCGCGGCGGAGGAGCCGGTGACGCTCGGCGAGGGCGGCACGCCGCTGCTCGCGCTGCCGCGCCTGGCCGCCCACCTGGGGCTGCGCCACCTGTGGGCCAAGGACGAGGGGCAGAATCCGACCGGGACGTTCAAGGCGCGCGGCCTCGGCATGGCGATCACCAAGGCGCGCGCCCTCGGCGTGCGCGGCCTCATGATCCCCTCGGCCGGCAACGCGGGGGGCGCCGCCGCGGTGTACGGCGCGCGCGCCGGCCTGCCGGTGGCGGTGGTGGTGCCGCGCGACACCCCGGAGGCGGCGATCGCGGAGGCCGCGCTGGCCGGCGCCCACGTGTTCACCATCGACGGGACCATCGCGACCGCCGGCCGCGCCATCGCGACCATCGCGCCCGCGCTGGGCTGGTTCGATCTCGCCACCCTCAAGGAGCCGTACCGCCTCGAGGGCAAGAAGACGATGGGGCTCGAGCTGGCGGAGCAGCTCGGCTGGGACGCGCCGGACGTGCTCGTGTACCCGACCGGCGGCGGCACCGGCCTGGTCGGCATCTGGAAGGCCTACGAGGAGCTGGGGGAGATGGGCTGGGTGAAGGCGGGCCAGCCGCGCTTCGTGGCGGTGCAGGCCGAGGGCTGCGCGCCCCTCGTGCGGGCGTGGGACGAGAAGGCGGAGAGCACGACCCCGGTGGAGAACCCCACCACGAACGCGCCCGGCCTGCGCGTGCCCGGGCCCTTCGCGGGCCGGCAGATGCTGCGGATCCTGCGCGAGACCGGCGGCTTCCCCCAGGCGGTCCGCGAGGACGAGATCGTCGAGGCGCAGCGCCTGCTCGCGCGGGTCGAGGGCATCTGGACCGCGCCCGAGGCCGCGGCCACCCTCGCCGCGCTCCTGCACCTCCAGGCGGACGGGCAGGTCGACGCGGGCACGCGGGTGGTGCTGGTGCTGACCGGCGCCGGCATCAAGTACGGGCCGCCCGCGATGCCGCGGCCCGTGCACCTCGCGGGCTCGCCGGAGGCGATGCTCGCGCAGGTGAAGCAGGCGATCCGGTAGCGCGGGGACTCGCGCTATCATGGTGGCTCTCATGAGCCACCCATCGGCGGGCGCGCGCGCGTGACCGTCCCGCTCGCCCTCGTGCTCTTCGTCCTCGGCTTCGGCGGGGCCTTCGTCTCGGGCCTGGTCGGCGTGGGCGGCGCCATCGTGATGATCCCGCTCCTCTACTACGTGCCGCCGCTGCTCGGGGCGGGAGAGCTGACCATCCAGGACGTGGCCGGGCTCAGCATGACCCAGGTGCTCGCGGCCGCGATCGTGGGAGCGTGGAGCCACGGACGTCAGGCCCTGGTGCACCACCGGCTCGCCTGGACCGGCGGTCCCGCGATGGCGGCGGGCGCGCTGCTGGGCGCGCTCGCCTCCTCGCGGGTCTCCGGCCGCGCGCTGCTCGCCACCTTCGCGCTGATGGCCACCGCCGCGCTGCCGCTCATGCTGGTGAGCCCGGCTCCCGCCGAGCCGACGGGCGCCCGCGACGCGGGGCCGTTCAATCGGCCCGCCGCGGTGGTGCTGCCCGGCACGATCGGGCTCATGGCGGGGCTGGTCGGCGCGGGCGGGGCGTTCCTGCTGGTGCCGGTGCTGGTGGGGCTGCTGCGCATCCCGATGCGGCTCAGCATCGGCACCTCGCTGGCCATGGTGGGCATGGCGGCGGTGAGCGGCTTCGTGGGCAAGGTGGTGACCGGCCAGGTGCCGCTCTGGCCGGCGGCCACCGTGGTCCTGGGCTCGCTGGGCGGCGCCCCGCTGGGCGGCCGCGTGAGCCGCCGGGTGCCGGTGGGGGTGCTTCGCGGCGTGCTCGCGGGTATCATCGCCCTGGTCATGGCCCGCATCTGGCTCGACGTGGTCGCCCACTGACATGCGCTACGGCTTCGTCATCGATCAGCGCAAGTGCATCGGCTGTCACGCCTGCACGGTGGCGTGCAAGGAGGAGAACCAGGTTCCCCTCGGCGTGAACCGGACGTGGGTGAAGTACATCGAGAAGGGCACGTTCCCGGACACGCGGCGCTACTTCAGCGTGATGCGCTGCAACCACTGCGACAACGCGCCCTGCGTCACCATCTGCCCGACCGTCGCGCTCTACCGCCGGCCCGACGGCATCGTGGACTTCGACGGGCAGCGGTGCATCGGCTGCAAGTCGTGCATGCAAGCGTGTCCCTACGACGCGCTCTACATCGATCCCGACACGCACACCGCGGCCAAGTGCCACTACTGCGCCCATCGGGTGGAGAGCGGGCTCGAGCCGGCGTGCGTGATCGTGTGCCCGGTGCAGGCCATCATCCCGGGCGACCTCGACGACCCGCGCAGCCGGATCGCGCGCCTGGTGGCCTCGCAGCAGACGCAGGTGCGCAAGCCGGAGCAGGGGACGCGGCCGAAGCTCTTCTACCTGGGGGCGGAGTCGGCGGCGCTGACCCCCGACATGCAGGAGCCGCGCGGGGGCTACGTCTTCTCGCAGGTCGGCCGCGTGCCGAGCCCGGGCGAGGCGAACCGGGCGGTGGCGCGGCCGGCCCCGCCGGTGACCGTGGCCACCGACGGGATCGATCTGCGCGCGCTCGCCCGCACCGTCTACGACGTGGCGCACCCGGCGCGGCCGTGGGGCTGGCGCGTGGGCGCCTATCTCTGGACCAAGTCGATCGCGGCGGGCGCATTCCTGGTGGCCGCGCTCGGTCTCGCGGGGGGCGTGCTCACCGCCGACGGCCTCACCGGGCTGGCGGTGCCCGCCATCGGCCTGCTGTGCCTGGCGCTGACCGGCCTGCTGCTGATCCTCGACCTCAAGCGTCCGGAGCGGTTCCTCTACCTGCTCTTCAAGCCGAACCCGCGATCGTGGCTCGTGCTGGGCGCGCTCATCCTGTTCGCCACCGGCGGGCTCGGCGTGCTCTGGCTGCTGGCCGGGCTGGCCGGCAACCTGCCCGCGCTGCAGGCCCTGGCGTGGCCCATGATGCTGGCGGCGGCGGCCACCGCCGGCTACAGCGCGTTCCTCTTCGGCCAGGCCGAGGGCCGCGACTTCTGGCAGAGCCCGCTGCTGCTGCCGCACCTGCTGCTGGCCGCGCTGGCCGCCGGCTCCGCCACGCTGCTGCTCGCCGCGAGGGCGATCGGCAGCGCGTCCATCGTCAGCGGCGGGCTCGGCCTCCTGCTCTGGGTCTCGCTGCTGCTGAGCGCGCTGGTGCTGTTCGCCGAGCTGTTCACCGCCCACGCCTCGCACGACGCCACACGGGCCGCGCGCCTGCTCACCCACGGCCCGCTGCGCCTGCCGCTCTGGGGCGGGGTGGTGGTGGTGGGCCTCGTGCTGCCGCTGGTGCTGCTGCTGAGCCGATCGGTGCCCTTCGGCTCCGAGGTGGCCGCGGTGCTGGCGCTGGCCGGCCTCTGGCTGTGGGAGGACCTCTGGGTCCGCGCCGGCCAGATGATCCCCCTCAGCTAGGATGGGGTCAGGTCTTACATTCCGACATTTTTCGCGCGCGGACCTGGCTACCGGAGACGAAATGTCGGAATGCAAGACCTGACCCCCGAGGAGGAAATGTCGGAATGCAAGACCTGACCCCATCCGAGCCGTTGCATCCGGTGGCGCGGGAGCTGGCCGCGCCGGCGGCGGGGCTCGAGCGGTTCCCGCCGGCCGACCGGTGGGACGACTGGGAGGAGTGGGACGGCAAGGCCTGGCCCCGCAAGGTCAAGCGCCGCTTCCAGCTCATCCCGACCATCTGCTTCAACTGCGAGGCGGCGTGCGGGCTCCTGGCCTACGTCGATCCCCAGAGCCTCAAGATCCACAAGTTCGAGGGCAACCCGGCGCATCCGGGCAGCCGGGGGCGCAACTGCGCCAAGGGGCCGGCGACGCTCAACCAGGTCACCGACCCCGAGCGCATCCTCTACCCGTTGCGGCGGGCGGGCGCGCGCGGCGAGGGCAAGTGGGAGCGCGTGACGTGGGACGAGGTCCTCGACGACATCGGCGGGCGGATCCGCGCCGCGCTGATCGAGGGGCGGCCGAAGGAGATCATGTACCACCTCGGCCGGCCCGGCCACGAGCTGGTCTACCTCCAGCGCGTCTTCCACGCGTGGGGCATCGACGGCCACAACAGCCACACCAACGTCTGCTCGGCCTCCGCGCGCGCGGGCTACGGGTTCTGGCACGGGCTCGACCGGCCCTCGCCGGATCACAGCAAGGCGCGCTTCATCCTGCTGCTCTCCTCCCACCTCGAGGCGGGCCACTACTTCAACCCGCACGCCCAGCGCATCGTCGAGGCCAAGATGGCGGGGGCGAAGGTGTGCGTGCTCGACACCCGGCTCAGCAACACCGCCTCGATGGCCGACTACTGGCTCTCGCCCTGGCCCGGCAGCGAGGCCGCGATCCTGCTCGCCATCGTGCACTGCATGTTGCGCGACGGCACGTGGGACCGCGAGTTCGTGCGGCGCTGGGTGAACTGGGAGGAGTACCTCCGCGAGGAGCGCCCCGACCTGCCGATGACGATGGCCGGCTTCGAGGAGGCGCTCAAGGCGCTCTACGCCACCTACACCCCCGAGTTCGCAGAGCGCGAGTCGGGCGTCGCGGCGGCGCGCATCGAGGAGGTCGCACGCGAGGTGGGCCGCGCGGGGAGCGCGCTCTCCACCCACGTGTGGCGCAACGCGGCCGCCGGCAACCTCCACGGCTGGCAGGTGGCGCGCGCGCTCGAGCTGGTGGTGGTGCTGGCGGGGGCGGTGGCCACCCCGGGCGGCACCGCGCCCAGCGGCTGGAACAAGGCGGTGCCCGCGCCGCCCCTGATGCCGCCGCCGGGCAAGGTGTGGAGCGAGCTGCTCATGCCGCCCGAGTACCCGCTCGCGTTCTTCGAGATGAGCTTCCTCTTGCCGCACTTCCTGCGGGAGGGCCGCGGCAAGCTCGCGATGTACTTCACCCGGGTCTACAACCCGGTGTGGACCAACCCGGACGGCATGTCGTGGATCGAGATGCTGACCGACGAGACGAAGGTGGAGCGCCACGCCTGCCTCACCCCCATCTGGAGCGAGACCGCGTGGTTCGCCGACTACGTGCTGCCGATGGGGCACGCCTCCGAGCGCCACGACCTCATGAGTCAGGAGACCCACGCCGCCCGCTGGATCGGCTTCCGCCAGCCGGTGCTGCGGGTGGCGCTCGAGAAGCAGGGCAAGACGTTCGACACCACGTGGCAGGCCCACGAGGCGGCCGGTCTCGGCCAGGTGTGGGAGGAGGACGAGTTCTGGATCGAGCTCTCGTGGCGCATCGATCCCGACGGCGCGCTCGGCATCCGCAAGTACTTCGAGTCGCCCTATCGGCCCGGCGAGAAGCTGCGCATCGAGGAGTTCTACCGCTGGATGTTCGAGCACAGCGTGCCCGGCCTGCCCGCCGCGGCGGAGCGCGAGGGCCTCACCCCGCTCGCCTACATGCGCAAGTACGGCGCGTTCCTGGTGCAGGAGAGCGTCTACGCCACCCACGAGACGCCGCTCACCCCCGCGGAGCGCGAGGGCGCGAGGCCGGATCCGGTGTCGCACCTGGTGGTGAAGAACGGCGCCGCGGTGGGGGTCGAGGTGGACGGGGAGTGGATGAGCGGCTTCCCCACGCCGTCGCGCAAGCTCGAGTTCTTCTCCAAGACCCTCAAGGACTGGAAGTGGCCGGAGCACGCGGTGCCGACCTACGCGCGGAGCCACGTGCACTGGTCGCAGATCGACCGCAAGCGCGGCGAGATGGTGCTGCTGCCCACGTTCCGGCTGCCGACCCTGATCCACTCCCGCTCCGGCAACGCCAAGTGGCTGTACGAGATCTCGCACAACAACCCGCTGTGGCTCCATCCCGAGGACGCGGCCCGCTTCCAGGTGGAGACCGGCGACCTCCTCAAGATCACCACCGAGATCGGCCACTTCGTGGACCGGGTGTGGGTGACGGAATCCATCCGCCCCGGCATCATCGCGTGCTCGCACCACCTGGGGCGGTGGCGCCTCGCCGAGCACACCGGCGGGGAGCGGTGGTCCACCGCGCTCGCGTCCATCGATCGGCCCGCGCCCGGGCAGTGGCGCCTGCGCCACGTGCACGGGGTGCGCCCGTTCGAGAGTGCGGATCCGGACTCGCAGCGTGTGTGGTGGGAGGACGCGGGCGTGCACCAGAACCTCACGTTCCCGGTCCATCCGGATCCGGTGAGCGGCCAGCACTGCTGGCATCAGAAGGTCACGGTGAGCCGGCCCGGGCCGGACGACCGCTACGGCGACGTGGTGGTCGACACCAACCGATCGTTCGAGGTCTACCGCCGATGGCTCGCGATGGCGCGTCCGGCGCCGGGGCCGGGCGGGCTGCGCCGGCCCCTCTGGCTGCCGCGCGCGTTCAAGCCGGACGCCTCCGCGTACCGCATCGAGGGCGCGTGAGCGCGGAATCGGGTGGATTGACTTCGTCGCGAACCGGAGCATTCTGGGGGCCATGATGAGGGCTCGTGCGCGCGTGGCCGCCCCGGTCCTCGCGGTGGTGCTCGGCGTCCTTCTGGCGGGCGTCCCGTCGGCGGGCCGGACCGCCGCGACCGAGGACCTGGACCGGCTGCTCCGGCCGCTGGGCCTCACCGCGGTGAGCGGGACGCCCGCCGCGTTCAGCCTTCCTGCCACGTCGGGCGGGAAGATCTCGCTCGCGGACCACCAGGGCAAGGTGGTGCTCGTCTACTTCTGGGCCACGTGGTGTCCGTACTGCCGGCGCGAGCTGCCCGCCGGCGTGGAGCAGGTGGCGCGCGAGCGCCGGGGCCAGCCGTTCGCGGTGCTGCCGGTGAGCGTGGAGGAGCCGAAGGACCTCGTCGCGAGCTGGGCGAGGGGCGCAGGTCTCACGATCCCGGTGCTGCTGGACTACGACGGCGCGGTCGCGCGCGACTACCGCGTCACCGCCACGCCGACCGTGTTCCTGATCGGGCGCAACGGGCGGCTGGTCGCGCGGGCGGCGGGCAACCGCGAGTGGGAGGGCCCGGCCGGGCGCGCGCTGCTGGACGCCCTGGTGGCGGCGCCCGCGAAGTAACTCCGGGGGGCCGAGCATGGCCACCGAGTCTTCCATCGAGAGCCTCGACACCGACATCCTCGTGCTGGGCGCGGGGGGCGCCGGCCTCTGCGCGGCGCTGCACGCGGCCGACCGCTCGCCGCACCTGGAGGTGACGGTCGCGGTCAAGGGCCTGCTCGGGCGCGCCGGCTGCACGCGCATGGTGCAGGGCGGCTACAACGCGGTCCTGGCATCGCCGGACTCGCTCGAGGCGCACCTGCTCGACACGCTCCAGGGCGGCGGCTGGATCAACGATCAGGAGCTGGTCCACACGCTGGTCAAGGAGGCGCCGGGCCGGGTGCTGGAGCTGGAGGCCCGCTACGGCTGCTTCTTCGACCGCCATCCCGACGGGCGCATCCACCAGAAGCCGTTCGCGGGGCAGACCCACGACCGCACGATCCACAAGGGCGACCTCACCGGCATCGAGATCATGAACCGGCTCACCGAGCAGGTGTGGCGGCGCCCGTCCATCAAGGCGCTCGAGGAGCATCGCGCGGTGGAGCTCCTGCGCGGGGACGGCGGGCAGGTGGGCGGCGCGCTGCTGCTCGACATCCGCCGCGGGGGCTTCGTGGTGGTGCGCAGCCGGGCCATCCTCCTCGCGATGGGCGGCGGGCCCACCATGTACAAGGTGATCGCCTGCTCGGCCGACAAGTCGTCCGACGGCATCGCCCTGGGGCTCCGCGCGGGGGTGCGCCTGCGGGACATGGAGATGGTGCAGTTCCATCCCACCGGCCTCATCGTGCCCAACTCGCTCATGACCGGCGCGCTCCTCGAGGAGGGGCTGCGCGGGGCGGGCGGCCGCCTGCTCAACGGCCGCGGCGAGCGGTTCATGCAGCGCTACGACGCGGCCCGCCTGGAGCGCTCCACCCGCGACCTCGTCGCCCGCGCCTGCTTCCTGGAGGTGCAGGAGGGCCGCGGCACCCCGAACGGCGGCGTGTGGCTCGACGTGTCGCACCTGGGGGCCGCGGTCGTGGAGCAGAGCTTCCGCGGCATGGTGCGCCGCTGCCGGGACTTCGGCCGCGACCTGGCCCGCGAGCCGGTGGAGGTGGGCCCCACCGCCCACTTCATGATGGGCGGCATCGTGATCGACAAGGCCTGCCGCACCGACGTGGAGGGTCTCTTCGCGGCGGGCGAGGATTCGGGCGGCGTGCACGGCGCCAACCGCCTGGGCGGCAACGGGGTGGCCGAGTCCACCGTGTTCGGCGGCATCGCGGGGGACGTGATGGCGGAGTGGGTGGCGGGCCGGCTGCGGCCGCCCATCTCGCCCGCGCTGGTGGAGGCGGCGGTGGCGACGGCGACCGCGCCGTTCACCCGCAACGAGGGCGAGAGCCTCTACGCCCTGCAGGCCCGCCTGCGCGAGGTGATGTGGGAGCACGTGGGACTGATCCGCTCCGGCGAGGGGCTCAAGCGCGCGCTCGCGGTCATCGAGGAGGTGGGCCACCGGCTCGACACGGTCCCGCTGCGGGGCACCGGCGCCTTCAACGTGGCGTGGCAGGACTGGCTCAACCTCAAGAGCCAGGTCTCCGCCGCCTGGCTCATCGCCCGGAGCGCGCTCGAGCGCACCGAGAGCCGGGGCTCGCACTACCGGCGCGATTTCCCGGAGACCGCGCCGGAGGCGGTCACGGTCATGGCCGGCTACGCGGAGGGCACCGGCCCCAAGGTATGGACCGAGCCGGTGCGCTACACGCGCGTCAAGCCGGAGGCGGCGAGGCTGCCCCTCACCGTCGACGTGGGCGACTGATGCCGAAGCGTCCGCGGCGGATCCTGCGGCGGCGGTGGGCCACCACCGAGGGCTGGCGCGCGACGCCGGCCGGCATGTGGGCGTGGCTCGCCCAGCGCGCGGCCGCGGTGGCGCTGGTGGCCGTGATCGTGCTGCACCTGCAGAACCCCTTCTGGCGTCCGGTGCAGGCGACCCTGCTCGCGCTCGTGCTCCTGCACGGCCTGCTCGGCGTCCGCGCGATCGTGCTCGACTTCGGCCTGCCGGTGCGCTGGCACCGCGCGCTGCTGGCCGGCGCGCTGGCCCTCGGGGTGGCGCTCTTCGCGGTGGTCTGGACCTGGCGATGGTACTGAAGGTCTTTCGCTGGTCCCCGGGCTTCCGCGAGCGGCTGCAGCGCTTCTGGGTGCCGGCCCGGGAGGGCATGACGGTGCTCGACGCCCTGGTGGACGCCCAGCGCCGGCTCGACCCCACCATCGCGTTCCGGTACGCCTGCCGGGTGGGCATGTGCGGCTCGTGCGCGATGGTGATCAACGGGCGCGAGCGCTGGGCGTGCCGCACGCTGCTCAAGAGCCTCAAGACCGGCATCGTCACGGTGCGGCCGCTCTACCACTTCCCGCTGGTGCGCGACCTGGTCGTGGACATGTCGCCGCTGGTGGAGCAGACCGCGCGCGTCGGGGGCGCCTTCGTGCCCGCCGACGGGCCGCCCACCGCCGCGCGCATCGGTCGCGACTCGGCCGAGCGCCGTCGTATCGACGCCGCCATCGAGTGCATCGGCTGCGGCATGTGCATGTCGGCGTGCTCGATGGTGGCGAATGATCCGCGCTTCCCGGGCCCGGCCGCGCTCAACCGCCTGTTCACCCTGGAGGAGGACAGCCGCGACGTGGGCCACGCGGGCCGCGCCGAGGTGCTCCTGAGCGAGGACGCGCTCACGCGCTGCCACACGCAGGCCAACTGCACCGAGGTCTGCCCGATGGGCATCTCGCCCACCCAGTCGATCCTCGCCCTCCGCCGCCGCGCCGCCCGCCTGCTCCTAGGCTGACCACGCGTGCCCGCGCGGAGGCAACACGTATGACGGCGGAAGAGTCGCGCACACGCGGATCCACCAACGGCATGACCGCGGAGCCGACACGCGCACGCGGGTCCACCAACGGCATGACCGCGGAGCCGACACGCGCACGCGGGTCCACCAACGGCATGACCGCGGACCGGGGGTGCGGGGGCCATTTCTAGGCCCCCGCAGATGAAGGGTCCAAAGACTTGAACGATAGTCCGCCCT
>DASRHC010000055.1:0-6708 GCA_035650715.1 Candidatus Methylomirabilota bacterium | reverse complement strand
GGCCTGGGCTACCTGCTCGCGAGCCAGGCCACCAGCCTCTGGCAGTTCATCCTCACCCAGGGCGTGATCGTGGGCGTGGCGGGCTCGGTCACGTTCGCCCCGCTGGTGGCCGACACCTCGCTGTGGTTCACGCGCCGGCGGGGCATCGCGGTGGCGATCATCGCGAGCGGCAGCTACCTGGCCGGAACGATCTGGCCGCCGGTGGTCCAGCATTTCATCCAGACGCAGGGCTGGCGCCGCACCTACCTGGGGGTGGCGGTGTTCTGCGTGGCCACCATGCTGCCGCTCTCGCTGATCCTGCGCCCCCGCTCTCCCCTGACCGGGCCGGTGACGCCCGCGACGCCGAGCGGATCCACCACGTGGCCGTCGCGCCCACTCGGCATGTCGCGGGCCGCGCTGCAGACGGTGCTGGTGATCGCCGGTCTCAGCTGCTGCGTGGCGATGTCGATGCCGCAGGTGCACATCGTGGCGTACTGCGCGGACCTCGGGCACGGCGCGGCCCGCGGCGCCCAGATGCTCTCGCTGATGCTGGCGGCCGGCATCGTGAGCCGTCTGCTCTCCGGGTGGATCTGCGATCACATCGGCGGGCGGCGCACGCTGCTGCTCGGCTCGAGCCTCCAGGCGCTGGCCCTCGTGCTGTTCCTGCCCTTCGACGGCCTCACCTCGCTCTACGTGGTCTCGGGGCTCTTCGGGCTCTTCCAGGGCGGCATCGTGCCGTCCTACGCGGTCATCATCCGTGAGTTCTTCCCGCCCGGCGAGGCGGGCGTGCGGGTCAGCACCGTGCTCACCGCCACCGTGTTCGGGATGGCGCTCGGCGGCTGGATGACCGGGGTGATCTACGACCTGACCGGCTCGTACCAGGCCGCGTTCGTGAACGGGATCCTGTGGAACCTGCTGAACATCGGGATCGCGCTGGGGCTGCTGCGACAGCCGGGCCGGCCGGTCCAGGAGGTCTGGGGCTAGCCGCGGGGGCGCTCCGGCGGGACGGACTCGTCCCCCGATCCGGAGGCCGGGCTCGCCGGCAGGCAGGTGTAGCCGAGCCGGGTGACGCCGGCGGGAACGGGCCGGCTCCAGAGCCCGGAGGCTTTCGCGTAGCAGGCTTCGGGCGACGGCAGGCGCTCCACGAAGACCATCTCGAGCGGCTGCTGCCCGACGATGCGCTCCTCCCAGAGCTCCCACGGCTCGTGGGAGGGGAGCGCGGCCACGATCGCCAGCATCGCGCCGATGGCGACGAGGTGGATCCTTCCGGCGAATCGCATGGCTCGGGTGTCCTCGCTTGACTCGTGGCCGGCCATGGCCGAACCTACCGGCAGGCGTGCGATCCCGGCCCGCCACGACTCCTCGAGGAGAGCATCGCATGATCACCCTGGAGTTCCACGACCCCTCCGGCGCCATCGAGGTGAAGCAGCCGCACGCGCCCCGCGTGGCCGGCCTGGCCGGCAAGCGCGTCGGCTTCGTCAGCAATGACCAGTGGCAGGCGTACCGCATGCTGCCCCGCCTGAAGGCCCTGCTGGAGGCGGACTTCCCGAGCATCGAGGTGCTCGCGGTCGACGCGTTTCCGCAGGGCAACGGGGTGATCGGGTCCGAAGAGACCGCCGCGCTGGTGAAGGCGAGCGGTGTCGACGCGGTCATCATCGGCAACGCGGCCTGAGGGTCCTGCGCCACCGCGTGCGGCCGGGCGGCCGCCAGGCTCGAGGCACAGGGAATCCCGACCGTCACGGTGACCCGCGCCGACTTCGTCGGCGTCATGACCAACGCGGTCGCCGGCCTCGGTCTGGCGCCGGACGCCGCCATGGTGACCTTTCCCATCGAGATGTTCCTGCCCGGCAGCGACATCGGTCCGCTGGACGCGCGACGCCGGGAGATCTACGACGGCCTGACCCGCTGGCGCTCCGCGTTCGATCGCGCCGGCGACGGCGCGCCGCCGCGGCTGCGCGTGGAAGGCACGAGCGCGGAGGACGCGCTCGCGCGCTTCAACCACCTGATGCTCATCAATCGCTGGGGCGACGGGCTGCCGCTCTGGCCGCCCACCGAGGAACGGGTGAACTGGATCCTCCGCGGCGCCGCGCAATCCGGCGAGCGGAGGCTCGGCACCTTCCCGCCTCGAGGCGGCGTCACCACGGTGAAGTCATGCGCCATCGCCCTCGCGATGGCGGGCGGCCGCCCCGAGTATCTGCCGGTGCTCGTGGCGGCGGTGGAGGCGTTCCTCGACCCGGAGTCGGGTAGCGAGGCGCTCCAGGCCGCCTCCGGCAGCGCCTTCCCGGTGGTCATCGTGAACGGGCCGATCGGCCCGCGCATCCGGCTCAACGCGGGCTTCGGCTGCCTGGGGCCCGACCCGCAGCGCCCGGCGGGCGCCAGCATCGGTCGCGCGCTGCGACTGCTCCAGCAAAACCTGGGTGGCGCGCTGCCGGGCATCGGCACCATGGCCAACTACGGCGGCCTGCGCTACACGAATCTCGTGTTCGCGGAGGACGAGGCGAGCCTGCCCGCCGGCTGGCCTCCGCACGGCAGCGACCGCCACGGCTTCGCGCCGGGCGCCGACTCCGTGTCCCTGGCCTTCGCCAACGGAGCCACCAACATCCGTCGCCGCGGCGCCAGGAAAGAGACGCCGGAGGAGGACGCCCTTCAGGGCATGCATCGCATGGCCGACTTCATGCGGGTGCCCAACATGGCCGGCCTCGCCGGCTACGAGCACGGCACGCCCGGCATCATCATGATCCCGGGCGTGGTGGCGCAGACCATGGCCGGGCTCGGCTGGACCAAGGCGTCGATGCGCGAGTTCTTCTGGGAGCACTCGCGGATCCCGCTGGCCGACCTGCGCCGCGCCGGCGGTCCGGCATGGATCGAGATCGACACCAGCAAGGTGGCGCGGGAAAGCCTCGCGCTCGACCCGTGGCCGATCACCGCCCGGCCGGAGAACTTCGTGATCGTGGTGGCCGGCGGCGGCCATCCCACCAACAGCTACTGGCTCCAGGGCTACAGTCCCGGCGTGGTGGGACGGCCGGTGGCGCTGCCGGTCGAGTTCGACCGCCTGATCGCCGAGGCCGAGCGAGATCTGGGTCCGCCGGCGCCCTAGGCGACCGGGCCGCGGTCGGACTCGCGATCCCCTACCCGAGGCGGCTCGTCCGGACGGCCTCGAACGGGTGATCGATCAGCGGCACCATCCGTTCCACGAAGCGCACCGTGTGCGGCAGGATGGCGTGGCGCTCGAACGCCGCCTCGTCGTCCCAGTGCGAATGGACGTAGAAGAGCCGCGGGTCGCGACTCGAGCGGAACGCGTGGATGCTGGGGCAGCCCGGCTCCTCGCGAGTGGGGCCGACCACGTCCAGCAGCGCCTCGGCCACCGCGCCCTCCTGGCCCGGCCGCGCGTGGAATCGCGCGAAGATGAACATCTCCATGTCGTCTGCCTCCGCGCGCCGACTATAGCCCACGCAGGTTCTACCGCGTAGTCCTGACGCGACTTCCGGCCGGGCGCGGCCCGTGTTGCCCTGGCGCGCGGACGTCGGGTGCGGATTCGCGTGTGAAGTGGCCGGCGGCACAGCTCTTGCTGCGTCGAGCGCCATGGCCATCGTGCAGGCGCTGATCGCGTTCGTCGGCCGCTCGTTCGGGCGGATCCTGAGCGCGCTGTTCGACTGGGCGGTGGTCGCGATCTTCGGGTACACGACCGGGACGCAGAAGATCTTTCTCTCGGCGTTGCTCGCGGCGGCCGGCGCCTGGCCGCTCTTGCTCCTCGGCACCATCGCGCCGCGCTTCGCCGCGTTCGTCCTCGCATTCGTGCCGATTCCGGAGTCGGTCCCGGCGGGGATCATCCGCATCGTCTGGATCGCGGTGGCCGTCGTGGTGCCGCTCGGCGTCGGTATCGCGATGGCGGCCCGGCAGCCGGAGGACCGGCCGAAACGCCCATGGCCGGCGCGGCTGCTTCGCGGCTTCCCGATCACGATCGGTCTCTCGGTGGCGCTGCTCATCGCGATCGTCACGGTTCCGGTGCTCCGGCTCATCTCGGCGGTCCGGCGGCGCAAGGACGTCCAGGTGCCGCTGGTGACCGACACGGAGACGTACCGGCAGGTGGCGGAGCGCATCGAGGCCCTGCAGCGCGAGCACGGGCGTCCGGTGCGTCGCGTGCCGCCCCCGTGGTGGTTGACCGCGCCGCTCCGGGTGCTGCGGGCCGCGGATCGCGAGATGTTCCGCAGCCGGATCCCGAGCGACTTCGCGTACTTCGAGGGATCGGATCTCGCCCTCGCCCTCTATCCGAGCGGTCTCCTCATCCGGGGCCGGCCCACCGCGCTGGCGGTCGCGCAGGGCCTGATCCTCGAGGGGGTGAGCGCGCTCGAGGTGTGGCAGACGTCGGACCCGCGCGCGCAGGCCCTGGAACGGCGCATCGCCCGAGCCTGGCCTCAGAGCGGCGCCGGGATGGCGCCGTGGGCGGACCCGGCGCGCATCGGGGTGCTCCGCGAGATCACCGGCGCCATCGCGGTGCTGCCCGTCGACTACGACGACTGGCAGATCCTCTACCGCAAAGCCCTTCAGCTGGGACGCGCCCTGGATGCGCGGCCCCAGTTGCTGGCCGGGCTCGTCCGGCGCCAGCGGGGTGGCCCGCCGCCGGTCAACGGGCCTGCGCTCGCGCCCCGGGCCGCCTCGGAGGCACCCCACGTGATCGATTCCCCCGCGTGGATTGCCATGGCGGTCGGCGCGACGATGGCATTCGGCGCGGGCGCGCTGGTGAGCTACGTCGGCGTGCGGGGTGACGGCTGGATGCCGCTTCGAGGGCGACGCCGGGTCCTCAGGGATAGATGGAAGCGGCTCGCGCAGCGAGTGGCGTGAGCCGGCTACCTCGCCGCCGCCTCGCCCTTGGTGAACCATCGCCGGCGGGCGGGCACCGACACCCACTCGAGCCGCGGCCACCAGAGCCCGGTCAGCCGGCCTCCATAGACACAGCCCGTGTCGAGGCCCTTGCACAGCGGGCGATCCACCTTCCCGCGCTGGGCCCAGTGGCCGAAGATCACGGTCTCCGGCCCCCGCCAGGATTCGAACCACGGCCGGCCGTCCACCATCCGGATCTCGGTGAGCTCCTCCCGCGTGCACTCCTCCGGGCGCTTGCCGGGTGCGATGCCGGCGTGGACCAGGATGAACCCGTCCTCGCGCACGAACAGCGGAAGCGTCTCGAGCCAGCGGAGCCAGTACGGGAGCGATTCGCCGAGCTGCTCCCGGAGGGCGTCGAGCGACGGCGTCTTTTTGCCGGCGAGCAGCGAGACCTCGTGATTGCCGAGCACGACCATCGCATGGAGCCGGCGGGCCAGTGTCAGCACGCCCGCGCTGTCGGGGCCCCGGTTGATCAGGTCACCGCAGAACGCCAGGCGATGCCGCGACGGATCGAAGCGCGCGGCCTCCAGCAGGTCCTGGAGCTCCAGCGCGCAGCCCTGGACGTCGCCGACGAACAAGGTCTCCACGTCCGGTTCCGAGCGATGCATGCGGCCAGGGTACACCTCGTGGGTGCGAGCCCGCCGCGTTCCCGGCCCGCTGCGCCCGGCATGCCGCGGCGGGCCTTCACCCCGGGTCTACACTGGACCCGTGTGGCTGTTGAGCGAACGCGCGATGCAGTTGTGCCCGACGCAGGAGGAGATTCGCGAGCGCGCGTACTACTTGTGGGAGCAGCGCGGCCGACCGATCGGCTCCCCCGCCACGGACTGGGAGCGCGCGGAGCAGGAGCTGCGGTGCGAGCAGGCGGCCGCGCAGATGGCCGGCTGGGCTCGACGCGTTCCCGTCGCGCGAGCCCGCCGCCCCCGCACGAGGCGGCTGGACCCGACGTAGCCGATCGGGATCAGCGGGCCGAAGGCGCCGTCGGCAACCTGAGCGGGCGTGGGTACCCCGCTGCGCCCGAGGAGCGCGGGTGATAGTGCCTGGCCGGATCACCGCCTGGTGCCTGCTCCTGCTGCTGACGCTGGTCGCCCCCGCTCACGCCCATGAGCTCCTGACGCTCGACGGCCACGTCCAGTGGATCTCCGGCCACACCATGATCATCGCCACCAACGCGAACTGGATGGACCCCGGCTTCCCCTGGGCCCTCTGGAGCATCCGCGTGGACCTGCGGCGCGTGCCCCAGCACCAGTATGCGGCGTTGCGGCAAGGCGATCTGGTCACCGTGAGCGGAGTCCTTTCCGCCCACAACAACCTGCTGATCGGCCGCTGCATCGAGCAGGTCGAGCGCTGGACGGCCGACTGGCGGTAACGACGCTCCGTCGGTCTCCCGAACTGGGCGGCGCCCGGCGCCGGATGCTACACTTGCCCCGTCACGTCTCGGCGTGCAGGGGCCCCCGTAGCTCAGGTGGATAGAGCAGCAGTTTCCTAAACTGCGTGCCGGGTGTTCGAGTCACCCCGGGGGCACCAAGTAAATCAAATACTTAGCCAAGAAAATACCCTGGGGACGGATCCCCAGGGTATCTTTCTTTCTATCGCTTGATATTACATACACTTACATACGTCTACTCGCCGGAGTCCCCACTGGAGTCCCCACTGGGCCTTACCGGCAGGTTACGGATACCGAGGACCCGATTACGGTACCCTCGCACGTCACGGGCGGGGGCGCGGGTCGGTTGCGCATCGCCTGACCGATGACAACGCCCGTGAAGAAGTCATCCCACCACCGGGGGTCATGCGAAGCGCACCCGGTCAACACGAGGTTGCCCCTTTCGTGATGGACACAACGCTGTC
>DASRHC010000054.1:0-54059 GCA_035650715.1 Candidatus Methylomirabilota bacterium | reverse complement strand
CGGGGTGGAGATGGTGATGCCGGGGGACAACGTGACGATGCAGATCGAGTTGATCCAGCCGGTGGCGATGGAGAAGGAGTTGCGGTTTGCGATCCGGGAGGGCGGACGGACGGTGGGCGCCGGCGTCGTCTCGGAGATCATGGAATAGCGAGCGATGGCTACCGTCAGCGCCGACCAGAAGATCCGCATCCGGTTGAAGGCCTACGACCACAACCTCCTCGATCGCTCCATGAAGGAAATCGTGGAGACGGTGCGCCGCACCGGCGCGCGGGTCACGGGCCCGGTCCTGCTCCCCACCATCGTCAACCGGTGGACGGTGCTGCGCTCCCCGCACGTGGACAAGACCTCGCGCGAGCAGTTCGAGATGCGGACGCACAAGCGACTGATCGACATCCTGGACCCGACGCCCCAGACGGTGGACGCGCTCATGAAGCTCGATCTGCCGAGCGGCGTCGACGTCGAGATCAAGCTCTAGGGCCCCCGTAGAGAGACCCGCCATGGCGATGAAGGAAGGGCTGATCGGGCGCAAGAAGGGCATGACCCAGGTCTTCGGGGAGGACGGCAACCTCATCCCGGTGACGGTGGTCGAGGCGGGTCCCTGCACGGTGGTGGGCGTGCGCACCCGGGCCACCCACGGCTACGACGCGCTGCAGCTGGGCTTCGAGCCCCGGAAGAAGAACGTGACCAAGGCGATGGCCGGCCACTACAAGAAGGCGGGCCTCGCCACGCCGATGCGCGTGCTGCGGGAGATCCGGCTGCAGAAGACGGAGGCGGTCGAGGCGTATCAGGTGGGGCAGACCCTCACCGTCGACCTCTTCAGTCCGGGCGAGCTCGTGGACGTGGTGGCGGTGACCAAGGGCAAGGGCTTCCAGGGCGGCGTCAAGCGCCACGGCTGGGCGGGCGGTGAGGCCACCCACGGCTCGATGTTCTACCGGGCCCCCGGCTCGATCGGCGCCTCGTCCGACCCGTCGCGGGTCTGGCCGGGACACCGGCTGCCGGGTCGCATGGGCGGCGACCGGCGCACGGTGCTGAACCTGATGGTGACCCGCGTCATCCGGGAGCAGAACCTGGTGCTGCTGCGCGGGGCGGTGCCGGGCGCGGTCGGCGCCCTCGTGGTCGTCCGCAAGAGCGTCAAGCAGACCAAGGCCCAGCGGCAGAAGGCCAAAGAGGCGAAGTAATGCCCAGCGTGCCGATTCTCGACGGAAAGGGGAAGTCCTCGCAGACCCTCGAGGTTCCCGCCGACGTGTTCGGCGTGACCCCGCGAGTGCCGCTCCTGCACCAGGCGGTGGTGAAGGAGATGGCGGCGCGGCGCGCGGGGACGCACTCCACGCGCGGCCGCAGCCAGGTCTCGGGCGGCGGGCGGAAGCCGTGGAAGCAGAAGGGCACCGGTCGGGCCCGTCAGGGGTCGATCCGCGCGACCCAGTGGAAGGGCGGGGGCAAGCCGTTCGGTCCCCGGCCGCGCAAGTACGCCAAGCAGATGCCGTCGGAGATGCGGCGGGCCGCGCTCCGGGAAGCGGTGTCGGCCAAGATCGGCGCGGGCCAGCTCTCGGTCGTCGAGACGCTCGGTGTGACCGATCCCAAGACCAGGGCGCTCACCACCCGCCTCAAGGATCTGGGCATCACCGGGCAGGTGACCCTGGTGGTGGTGAGCCGCGTGACCGAGGAGCTGCAGCGCGCGGCCCGCAACGTGCCGTGGCTCGTGCTGGAGACGCCCGGGCACGTCTCCGTCTACCAGCTGATCCGTCACGAGCGGGTGCTCTTCGAGAAGGATGCCTTGCAGACGCTCGAGCGCACGCTGCATCCCGACGGGCCGATCGCGTCGCCCCCCGCGGCCGAGCCCGCCGCCGCGCCGGCGCCGGCCCGGGCCCCGCGGGCCGCGAAGGCCACGGCGACGGCCAAGAGCCCGTCCAAGAGCCCGCGGAGGCCGCGCGCATGAGGGACCCCCGGTCGGTGCTGGTGCGTCCGCTGATGACCGAGAAGAGCATGCTCCAGAAGGAAGAGCTGAACACGGTGACCTTCGAGGTGGCGGGGGACGCCAACAAGGTGGAGATCCGCCAGGCGGTCGAGAAGATCTTCAACGTGAAGGTGGCCGACGTGCGCACCCAGGCCCGCAAGGGCAAGTGGAAGCGCATGGGCCGGTTCGAGGGACGGCGCCGCAGCTGGAAGAAGGCGATGGTGACGCTGGCCCCCGGTCACAAGATCGAGCTCGTGGAGGGCGCGTAGGCCATGGGGATCCGGACGCTCAAGCCGACGTCGCCCGCCCGGCGGTACATGACCTTCCTCACCAACGAGGAGATCACCAAGAAGACGCCGGAGAAGAGCCTGCTGCGGCCGAAGGGCCGCACCAACGGCCGCAACGCCTACGGCCGCATCACGGTGCGGCACCGGGGCGGCGGGGCCAAGCGCATGCTCCGGGACGTGGACTTCCGCCGCGAGAAGCATGGCATCCCGGCCAAGGTGGCGGGCATCGAGTACGATCCGAATCGCTCCGCCCGCATCGCCTTGCTGCACTACCGCGACGGGGAGAAGCGCTACATCATCGCGCCCCTGGGGCTGAAGCCGGGCGACGTGGTGATGTCGGGGCCGCAGGCCGACATCCTGCCCGGCAACGCGCTGCCGATCCGGAACATCCCGCTCGGCACGCTCGTGCACAACGTGGAGCTCCAGCCCGGCAAGGGCGGGCAGCTCTGCCGGAGCGCGGGGACGCTGGCCCAGCTGCTCGCCAAGGAAGGCGACCACGCGAACATCAAGCTGCCCTCGGGCGAGGTGCGGCAGGTCAAGCTCGACTGCATGGCCACCATCGGCCAGGTCGGCAACCTCGACCACGAGAACGTCTCCATCGGCAAGGCGGGGCGGGTCCGGTGGAAGGGCTTCCGGCCCACCGTGCGCGGGACGGTCATGAACCCGGTGGACCATCCGATGGGCGGCGGCGAGGGCAAGGGCAAGGGCAACCATCCGATGACGCCGTGGGGCAAGCCGACCAAGGGTTACAAGACGCGGCGCGGGGCTCGGCCGTCCGACCGCTACATCGTGACCCGGCGGACGAAATAGGGAGCGAGGGCAGACATGGGACGGTCGCTGAAGAAGGGCCCGTACATCGAGGAGCGCCTCGAGAAGCGCATCGAGGAGCTGAACCGGGCGCGCCAGAAGAAGGTGCTGAAGACCTGGTCGCGCCGGTCCACCATCGCGCCCGAGTTCGTGGGGCACACCCTCGCGGTGCACAACGGCAAGAAGTTCATCCCGGTGTACATCACCGAGAACATGGTGGGGCACCGCCTCGGCGAGTTCGCGCTCACCCGGACCTTCAAGGCCCACGGGCAGGCCGAGAAGGCGGCCGCGTCTCCCACCGGCAAGGCCTGAGCATGCGCACGCGAGCGACCGCACGATTCATCCGGGTGCCCGCCTCGAAGGCGCGGCTGGTTCTGGACCACATCCGGGGCAAATCGGTGGGCGAGGCCCTCGCCACGCTGCAGTACACGCCGAAGGCGGCGGGCCGGCTCATCGAGAAGGTGCTGCGCTCGGCCATCGCCAACGCGGAGCACAACCACCACGTCCGGAACCTGGACGACCTGCGGGTGATCCGGGCCGTCGCGGACGGCGGCCCCTCCATGAAGCGCGTGTCGCCCCGCGCGATGGGACGCGCGTACTTCATCAAGCACCGCACGAGCCACCTGACCATCGAGCTCAGCGACGAGACGGCGGCCCTTCCGCGCGCCGCGGCGACGCGGGGAGGTAAGAGATAGCCATGGGCCAGAAGACGCACCCGATCGGATTCCGGCTGGGGGCCACCCGGACCTGGAGCTCGCGGTGGTTCGCCACCAAGGGCTACGCCGGGCTCCTGCACGAGGACCACAAGATCCGCCGCTTCATCAAGTCGGCCCTCTACCACGCGGGGATCTCGCGCATCGACATCGAGCGCTCGGCCAACCGCGCGCGCATCACCATCTTCACCGCCCGGCCCGGTATCATCATCGGGCGCAAGGGGGCGGAGGTGGAGAAGCTCAAGAACGAGATCCAGTCGCGCACCGCGAAGGAGGTCTACCTCAACATCGAGGAGGTGGTGCATCCGGAGCTGGACGCCCAGCTGGTGGCCGAGAACGTGGCCCTGCAGCTCCAGAAGCGGGTGGCCTTCCGCCGGGCCATGAAGAAGGCGGTCACCTCCGCCCTGCGGCTCGGCGCCGACGGCATCCGGATCGCGTGCGCGGGCCGGCTGGGGGGCGCGGAGATCGCGCGGCGCGAATGGTATCGCGACGGGCGGGTGCCGCTGCACACCATCCGGGCCGACATCGACTACGGTCTCGCGGAGGCCCACACCACCTTCGGGGCCATCGGGGTGAAGGTGTGGATCTTCAAGGGCGAGGTGCTCCCCGCCCAGAAAGTCGCGGTCGAGGGGTAGGGCGCCATGTTGATGCCCAAGCGGGTCAAGTACCGGAAGGCCCAGCGCGGCCGCATGAAGGGCAAGGCCCAACGCGGCTCCACGCTCGCCTTCGGCGAGTTCGGGCTGAAGGCGCTCGAGCCGGGCTGGATCACCAACCGCCAGATCGAGGCGGCGCGGGTGTCGCTGGCCCGCAGCGTCAAGCGTGGCGGCAAGATCTTCATCCGTATCTTCCCGGACAAGCCGGTCACCAAGAAGCCGGCCGAGACCCGGATGGGCAAGGGCAAGGGCAACCCCGAGTTCTGGGTCGCGGTGATCAAGCCGGGGCGGATCCTCTACGAGATGGAAGGGGTGGACGAGCCGACCGCCCGGGAGGGGTTTCGCCTGGCCGCCCAGAAGATCGGGATCAAGACCAAGTTCGTGACCCGTACCCGGGCGCTCTGAGGGAGCCATGAAGGCGGCCAAGTGGCGTGAGATGTCCGACGAGGAAGTGCAGCAGAAGGTCCGCGAGCTCGGCGAGGAGCTCTTCAACCTGAGGTTTCAGCTGTCGATGGGCGTGGCCAAGAACCCGGCCCGGGTGGCCATCGCCCGGCGGGACCTGGCCCGCGCCCGGACCATTCTCCGGGAGCGGGCGCTGCGCACCCCGCGCACGGCGTAGCGGAGGAGAGGATCGTGGGAGTCAAGAAGACGCGGGAAGGCGTGGTGGTCAGCGACAAGATGGCCAAGACACGCGTGGTGGTCATCGAGCGGGTGTTCCGGCATCCGCGGTACGAGCGCGTGGTCACGCGCTCGAAGCGCCTCAAGGCGCACGACGAGCAGAACGCGAGCAAGGTCGGCGACCGGGTGCTGATCGAGGAGACGCGGCCGCTCTCGAAGGAGAAGCGGTGGCGGATCCTCCAGGTGGTGGCGAGCGCGTCATGATCCAGCCTCGGTCCATGCTGGACGTCGCCGACAACTCGGGCGCCAAGAAGGTGCAGTGCATCCGGGTCATGGGCGGCGCCAACAAGCGCTATGCCTCCCTGGGGGACGTGGTGGTGGTCGCGGTCAAGGAGGCGGTCCCGGACGGCACCGTGAAGAAGGGCGAGGTGGCCCGCGCGGTGGTGGTGCGCACCGTGAAGGAGGTGGGGCGGCGGGACGGCTCCTACATCCGCTTCGACCGCAACGCGGTGGTGCTGCTCAAGGCCGACGACAACCCGGTCGGCACGCGGATCTTCGGGCCGGTGGCCCGTGAGCTGCGCGACCGGCAGTTCACCAAGATCATCTCGCTCGCTCCCGAGGTCATCTGAGAGGGCGTCATGGCGATCGCGCACGTGCGGAAGGGCGACACGGTGATGGTGGTGGCGGGGAAGGAGCGCGGCAAGAAGGGCAAGGTGCTGCGGGTCATCCCCGAAAAGGGCCGCGTGGTGGTCGAGCGCATCAACCTGATCAAGAAGCACCAGCGGCCCACCCAGAAGGTGCGGCAGGGCGGCATCATCGAGCGCGAGGGGTCGATCCACCTCTCCAACGTGATGCTGATCGATCCCAACAGCGACAAGCCGACGCGGGTCGGCGTGAAGGCGCTGTCCGACGGCAAGAAGGTCCGGGTGGCCAGGCGGTCGGGCGAGATGCTCGACAAGGCGTGAGGGCGTGATGGCAGAGCCGAAGAGGGCGGACAAGGCACCGGCAGGCAAGGGCGGCGCGCCGGCGCGGCCGGGGCAGGCGGCGGCGCGGCCCAAGGGCGGCGGCAAGGCGGCCCCGGCGGCGGAGCCGGCGGGAGCGGGCAAGCGCGCCAGCGTGAGCGGGAGCACTCCGCCCCGCCTCCGCGAGCGCTTCCGGAGCACGGTGATCGCCGCGATGATGAAGGAGCGCGGGTACACCAACCCGTACCAGGTGCCGCGCCTCGAGAAGGTCGTCATCAACATGGGGGTGGGCGAGGGCAAGGAGAACGCCAAGGTCCTGGACTTCGCCACCGCGGACCTGCAGGCCATCGCGGGCCAGAAGCCGGTGATCACCCGGGCCAAGAAGTCGATCGCCAACTTCAAGCTGCGCGAGAACGTGCCGATCGGCTGCAAGGTGACCCTGCGCGGGCCCCGGATGTACGAGTTCCTGGACCGGCTGGTGAACGTGGCCCTGCCGCGGGTGCGCGATTTCAAGGGGGTGCCGCCCAAGGGCTTCGACGGGCGCGGCAACTACAACATGGGGCTGAAGGAGCAGATCATCTTTCCGGAGATCGTGTACGACAAGGTCGACAAGGTGCGCGGGATGGACATCACGATGGTGACCACCGCTCGGACGGACGAGGAAGCGAAGGCGCTCCTGACCCATCTGGGCGTGCCGTTCCGGGAGGCCTAGATGGCCAAGACCGCGCTCATCATGAAGCAGCAACGCCCGCCCAAGTTCAAGTCGCGCGCCTACACCCGGTGCAAGATCTGCGGCCGCCCCCGCGGCTACATCCGGAAATTCCAGGCGTGTCGCATCTGCTTCCGCGAGCTCGCGCTCAAGGGCGAGGTGCCCGGCGTGATCAAGGCGAGCTGGTAGTCATGCGAAGCGATCCGATCGCCGACTTCCTCACCCGCATCCGGAACGCGAGTCGGGCCGAGCACGAGAAGGTGGACATTCCGGCCTCCAAGCTCAAGGTGCGCATGGCCGAGATCCTCAAGGACGAGGGCTTCATCAAGAACTTCCGCGTCATCGAGGACAACAAGCAGGGCATGCTGCGCGTGTACCTCAAGTACGGGGCCGGCAACGAGCGCATCATCTCCGGCATCGTGCGCGTGTCCCGGCCCGGCCGCCGGATCTACGTCACCAAGGACAAGATCCCGAGCATCCTCGGCGGCATGGGGATCGCGATCCTGTCTACCTCGTCCGGGGTCATGACCGACCGCCAGGTGAAGAAGCAGCGCCTGGGCGGCGAAGTGCTGGCCTACGTCTGGTAGGAGTCCGACGCCATGTCTCGAATCGGCAAGAAGCCCATCCCGGTCCCCCAGGGGGTGAAGATCGCCCTGGAGGGAACGACCGTCCGCGCGGAGGGGCCGAAGGGCAAGCTGAGCCAGGTGATCCCGTCCGAGCTCTCGGTCTCGATGGATTCGAACGTGCTCACGGTGGCCCGTAGCTCGGACCACCGCACCGTGCGCGCCCTCCACGGCCTCACCCGCTCGCTCCTGGCCAACATGGTCCAGGGGGTGAAGGACGGCTTCGAGCGGAAGCTCGAGATCGTCGGCATCGGCTACCGCTGCCAGGTCCAGGGCAAGGCCCTGCAGCTGGCGCTCGGGTACTCGCACCCGGTGATCTTCCCGCTGCCGGACGGCATCCAGGCCGAGGTCGATCGCCAGGTGTCGATCACCCTGCGCGGGGCCGACAAGGCGCTGCTCGGCCAGACCGCGGCCAAGCTGCGCGCGCTCCGCAAGCCGGACCCCTACAAGGGCAAGGGCATCAAGTACGCCGACGAGCACATCCGACGCAAGGTCGGCAAGAAGGCGGGAGCCAAGTAATGCTGACGGGCAAGAAGCTCGAGGGACGGAAGATCCGGCACCTGCGCATCCGGGCCCGGGTGATCGGCACCGCGGAGCGGCCCCGGCTCGCCGTCTTCCGCAGCCTCAACCACATCTACGCGCAGGTGATCGACGACACCACCGGGCGCACGCTCGTCGCGGTGGACAGCCGGGCGGCCGATTTCCGGTCCCGCGCGAAGGCGGGCGGCAACGTCGCCGCGGCCAAGATCGTGGGAGAGCTGCTGGCCCAGCGGGCGAAGGCGGCGGGCATCAGCAAGGTCGTGTTCGACCGCGGCGGCTATCAGTACCACGGACGGGTGAAGGCCCTGGCCGACGCGGCGCGCGCGGCGGGCCTGAGCTTCTAGGGAGGAGCGTCGAGTGGCGGAAGCGCGGATAGATCCCAATGCGCTGGACCTGACCGACCGGGTGGTCGCGATCAACCGGGTGGCCAAGGTCGTCAAGGGCGGCCGGCGATTCTCCTTCACGGCCCTGGTGGTGGTGGGCGACGGGCAGGGCCACGTCGGTGTCGGGCTCGGCAAGGCCCGCGAGGTGCCCGAGGCGATCCGCAAGTCGGTGGAGCACGCCAAGAAGGACCTGGTGCGGGTGCCGCTGCGGGACACCACGATTCCCTGCGAGATCACCGGGCACTTCGGGGCGGCGCGGGTGTACCTGAAGCCCGCCGCCCAGGGGACGGGGGTCATCGCGGGCGGGGCGGTACGGCCGGTGCTGGAGGCGGCGGGGGTGCAGGACATCCTCACCAAGACCCTCGGCACCAACAACCCGCACAACGTGCTCAAGGCCACCATGGACGCGTTCCGGCGGCTGAAGCGACTCCAGGTGACGTACGCGGCGCGGCGCCGGTCGGTCGACGGCGACGGGCAGGAGGCGGCTGGTGGCAAAGAAGCTTAGGGTCAAGCTGGTACGGAGCATCATCGGGATGTCACCGACCCAGGAGGCGACCGTGAAGGCCCTCGGGCTGCGTCGGATCCGCCACGAGGTCGAGCACGACGACACCCCGACCATCCGCGGGATGATCGCCACGGTTCCCTTCGCGGTGGAGGTCAGTGAAGGGCGAGGCGCCACCGAGGGCGAGGCGAGCGGATCGAAGCGGAAGGCCGAGCGGAGCGCGGCGCGATGAGGCTCGAGGATCTGCGGCCCGCGCCGGGCTCGACCCGGAACCGCAAGCGGATCGGGCGGGGGCGCGCCTCCGGTCACGGCAAGACCTCCGGCAAGGGCAACAAGGGCCTCAACGCCCGCTCCGGCGGCGGGGTCCGCGTCGGCTTCGAGGGCGGGCAGATGCCCCTCTACCGGCGCTTGCCCAAGCGCGGGTTCCTGCCCTACGGCGGCAAGACCGAGTTCGCGATCGTGAACGTGGGCGATCTCTCCGAGCGCTTTGCCGCGGGCAGCGTGGTGGATCCGGACGCGCTGGCGGGCCGCCGGCTGAT
This sequence comes from Candidatus Methylomirabilota bacterium, assembly GCA_035650715.1. Taxonomy (GTDB): domain Bacteria; phylum Methylomirabilota; class Methylomirabilia; order Rokubacteriales; family CSP1-6; genus CAMLFJ01. Next base: position 44,769 of record DASRHC010000054.1, on the reverse strand, counting down.
CCGCAAGTCGGGCCGGAAGGCGGTCAAGGTCCTGGGCGACGGCGCGGTGGCGCACGCCCTCACGGTGCGCGCGCACAAGGTCAGCGAGTCGGCCAAGCAGAAGGTCGAGGCCGCGGGCGGGCGGGTGGAGATCCTGCCCGGACCGGGTGAGAGGACGACGAAGTGATCGAGGGCCTGCAGAGCTTCCAGAACATCTTCAAGGTTCCGGAGCTCAAGCGCCGGGTGCTGATGACCCTCGCGCTGCTGGCCGCCTACCGGCTGGGCGCGCACGTGCCCACCCCCGGGATCGACGCCACCGCCCTGGCCGAGTTCTTCAACCAGGTGCAGGGCACGCTGCTCGGCATGGTGGACCTCTTCTCGGGGGGCAACCTGCGGCGGCTCACCGTGTTCGCGCTCGGGATCATGCCGTACATCTCGGCGTCGATCATCCTGCAGCTCCTGACGGTGGTGATCCCGTCGCTGGAGCGACTGGCCAAGGAAGGCGAGGCGGGCAAGAAGAAGATCACCCAGTACACCCGCTACGGGACCATCGTGCTGTCCCTGGTGCAGTCGTTCGGCATCGCGGTGGGCCTGGAGAGCATGCGCAGCCAGACCGGGGCGGCGCTCGTGCCGGATCCGGGCTGGGGCTTCCGGCTCATGACCATGCTCACCCTCACCACCGGGACCGCGCTGATCATGTGGCTCGGCGAGCAGATCTCCGAGAAGGGCATCGGGAACGGCATCTCGCTGATCATCTTCGCGGGCATCGTGGTGCGCCTGCCCTCGGCGATCGTGTCGTCCTACACCCTGATCTCCACCGGCGAGCTGCAGCTCTTCGTGTTCCTGGGCCTGATCGTGATGATGGTGGCGGTCACCGCGGCGGTGGTGGTCATGCAGGAGGGCCAGCGGAAGATCCCGGTGCAGTACGCCAAGCGGGTGGTCGGCCGGCGGATGTACGGCGGCCAGTCGACCCACATCCCGCTGCGGATCAACACCGCGGGGGTCATCCCGGTCATCTTCGCGTCCTCCTTGATCCTGTTCCCGGCGACGCTGACCCGCTTCATCCACCACCCGTGGATGCAGTACGTGTCGGAGGCGCTCTCCCCGGGTCACGTCACCTACACCGCGCTCTACTGCGGGCTCATCATCTTCTTCGCCTACTTCTACACCGCCATCGTGTTCAACCCGGTTGACCTGGCGGATAACATGAAGAAGTACGGCGGATTCATCCCGGGCGTCCGGCCCGGCAAGAAGACCGCCGAGTACATCGACCGGGTGCTGACGCGGATCACCCTGCCGGGTGCCATCTTCCTGGCCCTGATCTCGGTGCTGCCCGACTTCCTGATCCGCTGGTTCAACACCCCGTTCTATTTCGGCGGGACCAGCCTGCTGATCGTCGTCGGCGTCGCCCTCGATACGGTGCGCCAGATGGAGTCTCATCTGCTGATGCGGAACTACGAAGGCTTCCTGCGGAAGAAGGCCAAGGGCGCATGAGCCGGGTCATCTTCCTCGGCGCCCCGGGCGCCGGCAAGGGCACCCAGGCCCGGCGGCTGGCCGCCGACGCCGGCGTTCCGCAGGTTGCCACCGGCGACATGCTGCGGGAAGCGGTGGCCGAGGGCACCCCGCTCGGGCGCGAGGCGAAGCGCTACATGGATTCGGGCGCCCTGGTGCCGGACGACGTGGTGATCGGCCTCGTGGACGAGCGACTGGCCCGACCCGATGCGGTGGGCGGCTACGTGCTGGACGGTTTCCCGCGCACGGTCGCCCAGGCGGAGGCCCTCGATGGCCTTCTCTCACGGCGGGGGCAGGGGCTGGACCGGGTGATCTTCTTCGACGTGTCGCGTCCGGAGCTGATCCGTCGGCTGACCGGGCGACGCATCTGCCGGCAATGCGGCGCCGCGTTCCACCTGGTCTCCGCGCCCCCCAAGGTCGCGGGCCGGTGTGATCAGTGCGGCGGGGAGCTGTACCAGCGCGAGGACGACGCCGAGGCGACGGTGGCGCGGCGACTCGACGTGTACGAGACCCAGACCGCGCCCTTGCTCGACTACTACCGGCGGCGGGGCCTGCTGGTCCGGGTGGCCGGGGAGGGGGCGATGGAGCAGGTCGCGGACCGGATCCGCAAAGCGGTCAAGGAGCCGGTGCCCCGATGATCCTCCTCAAGTCGGCGCGGGAGCTGGCCCACATGCGGGCCGCGGGGCGGGTGCTGGCCGAGGTGAAGGACCGCCTGCGGGCCCTCGTGAAGCCGGGCGTCACCACCAAGGAGATCGACGCGGAGGTGGAGGCATTCATCGTCGCCCGCGGGGCGCGGTCGGCCTTCAAGGGCTACCGCGGCTACCCGGCCACCGTCTGCATCTCGATCAACGAGGAAGTGGTGCACGGCATCCCGTCGCCCAAGCGCAAGCTGCGCGAGGGCGACATCGTCGGGCTCGATCTGGGGTGCATCGTCGAGGGCTACTACGCGGACTGCGCGATCACGCTGCCGGTGGGCCCGGTGCCGCCGCGGGTCCAGGAGCTGCTCGACGTGACCCGCGAGAGCCTCGACAAGGCGATCGTGCAGTGCCGGGCCGGCAACCGCCTGGGCGACATCTCCCACGCGGTGCAGACCCACTGCGAGAGCCACGGCTTCGGGGTGGTGCGGGCGTTCGTGGGGCACGGCATCGGCCAGAGCCTCCACGAGGAGCCCCAGATCCCGAACTTCGGCGACGCCGGCCGAGGCCCGGTGATCAAGCCCGGGATGGTGCTGGCCATCGAGCCGATGGTGACGATGGGCTCGTGGGAGGTGCGGGTGCTGGAGGATCGCTGGACCGCGGTGACCGTGGACGGCAGCTGGGCCGCCCACTTCGAGGACACCATCGCGATCACCGAGCGGGGCCCCGAGGTCCTGACTCGGCTGGATCAGGCCGCCTAGGACACGCCCCCATGGCCAAGGAAGACGCGATCGAGGTGGAGGGCACGGTGGTGGAGCCGCTGCCCAACGCGATGTTCAGGGTGGAGCTGGATAACGGACACAAGGTACTGGCCCACGTGTCGGGCAAGATGCGGATGAACTTCATCCGGATCCTCCCCGGCGACAAGGTGAAGGTCGAGCTGTCGCCCTACGACCTGACCCGGGGCCGGATCACCTATCGCTTCAAGTAACCGGAGAACGTGATGAAAGTGCGTCCATCGATCAAGGTACGGTGCGAGAACTGCAAGATCGTGCGCCGCGCGGGCCGCGTGCGGATCATCTGCAGCAACCCGCGCCACAAGCAGCGTCAGGGATAGGAGCGTCCACATGGCACGCATCGCCGGAGTCGACCTGCCGAGGGACAAGCGGGGCGAGATCGCGGTCCAGTACATCTACGGGATCGGCATCCCGTCGGCCAAGAGGATCTTTGCCGACGCGCGGGTCGATCCCAACAAGCGGGTCAAGGCCTGGAGCGAGGACGAGACCAGCCGGGTGCGCGACATCATCGAGCGCGAGTACAAGGTGGAGGGCGACCTCCGGCGCGAGGTCTCGATGAGCGTGAAGCGACTCATGGACATCGGCTGCTATCGCGGCATCCGGCACCGGAAGGGCCTGCCGGTGCGCGGCCAGCGGACGCACACCAACGCTCGCACCCGCAAGGGCAAGAGCAAGGGCGTGATGGTCAAGAAGAAGCCGGTGGCCGCCGCGCCCGCCGCGCCGAAAAAGTAAGGAGCCGAGATGGCCGACGCCGCCGAGCAGAAGTCGGACGAGAAAGCCCCCGCCGCGGGCCGGAAGGGTGGACGCAAGCGGGAGCGGAAGGAGGTCCGCGTGGGCATCGCCCACGTGCAGGCCACCTTCAACAACACCATCGTGACCTTGACCGACAAGATGGGCAACGTGGTCTCGTGGGCCAGCGCGGGGAGCGTCGGCTTCAAGGGCTCCCGCAAGTCCACCCCGTTCGCGGCGCAGACCGCGGCCGAGAACGCGGCCCGCAAGGCGATGGAGGTGGGGCTCAAGCAGGTCGAGGTCTTCGTGCGCGGCCCGGGGGCCGGCCGCGAGGCCGCGATCCGCTCGCTGCAGGCGGTGGGACTGGAGATCACCGCCATCCGCGACGTGACCCCCATTCCCCACAACGGCTGCCGGCCGCCCAAGCGGCGACGCGTGTAAGAGGAGACGTACGTGGCACGATATCGAGCCGCCGCCTGTCGGCAGTGCCGGCGAGAGGGCATCAAGCTCTTCCTGAAGGGCTCCCGCTGCTTCACCGAGAAGTGCGCCATCGAGCGGCGGAACTATCCGCCCGGACAGCACGGGCTCGGGCGCACCAAGCCGACCCAGTACGGCATCCAGCTGCGCGAGAAGCAGAAGGCCAAGCGCATCTACGGGGTGCTGGAGGCGCAGTTCCGGCGCTACTTCGCGTGGGCCGAGGCCGACAAGGGGGCGACCGGCGAGAACCTGCTGAAGTATCTCGAGCGGCGCCTCGACAACGTGGTGTTCCGGCTCGGCATGGCGGCCTCCCGCCGCGAGGCGCGGCAGATGATCGGCCACGGCCACGTGCAGGTCAACGGGCGCAAGGTGTCGATTCCGTCCTTCATCGTGCGGGTGGGCGAGGTGGTGCAGCTGCGCCCGAACTCCAAGATGCAGGAGCGGGTGGCGGACAATCTGACCGCGGGGCGCTCGCCGGTGCCGCCGTGGCTCGAGCTCGACGTGAACGAGAAAAAGGGGACGGTGCGCGGCCTGCCGCTCCGGGAGGACATCCAGGTCCCGGTGCAGGAGCAGCTCATCGTCGAGCTGTTCTCGAAGTAAGCCGGTCGGCCGACAGAAGGGGCATATGGCAAGAATTCCGTTCCAGAAGCCGAGATCGATCCAGTGGGAGATCCTCTCCGACCGCTACGGGCGTCTGGTGGCGGAGCCGTTCGAGAAGGGGTACGCGCTCACGGTCGGTCACTCGCTGCGGCGCACGCTGCTGGCGATCGTACCGGGCTCGGCGGTGGCGTGGGTGCGCATCGACGGCGTGAAGGACCCGTCCGGCAAGATCCCCGCGGTGCAGGAGGAGACCACCGACGTTCTCCTCAACGTGAAGAAGCTGGCGGTGAACGTGCCGTCCGGGGAGCCCACCCAGACGCGCCTCGAGGCCAGGGGCCCCAAGACGGTCACCGGCGCCGACGTGTCGGAGGCGGGCGGGGTGGAGGTGCTGAACCCGGAGCTGCACATCGCGACCCTCACTGAGGGCGGCTCGCTCACGATGGAGCTCGGGATCGGCGTGGGTCGGGGCTACGTGGCGGCGGATCGACACCCGGCGGGGACGGTGCCTCCGGGGGCGATCGCGCTCGACGCGGCGTACTCGCCGATCCAGCGGGTCTCCTACAGCGTGGAGAACGCGCGGCTCGGCAAGGTGACCGACTACGAGAAGCTGATCCTCGAGATCTGGACCAACGGGGCGGTGTCGCCCGAGGAAGCGCTGGGGCGAGCGGCCCGTCATCTGAAGGCCCACTTCTCCCACCTGGCTCCCGAGGGGCGGGAGGAGGACGACGACGAGGTGGAGGCCACCGGCGAGGGCTTCCTCCAGGAGAGCCTGGCCAAGCCGCTGGAGGATCTGCCGCTGCCCGCGCGCGCGATCAACGCGCTGAAGAATCACGACATCATGGTGGTGGCGGACCTGGTCCAGAAGACGGACGAGGATTTGGAGTCGGTGAAGAACCTGGGCGAGAAGTCGATCGACGAGATCAAGGCCGCGCTGGCATCCCTCGGTCTGTCCCTGGGCATGCGGATCGATCCGAACCTCCTCGGCGCCCTCGGGCGCGAGAGCGCGAAATGAGGCACGGCAAGGCGGGCTTCAAGCTCGGGCGCGTCACGAATCACCGGTGGGCCCTCTTCCGCAACCTGCTGGTGGCCCTCTTCCGCCACGAGCGCATCATGACCACCGAGGCCAAGGCCAAGGCGGTGCGCGGCCTCGCCGAGCACATGGTGACGCTGGCCAAGCGCGAGAGCCTTCACGCCCGACGGCAGGTGCTCGCGATGGTGCCGGACACCGAGGTGGTGGAGAAGCTCTTCGACACGATCGCGGCCCGCTTCAGCGAGCGGCACGGCGGCTACACCCGCATCATCAAGGCCGGCCCGCGACCCGGCGATCGGGCGCCCATGGTGCTGCTGGAGCTGGTGGACCGGCCGGAGGCGCCCAAGGAGAAGGGGAAGAAGGACGCCAAGGCCGAGAAGGCGCCCAAGGAAGACAAGAAGGGCAAGGGTGAGGCCGGGGCCGGCGCCGCGAAGGGCCGGCGCAAGAAGGCCGCCGCCGCAGCCGGCTAGAGCGACAACCGGCTGTCCGCGGCCCGCTCACTCCGCGGGCAGCCGGCCGCCCGTACCGCGTTCGAGAACGGTCCCGCCTACTTCAGGTTTTGCCTGAAGAAGTCCACGGTGCGGCGCCACGCGTCCTCGGCCGAGGCCTTGTGGTAGACGTCCGGCCGGTCGTCGTTGAAGAAGCCGTGGTCGACCCCCGGGTAGATGTGAATCTCCACCGTCTTGCCTGCCTTCTTGATGTCGGCTTCCACCTGCCGCGCGGTCTGCGGGGTGACGAAGGCGTCCTTCTCCGCGAACAGACCGAGCACCGGGCCGCTCAGCTTCGTGTAGTCCGGCTTCACGTTGGGATGGATCCCGTAGAAATCCACCACCGGCCCCACGCTCGGGTTGGTGCACGCGGCGAACAGGGCGAGCTGGCCGCCCATGCAGAACCCCACCGCGCCCAGCTTGGCGGTCGAGGAGTGACCGGCGAGGTACTTGGCGGCGCCGGAGAGGTCCTTCTCGGCTCGCTCGATGTTGAGGGCCATGAACAGCTTGCCGGCCGCGTCGGGCTCGCTGGCGGTCTCGCCGTGGTAGAGGTCGGGCGCGAGCGCTGAGAAGCCGGCCGCCGCGAAGCGGTCTGCCACGCTCTTGATGTGGCCGACCAGCCCCCACCACTCCTGGATCACGATCACGCCGGGCCCCTTGCCCGCGGCCGGGGTCGCGAGATAGCCCTTTGCGGTGTGCCCGTTGCTCGGGAACTCGACCATCTTGCCCGCCATCGCGCTGTCCTTTCCTGGTCGTGAATGGTGAATAGGGTTGCGCTGCGATTCGGCTAGACTGTACCGCTTCCGGCCGACTTTTGCCCGGGGTCCCGCCCGCCGGTCTCAGGCGGAGGAGCGGCGGGCTTCTTGTCGGGAGTGATGCGAACGGACAGGACCCGGCGCTTGTCGGCCTCGAGCACGGTCACGGTGTAGCCGCGGACCCGGAAGACCTCGCCGACCAGGGGGATCCGGTGCAGGGTGGCCAGGATCAGGCCGGCCACCGTCTCGAAGTCGCCCTTCGGCAGATCCCAATCGAGCGCGTCGTTCAGCTCCTCGAGCCGGGTCCGGCCCGCCACCCGGTAGCTTCCGTCGGGGAGGCGCTCGACGGCCTCGGGCGTGCGATCGTGCTCGTCCCGGATGTCCCCCACCACCTCCTCGACGATGTCCTCGACGGTGACGATGCCGACCGCGCCGCCGTACTCGTCGACCACCACCGCCAGCTGCACCCGGTTCTTCTGCATCTCCCGCAGCAGGTCGTCGATGTGCTTGGTCTCCGGAACATAGGTGGCCGGCCTCATCAGCTCCCGCACGCTGGCCGCCCCGTTGCCGTGACGCAGCAGATCCATGGCGGTCACCACGCCCGTGATGTTGAAGACCTTGTCGGTGAACACCGGGATGCGGGAGAAGCCGCGCTCCTGGATGAGGCGGACCGCGTCGGCGCCCGAGGCGGTCTCGGGCAGCGCGGCCACGTCCACCAGCGGCACCATCACCTCCCGCACCGCGGTCTCGCCGAGATCGAAGATCTTGTCGATCATCTCCGCCTCGGTCACGGTGACGTCGGCTTCCTCGGGTTCCATCTGGAGCAGGAGCTTCAGCTCCTCGCGCGAGACGAATTGACGGGTGCTGGTCCGCTCGCGCCCGATCAGGGCGAGGGCCCAGCCCACCATGGCGTTGGCGCCCCAGGTGAGCGGCGTCAGCACCTTTCCGAGCGTCTCGATCACCGGGAAGAGCCAGAGGATCAGCGCGGTGGCGCGCTCCCGGGCGATGGCTTTCGGGATCACCTCGCCGAAGATCAGCATGATGGGGGTGAGCGTGGCGGTGACCAGGATCGCCGCGATGCCGCCCACCCAGGGGAGCAGGGCCCAGGTGGCCACCGAGGACGCGGTGATGTGGGCGATGGTCACGCCCATCATGGCGGTGGAGAGCAGGCGCTCCGGACTGCGAAACGCCTCCAGATAGCGAACCGCGGTGCGGTTGCCGCCCTCGGCCAGGTGGCGCAGGCGGAGCCGGTTGGCCGCGATGAACGCCATCTCGGCCGCCGAGAAGAGCGCGGTCACCAGCAGGGCGGACCCGATGATCCAGACGTAGATCACGCGGCCTCGCCGTGCGTCGTGACGTCGGGCAGGGTGACCAGGACCTCCAGCACGCGGGTGCGTTCCACCTTCTCCACCGCGACCCGCACCCCATCCGACTCCTTCTTCTCGCCCTTGTGGGGCACGCGCCCGAACAGATCGAGCACCCAGCCGCCGACGGTGTCGAAGGCCTCGTTGGAGATCTGGAGCCCGGTGGCCGCGTTCAGCTCGTCGATCGGCAGCCGCCCGGACACCCGGAACGTCTGCGGGGTCACCCGCTGGATCAGGCGCTCGTCCTCGTCGTACTCGTCGCGGATCTCGCCCACCAGCTCCTCGAGGAGATCTTCCAGGGTCACCAGCCCGGCGGTGCCGCCGTACTCGTCGACCACGATGGCGAGGTGGAGCTTCTTGGCCTGGAACTCCCGCAGCAGCGCGTCGGCCCGCTTGGACTCCGGCACGAAGTAGGGTGGGTGCAGATGCGGGCGGAGATCGAAGTCGGCGGGCAGCCCGTGGAGGTAGGGCAGGAGGTCCTTCGTGTAGAGGACCCCCACGATCTGGTCCACGGTGTCCTCATAGACCGGGACCCGCGAGTGGAGCTGCTCGCGCAGCTGGGGGAGGACGAGCTCGGGCTCGGTGGCGACGTCGAGGCAGAACATGTCCGGGCGCGGGACCATGACCTCCCGGACCAGGGTGTCTTCGAGCTCGAACACGCGATGGATCATCTCGCGCTCGCTGCGCTCCACCACGCCCTCGCGCGCCCCCACGTCGACCAGCGTCCGCAGCTCCTCTTCCGAGATCTCGGGCCGGCCCGGCTGGCGCTCGGAGCCGACCACGCGAAGGGTGATCGCGGTCAGGGCGCCCAGCCCGGCTCGGATGGGCGTGAGCAGGACCGAGAGCCACGCCACCGGCCGGTTGACCCACGCCGCGTAGTGCAGCGGGTGCTCGACCGCCAAAGTCATCGGGAGCACCTCCCCGAACACGGTGAGGAGGAAGATCATGCCCGCGATGGCGATGCCGAGGCCTCCGGAGCCGAAGATCTGCTCGGCGATCGCGGCGGCCAGCGCGGAGGCGCCGATGTTGACCACCGTGATGCCGACCAGTAAGGTCACCAGCAGCTCGTGGGGCTGGGCCAGCAGCGGGGCCAGCGGTCCGGGCTGCTGGCCCTGCTGCTCGGCCAGCTCCCGAAGCCGGGTGCGGCCCAGAGAGAAGTACGCGGCTTCCGCGCCGGAGAGCATCGCCGAGAGCAGGAGCAGCACGCCGAGCCCGATCAGCTCGGGAACGATCCGGCTATCCACGTTCGCTAGTCCTGGAAGTGCTGGTAGCCACTCCGCACCGTGACCGGTTGGCCGGCCGCGTCGACGAACACCACCGCGCCCGCCGGTCCCTCGATCCGCCCGATGACGGTGAGCGCCGTTCCGGTCGCCGCCCCCAGCCCATCCGCCAGCCGGGTGGCCGCGTCCGGCTCGCAGGTCAACAGGAGCTCGTAGTCCTCGCCGCCTCCCACCGCCCAGTCGCGCGGGTCGACTCCGAGCGCCTCGCCCGCGGCGCGGGCCGCGACGGCGATCGGGACGTCGTCGAGTCGGACCCGAGCCCCCACTCCGCTCTCCCGGCAGATGTGTTCCAGGTCGGTGGCGAGGCCGTCGGAGCAGTCCATCATCGCGTGGACCCCGACCGCCTCGCCCAGCCAGCGCCCCTCGGCCACCCGGGCCTGCGGCCGCAGATGGCTCGCGATGATCTCGGCCAGCGGCCCGGGCGCGAGGCCGGCCGCCCGCGCCTGGTCCGCTCCGATTTCGAGGGCGTGGAGGCCGGCCCCGGAGCCGCCGAGCCGCCCGGTGACCGCCACCGCGTCCCCGGGGCGGGCGTGGGACCGGAGGCGGGGCGCGCCCGGATGCACGCCGAGGAGCGTGACGTTCACCATCCAGCCGCTGGGTGACGCCGAGGTGTCGCCGCCGACCACGGTCACCCCGTGGGGCGCGCCGGCGGCGGCCATGCCCGCGTAGAAGGCGTCGATCGCCTCGGGCTCGGTACTCGCCGGAACCGCGAGCGCCACCAGGGCCCACCGCGGGATGCCGCCCATGGCGGCGATGTCCGAGAGATTGACCGCGAGGGCTTTCCAGCCGATGTCGGCGGGAGCGGCGGAGCGGGTACGGAAGTGCACGTTCTCGATCAGCAGGTCGGTGGTGGCGAGGAGGCGGTGGCCGGGCGGCACGGTCATCACCGCGGTGTCGTCGCCGATTCCCACCTCGAGACCGTCCGCGCGGCCGGTCGCCGCTTCGCTCCGCCTGATGCGGCGGATCAGCCCGCGCTCACCCAGTCGGCCCAGACCCACCCGTTCGGGTGGCTCGGATGCCCTCATGCGGTGGCGGCGACGGAGCTGAGCTCGAGGAAGTTCGCCAGCAGCGCCTTGCCCTGGGTCGTCAGGATCGACTCGGGGTGGAACTGCACGCCCTCGACGGGATAGCGCCGGTGGCGCAGGCCCATGATCTCGCCGTCTTCCGCCCGCGCGGAGATCTCCAGGTCGGCCGGGAGCCCGGCCTCCAGGACCACGAGCGAATGGTATCGCGTCGCCTCGAAGTTGTTGGGCAGGCCCCGGAAGACGCCTCGTCCGTCGTGCGAGATGGTCGAGGTCTTGCCGTGCATCTGACGGCCGGCGCGAGCGACGGTGCCGCCGAACGCCTGGCCGATGGCCTGGTGGCCGAGGCACACCCCCAGGATCGGCACCCGGGCGTGGAAGCGCTCGATGAGCCCGAGCGAGATGCCGGCCCCGTCGGGATTGCCCGGCCCGGGGGAGATCACGATCGCGTCGGGGGCGAGGGCTTCCACGTCGTCGACGGTGAGGGCGTCGTTGCGCGCGACGTGCAGGGTGGCGCCCAGCTCGCCCATGTACTGCACGAGGTTGTAGGTGAACGAATCGTAGTTGTCGAGCACCAGGATCATCGGCCTGATTCCTGGGAGGCGATTCGCAGGGCGAGGATCATTCCCCGCGCCTTGGAGCACGTCTCGAGCCACTCGGTCTTCGGGTCGGAGTCGGCCACGATCCCCGCGCCCACCTGGATGGAGGCCCGGCGCCCGTGACACACCACCGTGCGGATGGTGATGCACGAATCGAGATTGCCCGAATACGAGATGTAGCCCACCGCGCCGCCGTACGGTCCGCGGCGTGTGGGCTCGAGCTCCTCGATGATCTCCATCGCCCGGATCTTGGGCGCCCCGGTGAGAGTGCCGGCCGGGAAGCAGGCCGCCAGCACGTCGAACGCGTCCTTGCCCGGCTCGAGCCGGCCGCGCACGTGGCTGACCAGATGCATCACGTGCGAGTAGCGCTCGACCACCATGAACTCCGAGACCTCGACCGACCCGATCCGGCTGACCCGGCCGACGTCGTTGCGGCCGAGATCGACCAGCATCACGTGCTCGGCCCGCTCCTTGGGGTCCGAGCGCATCTCGCTCGCCAGCCGGGCGTCCTCCTCCTCGTTCCGGCCGCGGGGATGGGTGCCCGCGATGGGGCGCTCCTCCACCCGATCGTCCTCCATGCGGACGAGCACTTCCGGCGACGAGCCGACGATGCTGGTCTTGCCCAGGCGGAGGAAGAAGAGGTACGGCGACGGGTTCACCGTGCGCAGCGCCCGATAGAGCGTGAACGGGTCCGTGCGCAGCTCGGTGTCCAGGCGGCGCGAGATCACGATCTGGTAGGCGTCCCCGGCGGCGATGAACTCCTTGGCCCGACGCACGCCGTCCATGAACGTGGCCTGATCCATGGTCGACGTGAAGCCCTCGTCCCCGAGAGCCGCCAGCGAATCGAGGGGAGGCAGGGTCAGCGGCGCGGGTGAGCGGGCCGGCCGCCGCAAGTTCCCGAGCAGCATGCCGATCTTCACCGCGGCCGCGTCGTAGGCCCGATCCAGTGACGCGGGGTCCGTCTTGTCGACGTGGGCGTTGGCGATCACCAGCAGCCGATGGCGGAGGTTGTCGAACACCAGCAGCGTGTCCGTGAACATGAACACCGCATCCGGCAGCTTCTGGTCGTCCTTGGCCAGGGACGGGAGCCGCTCGACGTGGCGGATCATGTCGTAGGAGAGGAAGCCCACCGCACCGCCCTGGAAACGGGGCAGCCCCGGCACCGGAACCGGCTTGAACTGGGCAAGGAGGCCGCGGAGGCAGTTGAACGGATCCCGGCCGGCCAGGAGCTCGGTGGTCCCGTCGGCGCGCCGGACGCTGACCCGGTTGTCCTTCGCGGTGAAGATCAGGTGCGGGTCGCTGCCCAGGAACGAATAGCGTGCCCACTTCTCGCCGCCCTCCACCGACTCGAGCAGGAAGGCGTACGGGCCGGGCCGGAGCCGCAGGAATGCGGACAGGGGTGTATCGAGATCCGCGGCCAGCTCGGCGAAGATCGGGATCAGGTTGCCCCGTCCGGCCAGGGCACGGAACTCCTCGCGCGTCGGTGAGAGCGGGGGTAGGCCGGGCCCCACCGTCGACATGAACCCGCTCAGCTGTTGGCGTCCAGCTTCTTCTTCAGCTGGGCCTTCGGCACCGCGCCGATCACCTGGTCGAGGACCTGCCCCCCCTTGACGAACAGGATGGTCGGGATCGAGCGGATTCCGTACCGGGCGGCGAGGGCCGGCTGCTCGTCCACGTTCACCTTCGCCAGCTTCACGCTGCCGTTGCTCTCGCGCACCAGCTCCTCGAGCGTCGGGGCGATCGCCCGGCAGGGGGCACACCACTCGGCCCAGAAGTCGACCATCATGAGCCCGCTGTGCTTGCCCAGTTCGGCGTCGAAGCTGGTTTCGGTGAGATGGAGCGTGGACTCGGCCATAAACCCAGGTCTCCTTGTCAGGTGAGCGGCTGCAGGACGGCAGGTGGGAGTTCCATAAAAACGCAGGCCTACGCTAGCATACGGCCCCCACCATCGCAAGCCGGCCCGGCGCCGGACCATTTCTCGTCACGGGCGATGGCCTACGAGACGGCTGCCGCCTCGCGGCGGTCGACGGTCAGGGGCACCGGGCCTGACAGTGCGCGTCACCGAGCGAACGTCCACGGCACGTCAGAACCTCGCCTGGCGGGCCGAAAAACGGGGTCGGCGGCCCGAAAGCCTTGAATCCACAAGAAGTCCTCGCGTCGTTTGCATATGCCTCGCAACCCGGCAGAAAACCTGGGTTGGTAGGGGCCTTGCAGTAGATGCACCCCCCTTGCGAAGACCCCTCAGGCTCTCGCTGCTGCGGGTGGGGCTCTCGAAGGGAAAGCAACGCCCGAGGCGGAGGACGATCGAGTGGGAAAGGTGATGGTCGTGGACGACGCGGTGTCGGAGCTCAAGATGATGGAGAGCATCCTGAAAGCGGCCGGCCATCAGGTGATCTCCTATCAGGACGGCGAACGGCTTGAGGAGCACGTGGTGGAGGAGCGGCCTGACGTGCTCCTGCTCGACATCGTGATGCCGAAGCGAAACGGCTACGAGGTTCTGCGGGGCATCCGCCGCGACCCTCGAACCAAGGACACCCCGGTCGTGTTCGTCAGCTCGAAGAACCAGGAGAGCGACCGCCTCTGGGGGCAGCGCCAGGGAGCGGCCGACTACCTGGCGAAGCCGTTCACCGCGGAGCAGCTCCTCGGCGTCGTCCGCCAATTCGTCAAGTAGCCCACGATGACCCACCCGGATGATCGCGTGTCCCCTCCTGCCGTTGGCGCGGAGCAGGCGCCGGCTGTCCGCGCCTGCCTGTTCAGCGTCTCGGGCGCGCGGCTGGCGGTGGATGTGCGGAGCGCGCGGGAAGTCGCGCTGTTCGATGAAATGACTCCGGTGCCGCGGGCGCCCCGCTACCTGGTGGGTGTCGCCAACCTCCGCGGCACCGTGGTGCCGATCGTCGACGTGGCGCCGCTGCTCGGCCGTTCGGCCCTTCGCGCTCCGCGGAGCGTGCGGACCCTGGTGCTTCGCGACGGCCCGCTCCTCGCCGCGGTCGCGGTGGAGGCGGTCCTGGGACTCGAGCCCTTCGAGGCCGTGCTTCCGCCTGATACGCCCGACGCCCCCGGGGATCGAGTTCCGCATCGTTTCGTGACCGGCTGGGTCAGCTGGGTCGGGGAGACCCTGCCTTTGCTGGACGTGGGACGCTTGCTCGCGGAGCTCCGGACGGGCTCGGCCGGCAACGCCAGGAACGCGGCATGAGCCGACGTCACAGAGCCCCCCACGCTGATCGGTCGGTGTCGTCATCGAGGACCGAGCGATGGCGATGAGTGACGTGAAGCAGATGTGGCGGCGGGGGCGGGCCGAGAAGCGGACCGACCCACCGGCGGGTGAGGCAGCGACCGCGACGAGTCCGGTGTCCGGGGTCCGCTTCGGCCTGCTGGCCAAGATCACCGTCTTCATGGCCGTGGTCCTGATCTCGCTGGCGGTGGTGAGCTGGATGGTGGCGTACCGCTCGCTCCAGGACACCTTGACGACAGAATTCACCGACAAGGGTGGCGTCATCGCGACCAGCCTGGCCGGCTCCGTGCCCGACCTGATCGCGAGCCGGGACGCATCGATGGTCCAGGCTCGGGCCGACGAGTTCGCGCGGGTCACCGGCGTCGCGTACGTGCTGGTCTACGACCCCCAGGGCCGCTTCCTGGCGCACACCCTGGGCTCGGTGGTGCCCGATGGCCTCGTGGAGCAGAACGCGATCCCCGGCCACGCGACGCGGCCCCAGGCGCAGCAGGTCCGCTACACGGATCCGCGTAGCGGCCGGCAGCGGGACGTCATCGACGTCGGGATGCCGGTGCGCGCCGGCAAGCTCGGCACGGTACGGGTGGGCATGGACAGGGAGGTCATCACCGCCACCGCGCTCCAGGCCGGCAACTCCCTGTTGCTGATCTTCGGCGGCATCGCGGCGGCGGCGCTGCTCGCTTCGGTGATCTTCGCCCAGCGCATCACGCGACCGGTGAACGCGCTGATGGCCGGGGCGGAGCGGGTCGGCCGCGGCGACCTCTCCGAGCTCGTGCCGGTCATGTCTCGGGACGAGATCGGCCAGATGGCGCTCACCTTCAACGAGTCCATCGTGCGGTTGCGAGAGCTGGTGCAGACCCAGGCCGACCGCGACGAGGAGCGGCGCAAGCGTGAGGACCTGCAACAGAACATCATCAAGTTCCTCGACACCGTCGTCGAGATCGGCAAGGGGGATCTCACGCGCCGCGGTGAGGTGACCTGGGACGTCCTCGGCAACGTGGTCGATGCGATCAACCTGATGGTGGAGGAGATTGCCGCCGTCATCGGCGACGTGCGCCAGACGGCCTTGAGAGTCAGCGCCGGCTCGCAGGACACGATCAAGCTGGCCGGCGAGCTGTCCGTGGCGGCGCAGGCGCAGGCCCGCGACGCGGCCAGTGTGACCCGCTCGGTCTCCGAGGTGATGACCTCGATTCGCCACGTCGCCTCGAGCGCGGACGAGAGCGCCCGCGCCGCCCACCAGGTGCTCGAGGCGTCCAGCAAGGGCGGGGACGCGGTGCGGGACAGCCTGGCCAGCATGCAGCAGATCCGCGGTGAGGTGCAGACGATCGCCAAGAAGATCAAGTCGCTGGGTGATCGGTCACTCGAGATCTCCGACATCGTGAATACCATTCAGGACATCGCGGCCCAGACCCACCTGCTCGCCCTCAACGCGTCCATCGAGGCGGCGGGCGCTGGTGAGGCGGGCCTGCGCTTTTCGGTGGTCGCCGACGAGGTCCGGAAGCTGGCCGAGCGCGCCACCCAGGCCACTCGCGACATCGGGGCCTTGATCAAGGGCGTCCAGGTGGAGACCCACGAAGCGGTGGTCGCGATGGAGTCCGGGACGCGCGAGGTGGAGTCGGGCTACGAGGTGAGCCAGCGGGCCGAGGAGGCGCTGCGGGAGATCGGCAAGATCTCGCACTCATCCGCGGAGCTCGCAGCCGAGATCTCGCGGGCGTCGCAGGAGCAGGTGCGCGGGGCGGAGGCGATGGCCAGCGCGGTGGAGGCGATCGCGGGCGCCGCGGTGAAGACCGAGCAGAACGTGCAGCAGAGTCGCGCCAACGTGGAGCAGCTGGCCCGGCTGGCCGAGGAGCTCACACTCAAGCTGTCCCGGTTCAAGCTGGGGAGCTGAGCCGCGCATGGCCGAACGCCGCGACCGGGAGCTGCTGCTGGGCATCTTCCTCATGGAGGCCTGGGATACCGCCGGGGCCCTGGAAGAGGGCCTGGTCGGGCTGGCCGCGCCCGAGCCGCCGGCGAAGGGGGTGATGACGCCGCTGGTGGTGCTGGCCCATCGGCTGAAGGGGTCGGCGGCGCTCTACGGATTTTCTGGTGTGTCGGAGCTGGCCGCGGCAGCGGAGCGCCTGCTGGATCACGCCCCCGGGGCCTCCCGCGAGGAACGGACGCGCGGGGCCGCGTTCCTGGGTGAGATGGTGACGGTGCTCAAGGAGTTGTTCGACGGGATCAGCGCGGCGGGAGTCGAGGATTCCGCGCGGATCGGCGAGTTCAAGGCTCGCTACCCGTTCTTCTTCTCACCCGACCGTGTCCTGGCCGCCCCGCAGGCCATCGAAAGCGCACCCTCCGCGCCGCGCTCCCCCGTCGCGGCCGCGCTGGACCGATTCTTTCGGGACGGGCGCGAGATGCTCGAGTACTTCTTGCCCGAGGCGAGCGAGCATCTCGACGTGATGACCACCGCGCTGCTGGCCATCGAGGCCGGCGCCCGTGATGACGAGACCCTGGCCACCGTGTTTCGTTCGGTGCACACGCTCAAGGGCGCGGCGTACACGGTGGGCTGCACACCGATCGGGGACGCGGCTCATCAGATCGAGGATCTGCTGGGAGCGATCCGGGAGCACCGGCTCTCGCTGAGCTCGGCGGTGACCGAGGCTCTGTTCGTCGGGACCAGTGCGATGAAGCAGGTCCTCCAAAGTGGCGGGGTGGTTTCCGATGACATCGCGCTCGCCCTGGACGGCGCCACCCAGGATCTCCGGGCCATCATGGCTTCCGCTCTCGCCGACACTGCCCTGCCGGCCATTGGTTCGGATGCGCGCGACGCCGGCTCAGCCGAGGCAGAGCCGGCCCTGCCGGTGACCTCCTCCGAGCCCCTGATCGCGGCAACCCCTCACCTGGACGTGGCTCCCGTCGCGCCGGTCTGGGCGGGATTCGACCGCCCGGAGTTCCTCGAGCGCCTGGAGGCGCTGCCCCGGCCAGCCCCGCAACCGGCCGGCGCGCCCAGCGGACCCAGTATCCGGGTGCCGGTGGAGCGGCTGGACGGCCTCATGAACCTGGTCGGCGAGCTCATGATCGTCCGCAGCCGCCTCGATCAACGCCTGGTCCAGCTGGATCAGGTGAGCCAGCTCCTCATCGCGAGCCGCAGCCGGCTCGGGCAGATCGGCCGTGAGTTCGAGTTTCGCCGCCATCCCCTGACGCGTCCGCCGCGCGCGGCGGAGAGCGGGCCGGGGGGCGACAGCGTCCGTGATCTCTCCGATCTGTTCGCCGACCTGGAATTCGATCGCTACGACGATGTCAACATCCTGGCCCGCAGCGTGGCCGAGATGTCGGCGGATATGGGTGAGGTGCAGAGCCAGCATGCGACGCTCCTGCGCGCCGTGCGCGAGGACACGGCCCAGCTGCAGCGTCTGATCGCGGCGCTCCGCAAGGACATCACGCGCGCCCGCATGGTCTCGATCGGACGGCTCTTCACGCGGGTGGCCCAGCAGGTGCGAGAGGCGGCCCGCGCTACCGGCAAGGTGGTGGCACTCACGGTGCACGGTGAGACCGCTGAAGTGGACAACAGCGTGATCGAGCAAGTCGCGGATCCGCTGCTGCACCTGATCCAGAACGCGATCGACCACGGCATCGAGAGCCCCGCCGAACGGGAGCGGGCCGGCAAGCCGACCGAGGGACGCCTGACCCTCACCGCCTCCCAGGCCGGCGGGTTCGTCCTGGTAGAGGTGGAGGACGACGGTCGCGGCATCGACGCGGACCGGCTGCGACGACACGCGGTGGAGCGGGGGCTGCTCACGGCGCCCGACGCCGCGGCGCTGTCGGATCGAGACGCCCTGAACCTGATCTTCGTGACCGGTTTCAGCACCGCCTCCGCGGTCACCCGGACCTCGGGTCGGGGCGTCGGCCTGGACGTGGTACGGACCAACGTGAGCCGACTCAACGGGGAGATCCACGTCGAGACCGAGCCGGGGCGGATGACTCGCTTCGTGCTCAGGCTGCCGCTCACAGTGGCGATCGCGGACGCCCTCATGGTCCGATGCGCCTCCCACGTCATCGCCTTTCCGCTGACCGCGGTCAGTGTGATGCGCCCGGTGACACCGTCCGAGATCGTGCGGGCGAATGGGCGTGAGACCGTCCGTCTGGACGATCAGACCATCGACGTGCTGCGGCTCGACCAGGTGCTCGGGCTTCGGGGGGCACCTCCGGCCGCGCGGCTGCCGATGGTGGTGCTGCGTGGCGGCGGCCGGCCGTTCGGAGTGCTGGTCGACGAGCTCCTCGGCAAGGAGGAGATCGTCATCAAGAGCCTTGGCGCCTTCCTGGAGGGGGTCGGCCCGTACTCCGGCGCGACGATCTCCGGTGAGGGGCGGGTAATCCTCCTGATCGATCCGACCATGCTGCGCGAGGTGGCGACCGAGGCGCTGATGTCCACGGCGCCGACCACGCGAGAGGAATCGCCGGTCGAGATCACGACCGAGCGGCCGCGCATCCTGCTCGTGGACGACTCGGTGAGCATCCGGAAATTCGTGGGGCAGATGCTGGAGAAGGCCGGGTTTCGCGTCGTCACCGCGATCGACGGACAGGACGCCCTTCAGCGCCTCACCGAGCAGCCGGTCGACCTCGTCATCACCGATCTGGAGATGCCGCGCCTGAACGGCTACGCGCTGATCGAGGACCTCCGCCGGCGCAGCACGACCCGCGACGTCCCGGTGATCGTGCTGACCACGCGGGCCGGGGCCAAGCACGTGGAGCTGGCCCGCCGGCTCGGCATCCAGCACTACGTGACCAAGCCGGTCGAGGAGCAGAGCTTCGTCGGGCTCGTGGAGTCGGTGGCCGACGCGTCCGCCGGGACGATCGCGATGAGCGGCCGGCTCGGGATGAAAGGGTAGCCCGTGGCCGGCGCGAAGGTACTCGTGGTGGACGCCAACCAGGACAGCCGCGCGGCCCTGGCTCACGCGCTGACCGAGGCCGGCTATGAGGCCGCGGTGGCCACCAGCGGATCGTTCGCCTTGACCATGCTGGAGTGGGAGCAGCCGGACCTCATCGTGAGCTACGCGAAGGTGCAGGACATGGACGGCTACGAGCTGTTCACGATGGTCCGGCGCGACCCGGCCACCAAGGACACCCCGTTCTTGCTCCTGGCCGGCCGCGATCGACCGATCGCGCTTGCCGCCACCGAGGCCGGCGTGGACATGACGGTGACCGGAGACTTCTCGCTGGACACGGTCATGCGGCGAATCCGCGAGCTGCTGGGTGACGAGTCGGTCACGCCGATCCCGACGCCCCGCCCGGAACCGGCGGCGCCCGTCGCCAAGGCGCCGGTGAAGATGCCGGCTCGCAGCGCCGAGCCGATGTCGCCCCCGCCGGTCCCCGCCGGCGTGGCGCCGGCGCCGGCGGTGCCACCGGCCAAGCCTTCGACCGAGGCGCCATCCCGGAGCAGCTTCCAGGGCTCGCTCGGCGTGATGGATCTGACCGAGCTCACTCAGGTCATCTCCCTCGGGGTCAAGACGGGCGAGCTCGTGCTGTCCTTCTCGAAGGGGGAAGGCCTGATTCTGTTCGAGGCGGGCCGAGTGGTGCACGCGGAGTTCTCGGGGCATTCGGGGGAGCCGGCCTTCGCCGCCATGGTGGCGGCGTCCCAGCGGGAAGGCGAGGCGCGGTTCTGCTTCAACCGCGCGGACCGGGAGGCGATCGCGGGCCGTCCCCGAACCATCTCGCGCAACGTGGAGCAGCTCCTCCTGAGTGTGGCCCAGGAGATCGACGAAACGAGTGAGCATGCCGGCGGCGGCCGCGAGGCGGCGCGCGTGAGGCGGACGGGAGACGTCTAGGTCATGCCCAAGGTACTGGTGGTCGACGACAGCCTGAGTGTCCGCAAGGTGGTGCAGCGGGCGCTCGAGTCACGACGCATCGAGGTGTTGTCGGCCGCGTCCGGGAACGAGGCACTCGAGCAGATCGGACGCAATGTGCCGGACCTCGTCGTCTGCGACGTGATCATGCCGGACATGGACGGCTACCAGATCTGCGATTTCGTCAAGAAGCATCCGACGCTCTCGCAGACTCCGGTGCTCCTGATCTCCGGCATCGTCAACGGCACGGTACTCGAGCGCGCGGCCAAGGTTCGATCGGACGACGTGATGCGGAAGCCGTTCGCAGCCGAGGAGCTGCTGCAGCGGATCGACAGCCTCCTGGGCGCCCAGACGAAGTCGGTGCCGGCCGTCTCGCCGTCACCTCCGGGTTCGAAATCGTCTTCGATACCGGCTCCCATGTCCGCCGAGGCATCCCCCTCCACCGTTGCGGGCTCGCGGGGCGTACCGACGCAACCGGTCATGGCAGCCGCGCCGGCCGCGCCCGTTGCCGCGGCGCCCATCCCGACCGCCCCGGAGGCGCCGGCGGATCTGAAGGCCGTGTTGGAAAGCGTGGCCGGCGTGCCGGGCGTGTCGCTGACCGCTCTGATGGACCGAGAGGGTGCCCTCATGGAGGCCGCCGGCGGGCTCCTACCCGAGGCGGGCCTCACGGGTGCCCTGGCCTCGTGCCTGGTGGACGCCACCGGCGGTGTGGGCGAGGCGCTCAAACAGGGCCGTGTGCAGAGCATCATTCTGGAGTACGAGACGGGTGTCGTCCTGCTGAACGTGGTGGGTGACGACGCCATGCTCGCCGTCGTGCTCGACGACCCCGCGGTCCTCGGCAAGGTCCGCTACCACGTGAAGAAGGCCCTTCCGGACCTGGTCCGGGGGCTTTGAGGCTCTTTCCATGAGAACGTCCTACGATTCGAGCGCGCGGCGGCTGTCATCCTGGCTGATGGTGGTGCTGGGACTGGCCGCCTACGTTGGCCTGCTCTATGGCCTCACGCTGGTTCCGCTGCAGCTCGAAGTGCCGTTGCCTTCGTGGGGCGTTGCGGTCGCGCCTCCGATCGCCTATGGGCTGCTGGTGCTGCTCATGGTCCGCTGGCCGACGCCGCTGGGCTGGCTGATCGGGACTGCGGTCCTGAGCGGTCTCCACACCGCGCTGACGTTCGCCCGCGCGCCCATTTCGGCCTTTCTGGACCCGACCCTGGCGGGCCGTCCGCTCCCGTGGGTGGTGCCTCCGCCGCTGCCCGAGCTGATCGGGCTCGTCCTGCTGCTCGTACCGCTTCGTGATCTGCTTCGAGCCCGGCGCCCGTCCGCTCGGGAGCGCCTGGCCGCCGCGAGGGCCGCGGGCGCCACCCGCGTCCGCGGCACGGGGCGTCCGGTGCAGCCGGCCCCGGTTGACGACCGGATCACCGCCAGCGAGGGACCGACGCCGGCGCGCGTCGAGGTGGCTCCCGAGCCTACGCCTGCCGTGCCCGTCGCTCCGGCCGCGCCGGCGCCTGCGCCGGTCACCACGACGGTGTCCGCCGTGGACATCGAATCGGGGGATGAGATCCGGCGGCGGCGTGCGGCCGCAAGAGCCGAGCGACGCCGGGACATGGAAGCGCGCCGGCCCGCTCCTCGTCAATCCGACGCCGTCATTCGGATCGCGCTCAACCGGATCATGGATCAGCTGCCCCCCGGCACATTCCTGGCGCCGGAGGACGAGGTCGCGGCGAACCTGCGGCAGCCGGGCTACCTCCTGATCCCGGGTGACCTTGTCGTGACCCAGCTCTCCGAGGGCGTGGCTCGGGTCGCCTGGAACGACATCGTCGACCAGTTCCCGGCCCACCTGATCGGGCTCAGCCGGGACGAGATCACCGAGCATCTGGCTGAGGGGCTTCGCCTTCCGCTGGACGAGGTGGTGAGCCAGCTGCCGCAGGATTTGTTCGTCGCGGACAGGCCGGAGGTCGAGGTGCCGGGTCTGGATCGGATTCCGGTGCCGTTCCATCCCGTGGACGACGCGGCCCCGGCCGCGCCGCCCGTCCCGGCCGCCGCGCCGATCCCGTCCGCGCCGCCTGTCCCGCCCGGCCCCTCGGCGGGCCCGAGTGCTCCCGATGTTGTGCCCGCTCGCATCGCGTCGCAGGTCGCGCCCGCTGCTCGCCCAAGCCTTGCCCGGCCCACGCCGGCACCGATCGCTCCCGAGCCGCCGTCCTATGTGGACGAGCCGAGCGTTCCCGCTCCTGCGGTGAGTATCGAGGCCGCGGCGGCCGCACCGATCACGGCGGCTGCTCCGGTCGTGCCTCCGCCGACGATCCATCCCGTTCCGGGACCGACCTCAGCCGCAGAGGCTGCCTCCAATCCGGCTCCAGAGTTTCGCGAGGCCACCGTGCAGATCTCGCTGGCGCGACTGGAAGCTGAGATCCCGGCCGAAGCGTTCAGAGAGCCCTGGGCGCAGGTCTCGGCCCGGATGCATGCCCCGGGGGTGCTGCTGGTCCCGCTCTCGAAGGTCCTGCCCCAGCTCGGCGAAGGGCTCGTCCGCGTGGGCTGGGAGGTGGTGGCGCCCCAGTTTCCGCACGACCTGATGATCATCTCCGATGCCGAGATGGCGTCGCGCCTGCCGCACGGGTTGCAGCTGCCGCTCGATGAGGTCGTTCGTCAACTATCTGCCGACCTCTTCGCCAACACGGGTCCCGCGGCGGACGTCAGCGGGCTCGAGAGCTTCCCGGCGCCCTTCCAGCCTCTGGTCTCGGATCCGTCACCCGAGGCGGTTTCTGCCGCCACATCGGCGCCTGTCGCTTCACCGGTGACCCCTGCGGAGCCGCCGCCGTCCCCCTTGCTCGGATCTCCGGCGTCCCCCGTTGCCGTCGACGCGGACGTCGCGGCGGAGCCGGGTCCGAGCGTCGAGGTCCCGGAATCCACGCCGATCGCCGAGCCGCTCGCTGTCGAGACGTTCGCCCGCGTGGACTACCGGGAGCCGGAGACCGTGAAATCGTCCGAGGCGGCCGGAGACGTCATTTCCCACGATGAAGCGAGCCAGTCTCAGGTAAAGGCGGCAGAGAGCCACGACGGTCAGTCGGCGGTGGAGGCCTCCGCACCGGCCAGGCCGGAATTGGTGCCGACGGAGGAGCCCACGGTGCTTCCGGAGCCGGTCGTGACGCCGGCCGCGGCAGGGACCGAGCCGGCACCCATCGTCCACGGAGCGGCCGGCGTCAGCGTCGACCCATCCGAGCCGCGTCCAGTCGGTCGGTGGAACGATTCCGAACCCCGGTCGGCTACTCCGCCCCTGGCGGCCACCTCGCCCGCCGAGCCGAGGCACCGCTGGGACGACGTGACGGTTCCGTCAGAGCCCGGACCGCTCGCTCACGGGCTCGATCCGGAATCGTCGAGCCGGCTTCGGCAGATCGCTGGACTGCTGACGCGGGTCGCGCCCTTCGAGGCCACCGTGCAATCAATGGAAGGCGTGAAGGTGTACGCGTTCGTCGCTCCCGCGGTATCGGGTGAGCTTGCAGGGGCCGCGACGGGGCTGGCCCTCCCGCTTCTGACCGAGGGGCGGGCGCCGTGGGCCATCGATCAACTCACCCTCCGGGGTGCCGAGACGGCCCTGGTCCTCACGCCGCTCGGCCCCGCGCGAGGCCCCGTGCTCGCCGCCGCAGTGCGACGAGGCGGGGCGTTGGCGCTGCTGGAGATGCTGTGCCGGCGTGCGGTCGACGGTGACCGGGGTGCATCCGTGTCCTCGG
Source organism: Candidatus Methylomirabilota bacterium (assembly GCA_035650715.1). GTDB lineage: Bacteria > Methylomirabilota > Methylomirabilia > Rokubacteriales > CSP1-6 > CAMLFJ01. The sequence continues at coordinate 20,732 of DASRHC010000054.1, read as the reverse complement.
CATCCGCCGGGTGCGACCGCGCGGGAACTCTGGTCGCAACCGCGGTGTCCCCGGCCGCTTCGGCGCACGCATCCAGCCTTACCGCCTTCGGAGCGGTCACCGCATCGGTCCTGCGGGACACCGAAGGCGAGACGACGTTCTTCTTCTTCCTGCCGTCGGGCGTCGACGTGCCGGCGGTGGGAGCGTTCGCGCAGGATCTCCAGGCCGTCATGCGGAAAGCGGCGGGATCCGGCGCCGTGTTCCGGAGCGCGGTGGTGCGCTCCGGGCGCACGATCGTGGTCATCCAGCCCGAGGAGGTCGGGCACGGTCGGTCGATCGTGGTGGTGGCGGGTGGGGACGTCACCCGGCCCGGCCTGGCGTATCGCCAGGTCGAGCGCGCGATCGCCACCCTGGCCCAGGCCTGAGGCGCCGATGTCGATCATCAACTACGCTCAGAAAGAGATCAGCTTCAAGGTCGTGTACTACGGCACCGGAGTCGCGGGCAAGACGGCCAACCTCCAGTACATCTACCGGGGGCTGCCAGACGTGAATCGCGGCAACATGGTGTCCCTCGCCACCGGAGACGATCGCACGCTGTTCTTCGACTTTCTGCCGGTCTCGGCGGTGACGGTGCGGAACTTCGTGGCCAAGTTCCAGCTCTACACGGTGCCGGGCCAGGTGTACTACAACATGACGCGAAAGCTGGTCCTGCGCGGCGTAGACGGCATCGTGTTCGTCGCGGACTCGCAATGGGACCGGCTACGGGAGAACGTCGAGAGCTTCCGAAACCTGGAAGAGAATCTCAAGGAGTACGGGTACAATCTTGATGAGATCCCGTACGTGATCCAGTACAACAAGCGGGATCTGCCCAACGTGGCTCCGGTCGAATACCTCGAATACCTGCTGAACCGGAGGCCCCGGAGAGTCCCGTATTTCGAGTCGGTCGCGATCGAGGGCAAAGGCGTGTTCGACACGCTGAACACGGTGTCGCGCATGGTGCTCGTCGCAGGGTTCGGACAAGAACAGGGGGCGCTCAATGAGTCTAAATGACAACATGGCCATCCACGAGGAGGACGCCCAGCGGATCAACGGTGTCCTCCTGCACTTCCTCGGAGAATCCGGGGCGATGGAGGCGCTCCTCATCGATCGCAGTGGGCAGCTGCTGGCCCGCGGCGGGGCCTCGCGCTCTCTGGACACGGTCTCCCTGTCCGCGCTCGCGGCGGGTGCCTTCAGCTCGACCGCGGCCATGGCGCGGCTGCTGGGCGAGACCGAGTTCACGATGCTGTTCCACCAGGGCGTGAAGGAGAGCATTCACGTCGCCGCGGTCGACGAGCACGCGATCCTGCTCGCGATCTTCGACAGCCGGACCACGGTGGGCATGGTGCGGCTCTTCGCCAAGGAGGCGGGGACCGCGATCGGTGCCATCCTCGCCGAGACTCGCACTCGGCCCCAGCGCACCGGATCGCTCGCCGCCCCGCTGCACAAGGACGAAGTGCAGTCATCGTTCCGGGAGCGTCCGGCCTGAGCTGACGGATATCCACCATGGCCCAGACCGAAAGCAAGCCGCTGTCGTCGGAAGAGAAGCGCTCGCTGGCCGAGTCGGCACGCCTCTGCGAGATGATCGTGGAGGCGAACCCGTCGGACACGGGGGCGCTCGAGACCCTCAAGGAGATCTACACGAAGCTCGGTGATCGGGAGAACCTCGCCCGGGTCGTCGCGCGCCTGGCCGGCACCGTGGGTGGGCGGCCGTCGGCGAGCGTCACCCCGGTGGTGGAGACGCCGATCCCGGCACCCACGGCGGTGCCGGTCGCCGCGCCCACCGGCGAGCTCGAGACGGTCAGCGTCGGTTCGGACAACGGCCGGGGCGGACCCAAGCGGTTTACCGGGATGACGGAGCGTCGCCAGGGCACCATGTCCCGCCTCGGCGACCGCCTGGTGGCCGAGAAGCTCATCAGCAGCGAGCAGCTGCAGCGGGCGCTCGCCGAGCAGAAGGGCAGCGCCGACAAGCTCGGCACGATTCTCGTCCGCCTCGGCTTCATCACCGAGGACAGCCTGGTCTCCTTTCTGTCCAAGCAGTACTCAATCCCGGCGATCACCGTCGCGCAGGTCGACCCGGATCCGGACGTGCTGAAGCTGGTGCCGGAGCAGATCGCGAAGAAGCACAGCGTGCTACCGATCAAGCGGATGGGAAACACGCTGACCCTCGCGATGGCGGATCCGACCAACGTGTTCGCCCTCGATGACGTCGGCTTCATGACCGGCCTCCAGATCCAGCCGGTGGTGGCTTCGGAAGCGGCCATCCGGAAGGCCTTCGAGCGACTCTACGAGACCGGCGCGAGCGTCAGCGACATGATGAGCGAGCTGGAGGAGGCCGACACCGACGTCGAGGTCGTCGAGGGCGGCGAGGAGGCCTTCACCAAGGCCGACGTATTCGACCTGAAGGAGTCGGCCGACGAGGCTCCGGTCGTCCGGCTCATCAACATGATCCTGACCGACGCCATCCGGCGCGGGGCGTCCGACATCCATCTCGAGCCCTACGAGAAGGTGTTCCGGGTCCGGTTCCGCATCGACGGAGTCCTGCACGAGATCATGACTCCGCCGAAGCGTCTCGAGGCGGCGCTCACGTCCCGCGTGAAGATCATGGCGACCCTGGACATCGCGGAGCGGCGGCTGCCTCAGGACGGGCGTATCAAGCTGCGCTACCACCAGCGCGAGATCGACTTCCGAGTATCGACCCTGCCGACCATCTTCGGCGAGAAGACGGTCATGCGGATCCTGGACAAGGACGCGCTCCAGCTCGACCTGAGCATGCTCGGCTTCGATCCCTGGAGCATGGAGCAGTTCACCAAGGCCATCCACAGCCCCTACGGCATGATCCTGATCACGGGGCCCACCGGATCCGGCAAGACCACCACGCTCTACTCCGCGATCCACACCATCAACTCGCCCGACATCAACATCATGACCGCGGAGGACCCGGTCGAGTACAACCTGAAGGGCGTCAACCAGGTTCAGGTGAATGACGAGATCGGGCGCACGTTCGCGGCGTGCCTCCGCAGCTTCCTGCGGCAGGATCCGGACGTGATCCTGGTTGGTGAGACCCGAGACCTCGAGACCGCCCAGATCGGTATCCGGGCCGCCCTCACCGGCCACCTGGTCCTTTCCACGCTACACACCAATGATTGCCCATCCACGCCGGCCCGGCTGCTGGACATGGGCATCCCCCCCTTCCTGGTGTCCTCGTCGCTGCAGCTGATCCTCGCCCAGCGCCTGGGTCGGCGCGTCTGCAAGGACTGCAAGGAGCCCTACGAGGCGAGCGAGGAGAGCCTGGTGCCGTACGGCCACATCCCCCAGGGCCTGGGGACGGTGACCCTCTACAAGGGCAAGGGTTGCCAGACGTGCAACTTCACGGGCATGAAGGGGCGGGTCGCGATCTACGAGGTCATGCCGATCACGAACGAGATCCGCGAGCTGATCCTTCGCAACGCGACCACCAACGAGATCTTGCAGACCGCCTCGGCCCAGGGGATGAAGACCCTTCGTCAGAACGCGCTGCAGAAGGTCATCGACGGCGTGACGACGATCGAGGAGGTGCTGCGGGTGACCCTCGGCTAGCGGGCGGTCAGGCGGCGCCGGCGGCGCGCCACGTCCCGCGCAGGCGATCCACCGCGCGGCCCAGGGCGGTCCGGACCGCGTCGATGTTCACGTTGCGGTCGGCCACCAGAGTGACGTAGCCCACCGGGCTGCCCCCCACGAACACCGTCCCGTCGTCGGCCGAGAAGAACGCGGTGCGAAAGGCCCCGCGGTCGAGGCGAGACGCGCCCAGCTCGAGCTCACGACCCAGGGTGGCCGCCAGGGCGGCCAGCGCTTCCACCGGGAAGCGAGGTGGCAGCTCGGAGTTGATCACGAGTCCGTCGGGCGTCACGATGAGCCCGCCGCGCACGCCGTCGAGACGGATCAGCTCGAAGATCGTCTCGCGGAAGGCCTGCGCGCGCGATGGTCCCGGCGCACCAGTTGCCGCGTCCTGCGGACCGGTGGAGCCCGGAGAGGGCATGGGGTCGGCCATCGCGATCAGCTCTTGATGTTGAGGTCGGTCCACAGCCGGCCCAGCTGGACCAGGCCGCTTGCGACCTCCGTGTCACGCGGGAGCGCGAGGCCCAGGATCACCCCGCCATCGCTGCGCACGAACGTCATGTCGGACGCGCCCTCGATCACCCCGCGTCGCAACGGGCCGAGACCCGCGCGGGCCAGCGTCGCCGAGGCGATCCGGTAGACCTGGGTCACGTGCTGCGCCAGCTGCCGCTGCCGCTCCTCGCCGCCCTGGGCGAACACCGGTGTTCCGTCGGTGTGCGCGAGGATCAGATCGTGGGCGCCCTGGGGCAGGCGTAGCTTCTCGGTGTTGATCGCGCCGACCGTCGTGGTCGAGACCGGAGCCGGGGCCGACCACGTCGCGACCATCTCCTGGAGGGCCTTCGCCTCCGGGAAGTCGGGGAAGTACTGGATGGCTCGATCCAGGAACGGCCGGCACCCCTCGATGTCGCCCTCTTCGAGCGCGATCCGGGCCAGCCCGAAGAGTGCGCGGGGGTGGTAGGGATCGAGCGCGAGCACGCGACGGAACGACGTCTTGGCCGCCGGCATCTCCCGGAACACTACGTGGAGGTACGCATCCAGCAGGTGGCCGACCGCGATATTGGGCGCGACCCGCAGGCCTTCCGCGATGAGGTCCGCGGCTTCTTCGTAGCGCCCCTCATGGCGATACTGGTCCGCCAGGCGGAACATGGTGGCGGCGGAACGTGGCCGAACCAGCCCGGTGAGGCCGCTCCAGGTGCGCTCGAGGAACGTGGTCAAGCCCACGGGCCGACGTGCCTCGTCCGGGGGTCGCCCAGCCTGGAGGTCATCGATGTTCATCATAACATGCGGCCCCCGGGCCCCTTCCAAACTCCCGGGGGTGCTATAACTGCTTGCGCGGCCCTCATGCACCCACGCCTCGCGTTCAGCCCGGTGGCGGCGATGGTACCGACGGGGCTCCTCTTCATGGTTCTTCTGGCCGCCGCCGCCCTGTTCGCGGCCGACACCGCCCGCGTGGTGGCCTACCCGTATCCCATGGACTACGGCGAGGGCCCCCTCCTCGAGCAGACACTGCGACTCGGCCGTCTCGACAACATCTACCGCGCGGACCTGACCTCGCCGCCCTACACCGTCAGCAACTACCCCCCGCTGTATCCGGCGGTGCTCAGCCCGCTGGCCCGGACGTTGGGGCCTGCGCTCTGGTACGGGCGCCTGCTCTCCGCGCTCAGCATGGTGGCCGCGGCTATTTTCGTCGGGCTGATCCTGACCACGCTGACCGGTGACCGCATCGCCGCCGTGGCGGGCGGCCTGTTCCTGCTTGCCTTTCCCCCGGTGTCCTACTGGGGCGCGCTCTACCGGGTGGATGCTCTCGCTCTGGCCCTGAGCCTGGCCGGCGTCTGGGTGGTGGTGCGGTGGCCCGACGCGCGGTCGGCGGTGCCGACCGCGGCGCTCCTGCTGGTCGCCGCGATCTACACCCGACAGTCCTACGGCATGGCGGCGCCCCTGGCCGCCGCGGTGTGGACCGCGCGGGCCGCGTCGTGGCGCCGCGCGCTGGGCCTCATCGGGCTCACCGGCGCGCTCGGCGCCGCCCTGTTCGTGGCGCTCGAGATCGCGACTGGCGGCGGGTTCTCGTTCAACATCGTCGCCGCCAACTGGAACGCCTACGAGGTGGGCTCACTCCTCCAGTACGGGACCGACCTCTGGACGCTGATGCCGCTGACGCTGGCGGCGGCCGCGGCGTTCGTGCTCGTTGCGCCGTGCTGCCGGGTCGCCTCGTGGTGGCTCGTCGCGCCCTATCTGATCGCCGCGGCGCTCTCGGGGGCCACGATCGGCAAGGTGGGCTCCAACGTCAACTACCTGATCGAGCTCGGAGCGGGGCTGGCCCTGGCTCTCGGCGCGCTCATCGCGTGGGTGCGTCCGCGTCGGGTGATCCACGCCGCGCTCGTGATGCTGCTGGCCGCCGATCTGGTCCTTGTGGTTCTGGCCTCCCCGTACCGCACCGTGGTCCACGTACGTCTGAAGCAGCGGGAGCAGGCGCGCCGGCTCTTGGACGTCGTGCACCGGGCGCCCGGCGTGGTCCTCGCGGACGAGGACATGGGCCTCCTCCCGCTGGACGGCCGCCCCATCTTCCTCCAGCCCTTCGAGATGGCGCAGCTCGCGCGTGCGGGCCGCTGGAATCAGCGCCCGCTCCTCGAGGCGCTGGAGCGGCGGGCGTTCGCGGCCATCCTGATCTATCGGGCGCCCGGGCTCCCGCTGGAGCGGCAGCGCTGGACCGACCAGATGCTGCAGGTGATCGATCGACGCTACGTGTCGGACGAGCGTATCGGCCTGACCGAGATCTACCGGCCGCGGCCGGGCGGGTAGGGTCAGGGCAACTCGATCAGCCAGTATTTCTCATCGCCCTTCATCAGGCGCGTGCCCTGGGTGAAGAAGGCGTGCATCAGCTGGAGCTTCGCCAAGTTTTCCTCCCGCGGGCGACGCTCGTCCACGACGGGGGATCGCGCGTAGTCGAAGAGGATGTCGTGACGTGCCAGCAGGTGCGTGATGCCCGCGGCCCGCACGCGGGCTCGGAGTTGCTCGACGCTGCCAGCCTCGCGCACGTAGCGAGTGAGGGTGTAGTCCTCGAAGATGAAGTCGGAAAAGGACGGGCGATCCAGGTGATAGGTGTCCCGTCGCATGTCGATCAGCCACACGGTGGCGGTCGGCGGGAGCTGGCGGTTCACCACCTGGTAGTACGGGTAGTAGTCGAGCCGCCGCGTCAGGTACGTGTCCCGGGACTCCCCGCCGAGCACCACCCGCGAAGGGGCCAGGGCGAGGAACCAGGCCAGGATGACCGGGAGACCGAGCGCGGCCGCGCCCAGGACGAGTGCGAGCAGCAGGCGCCGGACGGGCTCTTCGAGCCGACTGCCCGCGATGGCGATGGCCACCGCGAGCGGGGGCGCCGCGGGAAGCAGGTATCTCAGCTGCTGGCTGGAGAAGAGCCAGAAGACGTAGAGGGCGACCGACAGGAGGAGGGCCAGGTACATCTGGACGTCGAGGCGGCGACGCCATACCGCCCAAGCCACGATGGGTACCGCGAAGAGGATCGCGATGCCGAGCACTCCATCGTACGCGCCGTGCAGGTCGGGCTGGGCGGCGACGGCCAGGCGGAGCGGGGACCAGAGGTAGTCGAGAGGGCCCTGGATATCGCCGTACAGCGAAAACCACGTGGCGTAGAGTTGGGAGCGCTCGACATCCCATCCGGGAGCATGCGCGGGCCAAAGCTCGAGATAGAACGGGAAGAGAGGGCTTCCGGTACGGACCCAGTTCCTCACGTACCACGGAAGTGAGATCGCGACGCCGAGGATGAGCGCGAGGGCGAGCATCGCGGCGGTAGAGGCCACGGATGTGTGTCGGCCATCGCCGGCCCGACGGTCGACGGTGAGCGCGTGCAGCAGGCCGAGCAGGGCGAGGGGCAGGAGGAGGAACCCGGCGCTCAGCTTGATCGATAGAGCGCCGCCGATGCCGACGACCAGCCAGGCCAGCGTCCGCCATCCGCCGCCGGTCCACCAGTCCCCGAATGCCCGCATCGCGAGAACGGTGTAGCAGGCGAGGGCCAGATCGACGTACCCGCTGGCCGCCACATCGTAAACCGTCGGGATCCACGAGATCACGAGCGCGGCGGTGGCCGCCCAAGCCGGATCCGCCCCCCGTTCACGCGCCCATCCGTAGATCGTCATGGTGAGCAGCGGGGCGAACAGGAAGATCGTCGCGCCCGCCGCCGCCTCCGCGGCGCGGACGCCGAAGGAGGTCCCCAGCAACATGGCCCAGAGCGCATGGAGCTCCACCCCGAGGGGGTAGTACGCCGCGATGTTGTACGGCAGCTCGATCGCGCGGCCGGCCGCGATCCACGCCTTCGGGACCGCATAGTGATAGAGGAGCGTGTCCTTCGCGGTGGGCGGAGCCAGCGCCGCCATCAGCGCCAGGAGCTGGGTGGTGGCGAGCAGGGCGAGCGCGCTCGCCCCGACGATGCGCGTCGCCGCGCCGACGGACGGACGGGGGCGCGGCAGGGCGAGCGCGGCCGCACCGAGGCCGAGGGCGAGCGCGGCCACCGCGACCGAGGTGCGATAGAGCGGAAGCAGGCCGAGGAAGAACCACAGGAGCGACCACGCGGCCGCGCCCACCAGAGCGCGCTCGGCCACGTGCATCGCAGGCGGTCGCGGCCGGTCCGGCGGCATCGCGCGGTGAACGATCGCGGCTCCGAGCCCGTACCAGGCGAGGCCGATTCCAATCGCGATCAGCAGGCCGGTCAGCGAGTCGAGCGCGCCTCGACCGAAGATCGGCCCGGCGAGCAGGCGGGACGCGACGGCCCCGGCGAGGGCGGGGAGGTCCCCGACGTCGTTCTGCCGGTTGGACAGGAAGGCGGTGGCGAGCGCCAGCCACCACACACCGGCGGCGGCAACGCCGACCCGCCGGGCGTTCATTGCCGCTTCAGTGACCGAGGGCCCCGTGTCCCGCGACGACGTAGCCCTGCTCCAGGTCGCGCCGTCGCAGCGCCGGATCGCGTTCGGCGGGCGGCCCGTATCCGCCACCGCCGGGCAGCAACACCTCCACCAGGTCGCCGGGCTCGAGGATCTGCTCGGCCTTCGGGTTCGCCGGGGCGCGCCCGTTGATGAGGACCTGGCCCGGCTGACCCGGGAGGCCGCCGAAGAAGCCCTGGGCCGGGATGCGGGTGCGATCGCACAGGACGGAGCACGTCGCGGGGTAATCCGAGCGAACCCGGAACGCGATGACCTGGCCGAGTCCGCCACGGTACCGGCCGTCACCCCCGGAGCCATCCCGGAGTGCCTTGCGCTCGATGAGCAGCGGGGCGAGCGACTCGACCACCTCCACCGGGGTGCCCAGCACGCCGGAGGGGAACGCGGTCGCCGAGAGACCGTCCTGCGCGGGCCGGGCGCCGGTGCCGCCGGAGCTGAAGAAGGTGTACACCCAGGGCGACCGGTCCGCATGCTTGCCGGTGAGCTGGATGCCCCAGATGTTCGCGGAGCCTTCCGCCATGACCCGGTCCGGCACCGCGTCCTTCAGGGCGCCCGCCACCACGTGGGGCAGGAAGTGCCCGATGATGTGGCGCGCGGCCACCGGGGCGGGGTGCTGCACGTTGAGGATCGAGCCCTCGGGGGCGGTGATGCGCAGCACGCGGAAGGCGCCCTCGTTGTTCGGGACGTCGGGGCTCACGATCACCTTCACGCCGTACGTCGTGTACGCCTCGGTATAGTTCATCACCACGTTGATGCCGCGCCGGCTGGCCGGGGACGTGCCGGTGAAGTCGACCCACAGGTCCTCGCCCTTCACCTCGCAGCGCGCCGCGATGGTGATCGGCTCGTCGAACCCGTCGGAGGTCAGCTGGTAGCGGTACTCGCCCGGGCGGAGGGCGGCGATCGCCTGCCGCATGGCGCGCTCGGTTCGCGCGATGATCTCGTCGGCCAGCGGCTCCAAGCGGTCGAGCCCGAACTCGTCCATGAACTCGAGCAGCCGCTCCCCGCCCACCGCGCCGCCCGCCACCTGGGCGTGAAAGTCTCCCATCACCAGATCGGGCGCCCGCGTGTTGCTGCGGATGATGGCGGCGAGCGACTCGTTGAGCCGGCCGCCCTCGTACAGCTTCATGATCGGGATGAAGAGCCCCTCCTCGTAGACCTCGCGCGCCTCCGCGGACAGCACGTGGCCGCCGATGTCGGCGCTGTGGCAGGTCGAGGCGAAGAACGCGACGCAATCGCCGCCCCGGAAGATGGGATTGCACACCGTCACGTCGTTGAGGTGCCCCGAGGTCTTCCACGGATCATTCGTGATGAGCACGTCGCCCGGCGCGAGGCGCTCGAGCGGATAGGCGGCCAGGATGTGCTTCATGGCCAGCGCCATCGAGTTGATGTGGCCGGGGGTTCCGGTCACCGCCTGCGCGATCATGTAGCCGCGGCGATCGAACACTCCGGCGGACAGGTCGCCCGCCTCCCGAACGATCGAGGTGAAGGAGGTGCGCATGAGCGCGGCGGCCTGCTCGTTGACCACCCCGATGAGCCGGCTCCAGCAGATGTCGAGCGTGATCGGGTCCATCAGCGCGCCTCCTCGGCCAACTCGGCCACCAGGTTGCGATGGACGTCCACGGAGACGCGTGCGCCGGGGCCGACCACGGTGGTGGATTCGCGCTCCTCCACGATCACCGGGCCGGCGAGGCACGAACCCGGCTCCAGTCGGTACCGGTCGTACACCGGCGTGTCCACGTACCCGCCCGCCTCCGGGAAGTACGCGGCGCGCCGCTTCTTCGCGGGCGGGGTGACGCCGGCGCCGGCGGCGAGCCTGCCGGTGATGGTGAGGTCCGGCGCGGGGCCGGATACCACCGCCCGCCAGTTGAGCGCCTCGAGCGGCACGCCCATGGGCGTACGACTGTAGAGCAGGCGGTAGGCGGCCTCGAAGGAGGCGGTGATCGTGTCCAGGCTCGCCGCGGTCAGCCGGCCCGCCGGAATCTCCACGTCGACCTCGTGCCCCTGGCCGAAGTAACGCATCTCGGCACTCCGCCGGACGGTGATGCTCTCGTCCGGCACGCCGGCGGTTCTCAGGACGCGGCGGCCCTCGCTCTCCATGTCGTCGAAGAGCCGGTTGATCAGCGCCCAGTCCGCGCCGGCCAGCCGCTGGGGCGCGGTTCGTACGAAGTCGAAGGCCAGCGGCGCGGCCAGCAGACCGTAGGCGGAAAGCGCGCCCGCGCCGTAGGGCACCAGCACGCGCGGCACCCGGAGGATCCGGCCGACGTGCCAGGCGTGGACCGGCCCGGCGCCGCCGAAAGCGAAGAGCGGATAGCCTCGCAGATCCTTGCCGCGCTCGATGCCGTGCACCCGCGCGGCCGCGGCCATGTTCTCGTTGACGACCCGGTGGATGCCCCACGCGGCCTCGGTGAGGCTCAGACCCATCGGGCGGGCCACGCGGGTCTCGATGGCGCGCCGCGCGGCTTCTATGTCGAGACGCATCCGCCCCCCGAGGAAGAAGTCGGCGTCGAGATATCCCAGGATCAGATCCGCGTCGGTGACGGTCGGCTCCTGACCGCCCGCTCCGTAGCACGCGGGGCCCGGGTCGGCCCCCGCGCTGTCCGGGCCGACCTTGAGCAGCCCCATGCGATCCACCCGTGCGACCGAGCCGCCGCCCGCGCCGATCTCGATCAGCTCCACGACCGGCACCCGGATGGGCAGGCCCGAGCCCTTCTTGAACCGGTCGGCGCGCGCGACCTCGAATTCGCGCGCCAGCAGCGGCTCGCCCCGGTCGATCACGCAGGCCTTCGCGGTGGTGCCGCCCATGTCGAACGAGAGCAGACGGTCGAGGCCGACCTGGCGCGCGGAGCGCGCGGCGGCCAGCGCCCCCGCGGCGGGCCCCGATTCCACCAGCCGGATCGGCACGCGCTTGGCCGTCTCGGGCGTGGCGATGCCGCCGGCGGACATCATCACGTAGAGCCGACCCGGCACGCCCAGACCCTGGAGCTTTCGCTCGAGGTCGTCCAGGTAGCGCGCCATGAGGGGCATCACGTACACGTTCGCGGTGGTGGTCGAGGTCCGCTCGAATTCCCGGATTTCCGGCACCACGTCCGAGGAGCAGGAGACCGGCACGCCGGGCAGCATCTCGGCGCACAGCGCGGCCAGCGCCCGCTCGTGAGCCGGGTTCCGGTAGGCGTGAAGCAGGCAGATCGCGATCGCCTCGACACCCTGGGCACCGAGCGACGCGATGGCCGCGCGCGCCCGGGCGGGGTCCAGGGGCCGCAGGACAGTGCCGTCGGCCAGGATGCGCTCGTCGACCTCGACCCGAAGCCGGCGCGGTACCAGCGGGACCGGCGGATCGATGAAGAGGTCGTACATGTCGTAGCGACCCTCCCGCCCGATCTCGACCGCGTCCCGGAAGCCGGCGGTGGTGAGCAGCCCGACGCGGGCGCCCTTTCGCTCGATCAGGGCATTGGTCGCCAGGGTGGTTCCGTGGATGAGGGCGCGCACGGCGGCCGCTCCCGCCCCCGCCTCGTGCAGGAGGGTGACCACGCCTTCCTCGACCGCCTGGGAGGGGTCCTTGGGAGTCGTCAGCAGCTTGCCGACCCGGACCGCGCCGGTGACCTCGTCGACCCAGACCAGGTCGGTGAAGGTGCCGCCGATGTCCACTCCGATGCGCGAGGCGTTGCCACCCGGTGCCATCAGATCACCTCTTGTAGGCGCGAGCCTCGGCCGCGATCTTGGCCGGATCGAAGTTGTTGATGACGTCGATCAGCTCGTTGGTGATCAGGTCCTTGGCGTCCACCTTCTGCTTGATCACGCCCCACTTGAACAGGAAATCGGCGTAGGCGGCGTAGTTGGCTTCCGAGTTCTCGCCCCACCGCTTGACGCCCGCCTTGTCCAGCTTCCAGTTCACGATGCGCGCCTGGAGCACGCGGACATCGTCGCGGATCGCGGTCGCCTCGTCCTTGCCGGTGGGCTTGGTCTGCGGGTACATCTCGTACAGGATGCGGACCGCAGCCTCCGGGTTGTTGATCGCGAAGATCGTGCCCTTCGCGTAGCCGCGCGCCACCGCGGCCGCGTCGTTCGCGCGCGTGCGCAGGGTCTCCTCGAGCGCCAGGAGGCCGTTCGAGGGATACCGGTCGATGTCCCTGGTGTCGAGCACGCGCAGCTTCACCCCCGCGTTCTCCACCATCGCGTACTGGGTGTCGAACTGGCTGAGGGCGTCCACCTGCTTGTTGCGGACCATGGCGGCGGTCTGGGCGCCCTCGCCCGCCACCACCACGGTGATGTCCGAGTTGGGATCCATCCCGCTGGTGGCGGCCAGGGCCTTCGCGATCTGCACGCCGGCGGAGCCCATCGAGATGACGCCGATGGTCTTTCCCTTGAGGTCGGTCAGCTTCTGCACCGGGCTGTCGGCCGGCACCGCGATGCCGTAGATGTTCCCCTGGTACGCGGTGTAGAAGATCTTCGCCTTCACCCCCTGCGCGCGGGCGGCCGCGAGCGGCTCCACGCTCGGCAGCGCGAAGAGCACCTCCTTGGTCACCACCGTCTTGGTGCAGTCGGCGGAGCCGGCGAGCGGCACCAGCTCCACCTCGATGCCGTCCTGCTTGTACCACCCCATCTTGGAGGCCACCGCGAACGGCGTCGCCGCGCTGGAGATGGTCTTCGCGCACCACCCCACGCGGATCTTGGTCTGGGCGGGGGCGGGGACCGGCAGGAGCAACGTCGACGACACGGCGGCCAGCAGGGCGAGGCGGCCGCCCACGGAACGGAGACGAGCGATCATGCGCTGACCCTTTCTTGGTCGAGGCGCTCTTTCTCGGACGGATCCCAGAAGAGCACGCGCTTGCGGATCATCGTGACCCCGCGGTTGAGGAGCAGCCCCAGCACCGACAGGATCAGGAGGATGGAGAACTGCCCGGACACGTCCATGTTGAAGTTCATCGACTGGATGAGCATGCCCAGCCCCTGCTGGGCGCCCACGAACTCGGCCACGATGGCACCGATCAGGGCGAAGATCATGGCCACGTCGAGCCCGGCCATGACGAAGGGCAAGGCGTTGGGCAGACGCAACATCCAGAAGATCTGCCGCTCGCTCGCCGCCAGCGAGCGCATCAGGCTCACCCGCTCCTCGTCGGCGGAGCGAAGTCCCACCATGGTGTTCACCAGGAGCGGGAAGAACGCGATCAGGGCCGCGTTGATGACCTTGGAGGTGAGGCCGAGCCCGAACCACACCACGATGAGCGGGGCCAGTGCCACCTTGGGCAGCGACTGGAACATCACGATGTACGGGAAGAGGAAGAACTCGATCGGCCGGCTCAGCGCGACCGCGGTGCCCAGCACCAGCCCGAGGGTGGACCCCGCGATGAAGCCCAGCATGGTTTCGAGCAGCGTGTGCCAGAGGTGCTGCAGGTACAGGCCGCTGCCGAACCCGCGCCAGAGCGCCAGCGCCACCTGCGACGGCGGCGGCAGGATGAAGGCCGGCACCTCGAACACGCGAACCACACCTTCCCAGGCCACCACCGATGCGCAGAACAGCAGCACGCTCAGGGCGATGTTCTTCGGGCTCTTCATGCGTCGAGGCCCCCCTTGACGTTGAACAGCGCGCGGATGTGGCGGGTGTACTCCCCGAACTGGGGGGTCGTCATGGCGTCCAGCCCCCGCGGCCGCGGCAGGTTGATGCGCAGATCGTCCACCACCCGGCCCGGACGCGGTGTCATGACGAGCACGCGATCCGCGAGGAAGACGGCCTCCGGGATCGAATGGGTGATGAAGAAGACGGTCTTCTTCTTTTCCATCCAGATCCGCTGCAGCTCCAGGTTCATGTGCTCCCGGGTCATCGCGTCGAGGGCTCCGAAGGGCTCGTCCATCAGCAGCATCGCCGGGTCGTGGATCAGGGCGCGCGTGATCGCGACCCGTTGCTGCATACCGCCAGAGAGCTCCCATGGGTACCGCCGCTCGAAGTCCCGGAGACCCACCAGGGCGAGCAGATCGCGGGCCGCCGCGAGATAGCGCTCCCGGCCCTGCCCCTGCACGTCGATGGGCAGCATCACGTTGTCGAGCACGGTGCGCCACGGGAACAGCACCGGCGCCTGGAAGACGACCCCGATGTCGCGGCGCGGGCCCTGGATCCGGGTGCCGCGCAGCGACGCGCTGCCGTCGGTGGGAGCGAGCAGACCGGCCAGGATCTTGAGCAGGGTGGACTTGCCGCAGCCCGACGGGCCCACCACCGCGACAAACTCGCCCTCCTCGATGGAGAAGCTGATGCGGTCGAGGGCGGCGACTCCCCCGTCCCGGGTAGCATAGAGCTTGGAGAGGTACTGGACCGAGATCGCTTCCGTGGCCACTTCGCCTGGGAGTCTACACGAAATGTGGCGGTCTTACCGAAACTCCTTCTCCACCCGCTGGGCGAGCAGAGGATCCCGGGCGCGCAGGAGCCGCAGCTGATTCAAGGCGGTCGTGCCTCCCCCCGCGACCAGGAGACACGTGCCAGGCCCAGACGCGCGGCCGAGTCGGAGGGATCCGCGACGAGGGCGCGCTCGAAGGCGGCCTGGGCCGCATCGAGGCGCCCGTCGGTCAGCAGCGCCCGGCCGAGCGCGTCGAGGGCGGGGACCCAGTCCGGCTTCATCCGAAGCACCTGCTCCAGCTGAGCGATGCCGTCCGCCCGCGCGCCGCCTTCGATGAGCGCGCTGCCCAGGTTTGCACGCGCCGCGAAGTCGCCAGGCTCGCGCGCGAGTCGCAGGCGCAGCTCGGCAATGCCTTCCTCACGCCGGCCCATCTGGAGCAGGAGGAGGCCGTAGTTGCCGTGAAAGTCCGAGCGGTCGGGCCGCAGCGAGATGGCGCGTTGGAACAGGGCCAGGCTCGCCTCCCGGTCGCCCCGTCGCTGGGCGACGATCGCGAGATTGTGCACGCAGATCGAGCAGGCGGGATCCACCTCGACCGCGCGCGTCCAGAGCGCATCCGAATCGCGCCAGATCGCGGTCTGTCGGTGAGCCGCGACCGCGAGGCTGGCCAGCCAGACCGCCACGAGCCCGACCAAGGCGGTGCCCACGAGCCGCCCTCGGCCTCCGCGCGGATAGGACGAGCACGCCACCACCACGACGCCGCCGACCAGAAGGGCGAAGCCGGCGCAGGGGAGGTAGGTGTTGCGATCGGCTCCGAGGTGGTTTCCGGTATGGACCACGCCGGCGACCGGCGCGAGCATGACGAGGTAGAAGATCCACACCGCGAGGCCGGCCGGCCATCGACGCCGCAGGAGCCAGACGACGACGCTGATCAGCAGCACGCCGGCCGTGGCCAGGAGGTACCGCGGCTCCAGCAGGTGCAGGTCCAGCGGCATCTCGTACAGGGGGCTCAGGTTGACGGGGACGATCGTCTTCCAGAGGTGGAACCACACGTTGTAGACGACGATGACGAGCCGGGCGATGGGTTCCGCGTCGGTCAGATAGCCCGTCGTGCGCTGGACCGTGTAGCCGATGACGGCGGCCGCGATGGCCAGCGTCGCGAACGGTATCTTCTCGCGCCAGACTGGCCACGCCTCCGAACGGATCCAGGCTTGCCCGGGCCCGGACAGCCGCCGCAGCGGGTACACGTCGAGGACCACGAGCACGAGCGGCAGCCCCATCACGATCGATTTCGAGGCCAGCGCCAGGGCCGCACAGACGAGCGAGGCCAGATGCCAGCCCGGTCGTCGGGACGGTCGCTCGTGGGCTTTCAGGTAGGCGAGGATCGTCAGGAGGAAGAAGAGACCTGCGGTGACGTCGCGGCGCTCCGTGATCCAGGCCACCGACTCCACGCGAAGTGGATGGATCGAGAAGAACAGCGCCGCGGCGGCGGCTCCAAGTCCCCCGGACACGGCTGACGCCGACGGCATCGCCAGACCGAGCAGCCGGCGCGCCACCAGGTAGAAGATCGCGGTGCTGGCCGCGTGCAGGAGGAGGCTCGTCAGATGGTAACCGAATGGCCGCATGCCCCAGAAGACGTAGTCGGCTCCGAGGGTGAGCCACGTGACGGGGATCCAGTGGCCCATGCGTCCGGTGGTCAGCATCCAGTGGAGCTGGGGAAGGCCGAGGCCCCGATAGTGGGGGTTGTTCAGGAAGTTGATCGGGTCGTCCCAGTCGGTCCAGCCGGCGCGGAGCACCGGAAGCAGCACCGCCGCGGTCAGGCAGGCGATCTCGATGGGGACCGCCCACGCCGCGGTGCCGGCCAGCAACGTGCGGGCGGGACGCCCGGAGATGGCCTCACCGGCGATGGGTTGCGTCACGCGGTCACTCCCGCCGCCGGGCTAGCGAAACTCCTGTTCGAACCGCGACGCGAACGCCGGATCGATGCGACGGAGCGCCACGAATTGCTCCTGAGCGCCGATCCGGTCCCCGCCGGCCAGGCGGGCGCGGGCCGCGCCGAGCCGCGCCACCGGATCGTTCGGGGCGACCGCGACCGCGCGTTCAAACGCGGCCGCGGCGTCCTGGATGCGGCCCTGGGACAGGCGGACTCGTCCCAGGGTGACGAGAGCGGGAACCGACCGGGGATCGATCCGGAGGACCGTCTGGAGCTCCTGGCTTGCCTCCTCGAAGCGCCCGTCCTCGAGCAGGGCCAGGCCGAGGTTGGTTCGGGTGTTGAGGTCTCCCGAGCTGTGCCGGAGGCGGTACCGTAGCTCGGCGATTCCCTCGGCCCGGCGGCCCATCTGGAGCAGGAGGAGGCCGTAATTGCCGTGGAACTCCGACCGCTCGGGCCTCAGCGCCATCGCCTGCTGAAAGCCGGCGAGGCTTTCCGGGTAGTGCCCTCGTCGCGCCAGGCTGATCGCAAGGTTCTGCCAGCACACCGAGCAACGGGGATCGGTCTCGATCGCGTGGCGCCAGAGCGCGTCGGAGTCCCGCCATATGGGCATCTGCAGCCTGGCGGCGGCGCCCAGCGTGGTGAGCCAGACCGCGCACAGGGCGAGGGCGCCGGCGGCCAGCGGGGCCCGCAGGTGCCCGCGCACCCAGGCCTCCCGGATGTAGGCCGCCAGCCCGCCCACCAGCAGCGCGAACCCCGAGCAGGCCAGGTACGTGTTCCGATCGGCTCCCAGGTGATATCCGGTGTGCACGAGACCTGAGACGGGCGCCAGCAAGACGAGGTAGGAGGCCCAGGTCGCGAACACGGCCGGCCACCGACGCCGCATCAGCCACGCCGCGCCGGTGATCGACACCACCGCGACGGTCGGCACGAGGAAGGTGGGGTCGAGCAGGCGCACATGAGCCGGAGTCTCGTAGAGCGGACTCAGACCCCGCGGGACGAACGTGGTCCACGCGTGGAACCAGACGCTGTGGCCGGCCATCGCGATCCGGCCGGCCAGCGTCTCGTCGCCCAGGTGGCCACCCGCGCGCTGCGCGTGGTACGCCACCGCGCCCACCGCGATGGACATCAGCACGAATGGAATCTTCGAGAGCCAGAGGGATCCAGCCCCCGACTCCGTCGTGGGCGTGAAGCGCGGGGACAGGAGGCGCAGCGGATAGAAGTCGAGGAGGACCAGCACGAGAGGAAGCCCCATCACGAGCGATTTGGACGCGAGGGCGAGGCCGCCCGCGATGGCGGCCCCGATGTACCACCCGCGCCGGATCGGCGGGCCGTGGGCGTGAGCCTTCACGTAGCAGAGCAGCGTCAGCAGGAAGAAGAAGCCGGACGTCAGGTCTCGTCGCTCGGTGATCCAGGCCAC
This sequence comes from Candidatus Methylomirabilota bacterium, assembly GCA_035650715.1. Classification (GTDB taxonomy): domain Bacteria; phylum Methylomirabilota; class Methylomirabilia; order Rokubacteriales; family CSP1-6; genus CAMLFJ01. The sequence continues at coordinate 2,495 of DASRHC010000054.1, read as the reverse complement.
GGACTCCACCCGCAGAGGGTGGATCGCAAAGAACAGCGTGGACGTCACCGCGCCGATCGCGTGGGCCGACGGCGTCCAGGCGGAGGCGCTCAGGGCGATCAGACGGCGCGACAGGAGGTAGAACAGGGCGGTGTTTCCCGCGTGCCACAGCACGTTTCCGAGATGGTACCCGTAGGGATTCATGCCCCAGAGCGCGTAGTCCACCGAGAGCGTGAACCACGTGACCGGGATCCAGTGGCCGAGCAGGCTCGTCGTCAGCATCCAGCGAAGCTGCGGCCAGCCGAGCCCGCGGTAGTAGGGGTTGCTGAGGAAGTTCGTGGGATCGTCCCAGTCGACCCAGTCGGCGTGCAGCGCGGGCCGGAAGAGGATGCCGACCAGGAGGGCGAGTCCCAGCGCGACGGACCACTCCCGAGCCCCGGCGAACGAAGGGGAACGGACGCCTGGGCGCCGGGTCAGCAAGCGACGGCGTGAACCCGATTCAAGCGGGTGAGCGGCCGGCGGCCAGGTGGCGGGCAAACGCCTCGAGCGCGGCGGTGGCGACCGCGGTGTCCTGCTCTCCGGTGCCGCCGCTCACGCCGATGCCTCCCACCACCTCGCCGTCCACCTCGATGGGGAAGCCGCCCACGAACACGGCGAAGCGGCCGGGATGCATGGCGTGAATACCGAACGCTTCGTTGCCCGGAAGCGCCGGACCGGAGGGGGGCTGGTTGAATCGGTGAGTGGGCCGACGATGGCCGGCCGCGGTGAATGCCTTGGCGATGGCGATCTCCACCCCGGTGAGGCGCGCGCCGGTCATGCGGTGCAGCGCGATCGGGTGCCCGCCGTCGTCGCAGACGCACACCGTCTCGAGCACGCCGATCTCGCGAGCCTTGGCCTCCGCGGCGCCCAGGAGGACGAGCGCGTCTTCGAGCGTGAGTCGCTTGACGGTGATCACGGCAACTCCACCAGGACCTCGCCCGCCTCGACGCGGACCGGATAGCTGGGCACGCTCGCCCCGCGGGCGGGGAGCACGCACTGGCCGGTGCGCACGTCGAACATCCAGCCGTGCCACGGGCAGGCCAGGCGGGTGCCGGTCAGCTTGCCCTCGCCGAGAGGACCCCCGCGGTGGGTGCACACGTCACCGCAGGCGTACACCGCGTCGCCCACCCGGGCGAGGACGAGGCGGACTCCGTCGAGCTCCACGACCTTCGGCTGCCCGGCCGGCACCTCCTCCAGCGAGGCGACGCGCCGGGCCGCGCTCACGCGTCTTCCTTGAGGACGAACGCCCGGTGCAGGCCCGTCATGTACTGCCAGCGCATCTCGGTCGCCTCACGCACCGCCTCCACGGCTTCCTTCTGCTTGTCGGGGGTGGTGCTGTGCCGCTCCACGATCTGGTAGCCCCGCTCGCCGTGGACCTCGTCGGCCTCGATGTGGATCGCGAAGAACTCCACCTCGTGGTCCGTGAACCCGTAGTGGGTCTTGAGCGGAGGCAGGTTGCGCCGGTAGATGCCGGGCACCTGCGACTCGAGCCCGACCAGGAGCCCGGCAGCCGCGATGTGGAACGGCTTGCGGGCGGTCTCGTAGCACCACGCGGTGAGACCGCGCGTGCTGGCGAGCTGTCGCGCGTTCTCGATCTCGGTCCGACTCACCCCGCATGCCTCGCCGAATCGGATGAGCAGGTCGACGTGCTTGGTCCCCGATTCCTCCTCGATGATGTTCTCGAGCAGGAAGTCGCGGGCGTCCGGGTCGGGGCAGCCGCCGTAGACGATGGCGCACCACCGCGCGAACTGCGAGACGTACTGATAGTGCTGACACACCCACTGGCCGAGCTGCGTGCGGGTCAGCTCCCCGTTCACCCATTTCTCGGTGAACGGATTCATGCGGCTATGTCGCGCGTTGACGGCCTGCTCGAGCTGGATGCGAAACGGGCTCGGAGTGGTCATGGCGGGGCCTCCTCCCATCGACCAAAGCATATGGCCACGGCACGGTATCGTAACACGGGGCCGCGACGCGCGGCCGGCGCCCGAGAACGAGACCTCAGACTCGAGGGTCGGTCTGATTCGTCAGGGCCTGCGTTTGAGCATCGCGGTATTTCGCGAGCGCGGTTCGAATCTCGGGGTACTTGTTGGCCAGGATGGATGCGGCCAGCAGTGCGGCATTGATCGCGCCGGCGCGGCCGATCGCCAGCGTCCCGACCGGCACCCCGGCCGGCATCTGGACCGTCGAGAGCAGTGAATCGATGCCGTTCAAGGCCTTCGATTGGATCGGCACCCCGAGAACCGGCACAAGGGTCCGCGCCGCGCTCACGCCAGCCAGGTGGGCGGCCCCGCCCGCGCCCGCGATGACGACCTCGAGGCCCCGGCGCTCCACGTTGCTCATGTAGTCGTCCACCAGCGCCGGAGTGCGGTGGGCGGACATCACCTTGGCCTCGTAGGGAATCTGGAGGGCGTCGAGCGTCTTCGCGGCATGCTCCATGGTTTCCCAGTCCGATTTCGAGCCCATGACGATGCCTACGA
>DASRHC010000053.1:0-32886 GCA_035650715.1 Candidatus Methylomirabilota bacterium | reverse complement strand
CTCCAAGGTCTCGCGCTCGTCAGCGGTGATCGTCACAGGAGGCATCGGGCGTCCGGTGCGCATCGGCGTTCTCCTTTCACTACTGAGAACACCCGACACGCACAATTTGTTTCACTCATTTCTGGGACAGGACACTAGGTGCGGTTCGCGAGGACGAGGGTGCCGGCGGCGGAGAGCATGCCGCCCATGCCGTTCACGAGCGAGCAGGAGGCGCCCGGCACCTGGCGGGGGCCGCACTCGCCCCGGAGCTGGCGCGTGGCCTCGATGATCGGGAAGATGCCGTACATACCGGAGTGCGTGTAGGAGAGGCCGCCGCCGTTGGTGTTGATGGGCAGGCGGCCGCCCGGCGTGGAGCGCCCCTCCGCGAAGAAGTGCACGCCCTCGCCGGGCTTGGCGAGACCGAGCGACTCCAGCATGATCGGCGGCCCCGACGTGAAGGCGTCGTAGAGCATGATGTGGTCGAAGTCCGTGCCCGAGACGCCCGCCATCGAGAACGCGCGCTCCCCGGCCAGGCGCGTGGCCGCGCTCACCGAGAGGCTGTCCATCTGGGTGACCATCACGTGCTCGGTGGCCTCGCCGAAGCCGCGCACGTAGACCGGCGGCTTGGCGCAGTCCTTCGCCCGGTCGGCCCGCGTCAGCACCACCGCGCCCCCCGCGTCGGTGACCAGGCAGATGTTCAGCAGGTTGAACGGATACGAGACCGGTCGCGAGTTCAGCACGTCGGCCACCGTGATCGGATCCCGGAAGCGCGCCTTCGGGTTGAGCGCTGCCCACTTGCGGGTCGACACCGCGACCTGCGCCCACTGCTCGAGGGTGGTGCCGTACTCGTGCATGTGCCGGGTGGTGATCATCCCGAAGTAGGTGGTGGCGCCGCCGAAGCCGTAGGGGAACTCGAACTGTCCGCTCAGCGCGGTGTCGCGGGTGCGGGTGACCCCGGTGCCGGAGCGTCCGGATTCGCCGTGCGAGACCACCGCCACGTCGCAGAGGCCGTGGTGCAGGGCGGCCACCGCGTGGCCGACCATGATGATGAAGGAGCATCCGCCCACGGTGGTGCCGTCCACGTAGCGCGGCTTGAGCCCGAGGGCCTCGCCCAGGGTGGCGGGCGAGTGCTGGCCGGCGGTGAAGATGCCGTCGATGTCCCGGACCTTGAGGCCCGCGTCGCGGACCGCGTTGGAGATCGCTTCGAGGTGCAGCGAGAGCTGGCTCGTGTTCGGCAGGGTCCCGATCTGGTCGCTCTCGTCCACGCCCACGATGCACGCCACGTTGCGTAGCTCGCGCTGCCGCTCGATGACGGTCGGCATGGCGCTCACCGCCTGGGCTGGAAGAGCGGCAGGGTCACCTCGTCGCTCACCTTGGTGAAGACCACCTCGACCGGCATGTCGCACCGGATGGCCGTGGGCGAGGGCTCCACGTTGATCAGGTTCGACATCATGCGCGGGCCCTCCTCGAGCTGCACCATCGCCAGCACGTAGGGCGGCTTGATCTTCCACGCCTTCTGAAAGGCCTGGTACGCGATCTCGAACGAGTGGAGCGTCCCGCGCCCGCTCGCCTGCATCCACCCGATCTTCCGCGAGTGGCACCTGGGACAGATGATCCGCGGGTAGAAGAACACGTGCCGGCACTCCTCGCAGCGCGGCAGCATCAGCTTCTCGGCCCGGCAGCCGTCCCAGAACGGCTTGGCTTCGGGCGTGATCGGGGTCGGTAGCGGGCGGTCGACTTCCATGGCTCTCCTCTCTCGCACTGCGGACGTGGCGGCGCAGACCGCAGAGACTCTACGCGCGGGCGGCCACGGGTGTCAACGAAGAGGAGACGGCGGCGCGTCCCGAGAGGCGCGCCGCCGTCCGTGGGGTGGGAGCGCTACTGCTTGCTGATGCCGGCGGGCCCGTTGCTGAACTCACCGGTGCTGGGCATGCGGCGCGGCGTCGGATCGTTGGCCGCGCCGCCGACCGGCCCGTTGCTGAACTCGCCGCCGGCCGGTATGTGGTCCGTGCTTCCGAGGGTGGCGCCGCCGCCCGCCGGTCCGTTGCTGAACTCGGAGCCCGCGGGCATGCGGGTCTCCTCGGTGGTGGTGGTCGGGGTGGGATGGGTGAGGTCGGCCGCGCCCGCCACGGTGGCGGTCGCGCCGAGGGTCGACGCGGCGATGAGGGCGAAAACGGTGCTGCGCTTCATGGGCGTTCTCCTCGTGCCGGCGCGCGCGCTGCGCCCGCCGGCGGTTCAGGTCACGACGTGGTTCGGTTCAGAGCGAGGCAACGAGGAGGACGGGCGGGGCGCGCGGCGGGGACGCGAAGCGGGGATCGGCCGAGGTCGCGGCGCCGCCGTCGTCGAAGCGCAGGCAGCGGCTGCCGCGAGGCCCGGTGAGCGTGGGGACGGTGTCGAGCATGCCCGCGTCGGCCAGGACCTGGTCGACGGTGTCGTCCAAGTCCGGATCGTCGGGGGAGCTGGCGAACCACCGCGGGTCGGCCGGGTAGACGTGGGCCAGCGGGCCGAGCAGCCCGAGCAGGGCTACCGCCAGCACCGCCGCCCAGAAGGGCAGCGGCCGGGCTGGCTTCATTGCGTCGATCTCCTCATGCCGTCGGCGCAGGAGCGCGACGGTCGTTCAGGGCACCTCTCGTCCGGAAACGGTCAGACGGTCGGAGCGAACGGCGGAGGGGGTGCGCGAGTGAGGAGGGAGGGGCGGGAGTGCGGCGGCGGGACCTCACCGCGATGCTCCGCGGGCCGATCCGGCACGCGGGGCAGGGCCTGGGGCAGGCTGGCCGGGGCGCCCGCGATCGCGCTGCTGCTGGCGATCGCGGAGACGACCTCGTCGAAGTCGCCGCCGTCGTAGTAGCCGGCGATCCACGACGGGTCCACCGGTTCTGCCCACGCCATCGGGCGCAGCAGCACCAGCAGGCCCACGAGCAGGACCGCGCTCCAGAAGGCGAGCGATCGGGGGCGGCTCATCGGCCCGGAACGGTACCACCGCCTGGGCCGGCCGGCCACTTTACCTGCGGACGTTCAGACCGCCGGCTCCCCCGCGGTCACCGCGATGCACTGGCCGGAGAGGTTCTTGGCCGCCTCGCTGCAGAGGTAGACCGCGAGGGTCGCGATGTCCTCGGCGGTCGACATCCGCTTGAGCGGGGCGCGCTCGACGAACGCCCGCCGCATCTCGTCCACCGCCACGCCGCGCACCTCCGCCTGCCCCGCGATGACGCGGTCGATCCGGTCGCCCGCCACCGCGCCCGGCGCGATGGCGTTGACCCGGATGTTGTGGGGGGCCAGCTCGAGCGCCATCCCGTAGGTCATGCCCACCTGACCCGCCTTCGCCGAGCAGTACCCGATGCGGAACGGCAGCCCGCGACGGCCCGCGGTGGAGGTGATGTTGACGATGGCGCCGCCGCCCGCCTTGATCATCTCCGGCACCGCGAACCGGATGCAGAGGTAGGAGCTCGTCAGGCAGGAGTTGATCGTGTAGAACCAGTCCTCGGTCGTGTAGTCCTGCACCCGCTTGGTGGGGCCGCCGTCGCCCGCGTTGTTCACGAGCACGTCCAGGTGGCCGAAGGCCTTCACGCCCTGCTCGACCATGCGCTGCACGTCGCTCTCGTTCGCCGCGTCGCCGCTGACCGCGAGCGCGCGGCCGCCGGTCGCCTTCACCTGGGCCGCGGTCTCCTCCACCAGGTCTCGGCTGCGCGCCGCGCAGATCACCGCGGCGCCTTCCTGCGCGAAGAGCCGGCTCATGACGCGGCCGATGCCCTTGCTGGCCCCGGTGATGAGTGCCACCTTCCCGTCGAGCTGTCCCATGCGGTCGATCCTCCATGCCGCTCCCGGCGGCCGGGTCAGGATGTCGCAACGTTTCCGGTCAGGCAAGACGGTAATTCTTACCCCCGCCGGGGTGTACCTTTTACCGCGGCGCGCGCCGGTGAAAGCGGCGTCACGTGGCGCGACGCGCAGTTGCAGGGCAACATCTGCCCCGGCCCCCTGGCACGCGCATTGCCCTCATCGGCGCCAGGAGGTGGACCATGAAGAAGACCAGAACGCGAATCTACTCCGCCCTGGTGGGGCTCTCTCTCGTCTCGCTCCTCGCGACGGCTTGCGGCACGCTGGGCGGCGCGGCGGTCGGCGCGGGTGCGGGCGCGGCGGTCGGAGCCGGAACCGGCTACGGGGCCGGCAAGGGCGCGCTGATCGGCACGGGCGTGGGCGCGGCGGCCGGCGCCATCTACGACATCACCAAGCACTAGCAGTGGAGGCTCTCATGAGGCGGTCCATGGCAGTTGCGGGGAGCGTCATCCTCGCGGTCCCGCTCTACGCCGGCTTCGCGGTCGCGCAGAGCAAGGCCACGTGCGATCAGATGAAGGCCAGCGCACCCCAACAAGTGGAAGGCAAGGTGGCGCGGATCGATGAGCGCAACAACAAGGTGACGGTGACCGACAACACCGGCAAGACCCACGAGTTCCAGGCGTCGAAGGAGACGCTGCAGGATCTGAAGGTCGGCGATCACATCGAGGCGAAGCTCCGCGAGCTGCCGAAGTGCTGATCGGTTGAACCGGCGGCGGAGCCGACCACCGGCTCCGCCGCCAGCAGGTTGTGGCCCTCGGCGGCGTTGGGCGAGGATCCCGGCATGAACATCCTGAAGAGCCTGGCCGTCAAGGACGTCGCCGAAGCCACCCGGGCCATTCCCATCATCGATTTCTCTTCCGCCTTCGGGTCGTCTCCCGAGGGGCTCGAGGCGGTGGCGGCCCAGGTGCGCCGGGCCTGCGAGACGGTCGGGTTCTTACAACGAGAGCTTCTTCATCAGCCACGACCGGGGCGCCGACCATCCGGACGTGCGGGCGGGGACGCCGCTGCGCGGCCGCAACCAGTGGCCCGAGGGGCACGAGGAGATGCGCGCGGCGATGGTCGGCTACCTTCGCCGCTCTCCAGGCGCTCGGCGAGCGGATGCTGCCGGTGCTGGCCCGCGCCCTCGGGATGCCGGCGGACCACTTCGCCCCCTTCTTCGCGGGCGAGGCGCACATCAACCTGCGCTTCCTGCACTACCCGCCCCAGGACGTCGCGGACGACGAGCAGTTCGGCCAGGGCCCGCACACCGACAACTCCTTCATCACGATCCTGGCCCGGACCGACGTGCCCGGCCTCGCGGTCCGGCTGCCGTCGGAGGAATGGCTCGCGCCGCCCGTGATCCCGGGCACCTTCCTGGTCAATCTCGGCAACATGATGAAGCGGTGGTCCAACGACCGCTTCCGGTCGACGCCCCACGCGGTGCTGAACGAGTCGGGGACCGACCGCTACTCGATCGCGTTCTTCTACAGCCCGGTGCCGTCCGCGGTGATCGAGTGCCTGCCGGGCTGCACCGGTCCCCACGACCCGCCGCGCTACCCGCCCGCGGTCTACGGCGACTTGGTGCGGGACTTCTACCGGGCCAACTACTTCCACCAGGAAGGCCACGAGCGGGCCGAGGGCGCACCAGACTGAGCGTCGGCTGGACACCGCGTTCCGGCCGAGTGACACTGATTGCATGAGAGGGTTCACGGGCAGGTGGACGCGGATGGCGGGGCTGGCGCTCCTGGCGCTGATGCTATCCGCGGGGCCTGCCCTCGCGGACGGGCGGCACGGTGGGCGGGGGCACGGCGGCTTCCACGGCCACCACGGCCACTTCCACGGCCGGTTCTTCGTGGGCCCGCGCTTTTTCGTGGGCCCGCGGGTCTTCCTCGGCTACGCGTACCCCTACTACTATCCGCCCTACTATCCGTACGCCTACTCGCCGCCGGTCGTGGTGACGCCGCCGCCGACCGACTACGTGCAGCGCCCCCCGGAGACCGGCTACTGGTACTACTGCCAGGACCCGCCCGGCTACTACCCGACGGTCACCTCGTGCCCGGGAGGGTGGACACCGGTCCCGCCCCGGAGCGAGTAGCCGCTCAGAAGTCCTGCTGCAGCAGCATGCGCCGGTAGGCCTCGGCCGCGCTCAACTTCCGCCGTCGGCCCTGCTCGCGCGCCCACTGGGTGATCATCTCGCCGGGATCCCACTCACCCATCTGGCTCTTGTGCGCGCGGAGCGCGGCCAGCTTGAGGTCGAGGGTCTCGCTGATGTCCACCCACGTGTCGGCCCGCTCGGCGCCGTGGATGTAGACCTCGCGCACCTGGTGGGGGTCGAGGCCTTCGTCGAGCAGCTCGGGGAAGATCAGGCGCGTGCCCGCGGAGGGGAACACCGCGTCGAGCGCCACGTCGGCGGCCGCGCGGTGGTCGGGATGGTTCATGTACGTGGAGCCGTAGTAGCGCACGGTCGGATCGCCGCACACCACCACCTCCGGCCGGTAGCGACGGATCAGGCGGGTGAGCTCGCGGCGCAGGGCGATCGACGGCTCGAGCTGCCCGTCCTCGTAGCCCAGGAAGATCGTCTCCTTGACGCCGAGGATGCGACAGGCCTCCCGCTGCTCGTCCTCGCGGATGACCACCAGGGCGTGCCGCGTCATGTCGGGCGGCGTGTACTTGTTGGAGCCGGCCCCGCCGCTGGTGATGCACACCGTGATCACCTCGCACCCCGCCCGCGCCCACTTGGCGAGCGTGCCGCCGACCGTGAACTCCTGGTCGTCGGGATGCGCGTGGATGCTCATCGCCCGCTTCGGCGCGGGCGGCTCCTTCGGCGCGCTCATTCTGATTTGGGGGGGAGCGGCGCCGCTCCTCCCGCAAGCCCCCCTACATTGATCGAGCGGCTCGCGGCCATGATCATGCGAGCGCGTCCCAGCAGGCGCGGGCCATGCGACCGATCAGGGTGTTCGCGGCGGTGAAGCCCGGAGTGCCGTCCGGCAGGGCGGTCGGCACGTGGTCGGTGTAGGCGGCGAGGATGAATGCGGGCCGCTCGCCCTTCCACACGATGCCCGCGTCCATGTAGCCGCGCGAGCCGGTGCCGGTCTTGTGCGCCACCCTGGTGCCGAGCGGCAGCTGCGAGGGCAGCCGCGCCTTGAGCTTCTGCCATGACAGGATGTCGAGCCCGAGCCGGCAGAGCGCGGGCGTCACCCCCATCCGGGCCGCCACCGCGGCGTCGGTGGCTCCGCGCAGGATGAGCTCGAGCAGCATCCCCTGATCGTTGGGCGTCGTGGAGGTCACCTGCTCCAGGGCGTGATCGGGGCCCAGGCGCGGCGGGATGCCGAACCGATGGATGGTCCCGCGCATGCCGACCGCGTCGCAGAAGCGCTGGATGTCCCCGAGGCCCACCAGGTCCACCACCAGACCGGTGCAGGTGTTGTCGCTCACGATGATCATCATCACGAGCGCGTCCCGGAAGGTGATCGAGAAGCCGGGCGTCAGGTGCTGGAAGGTGCCGGAGTCGTTGTCCTGGTACCGGGCGTCGATGGTGACCTGCTGGTCCAGCGCGAGCTTGCCGTCGTGGACCGCCTTCAGCGCGGCCATCATGATCGAGATCTTCCGGGTGCTGGCCGACGGCACCGGCACGTCGCCGCGCCGGTCGGCGTGGGCGCCGGTGGCGAGGTCCTTCACGTACCAGCTGGTGTCGAACGGCAGCGCGTCGCAGAGGGCGTGGAGACGGGCCGCGAGCTCCTGCATGGCCTACTCTCCGAGCCCCGGCATGGTGAACGCGGCGCGCCCGAGCTCCGCGGCCAGGGCCGCGCGCTGCTCGGCGGTGAGCGCGACCAGGGGCGGGCGCACCGTGACCCACGCGGGGTCGCCGCCGTAGCGGGCGATCACCGCCTTGAGCGCGGGAATCATCGGGTAGCGCTGCATGATGCCGCGGATCTCGTCGAGGCGGGCCTGCTGGGCGTCCGCGTCCGGATTCTGCCACTCGCGGTAGAGGCGCGCGATGGCGGCGGGGTTCACGTTGGCGGTGGCGCTGATGCAGCCGGCCCCGCCATGGCGCATGTTGGCGAGCAGGAACGTCTCGCTCCCCGCGAACACGTCGAAGCCGCCCGCCGCGAAGGCGTCCAGCATCGCCTGGGTATTCTTCCAGTCGCCGCCGCTGTCCTTCACGCCCGCCACCACCTCCGGGTAGGCCTTGAGCAGCCGCTCGATGAGGCCGAGCGTGATCGGGACCTGGGAGACCGGGGGGATGTGGTAGAGGTACACGCGCAGCCGCCGGTCGCCCACCCGCTCGATCACCTCCGCGAAGCTCCTGAACAGGCCGTCGTCGGAGACGCCCTTGTAGTAGAAGGGCGGCAGCATCAGCACCCCGCCCGCGCCCAGCTTCATGGCGTGCGCGGTGAGGCGCACCGAGTCGGTCAAGGCGCAGCAGCCGGTGCCGGGCATGAGCCGCGCGGGCTCGATGCCGCCCGCCACCAGCCGGTCCAGCAGCTCGATCTTCTCCTCGGTGGAGAGCGAGTTGGCCTCCGAGTTCGTGCCGAACACCGCGAGGCCCACGTCCTGCGACAGGAGCCAGCGGCACTGCCGCACGAACCGCTCCGGGTCGGGCGAGAGATCGGCCTTGAACGGGGTGACGACCGGGGAGAGGACCCCCCTGATGCGATCGGTGCGGCTCGCTGTGCTCACGGGCAGTGCTCCTTCACGCGAGAAGGTGACCTACGGGGTGTCATGGTAGCACCGAGCCCTTGCGTTTTGGGGGACCCGGTTCTAGGCTAGGCCGCACTCGTTCCGACTCCCAACGTCCCGGAGGATTCGATGACGATCCGACCCAGGGTTTCACGACGTGACGTGCTCAAGATCGGGCTCGCCGGCGCGGGCGTGGCCGCGCTGGGCGCCCGGCCCGCCTGGGGACGCAGCCCGGTGAAGGGCACGCAGGTCACCGCGGTGCTGTACGCGGCGCACCTGGTCGCGGAGGCCGGGGGGTACTTCAAGAAGGAGTCGGTGGACGTCGAGCTCTTGACCTCGCCGGCGGGCGCGCGCAGCGCGCAGATGCTCGCGGCGGCGCAGGTCCACTACGTGCTGGGCGACACCTCGCACGCGCAGCGGCTGACCGAGCAGGGCAAGCCCACCGTGGTGCTGTTCGTGACCGATCAGAAGTGCCCGTACGCCAACATCCAGACCCGCAAGGACCTCAAGGAGGCCGGGCTCACCTCGATCGACAAGCTCGCCACCATGAAGCCGAAGGGCGGCGGCAAGTGGAAGGCGGGCGCCACCGCCATCGGCTCCGGCACCTGGATGTACGGCAACTTCATCCTGCGCAGCCACCCCATCGGCGGCGGACAGACCCTCAACGACCTCGTGGAATGGATCGGGGTGGGCGGCGTCAAGTCGGGCCTGGGCGCGCTCAAGACCGAGAAGATCGACCTCAACATGGCGACCCCGGAGGTGATCATCCAGGGGGAGGCCGACGGGTACGGGGCGGTGCTCTTCGACGTGCGCGACGACAAGCAGTGGCTGCCGGTGTTCAAGGGCCCCATCTCGGCCACGGGCGGATACACGCTCAGGTCCACCACCCAGACGCTCGCGGACGAGACCCAGGCCTACGTGACCGCGGTCTACAAGGCGGTGCAGTGGATGAAGACCGCGTCCATCGAGGACATCGCCCGGCACCTCGACCGCTACGCGGACACCATGGGCCTCACGCCCGACTCGATCCGCAAGGCGCTCGCCTGGTACAAGCCGGTCTGGACCTACGATCTCGTCTTCACCAAGCAGAACTACGACAACGTGAACAACGTGGCCAAGGGCATCAAGGCCGAGAAGACCTATCCGTACGAGGAGATCGTCGACCTCTCGTTCCTGAAGAAGGCCTCCGGCTCCGCCTGAGCCGTGTCGCGCGCCGCCGCCGTCCGCGGGGGACGGCTCCTGGTCCTGGTGCTGTTCCTGGCCGCGTGGGAGATCCTGCCCCGCGTGCCGGTGCTGCGGGCGCGCACCTTCCTCGACCCCAACTTCGTGAGCCTGCCGAGCCTGGTGGTGGCCCGTCTCTGGGAGACCACCTTCGGGGCCAAGGCGGGCTACCTGTGGATCCACGCGGGCGCCTCGCTGAGCGCGGCCCTCGCCGGCTTCGTGGCCGGGGCCGTCCTCGGCTTCGCGATGGGGCTCGGGCTGTCGCAGTCCGACCGCGCGCGCGGCCTGCTCAAGCCCTTCATCGACGCGTTCTCGGCGGTGCCGCCGGTGCTGCTGGTGCCGCTCATCACCCTGGTGTTCGGCCTCGGCACCGGATCGAAGATCGCCACCAGCGCCTACATCGTGTTCTTCGTGGTGTTCTACAACTCCTACAAGGGCGGCAGCGCGCTGCCCGAGTCGCTCCGGGCCTCGTGCCGGCTGCTGGGCGGCTCGCGCTGGTCGCTGCTGCGAACGGTGGTGATCCCGTCGGCGCTCGGGTGGGCGTTCACCGCCTTTCCCACCGCGGTGGGCTACGCCCTGATCGGGGTGGTGGTGGCCGAGTTCTTCGGCTCGCCGGTGGGGCTGGGATCGATCATCGTGGCCTCCATGAACAGCGGCAGCGCCACCGACCTCATGGTGTCGATCCTGGTGCTGGCCGCGATGGGGGCCGCGCTGGTGGCGCTCATGCGTCTCGCCGAGCGGCGCGTGCTGCACTGGCGCCCCGAGTACCGGAGCGCGTGATGCGGGGAAGCCGCGGCCTGCTGCTGGCCCGCATCGCGCTGGTGGTCGCGGTGCTGGCGGTGTGGCAGTGGGCGCCCCAGATCCCGGGCATCACCCGGTGGGCCCCCATCTTCGATCCCTTCTTCATCAGCGCGCCCTCGCGCATCGCGGCCAAGTTCTGGGAGCTCGCCACCACCGCCGGCGACAAGGGCGCGGTCCTGAAGTCCGGCAACCTGTTCGTGCAGCTCTGGGCGACCCTGTGGGCCACCGTGCTCGGCTTCGTGGTGGGGGTGGGCAGCGGCTTCCTGGCCGGTCTCGTGCTCTCGCAGTGGCGCACGATGGCGGACATCCTCCATCCCTACCTGGTCGCCTTCAACGCGCTGCCGCGCATCGCGCTGGTGCCGCTGCTCATCATGGTCTTCGGCACCGGGCTCCTCGCCAAGGTGGTGCTGGCCTGGCTCATCGTCTTCTTCATCGTGTTCTTCAACACCTACGCGGGCGGCCGCTCCATCGAGCCGGCGATCCTCGACAGCTGCCGGGTGCTGGGCGCCTCGCGCCGCGCCCTGCTCGGCACGGTGGTGATCCCCCACGTGGCGGGCTGGACGTTCGCGATCCTGCCGCTCGCCATGTCGGCCTCGATCATCGGGGTGGTGGTGGGCGAGTTCGTGGGCGGCGCGCAAGGGCTCGGCTTCATCATCACGGTGGCCCTGGGCCAGCTCGAGGCCACCGACCTCTTCGTGGCCCTCCTCACGCTCTGCGTGCTGGCGGTGGTGCTCATCCAGCTGGCCGCGCGGCTCGAGCGTCGCCTGCTCCACTGGCGGCCGGAGCACGCGGGCCGGGACGGGGTGGTGTCCTGATGACGGCGGCCCCGGCCGGCGCGGCCCCGGTGATCGCGGTCCGGGAGGTGACCCGCCGCTTCAGCCACGGGGCGGCCGGTCCCTTCACCGCGCTGGACCGGGTGTCGTTCGACGTGGCCCCGGGCGAGTTCCTCGCCATCGTGGGACCGTCCGGCTGCGGCAAGTCCACCCTGCTCAACATCGTGGCCGGGCTCAAGCGGCCCGACGGCGGCACGGTGTCGGTGGGCGGGCGCGACACCACCGGCGTCACCCCGCGCGAGATGGGCTACCTCTTCCAGGAGGACACGGTGCTGCCGTGGTTCTCGGTCGAGCGCAACATCGGGCTCGGCCTGGAGTACCGCGGGGTGCCGCCGGCCGAGGCGAAGCCCCGCGTGCAATGGGCGCTGGAGGCGGCCGGTCTCACCGAGTTCCGCGCCTCCTACCCGCACCAGCTCTCGGGGGGCATGCGCCGGCGGGTCGCGTTGATGATGACGCTGGTGGTGGACCCCAAGATCCTCCTCATGGACGAGCCCTTCGGCGCCCTCGACACCCACACCAAGACGCGCCTGCACGCCTCGCTGCTCGAGATCTGGGAGAAGACGCGTCAGACCATCATCTTCGTCACCCACGACCTGATGGAGGCGATCACGCTGTCCGACCGGGTCATCATCATGAGCGGCCGTCCGGGGCGGGTGAAGGCCTCCTACCCGATCCGCATCCCGCGTCCGCGGGACGTGATCAAGGTGAAGGACAGCGAGGAGTACCTGAGCGACTTCCGCGAGATCTGGCGGATCCTCGGCGAGGAGTTCGTCTAGCCGCGCGCGCCCGCCGGCCCGGCGTCGCTTCTCCGTTGACGAAAAAATTGCCCGCTCCGTAGACTTCTCGCGTGCGCTCCACGCGAGACGGACAGCGCGCGGTGAGACGCGCCCGCGCGGCGGCCGGGAGCGGCCGGTGAGGCGCCCGTACCGGCAGCCCGGGTTGGAGCTGCGACCCCGCTCCGGCCCGCCCGATCCCCTGGTCCAGGCCCTTCAAGAAGACCTCCGCGCTCTCGGCTACCTGCGCTCCGGCATCGACGGCCGGTTCGGGGCCGGCACCGGCAGCGCGGTCCGCGCGCTCCAGCTCGACCTGCTGACCGGCGACCGGCACGGCCGCGACGGCGACGCGCCGGTGGCGCTGCGCGCCTTCAACCGCGGCCGCGTCAGCGCGCCCACCGGCGTGGTCGACCAGCCGCTCGCCGGGTGCATCGAGGACCTGCTGGACGATCGCCGCGTTCCCCGGCTGCCCCGCTCCCCGGATCCGGTGGCGGCCAACCGCGAAGCGCTCGCACAGATCGAGCGGCTGGTCGGCCTGCCGGTGCCGCGCCCGTTCCTGGTCGCGATCTTCCTGCAGGAAAGCGGCGGCTGGCACTACCGGCAGCCGGGCCCGGGCGATCGGGACAACTTCATCGTGGTGGGCCTCGACCGGAACGACCCGAGCCAGCCCGACCGCATCACCTCGCGGGGCTACGGCATCGGACAGTTCACGCTCTTCCATCACCCGCCGACCCCCCAGGAGATCGCCACCGTGATGGTCGATCCCACCCGGAACGCCCAGCGCGCGGTGCGGGAGCTGCGGGACAAGTACGAGCACTTCGTCAACGGCCCCACCGCCGGCTCCCGGGCCGACGATCGCATCGCCGAGATCGGGACCGGTCCCCTGCGTCCCTGCCGCTACCCGCCGAGCGATCCGCGCTTCATGAGCGACTGCGCCCGGTGCGCGGTAGAGCGCCTCGTGGACATCAGGCCCGCCTCGCGGCTCCATCGGGCCACCACCGAGACGCTCCAGCCGACCCGCTACCACCCGGAAACGCAGTACGCGCGCGTGCCGGACCGGGCGCGGCTCGGGTGCGACTGGCCCTACGCGGTCCGGCGCTACAACGGCTCGGGCGTCAACTCGTATCACTACCAGTACCAGGTCCTGCAGCGGCTGACCCGACCCCCGATCACCGCCTGACGACGCGAAAAGGAGACCGCCATGGCGAAGAGCATCGTGTTCTGTGCCGACGGGACGTGGAACGGGCCCGGGCAGGGTGAGGAGCAGGGAGAGAACGGCGGCCGCCGGACCAACGTCTACAAGCTCTTCCTGAACCTGGACGGCGCGCTGGCCCCGGGGACCCGGCCCAGCGCCGAGGAACAGGAGCGGATCCTCTCCGGCCCCGGCGGGCGCGTGACCCAGGTCGCCAAGTACCTGCACGGGGTGGGGGACTCGCAGAACTTCCTGGTGCGCGTACTGGGCGGCGGTGGCGGCGCCGGCCTGGTGACGCGCATCGTGCGCGGCTACACGTTCATCTCCCGCAACTTCGAGCCGGGGGACCGGATCTTCATCGTGGGCTTCAGCCGCGGGGCCTACACCGCGCGCGCCCTCGCCGGCCTCATCGCGGCGCGCGGGCTGCTGGACCCGAAGCAGAACGACCTCTCCGACCACGAGCAGGCGTACCGGCTCGGCTCCGCGGAGTGGTTCACCTACCGGCGCGGCGCGCTCCGGACCAAGCCGAACCTCCTGCATCGGCTCGCGGAGGTCGCGGTCGACCTGCCGCGGTTCCTCTCCTCGGAGTCGACCGCGGCGCGGATCCCCGACGTGAGCATGGAGGCGGTGGTGGTGTGGGACACGGTGGGCGCGCTCGGCATCCCCGCCTACAATCTCCGGACCGATACCCAGCTGGACGCGTTCCAGTTCGCCGACCTGGTCCTGAGCGACAAGGTGCGGCACGGGCTCCACGCGGTGTCGATCGACGAGCAGCGCGCGAACTTCACCCCGACCCTGTGGGACCCGGACCCGCGGATCACCCAGGTGCTGTTCCCGGGCGCCCACGCCGACGTGGGCGGCGGCTACCCGGACAGCGAGAGCGGGCTCTCGGACTGCGCGCTCCAGTGGGTGACGAACCGGCTGACCGCCCTCGGGGTGGCCTTCGCGGCGCGGCCCACCGTCACCCTCAAGCCCGATCCGTGCGGCAAGAGCCACACCCCGTGGGCCGACGCGCCGTGGAACGTCCTGCCCCGGGGCAGCCGTCAGTTCCCCGCCGGGCTGGTCGTCCACCGGTCGGTGGTGGAGCGGCTCGCCGGGGTGGCCCGGCTGCCCGCGCCCTACAAGCCGTCCAACCTGATGGACTACCTCGACGAGGGCCGGCTGAGGACCGGCGTGCCGATCGCCGACTAGCCCCGCGCCAGCTCGGCGACCGTGCGGAGCGGCGAGCCGTCCCGCCGGAGGATCGCTCGCCGGGTGGGCCCGGTCTGGTCGCCGAAGGTGGGCTGCCAGCAGGAGTGCTTCCCGGCGCCTCCCGTCACGATCACGGTGACGTCGTCCACCGAGCGCACCGCGGGGATCATGGTGTCGGGCGCGTCGGCGGCGCCGCGCTGGATCAGGTGCGCGCGGTACTCCTCGCCCAGCCGGGCCAGCGGGAAGCGGGCGTGCTCCACCAGGAACTCCTTCACCTGCCGCTTGCTGTAGCCGTCGCGCGCGATGGTGGCCGCGTGCTCCGGCCCCAGGGAGAGCAGGGGATGCCCGCCGGCCAGGATGTTGTTGCTGCCGGCCTGGCCCATCGCGCCCGCCACCACCTTCAGGATGCCGAGGCCGGTGTAGCTGTAGTGGTCCTGGATGTTGTGCGGCCCCTCGCAGGCGATGGTGGTGACCACGCTGGTGTCGCGCTCGAAGCCGTGCTCGACGTGCAGCGGCTCCCACGGGTTCGCGTCCTCGTTCTCGGCCACGCAGTAGGCGATCTTGGCGGGCGTGCCCTGGGTCGCGCGGTCCCCGGTGCCCGGGAGCCCGCCCCCCACGTTCATCAGCAGGAGGCGGATCGCGCGCCCGATGGTGAGGTTGGCGCGGAAGCCCTGGCCGAAGGCGTTGTAGCCGCCGTTGATCCCGATCTCGCGGGCGATCGGGCCGTTGACGATGATCAGCGGCGTGACCGGGTGGGTGGTGGCCTGGATCGAATCCAGATTGAACACGGGATCGGCCAGCGACTCCACCGCCGCGAGCAGGACCGGCAGGTACTCGGGCCGGCAGCCCGCCATCACCGCGTTGATCGCGATGCGCTCCACCGTCGCCTCGCCCTGGCGCGGCGGCAGCACCGCCACCACCTCGCGCGGCTCGCGGTCGGTGAAGCGCAGGAACTCGCGGACGTCGGCCTGGGTCGGCGGCACGATGGGCAGCCCGTCGGTCCAGCCCTGGCCCTGGTAGTGGCGGAGGATGGCGGCGTAGTCGCCCTTCAGGCGGAAGACCTTGGCCGCGGGGCCGAGCGCGGTCGCGGTCATGCGCGGGTCACCGCCTTCCGCACCACCTCGACCGCGAGGTCCGCCTTCTTCACGACCTCGTCCTCCCGGATCCCGCCCAGGGGATGGGGGATCAGGGCCAGCGGCAGGTCGGCGAGGCCGCGGTTCTTCGCCTCCAGCCGCGCGAGCTGCTCGAACTCATTGGTCCCCATGACCACGGTGGGGATGCCGCGCTGCTCCAGCACGATGGCGCCGTGGATACTCCACGACGTGCACGACCCTCAGTCGGCGCTGCCGACCAGGACGAAGTCGCACGTCGTGAGCGCGGCGAGGATGTCGGGGCTGGGCGGGCCCGCGATGCCCTTCTCGCGCTTCACCACCTCGCGGACGCCGTACTTCTCCTTGAGGCGCTGCGCCACCGCGAGCATCAGGGTGCCCGCGTTGGCCTTGCTGTTGTCGAGGATGCCGGCGCGCGTGCCCTCGAGGCTCGCCAGGCGCGGGGCCAGCCCCGCGGCCAGGATGCGCGGCTCGGCGGTCGGATCGTACAGCACGTGCTCGTCGTTCATCGGGTGGTCTCCTTGAGCAGGCTCAACATCCGGTCCACGCCCCGCTCGAGGCAGCGCTTGATCTCGTCCCGCGTCGCGCGGTAGCGGTCCTCGCCCTGCCCGAAGGGGTCGTCCACGTCGCCGGCCTCCCCGGCCAGCTCGTGCAGGGTCATGATCGGCCGCCCCCGCGCCTCCTCGTAGGCCGCGATCGTCTCCTTCTGCTGCTGGGTCATGGTCACGATCAGGTGCGCGTCCGCCACGATGTCGCGATGGCGGCGCAGGTCGGTGGAGGTGAAGGCGTCCTCGGTGAGATGGATGCCGTCCTCGCGCAGGACGATGCGCGCGTCGAGCGACGGGATCATGCCGTCGCGGGCGTGGTTGGCGATGCCGCCGGACCGGACCCTCACCGCGCCGTTGGTGCCGCGCGCGGCCAGCATCTGCTCGAGCAGCACGTGCGCCATCACGCTGCGGCAGGTGTTGGCGTGGCAGACCAGCAGGACGGTCCTCAACGCGCCTCCGGGCCGGTTCGGGTGGGCCGCGACCCCGCTACGAGCGGGGCTCCCAGGGCGCCTGCCAGAAGCGGACGCCCTTGCCCAGGTCCTTCCACTCGTTCTTGGGACGCTCGTGCAGGTTCTTGCCGAAGTTGGTCCCCGGGGGCTCGTGCAGGTTCTTGCCGAGCGTGTCGGGGAAGAGCCTCGCCAGCTCCTCGGGCTCGAGGCGGCGGTCGGCCTCCACGCGCCGGATCGGCTCGGGCAGCGCCATCAACGTGTAGCCGTAGCCGAAGGAGTGGAAGACCTGCCCGTTGATGTGGCCGGCCTGCTCGCTGGCCAGGAAGGTCACCAGCGGAGCCACGTTGTCGGGGTCGCGCTCGGTGCCCACCGCCTGCTCGCTCGGCCACTTGCCGGTCTGCTCGAAGATCTGCCGGCCGCGCGGGGTGGAGTCGATCATCCGGGTGGCGCCGCTCGGCAGGATGGAGTTGGCGGTGACGTTGTACTTGGCCATCCCGTTGGCGGTGGACCACATGAGGCCGATGATCCCGGCCTTGGCCGCCCCGTAGTTGGGCTGGCCCGGCGAGCCCAGCGCGGACACCGACGACATGGAGATGATCCGCCCGTAGCGCTGCTCCCGCATGTGCACCGAGGCGGCGCGGGTGCAGAAGAACGTGCCGTCGAGATGCACCGCCAGCACCGCGTCCCACTCCTCCTTGGTCATGTTGAAGATCATGCGATCGCGCAGGATGCCGGCCACGTTGACCAGGATGTCGATGCGGCCGTAGGTCTTCACCACCTGCTCGACCATCTCGTTGGCCGCCGCGTAGTCGGCGACCGAGCCGTAGTTGGCGGACGCGGTGCCGCCCGCCTTGACGATCTCGTCGACGACCTGCTGCGCCGGCCCGGTGGCCCGGCCCTCGCCGTCGAGACCGGCGCCCAGATCGTTCACCACCACCTTCGCGCCCGCCGCGGCCAGCGAGATCGCGATGCCGCGGCCGATGCCGCGGCCGGCGCCGGTCACGAGCGCGGTCCTGCCTTCGAGCAGCTTGGCCATGATCGTCCTCCTACGCGGTGGCGCGGGCGAGCGGGCCGCGCAGCAGGCGTCCGGGATGCGCGCCGGTATGCTTGCCGTCGCGCAGCAGGATCTCGCCGTTGACCACGGTGGCCGCGATGCCGCGCGTGCGCTGGATCAGCCGCTTGGCCCCCGCGGGCAGGTCGTGGACCACCTCCGGCAGCTCGGCCGCGATGGTGTCGGGATCGAAGACCACGAAGTCGGCGGCCAGGCCCTCCCGGATCAGGCCGCGGTCGGTGAAGCCCCAGTAGCTGGCCGGCACGAAGCTCAGCATCCGCACCGCCTGCTCCAGGGTGAGCGCCTGCCGGGCGCGCACCCAGTGGCTCAGCAGGTAGGTCTGGAGCGAGCTGTCCATCAGCTGGGAGACGTGCGCCCCCGAGTCGGAGAAGGTCACCACCGCCTGCGGGTGCTTGATGAGCTCCAGCGCCAGCTCCTGGTCCTCGTTGGCGATCGGATGGAAGAAGAAGCGGTCCATGTCCTTCTCGAGGGCGAGGTCGATCATGGCCTCGACCGGGTCGACGCCCCGCTCGCGCGCGATCTCGGCCACCGACCGGTGCGGCGGGTCCACCGAGTCCAGCACGTAGATCCACTCGTAGGCGGCCTGCCGCGCCTCGGTGCCGAGGGCCTTGCGGGTGTCGCGCTCGCGGGAGGCCTCGACCAGCTTGCGGCGCAGCTCGGGGTCGCGCAGCCGGGCCTGCTGCTCGCCGAGCGGGCGCGCGCGCAGCTCCTTCCACACCGGCAGGCGATCGAACGGCATCTGGGTCTTGAACGAGAGCACGAGCGACAGCGCGCGGCTGTGCACCTGGGCGAACATCCGGCCGCCCGCGGCGCGGGTGTCCTCGATCAGCTTCACGTACTGGCGCCAGGTGCCGGGCGCGTCCTTGCGGGTGAAGAGCCCGAAGGTGATCGGCCGGCCCGTCTCCACCGCGAGCGCCTTCAGCCGCCGGTGGTAGTCGGGCAGGTCGGGATGGTCCACCTTGCGGTCCACGCCCTCGCCGGCCAGCTCGAAGATGCCCGCGTTCAGCTCTCCCATCGCGCCGACCAGCCGCCGCACCTCGTCCCAGGAGGCCATGCGGCTCGCCACCGGCCGGGAATCCGGCGTCTCGTGGCTCGGGGAGCGGGAGGTCGTGAAGCCGATCGCGCCCGCGGTGATCGCGTTGCGCAGCTCCCGCTCCATGGCCGCGAGGTCGTCCTCGGTCGCGGGCCCGTCGAACGCGCGCTCGCCCATCACGTAGGTGCGCAGCGCGGAGTGGCCGATGTAGCCCGAGTAGTTGATGCCCTTCGGCAGCGCGTCCAGCACGTCCAGGAACTCGGGGAAGGTGGTCCAGCGCCACTCGATGCCGGCCTCCATGGCCTCCGCCGCGATATCCTCCGCGCGCTGCAGGTTGCGGACGACGAGATGGCGGTCCTGCTTCGCGCAGGGGGCGAGCGTGAAGCCGCAGTTGCCCATCACCACGCTGGTGATGCCGTGCCAGCAGGAGGAGGTCCCGAGCGGATCCCAGAAGACCTGGGCGTCCATGTGGGTGTGCCCGTCCACGAACCCCGGGGCGACGACCCGTCCGTCCGCGTCGATCACTTCCTTGGCGCTCTCGCGCAGGCGGCCGATCGCGGCAATGCGGCCTGCGTTGACCCCCACGTCCGCGCGGAACCGCGGCAGGCCAGAGCCATCCACCACCCATCCGTTCTTGATCAGGAGGTCATAGGACATCGCGCCGGCTCCTCTCCGCCCCGCCCGGGGGGTCTGTGGAAAACGGCCCCATGGTACCCCAGCGCGGGGCCGTGCGGCGCGGCTTCTGGTGCTATGCTCGGGCCCCCAAGGATGCACCGTCCGGCCGCGGAGGCCGATCAGCCGGCGACGCGCCGGGCCGGTCGGCAGCGGACACGAGAGGGCACATGGAGCTGGGCATCTTCGATCACCTGGACCGCCGCGACGTCCCGGTGGCCGACTTCTACGAGCACCGGCTGCGGCTGCTGGAGAAGTACGACGCGGCCGGGTTCTACTCCTACCACCTGGCCGAGCATCACGCGACGCCGCTCGGCCTGGCCCCGGTGCCCGGCATCTTCCTCGCCGCGGCCACGCAGCGCACGCGGCGCATCCGGCTCGGCCCCTGCGTGTACTGCCTGCCGCTCTACGATCCGCTCCGGCTGATCGAGGAAGTGTGCATGCTCGATCAGCTCTCGCGCGGCCGCTTCGACTTCGGGGTGGGGCGCGGCATCGTGCCCTACGAGATGGCGTTCTTCGACCTCCACCACCTGGAGACCGAGGAGATCTACCGCGAGACGCTCGAGATCGTGCTGCAGGGCCTGACGAGCGAGGTCCTGGAGCACCGGGGACCGCGGTACACGTATCGCAAGGTCCCGATGATCCTGAAGCCGCTGCAGCGGCCGCACCCGCCGCTCTGGTACGGGCTCGGCCACGCGGCGGGCGCCGAGTGGGCCGCCACCAACCGGGTGAACGTGATCACCAACCTGGGTCCGGAGGGCTCGGCCCCGCTCTTCGCGCGCTACCGCGAGGTGTGGGAGCGCAAGCACGGCGAGCAGCCCACCCCGCGCCTCGGCATGGGGCGCCACGTGGTGGTGGCGCCCACCGAGGACGCGGCGATGGCGCTGGGCCGCACCCACTACGCGGTGTGGTACGCCAATCTCACCAAGCTGTGGCGCGACTTCGGCTCGATCCCGGTCCGCTTCGCCACCGATTTCGACGAGGCGCGGCGCCGCGGGGTGGCCATCGCGGGCACGCCGTCCCAGGTGCGCGCGGAGATCGAGCGGCAGGTGGCGGTGAGCGGCTGCACCTACATGACGTGCCGGCTCATGTTCGGCGAGATGAGCGAGGCGGAGGCGGCGGCCAACGTCGATCTGTTCGTGGCCGAGGTCATGCCGCACGTCGCCGCGCTGGCGGTGCCCGCGTGAGCGGCGAGCGGCCGATACGCCTCGAGGGCCGCACCGCCTTCGTCACCGGGGCCAGCCGCAACATCGGGCGCGCCATCGCGCTGGCCTTTGCGGCCGAGGGTGCCGATCTGGTGCTGAACACCCGGACCAACCGCGATGAGCTGGAGGCGGTGGGCGAGGCGTGCCGGGCCCTCGGGGCCCGCGCGGTGTGCGTGCTGGGGGACGTGGGCGACCCGGCCGCGGTGGACCGCATGGTGGAGGGCGGCCTCGCGGTGCTGGGCGCCATCGACGTGCTGGTGTGCAACGCGGCGATCCGCCCCCACAAGTCCCTGACCGAGACCGCCATCGAGGACTGGCACCGGGTGCTCGCGGTGAACCTGCACTCCGCGTTCTACCTCGCGCGGGCGGTGGTGCCGGGCATGCGGGCGCGCGGCCGCGGCAGCATCATCGCGCTCGGCGGGCAGTCGAGCATCACCGGACGCCCCGGCACCGCCGCGGTGACCGCGGCCAAGCACGGGCTCCTGGGCCTGGTGCGCGCCCTCGCCGCCGAGCTGGGGCCGGACGGCATCCGCGTCAACATGGTGGTGCCGGGCACCATCGACACCGAGCGCCGGTACGCGGAGTGGTATCCGGAGTTCCGCCAGGCCCCGCCAAGCGGCGCCGAGCAGCTCAAGCGCATCCCGCTGGGCCGGCTGGGGCGGCCGGAGGAGATCGCGGAGGCGTGCGTGTTCCTCGCCTCCGACGCGTCCTCCTACGTCACCGGCGACACCATCCGGGTCATGGGCGGCAGCGTGATCGGCTGACGCGAGACGACACCGAAAGATCGAGAGGAGAGCGAGCGTGAGCGCCAAGGCGATGGTCCTGGAGTTCGGCATGGGAGTGGACGTGCACGGCGAGGAGGGGACGAAGGCCGCGTGTCGGGCGGTGTCGGACGCGATCCGCCACTCGAGCCTGCCCCTCTTCACCGACGTGCGCGCCAAGGGCGGCCGCATGCTGGTCGACGTGACGGTGGGCGTGCCCGATCCGACCAAGGTCGACGTCGAGCGCGTGAAGAAGGAGCTGCCGCACGGGGAGGTGACGGTGCGGCCGGTCGCGGGCGGCCTCAAGGTGCCGGGCGCCGACACCATCATCGCGTGCGCGGCCATCACGGTGAGCGTGGAGTATCCGGCATGAGCGCCCGTGGATCGGCCGCATCGCCGGTGGAGGTCGCGCCATGAGCGGGATCGGGCTCAGGCGGCTGCAGCACCTGGTGCTCTGGGTCTCCGACGTGGACCGCAGCGTGCGCTTCTACTGCGACGTGCTGGGCTTCGAGGTGAAGACGCGGTACCCCAACGCCGCCTTCCTCCGCATCGCGGGCAGCCGCGAGGACCATCATCTGGGCCTCTTCGCGCAGCCGGGCGCGCACGCGGTGGACGAGGGCGGGGTGCGCATGTACCACTCCGCGTGGGAGGTGGGCGAGCTCACCGACCTGGTCCGCGCGCGCCGGCGCCTGATCGACGCGGGGGCCCTGGTCGGCTCCTCCGACCACGGGGTCAGCCTGTCGCTCTACGCGAAGGACCCCGACGGCCTCGAGTTCGAGGTGTTCTGGACGGTACCGGGCGGCCACCCGGTGGGCACGCGCGCGCTCGATCTGGAGGGCGAGCTCCGGAAGCGCGGCATCCCGATGCCGCAGGACGTCTGACCTCTCCCCGCCCGCATGAGCGATTCGATCCCGTTCCTGCCCGAGGACGTCGAGGGCACGCTGCACGGTCGCTTCGCCCGCGTCGCCGCGCTCCGCGGTGCCGCATCGGCCGTGGTGCATGGGAGCGTCCGCCTCACCTACGAGGAGCTGGATCGCCGATCGGACACGCTCGCCGCGGCGATTGCCCGCCGCGCGCCCGCGCATCCGGCCCCGGTGATGGTCCTCGTCGAGGACCGGATCGCCGCCATCCTGGCTGTGCTCGCCTGCTGGAAGGCGGGCAAGCTGTGCGTGACCCTGAATCCCGATAACCCGGCGGCCTACGTCGACGCGATCGCACGGGACACCGAGGCCGCGCTGATCGTGACCGATCGGGTTCCGGTCGATGGCGCCGGGTCGTCGGGTCTCCGGTCGCCGTGTCTCCGGATCGCCGAGCTCGACCTGCTCGACCGGGTCGAGGCGCCGCGACCGTGGGTCCGTCCGGAGGACCCGGCCTGCATCACCTACACGTCGGGCTCGACCGGCGCGCCGAAGGGGGTGCTGCGCTGCCATCGCACCGTGCTGCACCGTGCGCGGTGGGCGGTGCTGTCCCACGGGATCGTTCCAGGGGATCGGGTGAGCCAGGTGCACCCCCTGAGCGCCTCGCCGGGCGTTCGCGACATGACCGCCGCGCTGTCCGCCGGCGCGACGCTGCTCCCATGGGACAGCCGGCGCGGCGGCCCGCGTGCGCTCGCGGGCTGGATCGAGCGCGAGAAGGTCACCGTGCTCGGCGCCGCGGTCAGCACGCTCCGGCCCCTGCTGGCCGAGCCGGACGTCGCCCCGCAGCTGCGCTCGGTGCGGGTGGTCCATCTCGGCAGCGAGCCGCTCTACCGGCACGACGTGGAGCGCTTCCGCGAGCGCTTCCCCCCGGGGTGCCTGCTGGTCCTCGGCTATGGATCGACCGAGGCGGTGCCCGTGACCGAGCTCCACATCCGTCACGACACGCCCCTGCCGGCCGGCCGGGTCCCCGCCGGCCATCCGGTGGGAGACGCCGAGGTGCTCGTGCTCGACGAGCGGGGCGAGGCGGTCGACGCCGGGCAGACCGGCGAGATCGCGGTGCGCAGCCGGTTCCTCGCCGACGGTTACTGGCGCCGTCCGGACCTGACGCGCGAGCGCTTCCAGGTGGATCCGACCGATGCCACGTGCCGGATCTATCGGACCGGCGACGTGGGCCGGCTCGGAGCCGACGGTTGCCTCGAGATCCTCGGTCGCACCGACGCGCAGGTGAAGGTGCGGGGCTATCGGGTCCACCCGGGGCAGGTGGAGGCGGCCTTGACGGAGCACGAGGCAATCCGCCAGGCCGTTGTGAAGGCGGTGACCTCCCGCGATGGAGAGGCGCGTCTCGTCGCCTACCTGGTGAGCACGGTCGCGCCCCCGCCGCTTCCCGGAGCCCTGCGCCGGTTCCTCCTGCAACGCCTGCCGGCCCATCTGGTGCCGTCCGCGTTCGTGATGCTCGACGCCATGCCGCTCAACGCCAACGGCAAGGCCGACCTGAGCGCGCTGCCCGATCCGCCCGCCCGGGCGCCGCGTCCCGACCCGTTCGTGGCCCCGAGCAGTCCGGTCGAGCACCAGATCGCCGGGATCTGGGAGG
This sequence comes from Candidatus Methylomirabilota bacterium, assembly GCA_035650715.1. Taxonomy (GTDB): domain Bacteria; phylum Methylomirabilota; class Methylomirabilia; order Rokubacteriales; family CSP1-6; genus CAMLFJ01. Next base: position 9,046 of record DASRHC010000053.1, on the reverse strand, counting down.
AGCTCTTCGGCCTCGCCCCGATCGGCGCCACCGACGACTTCTTCGATCTCGGCGGTGACTCCCTGCTCGCGGCCACGCTCGTGAGCCGGATCGAGGACGCGTGCGGCCGGTCGCTGATGCCGTCGACGCTGCTCGAAGCGCCCACGGTCGCCGGGCTCGCCGCCGCGCTGCGCCGGGAGGACCGCGCGTTCGACCAGCCGCTGACCGCTCTGCGCGCCTCGGGGACGCGGACGCCGTTGTTCTTCGTGCACAACGACCACGGGCGCGGGCTCTACACGCACGCGCTGGGGCGGGCGCTCGACCCGGACCGTCCGGTGTACGCCATCCACCTCCACGGTCTCGGCACGCGGCCGCTGCCCGACACGGTGGAGGCGATCGCGGCCGAACGCATCCAGGCGGTGCGCGCGGCGCGGCCCCGCGGCCCGTATGTGATGGGCGGCCACTGCTACGGAGGGATCGTTGCGCTCGAGATGGCGCGGCAGCTGCGGGCCGCGGGGGAGCAGGTCGAGGCGGTGGTGCTGATCGACACGCCCGCGCCGGCCCGGCGCGCTCGGGTGCTCCGTGGCGTATCGAACATGGTCGGGCGGGCCGGCCGCCTGTCGCCGGAGGCGCGGGCGGCGCTCGCGATGCGCCTGACCGCGGCGGCGGAGGACCTGCTCGAGGGGGCCCATCGCGCTCGAGCGCGATGGGTCGGGCTGGCCCGGGCCGGCCTCCGCCGCCAGGCCGCCGCGGTGGGCCGACGGCTCGCGGGAGCGGCCGGCCTGATGGGTCGGTTCCTGAGAGCGGGGGACGAGGTGGTCCTCAGCGCCGCGCCGCCAGGCGTGGCGGTTGCGGGGTGGGAGGCCTACCGCCGAGCCATCCGCGGGTACGTCCCCGCCGGCTACGACGGGCCGGTGACCCTTTTCCGGGCCGCGGAGCTGCGCGCGACGCGGCCGGATCTGGGATGGGCGCCTCTGCTGCCGAAACTCGAGATCGAGGTCGTGCCCGGCGATCACCACACGTGCGTGACCCGGCACGTGGCGACGTTCGCCCGACGGCTGGAGGAACGGCTGCGCCGCCTCGAATAGGCGCCCTCGCCCCGTCGGCGCCTGCTAGGATGCGGTTCTCCCGGACCGGGCAGGTCGCGCCGCACACGATCCCGAACCGAAAGGCCACCGTCATGGCGCTCCCGCTCTTGAACCCGGGCGATCCCGCTCCCGACTTCGCGCTCCCCGCCGTCAATCGCGAGGGCCAGGTCTCGCTGGGGGACTTTCGCGGGCGCAGCCCGGTACTGGTGGGTCTCTTCCGGGGACTGCACTGCCCGTTCTGCCGGCGTCAGGTCGTGCAGCTCAGCGGCACGCAGGACCGGCTGAAGGCGATGGGGGTGGAGACGGTGGCGGTGGTCAACACGCCGCTCGAGCGGGCCCGGCTCTACTTCAAGTACCGTCCCGCGCGCGTGCTCCTGACCGCCGACCCCGATGCCGCGACGCACCGGGCGTTCCGCGTGCCCCATCCCGCGCCGCTCCCGGACGGGTCGACGCCCTCGTGGCCGGAGACCTTCACGATGGAGCAGGTCCTGGCGGCTCGCGTGAATCCCACCGGCGAGCTTCCGGAGCCCCAGAACCCGTTCGGGGCGCTGGAGACCCTGAACCGGAAGGATGGGTTCGAGATGAACGAGGTCGACCGACAGATCATGGCCGCGCACGCCTCCCAGATGGCCGGGCATTTCCTGATCGATCCCGACGGCATCATCCGCTGGCGGCACATCGAGGCCAGCGAGCGCGCGGACGACATCGGCCGGCTGCCGGGCGAGCAGGAGATCGTGACCGCGGCGCGCGCGCTCTAGCCGCTCCCGGGCCGCTCAGCCGACCTGGTATTTCCGGATCGCGGCCGCGTCGAAGGCCAGACCGAGACCCGGCTTGTCCGGGACCACCAGCAGGCCGTTCTCGATCTTCGGCGTCTCCTCGTAAAGGCGGAGCGTCCACGGCATGTACTCGACGGTGAGCCCGTTGGGGATCGCCGCGATCAGGTGCACGTGGATCTCCGGGATCAGGTGGCTGACCACCGGGAGGTTGAAGGCCTCCGCCATGCCCGCCACCTTCAGCCACTGGGTGATGCCGCCGACCCGCAGCAGATCGATCATCACGATGTCGATGGAGCGCGCCTCCAGCAGGTGGCGGAACGGCACGATGCCGTAGTGGTACTCGCCGGCCGCGATCGGGGTGTCGAGCGCGTCCGCGATGCGGGCCAGCCCCGCGAAGTCGTCGTGCGCGGTGGGATCCTCCAGCCAGTGGAGATGGTAGTCGGCGATGCGCTGGCCCACGTCGATGGCGTGGTGCACGCTCCACAGCTGGTTGATGTCGCACATCAGGTCCACGTCGGGCCCGATCGCCTCGCGCATCACCCGCACGCGCTCCACCGAGGCCGCGATGGTGGGCTCGCTCCCGCACTGCATCTTCATCTGGCGGAAGCCCATGTCGACCAGGCGCGGGCCCGCCTTCGCGAGATAGTCGACCGGGTGCTGGCGCATGAGCGCCCCGCTCGCGTAGGTGGGTACGCGGTCGCGCAGGCCGCCCAGCAGCGCGCACACCGAGCGGCCCGCCGCCTTGCCCATGATGTCCCAGCACGCCATGTCCACCGCGGAGAGGGCGAGGGAGAAGATGCCGCCCGGCCCCGCGCTGCCCGCCATGCGCCGGCACCGGGCCGCGATGGCCTCGACCTGGCTCGGGTCCATGCCGACCACGAGGCCCGCGAGCCCTTCCACCGCGGCCCGCAGGGCGGGGGTCAGCGCGCCGCCGAAGAAGGTGAGCCCGATGCCCACCAGCCCCTGGTCGGTGCCCAGCTCCAGCAGCACGAACTCGCGGGTGTCGGTCGGAGCGGGGAGACCGACCACCAGCGGATTGTCCGCCGGCGTCGACAGCACCCGGGTGTTGACGTGAGTGATCTTCATTTCGCGTACTTCCCGGTGAGCTGGGGCGTGGTGCCCTCCTGGCCCTTCTGCTGCCGGTCGAGCCGGGTCTCCCGCGACCACGTGCGCTTGAGCGGGTCCCGGACGTTGAACCGAAGGGTTCCGAGTCCCTCCGTCTCGAGCTCGATGCGGTCGCCGTCCATGAACGCGGAGAGCCCCCGGTGGTTGGTGCCGGTGGCGAGCACGTCACCGGGCTCCAGCGTGTGGATGCTGGTGACCCACTCGATGCAGCGCGGGATCTTGTGGGCCATGTCGCTGGTGCTGAACGACTGCTTCACGGTCCCGTTGACCGAGAGGCGGATCGCGAGCGCGTGCGGGTCCGCGATCTCGTCCGCGGTCACCAGGTAGGGGCCCATGGGCGCGAAGGTGTCGCGCGACTTCATCTGGTAGAAGGTGTTGCCGGGGGGCGGGAGGCCGCGCGCGGAGCCGTCGATGAAGTTGCAGTAGCCGAAGACGTACTCCATCGCGCGCGCCGCCGGCACCGCGGTGGCGCGCTTGCCGATGACCAGCGCCATCTCCGCCTCGCCCTCGAAGATCGTCGCGGGCACGTCGGGCAGCACCATGGTGTCGCCGGGGCCGATGATGGCGCTCGGCGACTTGAGGAACGCGTTGATGGGGGCGGGCTCGCTGCGCGTGCCGTCCTCCATGTAGTTCACCGCCATGCACACGATGGTGGTCGGCTTGGGCAGCGGGGGGCGGATGCGGACCCGGTCCACCGGCACCGGCTTGCCCCGCGCCGCGGCGTCCTCCAGGCGCTTCCGGTAGTCGGCGAAGCGGGCGATGAGCCCGTTGATGAGGTCGCCGGGGCCCACGTGGGGCACGTCCTTCACCGCGTCGGAGACGTCCACGACCTGATCGTCCCGGAGCACGCCCAGCCGGAAGTCGTCGAAGAGTAGTAGCTTCACCGTGTCCTCCTCTCGAGGAAGTCGATCACGTCGCGGCGCTCGTCGGCCGAGCGCAGCGGCGGCAGTCCCATCTCGGTGCCCGGGATGAAGGTCTCGGGATCGGCCAGGTACGCGTCGAGGGTCTCCCGTGTCCACACGAGCCCCCGCGCCCCCGCCCCGACCAGCGCGGGCGAGAACCGGAAGCCGGGCGCGGTGCCGGCCCGCCGCCCGATCACCCCGTGGAGGTTCGGTCCGGGCAGCCCGACCTCGCCGGCGGTCACCGAGTGGCACGCCATGCAGCGCTGGAACACACGCTCGCCGCCCGCGGGGTCGGCCCGGAGCGGGGCCAGCCCGCCGAGTGTCGCCGCGCCGCCCACGAGCAGGGCCAGGGCCCGGGCGGTCACCGGGTGCGGTAGACCACCAGCCGGTCGGTGCCGGACTCGGGCGCCCATACCTCGCCCGGCCGGCCGAGGATCTGTCGCACGTGGGCGTTGGCGCGCTCGCTCGGGAAGGACTCGAAGCGCTCGGTCTCCGGGTCGAAGCGCACCAGCGCGTTGGCGCTCCACTCGCTCAGCCACACCTTGTCCTGGTCGTCGACGTACACCGCGTAGGCCCGCGGCCGCTCGCCTGGCAGCTTCCAGGATTGCCAGCCCCCGGTGGCCGGGTCGTAGCGGCTCACCTGGCCGGAGTTCCACTCGCTGACCCAGATCCGGCCCCGGGAGTCCGACCACACCCGGCGCGCTCCCTGATCGCGGGTGGGTGGCTCGATCACGGTGGCCGCGCCGCTCTCGACGTCCACGCGCGCGATGTGGCTGCCGGCCAGGGAGGCGTAGTAGACGTCGCCGGCCGGGGTGGTGGTGATGCCGTATGGCCCACGGCCGCGCGGGGCGTCCCACACCTGCATGTCCCCGGAGGCGGGGTCGAGGCGCCCGTAGACGCCGTTTTGACCGGTGAACCAGAGGCGTCCGCGGCGATCGAAGGTCGCGGTGTTGAGGTTGACGTAGCCGCGCGATCCGGGCAGCGGCCAGTGCTTGACCTCGCGCGTGCGCGGATCGACCCGCACGATGGAGTTCGTCCCGCCCTCGGTGACCCAGGGGGCGCCGTCCGGGCCGATGATCACCCCGTGCGGGGCGGCGGCCGGGCCAAGGGAGACGAGATCGACCTTGCCGCTGGCCGGGTCGAGGCGCCCCAGGTGCCCGCTCCGCTGAGCGGTGTACCAGACGATACCGTCGGCCCCGACCGCCACGTCGTGGGGCCCGCCCCCGGGCGGCAGCGCATAGGCCTGTACCTGGACCCGGGCTGCGGCCGGCGAGGGCAGGACGAGCAGCGCGAGCGCGATCGTGAGCAACCAGTGCCGCATGGGCAACCTCCGCGGGAGCTTGAACCGTCCGAGCAGCGGGCCCCATGGTACTCCAGCCGGCGGACACCCTGCCACCGTCGCCGCGGCGCCCGGGCGGTTGACAACTCGCCCCCGCCCGGCCACGCTCTCCGCGGAGATCATTTCCTCGGGGAGGCGCGCATGAAGGGACGCGTGGCGGTGCTGAAGGCGTACGGCGGCGAGTTCGAGCTGCGAGAGTACCCGGTACCGGATCCGGAGCCCGGGGCGATCCTGGTAAGGCTCACCCGGGCCGGGGTCTGCGGCTCGGATCTGCACATCTGGCGCGGCGAGATGAAGGAGATGTACGGCGCGCTGCCCAAGGACCTCACCTTCGGCCACGAGATGTGCGGGCGCGTTCAGCGCCTGGGCGCGGGCGTCACCACCGACTCGATGGGCCGGCCGCTCGCGGAGGGCGATCGGGTCGTGTTCTGCTACTTCTTCCCCTGCGGCCGCTGCCCGGTGTGCCTGCACGACGAGATGGGCTCGTGCCCGCGGAAGGTGCGTCCCAACCGGGTCGCGGGCACCCCGCCCTACTTCAACAACGCCTACGGCGACTACTACTACCTGCGGCCGAACCACTTCGTCTTCAAGATCCCGGACGAGATCCCGGAGGACGTGGCCACCCCGATCAACTGCGCGCTCTCGCAGGTGCTCTACGGCCTGCGCAAGGCCGGCTTCCGCGCCGGCCACTCGCTGGTGGTGCAGGGCGCGGGCGGGCTCGGCATCAACGCGGTGGCGGTGGCGCGCGACATGGGCGCCGCGACCATCATCGTGGTCGATCGCCTCGCCGAGCGGCTCGCGCTGGCCCGGCGCTTCGGGGCCGACCACACGGTGAACGCCACCGAGATCGCCTCCGCCGACCAGCGGGTGGAGGCGGTGAAGGCCCTGACCGATGGCTTCGGGGCCGACGTGGTGGCCGACTTCGTGGGCTACGCGGACGTGATCCCGGAGGGCCTGCGCATGCTGCGGGGCGGCGGGTGCTACCTGGAGGTCGGCAGCATCTCGCCCGGCAACGTGTTCTCGTACGACGCGACCGCGCTGGTGCGGGGCAACGCCCGGCTCGTCGCCACCTCCAACTACTCGCCGTGGGCGCTCGAGCAGTCGCTGTCGTTCATGAAGCGCAATCTCACGCGCTTCCCGTTCGACAAGGTGATCTCGCACGTGTTCCCGCTGGAGCGCATCTCGGAGGCCTTCGCCCAGGCCGACTGGGCCCAGCGCGGCGGCGACCCCGCCGGCGTCTCCCGCGCCGCCATTTCCATGTAGTCCGGGGTCAGGTCTTACATTCCGACATTTTTCTGCTGAGCGGCGAGTCGGCGCTTCACCACGAAAATGTCGGAATGTAAGACCTGACCCCCCTCAGACGCGGTAGCGGCGGATCAAAGCCTCGTCGAGGACGAGGCCGAAGCCGGGGCCGTCCGGCACCGGGAAGAGACCGTTCTTCACCGCGGGGCGGTTGGCCCAGAGCGCCTGCCAGGCGGGGTCCCGCTCCGGATCCGCGAAGCACTCGACGTAGGTGCCGTGGGGCACCGCGGCGAGGAGATGCGCCGCGATCTGCGGCTCCTCGTGGTGCGCCATGCTCACCCCCGCGGCCGCGCACAGGGCGGCGGCCCGGCGCCACTCGGTGACGCCGCCGCCCTCGGAGGCGTCGAAGTTCACCACGTCCACCGCGTCGGCCTCGAGCAGGCGACGGATCGCGTGATGGGTGATCTCGGACTGGCCCGCGGTGACCGGGATGCTGGTGGCGCGCCGCACCTCCGCCATCATGCGCGCGTCGTCGTACCAGTGGCACGGCTCCTCGAACCAGCGGATGTCGCGTGACTCCACGAGCCGGGCGAAGCGCACCGCGTCCTCCACCGACCAGCCCCGATTGGCGTCGACGGCCAGCACGAAGTCGGGACCGGCCGCGGTCCGGGCGGCCCGCACCCGCTCCGCGTCGGCCTCGGGCGTGAGCCCGCCCACCTTGAACTTGCAGCCCGCCATCCCGGCCGCGCGATAGCTCTCCATCTCGCGGCCGATGTCGGCCAGCGTCTTGCCCTCGCGGTAGTAGCCGCCGATGGTGATGATGGGCAGCCGCCGGCCCGTCGCCCCGCCCAGCAGCGCGCACACGCTCTGGCCGCGCGCCTTGCCGAGCAGGTCCCACAGGGCGCAGTCCACGCACGCGATGGCCTCCATCAGAAGTTTGCGGTCGCGGCTTGCGTGGGACAGCGCGAAGAGCCGCGGCCAGAGCGTCTCGACGTTCGCCGGATCTTGACCGCGCAGCAGCGGGGCCAGCTCCTCGCGGATCAGGCGCGCGATCGCGGGCCCGTGCTCGCGGTTGTCCCCGTTGTAGACCTCGCTGACGAGCCCGTCGTCGGTGCGCAGGCGGGTGACCACGGTGGAGCGCTTGACCACCGCGTAGGTGCTACCGCCGAAGTTCCGGCGCAGGGGGATGTCGACCGCGATCGCTTCCAGGCCCTGGACCCGCATGCCGCGAGGCCTCGGCGAAATGTCGGAATGTAAGACCTGACCCCGCCTAGGGGACGATGGCGGCGCGGGTGACGTGGCCCTTGTCCTGCTGGACGAAGGCCTCCTCGATCGATTCGAGGGGGAACTTGTGGGAGATGATCTTGTCCCACGGGTAGCGCTGCCGGGTGCGCGCCATCAGGTCGAGGGCCCCGCGCAGGTGCTCGGCCTCGTAGTGCGAGAGGCCGAAGATGCGGCGGTTGCCGAAGATGATCCACGCGGGGTCGAACTCCGCCTTCCATCCCACGTTGATGTTGCCGATCTCGAGGTAGGTCCCCTCGGGCGCGGTCATGCGCAGGCCCTCGTCGACGACCTTGGGATTGCCCACCAGCTCCATCACGATGTCGCCGCCCCAGTCGTCGGTGAGCTTCTTCACCGCCTTGATGCGGTCCTCGGGCGCAGGATGCTCGCGCATGTCCACGAAGTCCGTGGCCCCGAAGGCGCGGGCCAGGGCCAGGCGCTCCTCCACCCCGTCGATGATGATCACCCGCGCCGCGCCCATCTCCCGCGCCACCGCGCACGCGTAGACCCCGAGGCCGCCCGCGCCCTGGATCACCACCGTCTGGCCCTGGCGCAGCCCGGTGAGGTCGAGGCCGGCGTAGACCTGGCTGAACGCGCAGTTCACGCCCGCGGCCATGTCGTCCGTGATGTCGTCGGCGAGCTTGAACACCGCGTGGTTCGGCCGGAGATAGAAGTACTCGCCGAAGCCGCCCTGGAAGTGCGGCCACACCTCGCAGGAGACGAGGAAGTTCGCCTGGCGCACCGGGCAGGACTTGGTCTTGCCCTTCAAGCACGCGCGGCAGCGCCCGCACGGGAAGAAGAAGCGGTAGGCCACGCGGTCGCCGACCGCGAGCGGCCGCCCCGCCGAGTCGGTGGTGACGCCGGGGCCGAGCTTGGCCACGCGGCCCACGTGCTCGTGACCGGTGTTGAGCGGCAGCGGGCGGCCCATCTTCACGTAGTCGAGCTCGCCGCGCCAGTAGTGGAGGTCGGAGCCGCACACGTTGGCCATCGCGACCTTGATGAGGATCGCGCCCGGCTCGGGGTCCGGCACCGGGTACTCGCGGATCTGGAAGGGCTTGCCCGCACCGTGGAACACCGCCATCCGCGCCTTGTCGGCCATCGTGAGTCTCCTGCCCTGCGGGATTGATCGACGACGGGCGGAGTCTAGCATGGTAGGCTACGGGGCGCCCGACGGAGGGAGAAGCTATGAAGGGTGCCAACCCCCGAGCGGTTTGCGATAAACGTCCCAGGTTGGTAGGGGACGGGATCGTGAACCACTCACCGCATGGAGGTTGGCATGCACTACTGTGGGCTGGACGTTTCGGCGAAGTCAAC
>DASRHC010000052.1:0-39579 GCA_035650715.1 Candidatus Methylomirabilota bacterium | reverse complement strand
CTCCAAGGTCTCGCGCTCGTCAGCGGTGATCGTCACAGGAGGCATCGGGCGTCCGGTGCGCATCGGCGTTCTCCTTTCACTACTGAGAACACCCGACACGCACAATTTGTTTCACTCATTTCTGGGACAGGACACTAGGTGGGGGGCTGGGCGAAGTCAAGCACGGCGCCCGCGGGCGCGGGATCGACTAGAACGCGGCGACCTTGAAGAGCAGGAGGCCGAAGGCCCCGCGGGTGGAGCTGTCGGGGTAGATGCCGTCCACGTACCGGTCGTAGCCGGCCTGGACGGACAGGCTGCTCGGCACGCCGAAGATGGCGCCGAGCCCGTACGAGAGGCCGGCGCCCAGGCTCACGGACCGGCCGTCCAGCGTGCGGTCGCTGGCCTCGGACGTCGTGTAGGCCCCGAGGGTCCAGAGGCTCCAGCGGCTCGCGGTCGGGGTGTAGGTCAGCAGGAGCGAGAGCGAGCCCGTCTCGTAGCTCGTGCCGCCCCACTCGGAGCGGTCGACGCCGTTGCTCACCGAGGGGGTCACCGCGAAGACCTTGACCGGCCGGACCGTGAGGCTCGCGTCGTGGTAGAGCGAGGTGACGTCGCGGTCCGTGCGGCCGGGGGTCCGGCTGAACCCGTAGGTGGAGCTGCCGGTGAAGTCGAACCAGGAGGTGCCGTAGTACACGGAGCCCGCCACGGTGTCGAAGCGCTGCCGCTCCACGGTGCCGGGCCGTCCCTCGCCGAGCCACTTTCGCTCCGAGTCGCCGGTCCCGTACGTGATCCCGAACATCGGCCAGGCGCGCGGGGTGATCAGGGCGCTCACCGCGGTCTGCTTCCGCGTGGTGCGGGGCATCGAGGGGTCCCGGTCGACGTTGTCCGAGAGGTCGGACTGCGCGACCTTCAGGCGCAGGAGGCCCACCCGCTGGGCCACCCACACCTCGGTCCCCTCTCGGTCCCTCTGCGAGGCGGGGCCGCCCACCACCCGCTCCAGGCGCTTGCCGACCGAGCGGTAGTCCGCGCCCCCTTCGAGGCCGAGCGTGCCGAGCTGGCTCTTGAAGCCGAGCGAGACCGGCTCCTCCGGATCGTCGGGCCCCAGACCGAAGGGGGCCCCCGGCGCGGTCACGGGCCCGAAGCCCAGGCCGCCGTCGGGGCGCGTGAGGGAGAGGCTCGGCACGTAGGCCACCGCGCCGTAGGCGTTGATCTTGACCTCCTGGGGCCGCGAGCCCGCGTGGGCGCCGAAGGTCATCAGGTGCCACCGCTCGCTGCGACCGAGGAAGGCGCGGAGGTCGCTCGCGTCCTCTCCCGAGGTACGGAGCGTGAGCGGGTCGGGCTGGATCGGGCTCGAGGCCTCCCGCAGGAGCACCGCGTCGAGGTCCCGTAGTCCGCCACTCGTGCCGTCCTCGTCGTCCAGCGGCCGGCCGAGGCGCGAGGCGATCAGCCACGACGGCAGATCGGGCAGGCGCTCCGTCACGCCGGGCTCCACCGACGAGTCGTCGGCCGCCCGCGTGACGCCCACGGGGAGCGCCAGCGCCAGGAGGAGAACTGCGAGTGCGATCAGGGGGTGAGAACTGGTCATGCAGGCCGGACGATTGCTCTACGACGAGTCTAGGAGGCCCGCTATTTTTCCTCCAAGGTTTCCGTCACGCGTTGCGCGGCCCTGCGTGACACCGTCACGACGCGAAGTCGCCCCCTTGACATGGACGCGTCCTCGCGCTATCCGTGTCGGACCCCCTATTCCCGCAGAGCCTCGGAGGCCCATGGACGAGCACACGCTGCGCGCAATGGTCCAGCGGGTGCAGGACGGCCGCCTCAGCCGGCGCCGCTTCGTGCAGACGATGGCCGGAATGGGGGTGGTCGCTCCCCTCGCCGGATCCCTGCTGACCGCCGCGGGCGTCGGCGGCGCGCAGCCGCGCGAGGCCGAGTTCAACCCGACCCGAGCCGGCGGCGGCGGCACCCTGCGCATCCTCATGTGGGACGCGCCCACCCTGCTCCACCCGCACTTCGGGCGCGGCCTGCGCGACTTCACGGTCCAGCGCATCTTCTACGAGCCGCTGGCCGCGGCGGCGCCCGACGGCACCCTGGTGCCCCTTCTGGCCGAGGAGCTGCCGAGCCTGAAAGCGGGCACGCTGGCCAAGGACGGACAGTGGGTCGTCTGGAAACTCAAGCGGGGGGTCACCTGGCACGACGGCGCTCCCTTCACCGCGGACGATGTCATCTTCAACTGGGAGTTCGCGCTGGACCCCGCCACCGCGGCGGCCAGCCGGGCCGCCTTCGAGGACATCGTCCGCATGGAGCGCGTGGACCAGTACACGGTCAAGGCAATCTTCAAGCGGCCGCAGCCGTACTGGGCCTCCGCGTTCACGGGAAGCGGCCTCCTGCCCCGCCACATCTTCCGGTCCGTGAAAGGCTCGGGGGCCCGCGAGGCCATCGGGATGATCGCCGCGGTCGGCACCGGGCCCTACCGGCTCCTCGAGTTCCGCCCGGGTGACGTGATCCGCGCCGAGATCAACAAGAGCTACCACGTGCCGAACCGGCCGTACTTCGACCGCCTCGACATCAAGTGCGGCGGCGACGCGGTGAGCGCGGCGCGGGCGGTGCTCCAGACCGGTGAGTACGATTTCGCGTACTACGTGCTGGTCGAGGAGCAGGTGCTACGGCGGATCGAGCAGGGCGGCAAGGGCCGGGTGATGACGATCCCGAGCAGCGCGGTGAGCTTCATCCAGTGCAACCAGACCGACCCCTGGCGCGAGGTCGACGGCGAGCGCTCGAGCCTCAAGGCGCCGCATCCCCTGCTCACCGACCGGGCGGTGCGCACCGCGCTGAGCCTGGTCGTGGACCGCGTGTCCATCCAGGACCATCTGATCGGCCGCTCCGGGCAGGTCACCGCCAACTTCCTGAACGCGCCCGACCGGTTCCGCTCTCACAACTGCACGTGGGAGTTCAGCGTCGACAAGGCCAACGAGATCCTGGATCAGGCGGGCTACCTGCGCGGGCCGGACGGGGTGCGGGCCAAGGACGGCCGGCGCCTGCGCTTCCTCTTCCAGGCCGCCGCCAACTCCACCGTGCAGAAGGTCCAGTCGGTGGTGAAGCAGGGCGCGGCGCGCGCGGGCATCGAGATGGAGGTCAAGGCGATCCCGGCCTCGGTCTTCTTCTCGGCGGACGTCAGCAACGTGGACACCAACGTCCGCTTCAATGCCGACCTGCAGACCTACACCGTGTTCACCGGGCTCGATCCCCAGCTGTTCATGGCCCAGTTCGTGTCCTGGGAGATCCCCAGCAAGGAGAACGGCTGGACCGGGCGCAACATCGCCCGCTGGCGCAACCCGGAGTTCGATCGGCTGTGGCGCCAGGCCGAGACCGAGATGGACCCGCCCAGGCGCATCGCGCTCTTCATCAAGATGAACGACATGGTGGTGCAGAGCGCGGTCGTGATCCCGGTGACGTGGCGCAACGTGCTGCACGCCGCCGCCAACAGCCTGGCCGGGATCGAGCCCAACTCCTGGGACTCGATCTTCGGCCGCATCGCCTACTGGCACCGCTCCGGCTAGCGGATGGGGTCAGGTCTTACATTCCGACATTTTCGGGCGCTCGGCGGTAAGGCCGTTCGCGGAAAAAATGTCGGAATGTAAGACCTGACCCCTGGCGGGACAGGCTCCTAGAGGTCCTTGACGTCGACGGTCTGGCCGGTGCTCGCGCTGCGGGTCACCGCGTCGGTGAACTCCATGTAGCGGACCCCGTCCTCGAAGGTGGTGCGGCTGATCTTCTCCCGGCCGCGGATGGCGTTGACGAACTCCTCCTCCACCCGCCATCCGATGCGGGTCCTGGGCGGGACCGGGATCTCACGGAGGGCTGACTCGCCGCGGCGCCCCCCGGTGAGGCGTCGGGTGTCGGCCTCGAGCCGCAGCGTGCCCTCGCGGCCGAAGATCCACACCTCGGAGGCGGGGGCCAGGCCGGTCACCGCGCTGAAGCGCAGGTGGCCGATGGCCCCGCCGCGGAACTGGGCCAGGATGTCGACGTGATCCGGCACCTTCACCTCGTGCAGGACGCCCGCCGCGTCCTTGCGATGCGGCACCGCCACGCGGGTCATCGCGGTCACCCGCTGGGCGGGGCCGAGCCAGCGCATCATCGCCTCGTACCAGATCCCCATGTTCAGGATGTTGTGGCCGCTCAGCGAGATGTCCTGCCGCCAGTGCAGCGGGGCGTCCGGCTCCACGAAGCGGCCTCCCGCCGCGTGCAGCTCGACCGCGAGCACCTCACCCACGAAGCCTTCCCCGAGCAGGGTCTGGATGGTGGTGTCGACCTCGAGGGTGTGCGGCGCCGGGACCAGCTGCGCGATCAGGTGGGGCGCCCGGCGCGAGGCCTCCAGCATGCGCCGGCCCTCTCCCGCGTTCATGGCCATGCGCGCCTCGCACAGCACGTGCTTGCCGTGCTCCAGCGCCGCGATCGTCATCACGCTGTGCATGTACGGCCACGTGCCGATGCACACCGCGTCGATGTCGGGCGCGGCCACGATGTCCTGCCAGTCGTCGTGCACGCGGGCGATGCCGAACTCGCGGGCCACCCGCTCCCCCGACTCCTTCGACCGGTTGGCGACCGCCACCAGCTCCACGCCGGGCTGGGCCTTGAGCTTGGGGATGTGGTGCTTGCGGGTGTTGGCGCCGGCTCCGATGAATCCGACGCGGATGGGCGTGTCGCTCATGATTGGCCTCCGGCCTTCTGGATGCATTCGTCGAGGAGCGCGAGGGCGGCGCGCGTGAAGGCCCACATGTTGGCCTCGCGGTCGCTCCGCCCGGTCTCGAGCGTGCGCGCCGCCTCGACCGCGCCGGCCACCGCGAAGCAGGAGTGGCCGGCCGCGTCGCCGTAGCGGTTGCCGCTCGGGCCGGCGGCGCCGGTCTCGGCCAGCGCCCAGGTGGTGCCGAGACGCTCGCGCACCGAGCGCGCCATCACGCGCGCGGCGGCCTCGGTGCTGGAGCGGATCCCGCGCATCGCCTCGTCGGGCACCTGGAGCAGCGCGCGGCGCGCGGGCTGGGTGTAGATGACGCCGCCCCCGACGAAGTACGCGGAGGCGCCGGGAATAGAGAGCAGCGCGGCCGAGATCAGGCCGCCGGTCGACGACTCGGAGATGGCCACCGTCTCGCGGCGCGCCACCAGACGCGCCGCGACGGAGGCGGCGAGGGACGCGAGCAGGTCCGGCACGGCCGGGAGGATAGCACGGGCCCCCGGCGGGCGCGCGGGGGCGGTTTTGCCCGTGATAGACTCGGCCCGCGCCGATGACACCGCTGTCCGTCTACCTGCCCTTCAACCTGGATTGCCTGCGCGGAGAGTTCACGCCGGCCAAGCGGGGGGGCGGTCCTCCGCCCGGCCGCGGGCGCTGGCTCGTGGTGCAGGACCAGAAGCTGCTGGTCGCCCCGGAGGGCGACGGCTTCCGCCTGCCCGAAGGGCGGGAGCCGGGCGCGCCGCCGGTCGGCCTCGAGTCCCTCAAGGGCGGATCCTGGCTCGGCACCTGGCACGGCGAGCCGTGCTGGGTGGCAGCGCTCCCCAAGGACGCCCCGGTGCCCGACGGCCTCAGCGCGGAGACGCTGGTGCCGATGCAGGGCACGCGGCTGTCCGACGAGCTCCTGACGGTGGGCGGCATGGCCATGCAGCTGCTCTACTGGGAGTCCACGAGCGGCCACTGTCCGCGCTGCGGCGCGCCCACCGTGCGGCTCGAGGGCGAGTGGGGCAAGCGCTGCGGGGTGTGCCGCTACGAGCACTACCCGCATCTGCATCCCGCGGTGATCGTGCTGGTGCGCGACGGCGACCGCGCGCTGCTGGCGCGGAAGGCGATCTGGGCCCCGGGCCGCTACGCGCTGGTGGCCGGCTTCGTGGACAACGGGGAATCGCTCGAGGGCTGCGTGGTCCGCGAGGTGAAGGAGGAAGTGGGCGTCGACGTCAAGGACGTGCAGTACGTGGGGAGCCAGAACTGGCCCTTCCCCAGCCAGATCATGATCGGCTTCGTCGCCACCTACGCGGGCGGCGACATCACCATCGACCGCGACGAGCTGGAGGACGCGCGCTGGTTCCCGGCCGACGCGATGCCGGTGGGCCCGGCGCGGCACTCGATCGCGGGCTGGATCATCCGCAACTTCGCCGGCAAGCGCGGCGTCTGAGGGAGTCATGCGAGACGAACAGGCCATCGAGAACGAGGCGACCGAGCTGCTGCGTACCCTGATCCGGAACCGGTGCGTCAACGACGGCACGGTGGCGTCGGGCCAGGAGACGCGCAGCGTGTCCGCGCTCGAGGCCTATCTCAACGGCGCGGGCGTGGCGTGCGAGCGCTACACCTCCGAGCCCGGGCGCGAGAGCCTGATCGCGCGCATCGAGGGCTCGGATCCGAAGGCGCCGCGTTTGCTCCTGATGGGACACACCGACGTGGTCCCGGTGAGCCCGGAGGGCTGGCAGCGCGACCCGTTCGGCGGCGAGCTGGTGGACGGGGTGGTGTGGGGCCGCGGGGCCATCGACATGCTGAACCTCACCTCGACCATGGCGGTGGCCACCCGCCGCCTGGCCCGGGACGGCTTCCGGCCGCGCGGCACCCTCATCTACCTGGCGGTCGCCGACGAGGAGGCGGGCGGCCACCTCGGCGCCGGGTATCTCGTCGAGCGCCGGCCCGAGATGGTGAAGGCGGACTACGTGATCACCGAGAGCGGCGGGGTGCCGATCCCGACGCGCGACGGCCACGTGCTGGGCGTCACCGTCGGCGAGAAGGGCGCGAACTGGCGCCGGCTCACGGTGGCGGGCACGCCGGGCCACGGCTCGCGCCCGTTCCGGACCGACAACGCGCTCGTCACCGCCGCCGAGGTGGTGCGCCGCATCGCGGCCTACCAGCCCAAGACCCGCATCCTCGACGTGTGGCGCGAGTACGTGAAGGCCATGGACCTGGGGCCCGAGCTGACCCGCGGGCTCACCGATCCGGATCGGGTCCTCGACACGGTGTCGCGCATGGACAACCTGGCGCTGGCCCGCGAGGCCCACGCGTGCACCCACACCACGTTCTCACCCAATATCATCCACGGGGGCGTGAAGACCAACGTGATCCCCGACCGCGTGGAGATCGACGTGGACATCCGCGCGCTGCCCGGGGTCACTCCCGACGAGGTCGACGCGATGGTGCGGGAGGCGCTGGGCGATCTGGCCCCGCGGGTCACCATCACGAAAGGGCGCGGCCAGCTGGGCTCGCTCAGCAGCCACGACACGCCGCTGGTGGCCGCGATGGAGCGGGTGACCAAGCGGCTGATGCCGAGCAGCCGGGTGGTCCCGAAGATGACCACCGGGGGCACCGACGCCAAGTTCTTCCGCTGGCAGGGCGTGCCCGCCTACGGCTTCGGGCTGCAGTCCCTCCGCATCCCCTACACCGAGTACCCGCTCATGTTCCACGGCCACAACGAGCGCGTGGACACCGAGAGCCTCCGGCTGTCGGCCATGATGTGGGAGTCCCTCGCCCGCGAGTTCCTCGCCTAGGCGGGGTCACCGCCCAGGCGGGGTCAGGTCTTACATTCCGACATTTCCGTGGTGAGCGTCGACTCGCCGCTCAGCGAAAAAATGTCGGAATGTAAGACCTGACCCCATCAGAGGTCGCGCTGGAGGGACTGGATGCTGTCGGCCACCACCGCCACCAGCTCGTCGACCTCGGCGGCGGTGATGCAGAGCGGGGGCGCCAGGCGGAGTACCGTGCCGCGCGCGTAGACGATGGCCCCGCGGTCCCACGCCTTGCGGTCGAGCTCCGCGACCTGCTTGGGGTCGAGCGGCTTGCCGGAGCCGTCGGGCTGCACGAAGTCCACGCAGACCATGAGGCCGCGCCCACGCACCTCGCCCACGATGGGCGAGGCGCCCACCGCCGCGCGCAGGCCGGCCAGGAGCCGCTCCCCCATCCGGGCCGCGTTCTCCACCAGTCGGTCCTGCTCCATGATCTTGAGGTTGGCGAGCGCGGCCGCGCAGGCGACCGGGTGCGCGGCGTAGGTGTTGGGGTGCACGTTCTCCTGCGTGGTGGTGTCGGAGAAGACGTCGGCCAGTCGCGCCCGGGCGATCGAGGCGGAGAGCGGGATGTAGCCGGAGGTGATGCCCTTGGCCACCGACATCAGGTCCGGCGTGACCTGGTCGTGCTCGCACGCGAACCACCGGCCGGTGCGCCCGAAGCCGGTGATGACCTCGTCCGCGATCATCAGCACGTCCAGCTCGTCGCAGAGGGCGCGCACCGCGCGGAGCCAGCCGATGGGCGGCATGATGAAGCCGCCCGACGAGAGCACCGGCTCCATGATCACCGCGGAGACGGTGTCCGGATCCTCGCGCAGGATCGCCGCGCGCAGCTCGCCAATGCGGCGCGCGATGAGGTCCGCCTCGCTGCCGCCCTGCCGGTCGCGGAACGGATGGGGCGGCGCCACCTTCACGAAGCCCGGCACCTCGAGCGGCCGGTAGGCCTGGGCCAGATGCGGCAGGCCGCACAGCGCCAGGGTCCCCATGGTGGCGCCGTGGTAGCCGCCCTGCAGCGAGATCACCTTGTGCTTGCCGGGCTTGCCCGCGGCCAGCCAGTACTGCCGCGCGATCTGCATGGAGCGCTCGTTCGCCTCCGAGCCGCTCACCGCGAACATCGTGTAGCGGAGGTCGCCCGGGGTGAGCGCGGCGAGCCGCTCCGCGAGCTCCGCGGCGGGCCGGTTGGAGAACTGCCGCGTGGTCGGGTAGTACGCGAGCCGCACCGTCTGCTCCGCGATCGCCTCCGCGATCTCGCGCCGGCCGTGCCCCACGTTCACCACCGCGAGGCCCGCGAAGCCGTCGAGCAGCTTCTTGCCCTGCTCGGTCCAGATCCACACTCCCTCGCCGCGGTCGACGACCAGCTCCTGATCCGAGAGGAACGGATGGTCCTGCGTCTTGTGGGTCCACAGGTGCCGGATGGCCTGCGCGTCGGTGGTCATGGCGGTCTCCCGAAAGGGTGAGCGGCTCGACGACGGCGCCCATGGTAGCACCTCAGGGAGCCCCGGACCCGCCGGTGCTGATTTTCCGCCACCGGCTGACACTTTCCGGACGCACACGCCCGGAAAGGCCAGCCCGATCGGGGACTTCGGTGGTGGCCTGCTCCTTGCTCACCCAGCCACGCCATGGGACCGCGCCGGCCGCTGAACCATCCCGGTCCGCCGGACACCGACTCGCTCCTGGCCCGCCTCCGCCGCCTCGAGCAGGACAACGCCCGGCTGCTCGAGCGCGAGCGCACGCGGATCGAGGAGATGCGCGCCCTGGCCGACATCGGCCGCCTGCTCTCCGAGCGCCTCGAGCCCGACGTGGTGGGCGCCCGCATCGCGGAGAGCCTGCGCTCGCTGCTGGGCGGCGGCGCCGCGGTCGTGTACCGGCTCGACGACCACTCCGGGCGCCTGGAGGCCCTCGCGGTCTCCGGCTCCGATGATCCCGCCCTCTCGTGGCGGCCGGTGCGCGAGCCGGGCTCGGGCGCGGTCGGGCTGGCCACGCGGGAGCGGCGTACCATCACCACGCGTGACGTGCTCGCGGACGCGCGCATGGAGACGAGCCCCGAGCTCCGCCGGCTTCTCGAGCAGGCGCCCGACCGCGCGATCCTCGCGGTGCCGCTGCTCACCCGGCACCGCCTGATCGGCGTGCTCGCCCTGCGCCACGCCACCGGCAGCACGTTCGACGCGCGCGCGGTGCAGATGGCGGAAGCCCTCGCGGATCAGGCCGCGCTCACCCTCGAGCACGCGCGCCTCTTCGCGAACGAGGAGCGGCGCCGGCGCGAGGCGGAGGTGCTGGCGGAGCTCTCCCGCACCATCGGGGGCACGCTCGATCTGGAGACGGTGCTCCGCCGCGTGACGGAGGCCGCTCGCGAGCTCTGCCGCAGCGACGGCGCGGTGATCGGGCTGCGCGTGCCGGACGGCGACGCGGTCCGCCTCCGCTACTGGACCGCCGCCGAGTACGACGTGCTCGCCGACACCCTCGTCCGGCCGGGGCAGGGCCTGGGCGGCCGCGTCCTGCTGGAGCGCCGCCCGCTGCGCACCGCCGACGCGCTCCGCGGGCCCGAGCCCGGCGATCGCGACCAGCGGTGCATCCGTCGCCTCGGCATCGCGGCCCAGATGGCGGTCCCGGTGCTGATCGAAGACCGCGTGGAGGGCCTGCTCTACGTCGACAACCGCTCCGCGCGGTCCTTCACCGACCAGGACGAGGCCATTCTGGTCCGCCTGGCCGCGCAGGCCGCGCTCGCCATCCGCAACGCCCAGCTCTTCGCGGACGAGCAGCTGGCCCGCGGCACCGCCGAGCGCCTGGTGCGGGCGCTGCGCGAGAGCCAGGAGCGCTTCCAGTTCGTGACCCGGGCCACCAACGACGCGGTGTGGGACTGGGACCTGGTGAGCGACGCGGTCTGGTGGAACGAGGGCATCCGCACCCTCTTCGGCTACCGCGAGGAGCAGGTGGGGCCCGACGTCAGCTGGTGGCACGAGCTGATCCATCCCGAGGAGCGCGAGCGCGTGGTCGCGGAGCTGCGCGCCGCCATCGAGCGCGGCGACGAGGGCTGGAGCGCGGAGTACCGCTGCCGCCGCGCCGACGGCTCCTACGCCCAGGTCTTCGACCGCGGCTACGTGCTGCGCGACGCCGACGGCCGCGCGACCCGCATGATCGGGGCCATGATGGACATCACGCAGCGCAAGCAGCTCGAGGACGAGCTGCGCCAGGCCCAGAAGATGGAGGCGGTGGGCCGCCTGGCCGGCGGGGTGGCCCACGACTTCAACAACCTGCTCACGATCATCACCGGGCGCAGCGCGATGCTCATGAGCCGCCTCCAGGCGGACGATCCGGCGCGGCGGTCGGTCGAGCAGATCCGGAAGACCGCCGACCGCGCCGCGGGCCTGACCCGTCAGCTCCTCGCCTTCAGCCGCAAGCAGGTGCTCCAGCGGAAGGTGCTCGACCTCAACGTGATGGTCGAGGAGGTGAGCGCCATGCTGCGGCGCCTCATCGGCGAGGACGTGGAGCTCGTGCTCGACCTGGGGGCCGCCGCCGGCCACGTCAACGCCGATCCCGGCCAGCTCGAGCAGGCCCTCATGAACCTGGCCGTGAACGCGCGCGACGCGATGCCGCGCGGCGGGACCCTCGGGCTCGCGACCGACCGCGTGCAGATCGCGGCCGCCCCGCCCGACCGTCCGGACGCGCTGCCGCCCGGGCCCTACGCGGTGCTACGGGTCACCGACACCGGCGTGGGCATGGACGCCGCGACCCAGGCCCGGATCTTCGAGCCGTTCTTCACCACCAAGGAGCCGGGGAAGGGCACCGGGCTCGGGCTGTCGATGGTGCACGGGGTGGTGCGCCAGCACGGCGGCGCGATCCGCGTCACGAGCGCGGTGGGCAGCGGCACCACCTTCGAGATCCTCCTGCCGCAGGTGGAGGCGGATCCCGAGCCGGTGCGCGTCGAGGAGACGGCGGCGCGCGAGGCGCGCGGGCTCGAGACCATCCTCCTGGTCGAGGACGAGGACGACGTGCGAGCCCTGGCGCGGGAGGTGCTGGAGCGGCAGGGCTACACGGTGCTCGAGGCGAGCGACGGCCTGCAGGCCCTGGGGCGGTGCGAGGCGGGGGCGGCCGGCGTCGACATGATCCTCACCGACGTGGTGATGCCGCGCATGAGCGGGCGCGAGCTGGTGGACCGGGTGCGGGCCATCCGGCCGGAGATGCGCGTGCTGTACATGTCGGGCTACACCGAGGACGCGATCCTCCGCCACGGCGTCCTCGACGCGAGCACCGTGCTCCTGGGCAAGCCGTTCACGCCGGCCGCCCTCCTCTCCAAGGTCCGCGAGGTCCTCGACCGCGGCCGCTAGCCTCCCGCCCGGGGGACGAGCGGCTCGCCGATCAGCGTCCAGTAGGGCAGCGCCACCAGCAGCACCACCAGCGCCGCCAGCACCGTCATCACGATCCCGAACTCGAAGATCTCCGCCGCCGGGAGGTGGCCCCGCTCGTAGACCACCAGCGAGGACGCGCTCTGGGCCGGGTAGTAGAGCACCGCGTCCCCCGCGATGGTGACGATCAGCCCGCACAGGACCGGGTTGAGGCCCGCGGTGGTGCCGACCGCCATCGCGACCGGGATGGTGGTGGCGAGGAAGCCGGTGATGTTGGGAATCAGCAGGCGCACCACCGCGGAGGCCACGAGCAGCCCCCCCACCACCAGCCACGGCGAGTCCGCGACCTGGCGTGAGGAGCCGACCAGGCCGGCGGCCAGCCACTCGCTGGCCCGGGAGTGCGCGAGCCCCTGGGCGAGCGAGAGCGAGGCCGCGATCACGAAGAAGTTGGTCCAGCCGACCTCCTGCTCGAACTGCCGCCAGGTCATCACCCCGATACCGGGCGCCAGGAAGCAGATCCACGCCAGCAGCGCGGGGATGGTCGGATGCAGGTGGTGTAGCGCGTCGGTGAGCCACAGCAGGCCCGCGCCGCCGGTGATGAGCAGGGTGCGCCACTCCGTGCTCGAGAGCGGGCGGGGCGTCGCGGTCTCGGGCACCGTGATGCGGGTGCGGAAGCCCGGCCGGTAGCGCAGGTAGATCGCGAGCGCGGCCAGCGCGAGCAGGGCCAGGTAGGGCACGCTCATTAGCACGAGCCAGCGCGTCCACGACACGGCGCCGATGAGGCCGGCGGCCACGATGGGGGTGATGCCGCCGGTGAGGAGGATGGTGGACGCCAGACGGTTCACCGAGTTCAGCAGCATCATGATCGCGCGCGCGAACGGGGCGCCGCGCGGGACGCGGGCCAGCGTCAGCGCCTGGTCGTACACGTGGATGAGGATGCCGGTGCGCGCGGTGGCCGAGGGCAGCAGCAGGGTGAGCGGCGGCATGGCCAGCAGCAGATGTAGGTAGAGCGCGCCCGCGCGGCCGCGACCGTGCCGCAGCAGGTGGTGGGCCACCCGCTCCGCGAGGCCGCTGCGCGCCACCGCCGCGCCCATGGTGAGCACGCCGACCAGGAAGAACGCGACCGGGTCCGCGAAGCCGGCCAGGCCCTCCCGCACGCCGGCCACCGCGCGCGTGGCCACCAGGGCGACGATCACCACCATCGACGTCACGCCGGGCGGGAAGGTCTCGAGGCCCCAGAGCCCGATCGCGAGGACGACCACCGCGAGGACCCGCTGGCCCTCGAGGGTGAGACCGGCGGGCGTCGGCGCGGCCAGCACGGCCAGGCATCCGAGGAGCGGCAGCAGCCAGCGGATGCCGGACGGCGGGCGGCGCACCGGCCGATGATACTACCGGCGCGGCTACGCGGGCTGCTCGCCCAGGACGATCACGCCCTCGGCGGCGAGGCGATCGATCTCCTCGCGCGAGAGGCCGAGCTCCGCCAGCACCTCCGCGGTGTGCTGCCCGAGGAACGGGGCGGGCCGGTCGATGCGCGGCGGCGTGGCGGAAGCGCGGCCCGGGAACGTGAGCATCTTGACCTTGCCCGCGCCCGGCTGCTCCACCTCGGCCACCATCCCCACGTGGCGCACCTGCGGGTCCTCGAAGACCTCGTGGAACTCGTAGATCGGTCCCGCCGCGATGCCGGCCGCCTCGAGCCGGGCGACCCACTCGCGGGCCGGCCCGGTGCCGAGGATGCCCTCCACGCGCGCCTTGAACGCGGGATGGTTCGCGAGCCGCGCCGCGTTCGTCGCGAAGCGCGAATCGGTCTCCATCGCGGGGTCGCCCAGCGCGGCGCAGAAGCGCCCCCACTGATCGGGGTTCATCAGCACCACGTTCACGAACCCGTCCGCGGCGCGGAAGGCCTCGGCGGGCGAGAGGTTCAGGTTGCGGTTGCCCGCGCGCTGCGGCCGCTCGCCGGTGTCGAAGTAGATCGCGGCCGGATCGGGCAGCAATCCGAGGCTCGCGCCCACCAGGCTCACGTCCAGGTGCTGGCCCACCCCGGTGCGCAGCCGGTGCACCAGCGCGGCGTTGATCATGCCGAAGGCCATGTAGGAGGCGGCCACGTCGGAGACCGAGCCGCCCACGCGCGTGGGCGGATGGCCCGGCATGCCGGTCAGCGCCATGAGGCCGCTCATGCCCTGCGCGATGGTGTTGTACCCGGGCTTGCGCGCGAGGGGGCCGGTCTGCCCGAAGCCGGTGACCGACGCGTAGACCACCGCCGGGTTCGCTGCGCTGATGGCGGCATAGCCCAGGCCCAGCCGGTCGGCCACCCCGGGCAGGAAGTTCTCCAGCACGACGTCGGCGCGCCGGGCCAGCTCGAAGACCAGGCGCGCGCCCTCCGGCTTCTGCAGGTCGACCGCGATGCCGCGCTTGTTGCGGTTGACCGCGGCGAAGGAGGCGCTCATGCGCCCGTCCCCGCGCAGGGCCCGCATGTCGTCACCGCGGCCGGGCCGCTCCACCTTGATCACGTCGGCGCCCAGGTCCCCCAGGAGGGCGGCCGCGTAGGGCCCCGCGATCACGCGCGAGAGGTCGAGGACGCGGATGCCCTGGAGCATTGGCGGCCCCGGCATGGTGCCGCGACGCCCCCGCCCGAGTCAAGGCGCCGGCTTGACTGGGCCCCGGGCGGTGGCTAGGCTCTGTTCCACACGCGACACGCGAGCGGCTCACCGAGCCAGGGGGGCGTCATGCGCTACCAACGGATCTCCGCCGATTGCCACATCGACCTGCCGTGGATCCCGCGCGATCTGTTCACCGCGAACGCCTCGGCCGCGCTCCGGGACCGCATGCCGTACGTGACCGACGGCCCGGACGGGCCGTACTGGACCGCCCGGAACGGCACGAACTTCGGGCTCTGGGGCGGCGTGGGGCCCGCGGGCCAGAAGTACGAGCCGGGCAAGCACCATCGCGTCGACGTGATGGCGAAGACCGGGCTCTACGAGGACGGCAAGAAGGGCATCGCGCGGCCGACCACGCCGGCGCTCCGGGCCAAGGACATGGACCGTGACGGGGTGCAGGCGGAGGTCATCTACGGCATCCTCGGCGCGGCCACCCGCCTCAACGACCACGAGGCGGCCACCGAGATGTTCCGCATCTACAACGACTGGCTGGTGGACTTCTGCCGCCACGATCCGGACCGCTTCATCGGGCTGGCCTGCCTGCCCTACGGGGACATCGACGCGGCGGTGCAGGAGATCTACCGGGTGGCCAAGCTCGGGCTGCGCGGGATGGAGCTCTCGTGCTCCTGGGACATGGAGCCGATGTGGCATCCGGTGTGGGAGCCGCTGTGGAAGGCGGTCAACGACGTGAACCTGCCGCTGCACTTCCACACCTTCCCGGCCCTGCCGCCCACCGTGCTCGAGCAGCAGAAGGGCCGCACCCGGCGCGCCGCGTTCTTCACGGTGGTCTCCGCGTTCCAGATGAACCTGGTGAACATCCTGGCCGCGATCATCGGGGCGGCGGTGCTCGAGCGGTATCCGAACGTGCGCATCGCGTTCGGCGAGTCCGGCATCGGCTGGGTGCCCTACGCGCTCGACCGCATGGACTTCGAGTGGGAGGACCGGTTCACCGACCTCGGGCTCAAGATGAAGCCGAGTGACTACTGGCGGCGGCAGTGCAAGGCCACCTTCCAGTTCGATCGCATCGGCACCAAGCTGATCGAGGACATGGGTGTGGAGACCCTGATGTGGGGCTCCGACTATCCGCACGGCGACGGCGTGTGGCCCGACTCCACCCGGTACATCGACGAGCAGTTCGGCCACCTGCCCGCCGAGGTGACCCGCAAGATCACCTGCGAGAACGCGGGCAAGTTCTACGGCCTGCTGAAGTAGTACCGGGGTCAGGTCTTACATTCCGACAATGTCGGAATGTAAGACCTGACCCCGTCCGGCTCAGGCGCGGACTTCGAGGACCATGTTGGCCGGGGTCTGCGCCACCCGGCGCACCGTCTTGAAGCCGGCCTCCTGCATCACCGCGCGCAGCCGCTTCTCGCCGGCCTGCGCGCCGAGCGCCAGCCCCACCTCCTGGCTGAGCGACGCCGGGGTGCAGAGCAGCGTGGAGGCCGCGTAGTACAGGCGCCCCACGATGTTGAAGTTGTCCTCCAGCCGGTCGTTGGCGATCGGCTCCACCACCATCCAGACGCCTCCCGGCGCCAGCGACGCGCGGACGTGCCGGGCCGCGCCCACCGGGTCGCCCATGTCGTGCAGGCAGTCGAAGAACGTCACCAGGTCGTAGCCGGTGCCGGGGTACTCCTTCGCGGCCGCCACCTGGAAGGTGACCCGGTCGCCCACCCCCGCCTTGTCGGCGCTGCGGCGGGCCCACTCGATCGACGCGGGGTGATAGTCGAAGCCGACGAACGTGCTCTTCGGGAACGCGTTGGCCATGATGATGGTCGAGGCGCCGTGCCCGCAGCCCACGTCGGCCACGCGGCCACCCTCCTCGAGTCTGGCCTTCACGCCCTCGAGCGCGGGGATCCACTCGCCGACCAGGTGCATCGCGTAGCCGGGCCGGAAGAACCGCTCGCAGCCCTCGTAGACGAAGGGATCGTGCTCGTGCCAGCCCACCCCCGCGCCGGTGCGGAAGGCCTCCGCGATCTTGGCCTCGTCACGCACCGAGCCCACCCCGAGCTGGAAGGCGCCGGGCAAATCGGCGTCCAGCAGCAGGAACGCGTGCTCCGGGGGGAGTGTGAACCGCCCGGTGGCCGGATCGTAGGTCACGTAGCCGCCCGCGGCCTGCGCCGACAGCCACTCACGCACGTACCGCTCGTGGGTGCCGGTGCGCCGGGCGAGCTCGGCCGGCGTCACGCCCTCGGGACCCGCCATCGCCCGGTAGAGCCCCAGGCGGTCGCCGATCAGCACCAGCCCCGCGTGGAGCGTCGCCCCGACGTCCTCCACGACCTTCCCGAAGAACGCCTCGATCTTGCTGGGATCCATCTTCGTCTCGACCTTCGTCTCGACAGCGCCCATGTGATCCTCCCGTGCCGGGTGCTCGCCCGCTCGTTGGTTGCGGCTCGAAGGTTGTTGGAACGCATCCCGGATCCCACACCCGGGAGCGAGGAGGCCGTCGCCGGCCGTCCGTCTCAGAACCGTTGCGTCAGACCGTCGAGATGCTGCTCGATCAGCGCATTGACGCGCCCCGCGTGGGTGAGCGGCCCCATGTGCCCGACCCCCTCCAGCTCCACCGCCATCACGCGCGGCAGGGTCTTGATCAGCAGCCGCGAGACCGCGCGAGACGACGCCGGCGAGCGCGCGCCGATCAGGCAGAGCGCGGGCATGTCCAGCCGCCCCAGCGCGGCCAGCGGAGTGGGCTCCTGGAACACCGCGTGCCACTGGTCCGGGAGGCCGCTCATGGCGGCTGCGACCGCGCACCGCCGGCGCTCCGACATCGCGGCCCACGTGCCCGCGCCGCTCCAGTAGTCGACGAACCGCGCGCCCGCGCCGTGCAGGTCGCCGCGAGCGATCGCGGCGGAGGTGTCGGCCCGCACCGCGTCGATCTCGCGCGCCGCCGGCTGCGTCGGGTCCTCCGCCATCAGGAGCGAGAACAGCACGGGCTCGAACACGGTCAGCGACGCCACCCAGTGCGGGTGGTCGAGCGCGATCCTGAGCGCGACCGCCGCGCCGTAGGAGTGCCCGACCAGGTGAAGGCGCGCGCCGGTCGCGGCCAGCGTGGGCTCGAGCAGCGCCACCTCGTCGGCCAGCGTGAGCCGCCGGTCGCCGCGCCACGCCGGGGTGCGCCCCGCTCCGTGGAGGTCGACGGCGAGCGGGCGGAAACGATCCTCGAGCCGCTCGACCAGGGAGGTCCACTGCGCCCCCGAGCTGGCGCTGGCGTGGATGCAGACCACCGGATCGCCGGCGGCCGCGTGGTGGATGGAGGCGGCCGAGCGCGTCGCGCGCGGAATCTCGGTCGTTGCGGTGGTCCAGGTCATCGCCCTCTCCTTTTTCGGGGGCCGCGTCGTGCGGCCTCGGCCTCCAGGGCAAGCGCCGTGCCGGGACCTCGAGCGCGCGGGAGTCGCGCACGTCGCACGCCGTCGGGCGCAAGGCGACCTTGCGGGCCCCGCGCCGCGCGCGGCACGCGCCACTTGATTTCCGGACGCTTGGCGACGCAAGCTCTCGGTGCACCCCGAGCGATGAGCCCGCAAGCCCACGTGGCAGCC
Source organism: Candidatus Methylomirabilota bacterium (assembly GCA_035650715.1). Classification (GTDB taxonomy): domain Bacteria; phylum Methylomirabilota; class Methylomirabilia; order Rokubacteriales; family CSP1-6; genus CAMLFJ01. The sequence goes on along the minus strand of DASRHC010000052.1, from coordinate 21,552 downwards.
CGCCCCGGTCCACTCCCGTCGGGCCCCCGCGCCCGCATGCCGCGCTTGCGCGTGGGCTGCCATGCGCGCTTGCGGGCCGGCGACCAGCCGCGACGCGGCCTTGCCGCGCACGGCTTCCGGGCCCGCACGGTGACCTTGCGGTCGGCCTCGGAGGGCAGACGCATCGGCGGACACTTGTCGCTGGCACATCGCTTGCCGTCGTCCGTGCGGGGAGCGATCCATGTCTGATTTGGCCATCGGGGTGGACGTCGGCGCGTCGACGATCTCGGCGGGTCTCGTCACTGCGGAGGGCGCGGTGCTGTCAACCGTGCAGGCGGGCAGCACCCCGGGCAGCGCCGCCGCCACCATCCTCACCCTGGTGGAGCGGCTGCTCGCGGAGGCCGCCGCCCGGGCCCTGCCGGTGCGCGGCATCGGGCTCGGCCTCCCCGGCCTCGTCGACGTGGAGAAGGGCACGATGCGCCCGACGGACGGCAACTGGATGTCCGAGCTGGCCGGCGTGCCCCTCGCGCGCCTGGTCGGCGAGCGCACGGGGCTCGCGGTGTTCGCCGACAACGACGTCAACGCGCTCGCCCTCTCGGAGTGGACGTGGGGGCTGGGCCGCGGCGTCTCCTCGCTGGCGATCGTGGCGGTAGGCACCGGGATCGGCGGCGGGATCGTGGCCAACGGCGGCCTGCTGCGCGGCTCGCTCAACACCGCGGGTGAGATCGGCCACATGGCGATCAGCGTCGACGGCCCGACCTGCGTCTGCGGAGCCGTCGGCTGCCTCGGGGTCTATCTCTCGGGCCGCCTCCTCCCGGAGCGCATCCGCGAGCGGCTGGCCGCGCATCCCGACTCCTCGGCGCTGGCCCGGGCCGGCGGCGATCCGGCGCGGATCGACGCGCGAGGCGTCTTCGCGGCCGCCGCCGACGGCGACGCGCTGGCCCGCCTCGTGGTCGACCAGGCGTGCGAGGCGCTGGCGATCGCGCTGGGCGGCGTCGCGAACCTGCTCGACCCCGACGTGATCGTGGTCACCGGAGGCGTGGCCGCCTCGCTCGCCCCCTTGCGGGACGACGTGCTGGCGCGCATGCGCCGGCGCACCCTGCCCGCGGTGCTGGACGCGACCACGCTCCACATCCGACCCGCCGACAAGCGCCACACCGTGCGCGGCGGCGCCGCGCTCGTCTTCTACGAGCTGGGCCGTCGCCGGAGCGCCTGAGCCGCCGTGTACGTCCAACGACCCGGCGCGCGGATCTTCTACCAGGTCGCCGGCAGCGGTGCGCACGACCTGCTGCTGCTGCCGCCCTGTCAGGTGGTGACGTACAGCCGCATGTGGAAGCACCAGGTGCCGTATCTCTCCCGGTACTTCCGCGTGATCACCATGGATCAGCGGGGCAACGGCCGCTCCGATCGCCCGGCCACCGGCTACGACATCGACACCCGCTACGGCGACCTCGTGGCGGTGACCGAGGAAGCCGCCCGCCCGCCGTTCGCGCTGCTGGCCTTCTCCTGCGCGGGCCCGCTCGCCTTCCGCTACGCGGTCGAGCACCCGGACCGGCTCTCGCACCTGATCCTCCTCTGCGGCCAGTACGCGGAGTCGGTGCCGCGCCCGTTCGAGGAGCGCGTGGCGCCCGTGATCCGCGGCGACTTCGACGGCTGGCGTCGTCGCCTGTTCACCCGGATGTTCCCCGAGCCCCACTCGCTGAAGGGCGTGGAGGACGGCGTGAGCTGGGCCGGGGAGACGACCGCGGAGATCCTGGTGGAGTCCCTGCGCGCGATCGACGGCGTCGATGTCTTCGACCTGCTGCCGCAGGTGCGCGTGCCCACCCTGGCCATCCACGGCACGCGCGACCGCATCGTGCCCTACCGGCACGCGCAGAAGATGGTCGCCACGATCCCGGGCGCCCGGCTGGTGACCTTCGAGGACGGCGGCCACGGCCTCTTCGGCCGCGAGGCGGTGAAGGTCAACCGCCTCATCCGCGATTTCGTGCGAGACGGCCGCGCCGAGACGGTTCGCATCCCGGCCATCACGGAGCGCCGCACGCCCGCCGAGCCGGCCGCCCCGCCGCGCCCGCGCCGACGCGGGAGCCGGCGGCGCGTGCTGTGGCTGTCGAGCCCGATCGGCCTCGGCCACATCCAGCGCGATCTGGCGATCGCCCGGGCCCTGCGCGAGCGGCATCCCGACGTGACGGTCGACTTCCTGGCCGCCAGCCCGGCGGACCGGGTGGTGGAGCACTGGGGCGAGCGCCTGCATCCCGCCTCGCGCCTGCTCCTGAACGAGAGCGCCCACTTCGAGAGCTGGGCCGCCGACCACGAGCTGCACGCGTTCAACGCCCTCTGGGACATGGACGAGATCATGACCGCCAACTTCATGACCTTTTCCGACGTGGTGGAGCGCGAGCGCTACGATCTCTGGGTCGGCGACGAGGGCTGGGATCTCGACTACTACCTGCACGAGAACCCGGACCTCAAGCGGGCGCCCTACGCGTTCCTGACCGACTTCATCGGCATGCTGCCGATGCGCGAGGACCCCACCTCGACCGAGTACCGGCGCTGCTGGGAGAAGAACGCGGAGGCCGTCGACCATCGGCGCCTGCACCCCGACGTGCGCGACCTCTCGATCATGGTCGGCGACGAGGAGGACGTGCTCGACCGGGACTTCGGCGCGGACCTGCCCAACATGCGCGACTGGGCCCGGAAGCACTTCCGCTTCGCGGGCTATCCGCTCCACTTCGACGCCCAGGCCTACGCCGACCGCCGCGCCGTGCGCCGCCGGCTCGGCTACCGCGACGACGAGCGGGTGATCGTGGTCTCGGTGGGCGGGACGCGCGCGGGACGGCACCTGCTGGAGAAGTGCGCGACCGCCTTCGCGGCGCTCGGCTCGCGCCTGCCCGACACCCGGATGATCCTGGTGGCCGGGCCGCGGCTCGAGTCGATCGAGGTTCCCGCCGGCGCCCGGATCGAGGTGAAGCGGTTCGTTCCCGATCTCTTCCAGCACCACGCGGCCGCGGATCTGGCCATCGTGCAGGGCGGGCTCTCCACCACCATGGAGCTGGCCGCGCTCAGGACCCCCTTCGTCTACTTGCCGCTGCGCAACCACTTCGAGCAGCAGATCCACGTGAGCCGGCGGCTCGGGCGCCTCGGCGCGGGTCTCCGTCTCGACTTCGACGCCACCACCCCGGAGGCCCTGGGCGCGATCGTCGCCGAGCGTCTGGGCCAGCCCGCGTCCTGGGCGCCGGTGCCGGCGGACGGCACCGCGCGGGCCGCGGCCCTCCTCGCGGAGCTGGTGGAGAGCGCCTGATGCGCGCCCACGAGCCCGACCGCACCGGCCACGCGACGGTGGGGGGCGTGCGCCTCTACTGGGAGGAGCACGGCGAGGGCGAGCGCACGCTGCTGCTGATCCCGCCCTGGCAGATCGTCGACTCGCGGGCGTGGAAGATGCAGCTCGCCTACCTGAGCCGGTACGCGCGCGTGATCACCTACGATCCGGCCGGCTGCGGGCGCTCCGATCGTCCGCCCACCGGCTACGACCACGACCGCATGGCCGAGCATGCGCTGGGGGTGATGGACGCGGTGGGCGTCGAGCGGGCCAGCCTGATCTGCCTCTCGCGCAGCACGTGGATCGGCGTCATCCTCGCGGCCACGCACCCGGAGCGGGTCGAGCGCCTGGTGCTCACCGCGGTCGCCCTCGACGACCGCCCGATCGTGAGGCGGAGCTTTCTCGAGCCCCGCGAGCGTCACGAGGGATGGGAGAAGTACAACGCGCCCTACTGGCGCACGCACTACCCCGACTTCGTCGAGTTCTTCATCGGCCAGGTCTTCACCGAGCCCCACTCCACCAAGCCGCACGAGGACGGAGTGGCGTGGGGCCTCGAGGTCGACCCCGAGACGCTCATCGCCACCGTGCAGGAGTGGCGGACCGGGCACACGCTCGCCGAGCTCCTGCCGCGGGTGAGCGCCCCGACCCTCATCCTGCACGGCACCGACGACCACGTGCGGGCCTTCGCGCTCGCCGAGCGGGCCCACGCCGCGATCAAGGGCTCGCGCCTGGTGGCCCTGGAGGGCAGCGGGCACTGCCCGCAGCTGCGCGACCCGGTCCGCTACAACCGCCTGGTCCGCGACTTCGTGGACCCCGACCGGCCGCCCGCGCGCACCTGGCGCCGGGCGATGGCCCGCCCGCGGCGCGCCCTGATGGTGTCGAGCCCGATCGGCCTGGGCCACTCGCTCCGCGACGTCGAGATCGCGCGCGAGCTGCGCGCGCTGGTGCCGGACCTGGAGATCCACTGGCTGGCCCAGGATCCGGTGACCCGCGTGCTGCAGGCCCGCGGCGAGACCATCCATCCGGCGAGCCGTCTCCTCGCCGGGGAGAGCGCGCACATCGAGTCGGAGGCGGGCGAGCACGAGCTGCACGTGTTCCAGGCCTGGCGCGAGATGGACGAGATCCTGCTCGCCAACTTCATGGTGCTGCACGACCTGCTGGAGGCCGAGCCCTACGATCTCGTGATCGGCGACGAGGCGTGGGAGATCGACTACTACCTGCACGAGAACCCCGAGGTGAAGCGCACCCCGTTCGTGTGGCTGACCGACTTCGTGGGCTGGCTGCCGATGGACCGCGATCCCGCCTCGCGGGAGGCGCGCGTCGCGGCCGACTACAACGCGGAGATGATCGAGCACGTGGCCCGCTTCCCGCGGGTGCGCGACCTCGCCCTCTTCGTGGGCAGCCCGGAGGACATCGTGGAGGGCACGTTCGGTCCGGGCCTGCCCGCGATCCGGGAGTGGACGGAGGCGCACTACCGGTTCCCGGGCTACGTGCTGCCGTTCGATCCCGCCGCCTTCGCGGATCGGGAGGCGCTGCGCGCGCGCCTCGGCTTCCGGCCGGACGAGCGCGTGGTGCTGGCCGCGGTGGGAGGCACCGGCGTCGGCCATCACCTCTTGCGGAAGGTGGTGGCGGCCGCGCCCGCGCTCCGGCGCCGCGTGGACGGCCTCCACCTGGTGGTGGTGACCGGGCCGCGCATCGACCCCGCTTCCCTGCCCGCGACGCCGGGCATCGAGTACCGGGCGTTCGTGCCCGACCTCTACGCGCACCTCGCCGGCTGCGACCTCGCCATCGTCCAGGGCGGCCTCAGCACCTGCATGGAGCTGACCGCGGCGGGGCGGCCGTTCCTCTACTTCCCCCTCCGCAACCACTTCGAGCAGAACTTCCACGTGCCCCACCGCCTCGCCCGCTACGGCGCGGGCGTGCGGCTCGACTACGCGGCCACCGACCCCGAGGCCCTCGCGCAGGCCGCGGCCGACGCGCTGGCGCGCCCGGTGTCCGCCCGGCCGGTGGAGCGCGACGGCGCCCGCCGGGCCGCGCGCCTGATCGCCCCGCTCCTCGACGGCGCGCGTCGATGAGGCGCGCGCCCTCACCCTGATCGAGGCGGTCGCGGTGCCCGGCGAGGTCAACTGCGTGTTCACCAAGGGGCTCATCCCGCTGGTGGAGCGGGACGTCGGCCCCGAGGGCGTGGCCGCGATCTGTCGCATCGCGGGCCGCTCGCGCGAGTACCTCATGGCGGACCACAACTGGATCCCGCTCGCCGCCGCCGACGAGATGGTCGCCACGTGCCGCCGGCTCACGGACGAGCCGGACGAGGAGCGCTGGGCGCGGCGCTACGCCGAATCGTTCATGGACTGGAAGCCGCGCGAGGAGCGCTCCTACATCGGCACCTACTCCATGGGCATCGGCCATCCCCGCGGCGCCTACCAGCGGGCCGCCTCGATCTTCGGGGCCCAGTGCCGCTTCGTCCGGCTCGCCGTCCCCGAGCTGGGCCGGCGCCACGCCGTCTTCCAGTGGACGCCGCTCCCCGGCTATCGGATGCCGCTCTGGACCTGCACGTGGTTCAAGGTGGAGATCGAGCGGCTGCCCACCAACTGGGGCCTGCCCCGGGCGCAGGTGGTGGAGCACACCTGCGCGGCGCGCGGCGACGACGCCTGCCGCTGGGACGTGCGCTGGCAGAACCCCGGACTGGGTGCGCCGTTCTGGGTGGTGACCCTGGCCGGCCTGACCGGCTCCGCCCTCATGCTGATGGCCGCCCTCGGGCGCGGGCTCGACTGGTCCCAGCTGGCGGTGGTGCCCCTGCCCGCCCTGGCCGGCGCGGCGATGGGCTACTCGCTCCGGGAGAGCGAGCGCCGCCAGCACACCCAGCACCTGCTGGATCTTCAGTCGGAGGAGATCATCTACTCCAACCGCGAGCTCGAGAAGAAGTTCACCGAGCTCGAGACCCGCATCGAGCAGCTGTCGCTCCTCACCGATCTGAGCGCGGCGGTGAGCGGCACGCTCGACCCGGAGAAGATTTACGACCAGGCCCTGGATCGCCTCGCCGACCGCAGCGGCTACCAGGAGGTGTCGCTGCTGCTGGCCGACCGCGCCGGCCGCACCCTGCGCGCCCACCGCCAGCGCGCGGCCACTCCCGACACGCCGCCGGGCCCGGCGCTGACGGTGGCGCTCGACGCCGAGGCCAGCGCGATCGCCCGCACCGTGCTCGGCGGCCACCCCGTCCTGATCCGGGACGCGCGGAAGGACCCCGATCCGGCGTGCCGCGTCCTGGCCCGCGCGGGGGCCCGCAGCGTGGTGGCGGCGCCCCTGCGGGTGGGCGAGCGGCTCGTCGGGCTGCTCGCGGTGACCGCGCCGGAGCCGGAGCGGTTCGACCATCCCGACGCGGATCTCCTGGTCACGGTGGCCAACCACGTCGCGCTCGCGCTCGACAAGGCGCAGAGCTTCCAGACCATCGAGGAGATGTCGCGCGGGCTCGAGGACACGGTGCGCATCCGCACCGAGCAGCTGCGCACCGCCAACGAGGAGCTGCGCGCCGCCTATCGCGACCTGCAGGCCACCCAGGCCCAGCTCATCCAGCGGGAGAAGATGGCCTCCATCGGCCGCCTGGTGGCGGGCGTGGCCCACGAGCTGAACAACCCCATCGGCTTCATCTCGTCGAACGTCACCACGCTGGAGGACTTCGTGCGCCGGCTGCGCGCGATGCTGGAGAGCTACCAGGCGGTGGCACTGCCCGCCCCCGAACAGGAGCGCCTGGCCGCGCGACGGGCCGAGCTGAAGATCGACTACGCGCTGACCTATCTGGACCGCATGATCGCCGGCATCCGGGAGGGCGCGGACCGCACCCGCAAGATCGTGGGCGACCTCCGGGTGTTCACCCGCGCGGCCGACGACGTGTGGCAGCCGGTGGACCTGCACGAGGAGATCGAGTCGAGCCTCACCCTGCTCGGTCACCTCCTGCGGGACCGCATCACGGTGGAGCGCCGGTTCGGGGACATCGGGCCGGTGGAGTGCGTGCGCTCGCAGATCGACCAGGTGCTGCTGAACCTCCTCGCCAACGCCGCCCAGGCCATCGTGGGCCCCGGCACCATCACGATCGAGACGCGGCGGGAGGGCGACATGGCGCGGGTGCGGATCGTCGACGACGGGCCCGGCATCCCTCCCGAGGTCCTGCCGCGGGTGTTCGACCCGTTCTTCACCACCAAACCGGTCGGCGAGGGCACCGGGCTCGGGCTCTCCATCAGCTACGAGATCGTGAAGCACCACGGGGGCGACATCCAGGCCGAGAGCCCGGCGGGGGGCGGGGCCGTCTTCACCGTCCGGCTGCCGGTGAGCCGGCGCGCCGGGGGCGGATGACATCCGGCCGCGAGGGCCCTATGATCGGGAGCCAGGCGCCGGCCGACCCGCGCGCCGGCATCGCCGACCGACCGCGAGACCCGTGGACGAGACCACCATCCTGATCGTGGACGACGAGCCCCGCGTGCTGGACGCGCTGGAGGCGATCCTCGCCGCCGAGTTCCGCGTGCTGCGCGCGGGCCACGGCGAGGAGGCGCTGGCCTGCCTGGAGACGGAGCCCGAGGTGGCGGTGATCCTCACCGACCAGCGCATGCCCGGCATGAGCGGGATCGAGCTGCTGCGGCGCAGCCAGGAGCGCGCGCCGGACGCGGTGCGCATCGTGCTGACCGCCTACACCGACGTGGACAGCCTGATGGAGGCGATCAACACCGGGCGCATCTATCACTTCGTGCCCAAGCCGTGGGACCCCAACGAGCTCCTGCTGACCGTGCGCGGGGCGGCCCAGCGCTGGCACCTGCACCGGGAGAACGCGCGGCTGCGCGACGAGCTGGAGCTGGCCTACAACGCGCTCCGGCGCGAGGCCGCGGCCGGACGCGAGAAGCCCGCCTCCTTCGACGGGCTGGTGGGCGCGGACAGCGGCCTGCAACACGCGGTCGCGCTCGCTCGAAAGATCCTCGACGGCGACACCAGCGTGCTGATCCTGGGCGAGACCGGCACCGGCAAGGAGCTGTTCGCCCACCTCATCCACGCCAACGGCGCGCGCCGCGCGAAGCGGTTCGTGGCCCAGAGCTGCGGGGCGCTGCCGGACAGCCTGCTGGAGTCCGAGCTGTTCGGCCACGCGCGCGGGGCCTTCACCGGGGCGGTCGGGGAGCGGCGCGGGCTCTTCGAGGAAGCCGACGGCGGCACCCTGTTCCTCGACGAGGTGGGCGAGACGTCGCCCGCGATGCAGCTGCGCCTGCTGCGCGTGCTGCAGGAGGGGGAGATCCGGCGCGTGGGCGGCTCCGGCACCAAGCGGGTGGACGTGCGGCTGATCGCGGCCACCAACGCGGACCTGGAGGCCGAGGTGGCCGCGGGCCGGTTCCGGCGCGACCTCTTCTATCGGCTGAACGTGTTCCCGATCCGCCTGCCGCCCCTGCGCGAGCGGGTCCAGGACATTCCGGGCCTGGCCGAGCACTTCCTGCGCCAGGCGTGCCGGCGCGCCCGGCGGGCGGTTCCCTCGGTGAGCGCGGAGGCGCTGGCCCTGCTCTCGGCCTACCCGTGGCCGGGCAACGTGCGCGAGCTCGAGAACGAGATCGAGCGCGCGGTGGCCCTCGCCGACGACGGGCGCCCGCTCGGCCCCGCCCACCTCTCGGAGCGCATCGCGGCCGGCGCGGCGGGGGCGTCGTCGTCGCCCCGCACCCTCAACGACGCGGTGGAGGCGCTCAAGCGCCGCATGATCGAGGACGCCCTGCGCGAGTGCGGCTCGAAGACGCGCGCCGCCGAGCGCCTCGGCCTCACCCGCCAGAGCCTCCAGCAGATGCTCCGCCGCCGCCAGTAGGGGTCACACAGGAAGGGGCCGCCTGCGTGACCCCATCTACACCGCGGGGCGGATGGTGCCGGTCACGAGGTCCAGCAGCTCGAGCATCCGTCCCAGGTCGTCGCGCCGGAAGTCGATCATCACGTGGCTCAGGCCGAGCCGCTTGTACTCCGCGAGCTGATCGATCACCATCTGCGGCCCCTTGGCGAGCAGGCCGTCGGTCAGGCCGTAGCGCACCGAGAGCGCGATGGTCTTCATGTCGCGCCCGTGCTTGTCCGCGACCGCGCGCAGGCGCCCCAGGGCGTCGCGCAGCTGCGAGGGGTCCTTCGAGGTGGCATGCCAGCCGTCGCCCAGCGTGACCACGCGCCGGAAGGCGCCCGGGCTGTCGCCGCCCACCCAGATCGGCGGATGCGGCTTCTGCACCGGCTTCGGGGCGAAGCCGAGGTCGTGGAAGCGGAAGAACTCGCCGTCGAGGCGCGGGTTCTCCTCGGTCCAGAGCGCCTTGAACGCGCGCAGGATCTCGTCGCCGTGGCGGCCGCGTGCGTGGAACGGCACGCCCAGGATCTCGAGCTCCTCCTTCCACCAGCCGACGCCCACCCCGCAGATGAGGCGTCCGTTCGAGAGCGCGTCGATGCTGGTGAGCATCTTCGCCATGACCACCGGATGCCGGTGGCCGAGGATGAACACGGAGGCGCCGAGCCGCGCGCGGGTCGTGCACACCGCGGCCGCGGCCAGCACCGTCACCGGCTCCAGATACGGCTTGTCGGGCGGATGCGGGAAGCGCCCGCCCGGGTAGCTGCCGGTGGCGGAGCGCGGGAAGATCACGTGGTCGCTCACCCAGAGCGAGGCGACCCCGCGCTCCTCCGCCGCGCGCGCGAAGCGCACCAGCGCGTCGCCGGTGGCGAGGGGGCCCTGGTTGGGAAGATGACAGCCGATGTCCATGATCGACGACCTCCGAGATGCGCCGGTCCTTGAACCGGCGGTCGGGTCCGACTATCCTCAAGCGGCCAGCGGCACCGACGATACCCCAGCCGAAAGGACACCGCCATGCCCTACCGGATCAACCACATCCACCTCAAGGCCGCCGATCCCCGCAAGACCGCCGACTGGTACGTGAAGGCCTTCCGGTTCAGGATCGTCTCCGACGAGACGCGGGTGTTCGGCGACCGCTTCGTCCGGTGCCAGTCCGAGGACGGGACCCCGGTCAACATCTCGGGCGCGCGCACCAACGAACGCCTGGGCCCCGGCGACGCCTCCGCGCACCACGGCCTCGAGCACTTCGGCTTCGACTCCGAGAACCTGGAAGCGGACATCGCCCGTCTCGAGGGTCTGGGGGCGCGGCTGCTGGAAGGGCCCATCGAGATCCCGGGCGGCCCGCGCATCTGCTTCATCCAGGCGCCCGACGACGTGCGCGTCGAGCTCATCCAGCGCAGCAAGAGCGCCATCGCGGGCGGCTGCTGCTGAGCGGGCGGTCATGGAGCTCGAGGGACAGACCGCGATCGTGACCGGCGCCGGCCGCAACATCGGCCGCGCCATCGCGCTGGAGCTGGCCGGCATGGGCGCCGACATCGTGGTGGCCGAGGTGGATCGGGCCACCGGCGAGCGCACCGCGGAGGAGGTGCGCGGCCGGGGCCGCCGGGCGCTCGCCCTGCCCACCGACGTGACCCGGCTGCCCGACCTGCAGGCGATGGCGGACCGCGCGATGGCGGAGTGGGGCCGCATCGACATCCTGGTCAACAACGCGGGCATCCACCGCTCCGCGCACACCGCGCAGGTGACCGAGGACGACTGGGACCGCCTGCTCGCGGTCAACGCCAAGGGCGTGTTCTTCGCGAGCCAGGCGGTGCTGCGCCACATGGTGCCCGCCCGCCGCGGCAACATCATCAGCATCGCCTCCATGGCGGGCAAGATGGGGCTCAAGACCTCGCTGGTCTACGGCATCACCAAGGCGGCGGTGATCAGCATGACCAAGAGCCTCGCGGTGGCCCACGCGGGCGACGGCATCCGCGTCAACTGCGTGTGTCCCGGCATCGTGGAGACCGACATGATCTTCCAGATCGACCGCGAGGCGGGCGAGAAGCTCTTCGGGCTCAAGCCGGGCGAGTACCTGAAGCAGCGGGTCGAGCAGATTCCCCTCGGTCGCATCGAGACCCCGCAGGACGTGGCCAACGTGGTCGGCTTCCTCGCCTCCGCCAAGTCCTCCTACATGACCGGACAGGCCATCAACGTCACCGGTGGCCTGGTGATGGACTGAGCCCTCCCTCGTCCACGGAGACCTCCATGACCCGACGTCCGCTTCCGCCCCTCGTCCTCGCGCTCGCCGCCCTCGTGGCCGCCGCCGCGCTCCTGGCCTCCCCCGCGGGGGCGCAGAGCAAGCCCAAGCGCGGGGGCATCCTGAACACGGTCCTGATCGAGGACCCGCCGGGCCTGAACATCCACGAGTCGGCCACCGTGTCGAACGTGTGGCCGGTGTCGCCCTGCTACTCGAACCTCGTGTACTTCGATCCCCTCAAGGCCCAGGAGAGCGTCGAGACCGTCATCCCGGAGCTGGCCGAGCGCTGGTCCTGGCAGGACAACTACAAGAACCTCGTCTTCTTCCTCCGCCGGAACGTCAAGTGGCACGACGGCAAGCCGTTCACCTCCGCCGACGTGAAATACACCTTCGACGTGGTCCGCGAGGCTCCCGGCGCCCCCGCGCGCCTGCGGCTCAGCCCCCGCAAGGAATGGTGGTCCAACGTCGCCTCCATCGAGACGCCCGAGCCCTACACGGTGGTGTTCCATCTGAAGCGCCCGCAGCCCTCGCTGCTCCTGATGCTGGCCTCCGGCTACTCGCCGGTGCTGCCCGCCCACGTGCCGCTCAACGAGCTGCGCCAGAAGTGCGTGGGCACCGGACCGTTTCGCTTCAAGGAATGGTCGCGCGGGCAGCTCGTCGAGCTGGAGCGCAACCCCGACTACTTCATCCCCGACCGTCCCCACCTCGACGGCATCCGCTACACCATCATCCGCGAGCGGGGCACCCGCCTCGCCGCGCTGCAGGCCGGCCGGCTCGACGCCTTCGTGCCGCTCGAGATGACCCGGGCGATGGCGGACACCGCCAAGAGCGTGGCCCCGTCGCTGGTCATCACCGAGATCGGCCAGAACGGCAGCGACAACATCCTGCTCAACCACAAGCGGGCGCCCTTCGACAACCTGCAGGTCCGCCGCGCGGTGAACCTGGCCCTCGACCGGCGCGCCTACGTCAAGAGCGTGCGCCAGGACGGCGCGGTGGTCGGGGCCGCGCTCATGCCGCGGCCGATGGGCTTCTGGGGCCTGGGCGAGGCGGACCTGCGCACGCTGGCCGGCTATCGCGATCCCGCGCGCGACAAGGCGGAGGCCAGGCGCCTGCTCGCGGAGGCGGGCTACGGGCCCGGCAAGCCGCTGCGCCTCGAGATGCTGACCCGCACCTCGCCCATCTACGTGGACCTCGCCTCCTTCGCGGTGGACCAGCTCCGGCTGGTGGGGATCGAGGCCACCGTGAAGCAGGTCGACACCTCGGCGTGGTTCCCGGTCCTGGCCCGGCGCGAGTTCCAGATCGCGGCCAACCTCACCGCGGGCGGCTTCGACGACCCCGACGCCTACCTGGTCGAGAACTACAAGTGCGGCTCGTCCCGGAACTACACCGACTACTGCAGCGAGGCGATGGATCGTCAGATCGAAGCCCAGTCCCAGGAGCTGGACCGGAACAAGCGCCTCAAGATGGTGGCCGACATCCAGCGCACGCTCGAGGCGGAGGTCGCGCGTCCCATGCTCGGCTGGCGCAAGGAGTACTTCGCCCGGTACCCGTACGTGAAGAACCTGGTGCCCCACAACGCGCTCTACAACTACGGCCGCATGCAGGAGGTGTGGCTCGACAGGTAGCCACGGGCGGCCATGGACTTCGGCGTCGTCCACGCGAAGATCGACGAGATCGGCTACATCACCCACGCCGAGAACCTCGGCTACTCGCACTGCTGGGTGACCGACAGCCAGATGATCCGGTCCAACTGCTGGGCGGTGCTGGCTCTGGCCGCCCAGCAGACCCGCCGCATGCGCCTCGGCACCGGCGTGAACGTGCCGGGCCTGCGTCTGGCCCCGGTGGCCGCCAACGGCATCGCCACCATCAACCGCCTGGCCCCCGGCCGCTGCTTCATCGGCTTCGGCACCGGCCACACCGCGATGCGCACGCTCGGCCGGAAGCCGATGCGCCTGGGCCCGTTCAAGGAGTACGTGCAGACCGTGAAAGCGCTGCTGCGCGGCGAGCAGGTGGACTACACGCTCGACGGCGAGACGCACCCGATCCGCTTCCAGATGCGCGAGCACCGCTTCATCGATCTCGACCACCCGATCCCGGTCTACGTCGCGGGCTTCGGCCCGAAGGCGCAAACCCTGGCCGGAGAGATCGCCGACGGGCTGATCTCGGGCCTCCCGCGCGGCGGCACCGTGCCCGAGATGCTCGCCAACGCGCGGCGCGGAGCGGCGAAGGCCGGGCGCGCGCTGCCCGCGGACTTCCACACCGCCGCGATGGTGAACGTGGCCCTGCTCGCCCCCGGCGAGCGGGCCGATTCCGAACGCGTCATCGCCGAGTGTGGGGCCGCGGTGATCTCCGGGCTCCACTACCTGGTCGCGCACCACCTGGAGACGGGCGCCGAGCCGCCCGAATACGCGCGCCCGGTGTGGAAGGCGTACCTCGCCTGGCTCGACGAGGCGCCGCCCGCGGTCCGGCACCAGCGGCTGCACGGCAGCCACTACTCGTTCGTGGATCCGGAGGAGGCGCGCTTCCTCACCGCCGAGCTGATCGAGGCCACCTGCCTCGCCGGCCCGCCCGAGCGCATCGTGGAGCGCGTGAAGGAGCTGGAAGCCCAAGGTCTCGACCAGATCATGCTCTACCCGCCGCTCAACCGGCAGTACCGCGTGATCGAGGATTTCGCGGACCGGGTGATGGCGCGGCTCTAGGCGCATCCGGAGTGCTTGCCGGCGATGCGCGATCGACTACACTGGACGGCGTGGCCGCCTGTACATCGGCCGACGTGAGCGGCCCCCGCCCTGCCCGCCGCCCGCGGCGCTCGGCCCGCCTCTGCGCGCCTCTCCTGATCGGGCTCGTGACCGCAGCGGGCTGCTCGGGGGACCCGCCGAGCGCGGTGGAGCGCAAGCCGGCGTCCGCCGCCGCGCCCGCCGGCTCCCGAGCCATGACGGTGAGCGTCGCCCCGATCGAGGCCCAGGCGCTCGACCGCACGGTGGAGGCCACCGGCAGCCTGCTGGCGTGGGAGGAGGTCGTCCTCAACACCTCCATCGCGGGCACCATCTCGCGCCTCCTTGTGGATCTCGGGGATCGCGTGAAGGCGGGCCAGGTGGTCGCGGAGCAGGACCCGCGCGAGGCGACGCTGGCGGTGGAGCAGGCCGAAGCGGGGGTCGGCGCGGCGCGGGACAGCCTGCAGCGGGCCCGCGCGCAGGCCCAGGCCTCGCTCGCCCAGCTCGAGCAGGTGCGCGCGAGCCGCCGCTCGATGGAGGCCAATCTCAACCGGACCCGGGCCGCGCTCGAGGAGACGCGCGCCAACCTGGACCGGATGCGCAAGCTGGCCGCCGAGGCCCTGGTGGCGCCGCGGGACCTGGACGTGGCGCGGACGCAGTACGAGACGGCGGCGGCGCAGCACGAGACGTCGGAGGTGGAGCTGACGCAGTTTCCCGACCGGGTGCGGGTCGCCGAGGCCAACCTGGAGAGCGATCGCTCGGCGGTCCGGGTGGCCGAATCCGACCTGCGGCGCCGAGAGGCCGATCTGGCCCTGGCCCGCAAGCGGCTCGCCGACGTCACCCTCCGGGCGCCCATCACCGGCGCCATCGCCCGCCGCCACCTCAATCCCGGCCAGTACGTCACCGAGAACACCGCGGTGTTCACCATCGTGCGCACCGACTTGCTGAAGTTCACCGGCACCGTTCCCGAGCACGCCGCGCTCGACCTGCGGCCGGGCCAGGCCGTGCGCGTCCGCGTCGATCCGGTGCCGGACCGCGACTTCCCCGGGAAGGTGACGCGCGTGAGCCCGGCGGTGGACGTGGCCAGCCGCACCGTGACCGTCGAGGCCGAGGTGCCCAACCCGGAGGGCCTGCTGCGGCCCGGCCTCTTCGCCCGGGCCGCCGTGCTGCTGCGGCAGGACCAGGCGGTCGCGTTCGTCCCGGAGGCGGCGGTGGCGTACTTCGCCGGCATCACCAAGGTGTACGTGGTGGAGGACGGAGTGGCGCGGGAGCGAGCGGTCGGCCTGGGCACGCGGAAGGGCGGGCTGATCGAGGTCGTCCGGGGCGTGAAGGCCGGCGAGCAGGTCGCCACGTCGGGGCTCGCCCAGCTCCACGACGGGGCCGCGGTGACCGTCGCGGGCGCCGCGGCCGGAGCCCCCGCCGCGGGCAAGCCGGGCGCCGCCACGAGATAGCGCATGCAGAAGCTCGCCGAGGTCTGCATCCGCCGGCCGGTGTTCGCGACGATGCTGATCCTGTCGCTCGTGGTCGTGGGCGCGGTGTCCTGGGCCCGGCTCGGCGTGGACCGCTTCCCGGTGGTGGACCTGCCCACCGTGATGATCCGCACCCAGCTCCCGGGCGCCTCCGCCGAGGAGGTGGAGGTCCAGATCTCCCAGCGCATCGAGGAGGTCGTCAACACCGTCGCGGGCATCGAGGAGATGCGCTCCATCTCCGCGGCCGGCAGCTCGGTGATCATCGTGACGTTCAACCTCTCGGTGAACATCGAGACCGCGGCCCAGGACGTGCGGGACCGGGTGGCGACGGTCCTGCGCAAGCTCCCCGAGGACGCGGAGCCGCCCATCATCTCCAAGTTCGACAACGAGTCCTCCCCGGTGCTCACGGTGGCGCTCTCGGGCGAGCTCCCCATCCGCGAGCTCACCGAGCTGGCCGACAAGGTCGTGAAGCTGCGGCTCGAGCGCTCGAGCGGGGTCGGCCAGGTCGACATCGTGGGAGGGCTGGAGCGGGCCGTGGACGTGCAGATCGACGCGGGCCGGCTGGCCGCCTACCGCCTGCCGATCACCGCGGTGCGCGACGCGCTCCAGCGCCAGAACACCGGGCTGCCCGGCGGCAACGTCACCGGCCCGGCGCGGGAGCACGCCCTCCGGACCATGGGGCGGCTGCCCGACGCCGGGTCCTTCAACGACGTGGTGGTGGCCACCGTCGGCGGGGTGCCGGTGCGGATCCTCGATCTCGGCCGGGCCGAGGACGGGACCAAGGAGGAGCGCTCGATCTCCCGCCTCAACGGGACGCGGGCGGTGGTCCTCGAGGTGCGCCGACAGTCCGGCGCCAACACGGTGGCGACCATCGCCGCGGTCAAGGAGAACCTGGCGCTGGCCGCGGCCGCGCTGCCGCCCGGCGTCAAGGTCGAGGTGCTCCAGGACCAGTCGCGCTACATCCACGCGGCCCTGCACGAGATCAACGTGCACCTGGTGCTGGGCGCGATCCTGGCCTCGCTGGTGGTGCTGCTCTTCATGCGCAGCTGGGCGTCGACGCTGATCGCGGCGGTCGCCATTCCCGCCTCGGTCATCTCGACCTTCGCGATGATGCGCCTGCTCGGCTTCACGCTGAACAGCGTCACGATGCTGGCCCTGGTGCTGATGGTGGGCGTGGTGATCGACGACGCCATCGTGGTCCTCGAGAACATCTTCCGGTTCATGGAGGAGAAGAAGATGCGGCCGCTCGAGGCCGCGCGCGCCGCCACCGCCGACATCGGGCTGGCCGTGATGGCCACGACGCTCTCGCTCGTCGTGATCTTCCTGCCCGTGTCGTTCATGTCGAGCATCTCCGGCCGCTTCCTGTACCAGTTCGGGCTCACCGCGGGGGTGGCGGTGATGGTGAGCCTTCTGGTCTCCTTCACCCTCACCCCGATGATGAGCGCGCGCCTGCTGCGTCCGGACGGCGCGGCGTCCGGGGCCGAGCACGAGGCCGCCTCGCGCGGCGGCTTCTACCGCCGGCTGGACCGCGCCTACCTCATCGGGCTCGGGTGGGCCATGCGCCGTCGGCTCGTGGTGAGCCTGGTCGCGCTGGTCGTGATGGCCTCCACGGTGCCGCTCTACCAGATGCTCGGGCGGGACTACCTGCCGAGCGGCGTCGACGAGGGCGAGTTCGAGATCCGGATGAACGCCCCTCAGGGTACCAGCCTGCCCGCCATGGAGCGCCTGGTGCGAGAGGTGGCGGACGAGGTGCGGCGGGTGCCCGGCGTGCGTCTCGTGCTCGCCAACGTCGGCGGCTCCTTCCTGGGCTCGGTGAACGAGGCCCGCATGTACGTGGGCCTCGCGCCCCACGAGGAGCGGGTGTTCTCGGTGGGGCGACTGGTCCGAGGCGTGCTCGCCGGGGATCCCGGCGCGGCCTTCCGGGGCAACCGGTCCCAGCAGGAGATCATGCAGGCGGTGCGTCGCCGGCTGCGCGCCGTCGCGGGCCCCGGCGTCCGCACCCAGGTGCGCAACCCGTCCGGGTTCCAGTTCGCGGGCGGGTTCATCGACATCGACTTCGTGCTGCGCGGTCCGAACCTCGACCAGCTCGCCGCCTACACCGAGCGCCTCCGCCAGCGCTCCGAGGACCTGGGGCTCATCGACGCCGATACCACGCTGAAGCTCGACAAGCCGGAGCTCCGCATCCGCGTGGACCGGGAGCGCGCCGCCGACCTGGGCGTGGACACCGCCGACATCGCCACCGCGCTGCAGGTCATGGTGGGCGGCGACGACGAGGTCACCCGCTTCTACGATCCGCGGGCGAACTACGAATACGACGTCCAGCTGCGGCTCCGGGAGAAGGACCGGGACGACCCCAACCTGATCGGGCTCCTGTGGGTGCCCCGCGCGGGCGGCGGGCTCGTGCGGCTCGACAACCTGGTCACGGTGAACTCGGCCTGGGGCGCCTCCCGGATCGACCGCCTCGACCGGGCGCGGGAAGCGCGGCTGCGCGCCAACGTCGCACCCGGGTACGCCCTGGCCGACCGGGTCGACGCGCTCCGCGCGGAGGTCGCCCGGATGGATCTGCCGCCCGGCTACGACACCGTGATCTCGGGCCGGGCCCGCGAGCTGGAGCGGACCTTCGTGGAGATGGCGCTGGCCTTCGCGCTGTCCATCGTGTTCATGTACATGATCCTGGCCGCGCAGTTCGAGAGCCTGGTGCATCCGTTCACGATCCTGCTCTCCCTGCCGCTGTGCGTGCCGTTCGCCCTCGTGTCGCTGTGGCTCACCGGCAACACGCTCAATCTCTACTCGGCGCTCGGCATCCTGGTCCTCTTCGGCGTGGTCAAGAAGAACGCGATCCTGCAGATCGACCACATGAACTCGCTGCGCGCGGCCGGCATGGAGCGGCTGCCCGCCATCCTGCACGGCAACCGGGACCGGCTGCGCCCGATCCTCATGACGACCCTCACCTTCGTGGCCGGCATGATCCCGCTCGCCATCGGCACCGGTCCGGGGGCCGAGGAGCGGCGGGTGATCGCGGTGGTGATCATCGGCGGCCAGACGCTCTCGCTCGTCCTGACCCTGCTGGTGACGCCGGTGGCGTACTCGCTCCTGGAGGATCTGGCCGGGCGGCTGCGGATCCGACGCCCGGCCCTGGCCACGGTGGCGGCGTCGCGAGGAGCCGTCGGACGGGCGCTCCAGACCCTGGGACTCGTGCGGGCCGGCTGGAGGCAGCCGGGGGCCGGCTCCGATCCGGGCGAGTAGCCGCTCGCCCGCGCTCGGGCGCTCGCGCCGGGCGCGGCTAGCGCGGGGTGAACATCGGCACCGGCGGGCCGCCGTCGCTGTCCTTCCACACCACCCGCACCGGCTGGCCGATGCGGAGCGCGTCGAAGTCGCAGTCCACCAGGCCGGTCATGATGGTGGGGCCCTCCTCCAGCGTGACGTAGGCGATCACGTACGGCGGCGAGGCCCTCCGCATCACGCTGAACGAGTAGATCACCCCGCGGCCCGTGGCGTCCTTCCACTCGGTGCGATCGCTGCCGCAGAAGGGACAGATCGGTCGCGGGTAGTGGTGCGCACGGCCGCAGGCGGTGCAGTGCTTCACCAGGAGCGTGCCCCGGGCCGCCGCGTCCCAGAACGGCTGGGTCTCCGGCGTGGGCGTGGGAGCGGGGATCTTCCGCGCGGTCTCGGCCATGGCTCAGCCCCGCTCCAGGATGAGGGTCGCGCTCGCGTGACGCGTGCCGAGCGAGCCGCCGGTGCCGTGAGCCAGCGCGAGGTCGCAGTTCTTCACCTGCACCGCGGGGTGGGCCTCGCCGCGCAGCTGGCGCACCGCCTCGATGACCTTGGTCATGCCGCCGCGATTGGCGGGGTGGTTGTTGCAGAGCCCGCCGCCGTCGGTGTTGAAGGGCAGCCGGCCGGTGCCCGCGATCAGGTTGCCGTCGGACACGAAGCGGCCGCCCTCGCCCTTCTTGCAGAAGCCCAGGTCCTCCAGCGTGATCAGCACCGTGATCGTGAAGCTGTCGTAGATGGAGGCGTACTTGATGTCGGCGGGTGCGACCTTGGCCATCTCGAAGGCGGCGGGCCCCGACCAGCGCGCGGCGGTGTACGTGAGGTCGACCTGGCCGCCCATCTGGTGCTTCACCGCCTCGCCCGCCCCGCGCACCTTCACGATCGGGCGCTTGAGGCGCTTCGCGATCTCGGGCCGCGCCACGACCACCGCGCCGCCGCCGTCGCTGATCACGCAGCAGTCCAGCCGATGGAGGGGGTCCGAGATCATCGGCGAGCCGACCACGTCCGCCACCGTGACCACCTCGCGCAGCATCGCGTGCGGGTTGTGCTGGGCGTGATGCGACGCCGCCACCTTGATCCACGCCAGCTGCTCGCTGGTGGTGCCGAACTCGTGCATGTGGCGCATCGCGGCCATCGCGTACTGGTTCACCACCGTGGGCGCGAACGGCGCCTCGAAGGCCACGTCGGGCGCGGCCGCCCCGTAGTTGCGGGGCGCGGTGCCGGTGGCCATGCCTTCCGCGCGCGGCCGGCCCGCGAGCGTGACCAGGGCGACGTCGCAGCGGCCGGCCGCGATGGCCTCCGCGGCGTGGGCCACGTGCACCACGTAGGACGACCCGCCCGTCTCGGTGGTGTCGATGTGGCGCAGGCGGAGGCCCATGTAGTCGGCCATGGAGAGACCGCCCAGCCCGGGCGCGTCGCCCGCGCAGAAGTAGCCGTCCACGTCGTCCTTGGTGAGCCCGGCGTCCGCGAGCGCACCGCGGGCCACCTCCGCGTGGAGCTGGGCCAGCGAGATCCCGTCCGCCTTCCGGGTGGGGTGCTCGAAGGCGCCGACGATGCAGGCCCGGTCCCGGATGCTCATGATCGCTCGCTCGCGCTCACGCCTTCGCGGCGCCGAGCACCTCCGGGTTGAGCACGTTGATCGGCTTGCCCGCCTCGTAGGCGAGGACCTGATCGAAGATGGTGCTGAACATGTGCTCGAGGCCGTCGCGCTCCACGTAGCCCAGGTGCGGGACGCAGATGCAGTTGTCCATCTTGAGCAGCGGGTGGGTGGCGCCCACCACCGGCTCGTCCTCGAAGACGTCGACCGCGGCCATCCCCGGCCGGCCCTTGGCCAGCGCGGCCTCGAGCGCGCCCGGCGCGACCAGGCCGGCGCGGCTCGTGTTCACGAACACCGCGGAGGGCTTCATCCGGTCGAGGTCCTCCGCGGTGACCATGCCGCGCGTGGCGTCGATCAGCCGCACGTGGATCGAGACCACGTCGGAGTCCGCGAAGAACGCCTCGCGGCTCGCGGCCGGCGTCGCGCCGTCGGCCTTCGCCTTCTCCAGCGTGGAGGGGCGGCCCCACGCGATCACGTTCATGCCGAAGGCGCGCCCGTAGCCGGCCACCACCGCGCCGATCTTGCCGTAGCCCAGGATGCCGAGCGTCTTGCCGCGCAGCCCGGTGCCGATCGGGTAGGCCTGCCACTTGCCGGCGCGCAGCGCGATCATCTCCTGCGGGATGCGCCGCACCGCCGCGATCACCAGGCCCCACGTGAGCTCGGCGGTGGCGTAGGACGGCCGTCCCGGCATCTGGCTCGACGACACGATCACGCCGCGGCGCGTGCAGGCGGCGACGTCGATGTTCGGCACCACACCCACCTGCGTGACCATCCGCAGCCGGTCGAGGCGCTCGATGAGCGGCGCGCGGATCGGGGTGCGCTCGCGGATGCACACCAGCACCTCGGTGTCGGCGAGCCGCTCGGCCAGGGTGTCGACGTCCTTGGTGTGGTCCCGCCAGATCGTGACGTCGTGCTTGGCTACCTTCTTGAAGCAGTCGAGCGTGCGGATGGTGTCCTGGTAGTCGTCGAGGATCGCGATCTTCATGGGGCCTCCTATGAAGGGTGCCGAGTCAACAATCGCGATCGAGAGCTGGGATACACCGTCCATCCTCCTATCCGTGCTCGGTGGCACACTAAGCTGGACCAGTGGGGCGGCCGATTCTCCCTCTGAGCCTCAAGGGCTAAGGCG
>DASRHC010000051.1:0-39804 GCA_035650715.1 Candidatus Methylomirabilota bacterium | reverse complement strand
CGCCGCGCCCGCCCCTCGCCCCGCCCGGATGACCTAGACGCGCCCCATGACGTGGTCGGCAAAGAGCCGCAGCACGTCCTCCCGCTGCACGAAGTCCTGCCCCGGCACCTGCGGCAGCAGGATGATGCGGCCGACGCCGCCCACGCCCATGATCCCCAGCACCTGCTCGCGCACGTCTTCCGGCCGCCCCGCGAGGGCCATCAGATCCACGAAGCGATCGGTCACGAGCAGACGGTGCTTCGACCCCGCGCTCGCGTGCTGGTAGGAGTCGTAGGCCGCGCGCACCTGGTCGATGACCGCCTGGTCCTCCGGGGCGAAGCGCACCGGGAACGCGTGGCGGAGCGCGGAGGCCACGCGGCCGCGCACGTGATCGCGTGCCAGCGCCCGGTCGGGCGCGATGGAGGTAGGGGCCCAGATCGCGACGTCCAGGTCCTCCGGCGCGCGACCGGCGGCGCGGGCGCCGCCCCGCACGCACTCGAGCGCGGCCTGCACCAGCCACGGCGCCACGCCCGAGTACATGATGGCGCCGTCGCCCAGCCGGCCCGCCGCGTCCAGCATGCGCGGCCCGGAGCCGGCCAGGTAGAGCGGGATGTCGGGCGCCCGCTCGAGCCAGGCGAGCCGCGCCTCGGCGCCGTTGTCGAGCCGGATCGACTCGCGCCGCAGCAGGCGGCGCAGCGAGTCGGCCATCGCCTCCAGCGTGGCGATGCGCGCCACCCTGGCCACGGACAGGCCCATGGTCTCGGCCGCGCTGCCCCCGGTGCCGATGCCGATCACCACGCGCCCCGGCGCCAGCTCGGCGAGCGACGCGATGGCGCTCGCGTTCACCGAGATGTGGCGCGTGTGCGGCACCGCGATCCCGGGCCCCAGGCGGATGCGGGAGGTGCTCGCCGCGCAGGCGGCGAGCACCACCCAGAGCTCGCGGCAGACGAGGTGGGTGTCGGCGATCCACGCGGTGTCGAAGCCCAGGGCCTCCGCGAGCTGCACCTGTCGGACGAGGACCGGCAGGGGCTGGCTCGCGAGGATGCCGACGTCGAACTTCACGCGCTCAGACGTAGTGCCGCATGAAGCCTTCGATCATCGCGTTCACCTGCTCCGGAACCTCCATCATGTTGAAGTGGCCCGCGCCCACCGTCCAGCCGTTCACCACCTTCGGCATCCACTGCGACATCAGGTGCGGCGGGTTGAGCGGCGGATTGGCGGCCAGGTGCAGGGCCGGCACCGTGCAGCGCTTGGCCACGCCGGGCCCGTCGAAGGCGAGGATGCCCTTCATGGCCGCGGCGGCGATCGTGGGGGGCGCCGCCATCATCACCTTCAGCACGGAGTCCACCAGCTTCTTGTCCGAGGTGGGAAGGAACAGCGCGTTGGCGATGAACTGCCGCCGCGGCTCCTGGTTGCCGACCTCGATCGCGGCCACCATGTCGCTCACCGGGGTCTTGAGCTCGGGCGGGAAGACGAAGGGCGCCGGGTCCACCATCACGATGGCCGCCACCTTGTCGGGATGGGTGGCGGCCAGGTCGAGCACCGTGATGCCGCCCATGCTGTGGCCCACCGCCACCACCTTGCCGAGCTTCAGGCTGTCGATCACGTGCGCGAGGTCGGCCACGTAGGCCGAGATCGGGTAGGCCCCGGCCGGCTTGTCGCTCTCGCCGTGACCCCGCAGGTCCACCGACACCGTGCGATGGCGCCGGGCGAAATGGTCGGCCTGGGCCTTGAAGAACGAGCGGTCGCAGGTCCAGCCGTGCACGAACAGGAAGGTGGGGCTTCCGGAGCCCTTCTCCTCGTACGCGAGCTTCACGCCCTTGTGCTCGATGGTCGGCATGACGTCTCCTCCTCCGGGTGCGGCGGTGAGAGGTGTGCGGGTCCCGTGACGAGGGGGAGAATCAGGCCGGAGCCGAGCCTCGTCAAGGGGTATCCTCTATGGTCGTCATGGACGAGACCTCCCGGTACGACGTGGCGGTGATCGGCGGCGGCCCCGGCGGGGCCAGCGCCGCGACCGCGCTGGCCCGGCGCGGGCGGCGTGTGCTGCTGCTGGAGCGCGATCGCTTCCCGCGCTTCCACATCGGCGAGTCGCAGCTGCCGTGGATGAACGGGGTGCTGGACGAGCTGGGCGCGCGCGAGGCGGTGGCGCGCGCCGGCTTCGTGGAGAAGTGGGGCGCCAGCTTCTGGGAGGTGGACGGCAGCCCCGCCGCCTACGTCGATTTCACCGCCGCGGTGGAGACGCCGGCGCCGCAGACCTTCCAGGTCTCGCGCGCCGAGTTCGACGAGGTGCTCCTGCGCCACGCCGCGGGCTCGGGAGCCACGGTCTGCGAGGAGCACCGCGTGCTGCACGTGGCCTTCGACGCCGACGGGGTGACGGTGCGCTTCGCGGGGCCCAGCGGGGAGCGCACCGCGCGGGTGGAGGCGGTGGTGGATGCCTCCGGGCGCGCGGGCCTGCTGGCCCGCCGCATCGGCGGCCACCAGGCCGACCCGATGCTGCAGCACGTGGCGGTGCACGCGCAGTACGACGGCATCCCGAGGCCGGAGGGCCGCGCCGCCGGCGACATCCGCGTGCTCACGCGGACCGACGTGGGGTGGGTGTGGCTGATCCCGATCTCGGAGCGGCTCACCAGCGTGGGGGTCGTGGTCCCCAAGGAGCTGCACCGCCGCGAGGGGCGTCCGACCGCGGAGGAGACCCTCGAGCACTACCTGCGCGAGACGCCCGCCGCGCCCGCCTTGCTGCGCGACGCGCGGCGCGTCTCACCGGCGCGCTACGACGCCGACTACTCCTATCTCGCGAACCGGATGGCGGGCGACCGGTGGGTGGCGGTCGGCGATGCGGCCGCGTTCCTCGACCCGATCTTCTCCACCGGGGTGCTGCTGGCCCTGCAGAGCGGGGTGGAGGCGGCGGAGGCCATCGACGCGGGGCTGCGGGCGGGTGATCTGTCCGCGCGGCGCTTCGCGCGGTACGAGCGGCTGGTGCGGCGGCGCTATCACTACTTCCGCCGCTTCGTGGTGGGCTTCTACGACCCCTACTTCCGGCGGCTCCTGTTCCGCCGGTCTCGCCGCCTCGGCATCTACGAGGCGGTGCTCTCCGCGCTGGCCGGCAACTGGCGTCCGAGCCTCGGCACCCGGCTCCGCATCCAGCTCTTCTTCGCCATCGTCGGGATCAAGCGCCTGCTCCGCATCGCCCCGCCGGGAGACGCGGTGTGGCGCCGCCCCGACGTCACCCTCACGTCCGGGGCGCCGCCTCCGCGTCGCTGACGGGGAAGTAGCGCCGCGCCGCGTCCGACTGGTTCTCGTAGATCGAGCCCTGGTGGAGCGCGGGCGGCAGCGGCATGCGCACCGGCGCGGGCACGATGCGCGGCTCGATGGTCGGCTCGCCGCAGACGAGCCGCGCGTCGAAGTCGGACAGGTTGGGGATCCCCATGAGGGGCCAGGCGTCCGCGGCGGCGTACTCGTAGAGCAGCAGCGTCCGCGGGAGGCGGGAGACGTTCTGGGCCGAGCCGTGCACCAGCCGCACGTGGTGGAAGCTCATGGAGCCGGCGCGGCCGGTCAGCGGCACCGCCCGGGCGATCTCGTCGCGGATCACCTCCGGGTCGATCGCGCCGCAGAAGTAGCCGCCCGCGCGGGGGTCGCCGGTGTGGTGATCGTAGGTGGGCCCGCGGTGGCTCCCCGGCACCACCAGCAGCGGCCCGTTGTCGCTGGTGCAGTCGTCCAGCATGACGCCGACCGCGAGGAGGTCGTCGTTGGTGTGCGGGTAGAAGGCCCAGTCCTGGTGCCACTCCACCGGGGAGCCGTAGCGCGGCGACTTGAGGTTGATCTTGGATCCGTGCAGCCGCACCGCGGGACCCAGCAGGTCCCGGAGGATGGCGACCAGGCGCGGGTGGCGCATCAGGCGCTGGAAGACGGGGAAGAACTTGTGCGGGGTCTTCACCCGGCGCACGCGCGGATCGTCGGGGCGGTGCCCCGGCTCCAGATCGTACACGTCGGTGTGCGCGCGCACCGCGCGCGCCCCGTCGATGATGCGTCGCAGCTCGCCGCGCGCCTCGTCGAGGGTCGGCGCGTCGAGCACGTCGGGAACCACCAGATAGCCCTGTTCGCGGTAGAAGGTCACGTCGGAAGCAGAGAGCATGCTCAGAGGGTAGCACGGAGCACGCGGCGCTTGACAGGGCGCGCCCGGGTGACAGACAGTCGGAGCGCCGTCGGGGTCAAAGACGATCCAGCGGGGACACATCCCCAGGGGGAACCACACATGACCGATTCGCGCATCAGCCGTCGCTCATTGCTCGCCGGAGCCGCCGGGGCCTCCGCCCTGCTGACCTTGCCCCGGCCCGCCGCGCCCGCGGTGAAGAAGGGGACCAGCCTGCGGCTGTGGATCCTCAAGACGTACGTGGAGCCCACCAACAAGGCGATCGAGGCGAGCGCCCATCGCTGGGCGCAGAAGCACGGGGCCAGCGTCACCGTCGAGTACTTCACCTTCGAGGACATGCAGACCAAGTACGTGGCCGCGATCGAGAGCAACAGCACGCCCGACGTGGGTCAGCTCGAGACGAGCGCGCCCGCCCGCTTCGCGGGCATGGGCCAGCTGATCGATCTCACCACGTTCGCCCGCCAGATCGAGGGGCAGGTGGGCAAGGCGCCCGCCCCGGTGCAGGCGGTGACCATGGTGGGGGACAAGGTGTACTCGCTGCCGTGGTACGTGATGGCCGGGTTCTGGTACGTCTGGCGCGACGTGTTCGAGAAGGCGAAGGTGAAGCTGCCCTCCACGTTCGAGGAGGCCAAGCAGGCCGCCGCCGCGCTCACCCGGCCCAAGGACAACTTCTACGGCATGGGCCAGAGCTGGAACCGTACCTCCGACGGCTACGGCGTCATGCAGAGCCTGATGTACTCCTACGGGGTGAGCTGGGCCGGCAAGGACGGCAAGTACAAGTCGATCAAGACCCCCGCGATGCAGAACGTGATGAAGTGGGCCACCGACATCTACCGCGACAATCTGCAGCCGCCCGACACCCTCACGTGGACCGGCTCGGGCAACAACGAGAACTTCATCGCCCGGAACATCGCCCAGACCTCCAACGGGCCCAGCATCACCTTCGCGCTGGAGAACGCGCTCGCGAAGGCCACCGACGCCAAGGATCGGAAGGCGAAGGAGGCCGCGCTCGCCAACCACGTGGCCCTGCCGCATCCGGCCGGGCCCGACGGTCGGCGCATGTGGGCGATCGCGATGAGCTTCGGCATCTTCAAGAACAGCAAGGACCCGGAGGCGGCCATGAGCCTGATCGCGCACCTGCTCTCCCCCGAGGAGACGGTCGCGGTCATGAAGGACTCCTACGGCCAGTTCGCGCCGGTGATGGACAAGTCGCGCGCGGCGTCCCGGGACTACTTCAACAAGAACGAGAACTACCGGACGTTCGGGCGGGCCGCGGAGTGGTTCGCGCCCACCGGATGGCCCGGGCCCACCACCGCGGCCGCCGCGGAGGTGCAGGCGAGCAACGTGCTCACCGACGCGCCCGCCAAGGTCATCGTGGACAAGTGGTCCGTCGATCAGGCCATCGACTGGGAGGACAAGAAGATCAAGGAAATCTACGACACCCTGAAGGGGTGACGTGGCGCTTCCCCACACCGCCGGCATCCCGGCCGTGCGGGCGCGCGGCCCGCGCTGGCGCCGCGCCCGCACCCGGGAGACCGCGACGGCGCTCCTCTTCCTCCTGCCGCTGTTCGTCCTGGTGGTGGCCCTCATCGGCTACCCCGTCTACCGCGCGGTGTGGCTGTCGCTCACCGACAAGCTGGTGGGCTACCCCGAGCGGTTCGTGGGGATGCGCAACTACGGATACCTGATCCAGGACGACAGCTTCCACGCGGTCATCCGCAACAGCCTCGTCTTCACGGTGGCCTCGGTCGGCCTCAAGATCGTGACCGGGGTCCTCATGGCCCTCGTGCTCCACAACATCGTCCGCGGCCGCAACTTCTTCCGCGGGCTCTTCCTCCTGCCCTGGATCACCTCCACCGTGATCATCGCGCTGACCTGGCGGTGGATGTTCGACGCCTTCCCGGGGCGCGGCTTCTTCAACAGCGTGCTCGTCGACCTCGGGCTGATGAGCCGGCCGCGGGCGTTCATGGCCACCCCCGAGGGGGCGATGATGGCGGTGGTGGTGGCCAACTGGTGGCGCGGCTTCCCGTTCTTCGGCGTCTCGTTCCTGGCCGGCATGGCCTCGATCCCGCGCGAGCTCTACGAGGCGGCCGCGGTGGACGGGGCGGCCGCGTGGCGGCGGTTCTGGCACGTGACCCTGCCCGGGCTCAAGCACGTGATGATCGTCACCACGCTGCTGAGCTTCATCCTGACCGTCAACGACTTCAACATCGTCTACGTGATGACCCGCGGCGGCCCCGGCTCCGCGACCCAGATCTTCGCGACGTACTCCTACCAGGTGGCCTTCGGCCAGCTCCGGTGGGGCCGGGGGGTGACGATCTCGCTCTTCGTGGTTCCCATCCTGGTCGCGGGCATCGTCCTGATCAGCCGCTACCTCCTCCGCGACCGGAGATAGCCCCCGTGACCATCAAGACCCTCACCTGGCTCGGCCTCGCGCTCTTCCTCCTGGTCATCCTGGTGCCGTTCTGGTGGATCGCGAGCATGTCGTTCAAGACCTACGAGCAGATCCAGTTCGCCACCAGCATCTACGTGCCGAACCCGTTCACGTGGGAGAACTACACCGGGCTCTGGCAGGAGACGCGCTTTCCGCTCTGGCTGCGCAACAGCGTGGTGACCGGACTCGTGGTGACCGCCATCACCATCGTGGTCTCGAGCCTCGGGGGCTACGCGGTCGCCCGCCTGCGCTTCCCGGGCCGCGAGTCGGTGGCGAGCCTGATCCTGATCCTCTACCTGATCCCGCCCGCGCTGCTGTTCATCCCGCTCTACCGGGTGCTCGCCGAGCTGGGGGCCACCAACCATCTCTCGTCGCTCTTCCTCTCCTATCCCACCTTCACGGTGCCCTTCGCCACCTGGCTCCTGATCGGCTTCTTCAAGGCGCTGCCCGACGAGCTGGAGGAGGCCGCCCTCATCGACGGGGCGGGGCGGATCACCGCGTTCCGGCGCGTGCTGCTGCCCCTGGCCGCGCCGGGGCTGGTCGCGTCCGCGATCTTCGCGTTCACGCTCTCGTGGAACGAGTTCCTGTACGCGCTCGTCTTCATCCAGGACGAGCAGTCCATCACGGTGCCGGTGGGGCTCAACCTGCTCATCTACGGCGACGTCTTCCACTGGGGCCAGCTCATGGCCGCCTCCGTCATCACCACCCTGCCGGTGGTCGCGCTCTACGTGTTCATCCACCGCTGGATGGTGGAGGGACTGGTCGCCGGGTCGGTGAAGGGCTGAGGCCGACCGCGGTGGAGCCGCGCGCTTGAGTTATCCCGACGCGGGCGGCAGAATCAGGCGCTGAGGAGGGCGCCGCCATGACCACGACCGCCGCCGCACCCACCATCACTCCGCTCCATGCCGAGTTCGCGGCCGAGGTCTCGGGCGTGGACCTCACGCGGCCGCTGGACGACGCGACCTTCGAGCGCCTCGCGCAGGCGTTCGACGACCACTCGGTGCTGGTCTTCCGCGGCCAGCCGGTCACCGACGAGCAGCAGATGGCGTTCAGCGAGCGCTGGGGGCCGCTCGAGACCACCGTGAGGACCCTCGGCGGCGAGGACCGTCTGGGGGCCCACATCGTGGACCTCTCCAACACCGACGCCGAGGGCCGGCTGATGGGCTGGGAGGACCGCCGGATGCTCTACCAGTCCGGCAACCAGCTCTGGCACAGCGACAGCAGCTTCAAGCCGGTGCCCGCCCACTCCTCCGCGCTGTCCGCGCGCGTGGTTCCCCCCGAGGGGGGCGAGACCGAGTTCGCAAGCATGCGCGTGGCCTACGAGCACCTGCCGGAAGACCTGCGTCGCGAGCTGGACGGCAAGATCGTCGTGCACAGCTTCGGCTTCTCCCGCAGCATGATCGATCCCAGCATCGGCACCGAGATCGGCCGCGACTATCCGCCGGTGCGCCACGCCCTGGTGCGCGCCAACCCGCGCCACGGGCGCAAGGCGTTCTACATCGGCTCGCACGCCTGGTACGTGGAGGGCCTCGGCATGGACGAGAGCCGCATCCTGATCGCGCGGCTGCTGGAGCAGACGGTGCGGCCCGATCGCGTGTACCGGCACCGCTGGCAGGTCGGCGATCTGGTCATGTGGGACAACCGCTGCGTGCTGCACCGCGGGCGGCCGTGGGACAGCGCCCGGTACAAGCGGGTCATGCACCGGACCACGGTGGCGGGCGACGGGCCCACCGCGCACCCGCCGTTCCTGCACGAGCTCACCGCGGAACGCACGACGGCCCGGTCCTGATCCCGCGGACCGGGCCGCCCTGCTGCGGACGCGATCGCTAGCCGGCGCTTCCGTCCGGCTGTCCGGTCGCGGCGGGGCGACGGCCGCCGTCCTCCGGCGTCATCCCCCGCATCCCCGGATGACCGCCGCGGCGGTGCTGCCACCGCTCGGCGAGCACGGTGTGGAGCTTCTCGCGCTGCTCGGGAGTGAGGACCTGCCGGCTCTGCTCCATGGCACGGATCTTCGCCACGCGCCCATCCGCGCGCAGCTTTTCGATCTCCCGGACCTTCGCCTCGACCTTCGACATGTCCCGCGCCTTGTTGGGGTCCGCGGGGTCCGGCATCATCAGGGTCCGCAGGTCCAGCTCGGCCAGGCGACGGTCCGCCTGCCGCTTGATTGCGTCACGCTCCGAATCGGTGCTGAGCTTGCGCAGGCTGTCCACCTGCGCCGGGGTGAGTCCCAGCGCCTGCCGGTGACGGAGCGCGAGCCCCGCCAGGGAGACGCGGTGATGCATCCGGTGCATCTTGTGATGGCGCCAGCCGCCGTGGCCGCCCGGCCGGTGCTCGCCCATCCCCGGTCCGGTGCCCGGGGCCGGCGCCTGCGCCAGCTGCACGCCGCCCGCCCCCGGCGCGACCGCGTCCGGCGTCTGTGCGGCGGCGGGCAAGGTCATGCCCAGTACCAGTGCCAATCCTCCCAGTGCGCTGCGAGCCTTCATGGCCTCCTCCTTGCCCGCGCTGCGGGCCTGTCTCGACGGGATGCCCACGGGGCCCCCGATAGGTTCCAACGCTTCTGCTTCGATAGACGATCGGACGCCTCCCGGCGTTGACATCGGGGGAGGGGAATTTCGCCGGTCAGGAGGCGACGGCGGCGGCCACCTGCCGGGAGACCAGGCGGGCGTAAAGCCCCCGTCGCCGCAGCAGTTCCTCGTGGCGTCCCTGCTCGACGACCCGGCCCTGGTCGAGCACCACGATCCGATCGGCCGCGCGCACGGTGGAGAGCCGGTGGGCGATCACGATGGTGGTGCGGGCGCGGGCCAGGCTCAGCAGGGCGTCCTGCACCACCGCCTCGTTGACCGCGTCCAGGTGGGAGGTGGCCTCGTCGAGGACGAGCACGGGGGCGTCGCGCAGGAACGCGCGGGCGATGGCCACCCGCTGCCGCTGGCCTCCCGAGAGCTGCAGGCCGCGCTCGCCCACCCGGGTGTCGAGACCCTCGGGCAGCCCGGCCACGAGCGGCGCCAGCGCGGCGCGCTCGATCGCCTCGGCCACCTCGGCGGCGGAGGCGTCGGGCCGCGCGATGCGGATGTTCTCGCCCAGGGTGTCGTTGAACAGGTGCGTGTCCTGGGCGACCAGCGCGATGTGGCTGCGCAGGTCCTCGAGGGCCCACGCGCGCACGTCGTGGCCGGCCAGCGTGATCGCGCCCTGCTGCGGATCCCAGAAGCGGAGCAGCAGGTTCGCGATGGTGGTCTTGCCCGCGCCGGACGGGCCGACGAGGGCCACCGTCGCGCCCGCGGGCACGGTGAACGAGACGCCGGACAGCGCGGGCCGGCGCCGCCCCGGATAGGTGAAGGTGACCTCGTGCAGGGAGACGGCGGCGGCCTCGCCGCGCCGCGGTCCCGGGAGGGCGACGCCGGGGCCGTCCGTGATGGCGACCGGCTCCGCGTGCACCGCGTGCACCCGTCGGGTGGCGGCGAGCGTGTCGGCGAGCTGGCGGCCCACCTGCGCGATCTCCCACACCGGCACGAACGCGGACATCGCGAGCAGCGTCAGGAGCGGCAGCATCGCGCCCTCCAGCCGGCCGGAGGCCACGAGCCACGCGCCCACCGCGGTGACCGCGAGGCCGCCCAGGCCGGTGGCCGCGTCCTGCAGGGCGGACTGGCGTGCGAGGTCGGCGAGGAACGGCATGCGCGCGGCCGCGTAGGCCGCGGCGCGCTCGGCCAGCGCGGCCCCTCGCCGCGCCTCCTGCTGGAAGGCCACGATCTCGCTCAGGCCCTGCACGGAGTCCACCGCGTGCGCGTTCAGCTCGCCGGAGGCCTCGCGGGCGCGCGCGCTCAGCCGGTCGATGCGCGCGCGGCCCAGCACCGGGCTCAGACCGGCGTAGGCGAGGAACGGCAGCACCGCCACCGCCATCGGCCAGCCGAAGACGGCGAGGGTGGCCAGCACCGCCAGCGGCACCAGCGCCGCCACCAGCCCCGGGGTGATGGTGTGGGCGAAGAAGTACTCGATGAGCTCGATGTCGTGGGTGGCCACCCCGAGCAGATCGCCGGTGCGCCGCGTGGAGAGATAGGCGGGGCCGAGCGCGACCAGCTTGCGGAAGAAGCGCATCCGCATGTCGGCCAGCAGGCGGTAGGCCATGTCGTGGGCGAGCCACGATTCGAGCCAGTGCAGCAGGCCCGCCGAGGGCGCCACCACCAGCAGCGCGATCAGGAGCGCGCCGGTCGGCTCGCCGCGGCTCACCGCGCGGACCACCAGCGCGCTCAGCAGCCCCACCCCGATCAGCGCCGCCACCCGCGCGACGCCGAGCACGAACGTCACCACCAGGCGGGCGTGGTAGCCCTCGGCCATCGCGAACAGGATGCGTGCGACCTCGCGCCAGCCCGGCCCCGCCGCGCGCAGGACCGCGGGCGGCTCCTCGGCCCCCGCGGGGCCGCCCGCGTCCTCCTCCGCGGCGTCCGGGCCGACGGCCGCGGGAGGCCGGTCGTCGAGCCGCTCGCCGGCGCCCGCGCCGCCGGCCTGGCCCGCCATGAGCCGGCGGTAGACGCCGTCGCGCGCCATGAGGGCGGCGTGGGTGCCGCTCTCCGCGACGGTGCCCTCGTCCAGCACCAGGATCCGGTCGGCGCCGATGACGCTCGAGAGCCGGTGGGCGAAGACCAGCGTGGTGCGGCCGCGCATCAGCCGATCGAGCGCCTCCTGGATCGCGGACTCGCTCTCCGCGTCCACCGAGGACAGCGCCTCGTCCAGCACCAGGATGGGCGCGTCGCGCAGGAGGGCCCGGGCGATCGCGATGCGCTGGCGCTGGCCGCCGGACAGGCGGACACCCCGCTCGCCCACCACCGTCCGGTAGCCCTGCGGCAAGGCCACGATCGCGTCGTGGATGTTGGCGTGGCGCGCCGCGGTCTCGAGCTCGGCCTGGGTGGCGTCGGGGCGCCCCATCCGGAGGTTGTCCTCCACGGTGCCGTGGAAGAGGTAGGTGTCCTGGCTCACCACCGCGATCAGCCGTCGCAGGTCCGCCAGCGGGAGCGAGCGCAGATCGTGGCCGCCCACCAGGATGCGTCCGGCGGTGGGATCGGCGAAGCGCAGGAGCAGCCGCGAGATGGTGGACTTGCCGGCGCCGCTCGCGCCCACCACGCCGATGCGCTCGCCCGTGCCGACCTGGAAGGACAGCTCGCGCAGGGCGGGGCGCCGGCCGCCCGGGTAGGCGAACGTGACGCGGTCGAAGGTGATCGACGGCTGGATCGCGTCCGCGGCCGGGCCGCGCGCGGTGTCCTTCACCTCCGGCTCGACCGAGAGCAGCGCGCGGATGCCCTGGGCGGCGGAGAGGCCGAGCATGCCCTGGTGCAGGACGGTGCGCAGCTCGCGGAGCGGGCGGAAGATCTCCACCCCGAGCATGAGCACGACCACCAGCGCGGTCAGCTCCACGGCGCCGGCCTGGACGCGATAGGCGCCGAGGGCGAGCGCGAGCGCGGCGCCGAGCGCGATGCACACGTCGCTGATGCCGCGGGCCAGGGTGTTGGTGCCGAGCAGCCACATGGTGGCCTGGAAGAGCGCGTGGCCCCGCTCCTCGAGCAGCCGCGCGCGCGCCTGGCTCTGGCCGAACGCGGCCAGCGTCCGGAGCCCCTGGATCGCGTCGAGGAACTCGGCGCCGTAGGCCTTGTAGGCCTTCGAGCGCTCCAGGCTGTGGCGGCTGTCCCACCGGTGCCAGAGGGCCGGCAGCAGGAAGGTGGCGATCGCGGCGCCCAGCATGACCGCGGCCAGGGGCACGTCGATCGCGGCCACGATGGCGAAGATCAGG
Source organism: Candidatus Methylomirabilota bacterium (assembly GCA_035650715.1). Taxonomy (GTDB): domain Bacteria; phylum Methylomirabilota; class Methylomirabilia; order Rokubacteriales; family CSP1-6; genus CAMLFJ01. Next base: position 27,465 of record DASRHC010000051.1, on the reverse strand, counting down.
AACGGGGTCAGCGCGGAGACGAAGAGCTGCGGCAGGTACTGGCCGAAGTACACCTCGAGCTGCTGCACGCCCTCGACGATGGAGAGGATGACGTCGCCGGTGCGCGCCTGCGTGAAATGGGCGGGCCCGAGCGCGGTGATCTGGGCGTAGAGCCGCCCGCGCAGCACGCCCTGCACCCGCGCCGCGGTGTGATGGGCGACCATGGCGCGCCCGTACTCGAGCAGGCCGCGCAGGGCGATCAGCGCGGCCACGCCCGCCACCGGCCCGATGAGCCGCGCGGGCGGATCCCCCGCGAGGAGGCGGCCCAGCACCCAGCCGAGCAGGGCCAGGCGCGCGGTGCCCACCAGCACCGAGAGGAGCCCGGCCGCCGTCGCGCCCGCGATGCGGCCGCGCACCCCGCGGGTGAAGGCCCAGAGCCAGCCGTCGATGTACATCGATCAGGCCCGCGCGCGCACGCGGCCCGACACGACGCGCACCTTGCGGGGCGCGGCCAGCCAGATCGCGACCGCGGAGACCAGGCTGCAGGCGATCGCGATCTGGAAGGCGAGCGTGTAGGTGCCGGTGTGATCGTGGAGGACGCCGGTGACCCAGGGCCCCACCGCGCCCCCGATGATCGACGATAGCATCAGGGTCCCGAAGATCGAGCCGTAGTGACGGCCCTGGAAGATCTCGGCCGGGATCGCGCCCACCACCGAGGTGAGGCCGTAGCCGAGCATGCCCTGCGAGATCACCATCAGGTAGAGCAGCGGCATGGTGGGCGAGTCGGCCAGCATGAGCAGGGCGGCGTAGCAGATCGCGAAGCCGAGCGAGCCCACCGTCCACACCCACTCCCGGCCGATGCGGTCGGAGAGCCAGCCGAGCGCGATCTGGCCCGGGATGCCGGCGAGGCTCACCACGCCGAGGGCCCACGCCGCGTCGGTGGGACGGAAGCCGATCTCGATGAGGTACTTGGTCTGGTGCACCTGCACCGCGTACCAGGCGAAGAGCCCCAGGAAGTACCCGAGGGCGATCCACCAGAAGCGCGCGGTGCGCGCGGCGCGCCCGAGCGTCCAGTCCACCGCGGCCCACGCCGCGTCGACCACGTTGGAGGTCCGGGCCGCCGCCGCGCCCGCGGCCGGGCGCCGATCCCCGTCCGGCTCGAGACCCATGTCCTCGGGCCGCTTCCGCAACAGCAGGTTGAGCGGCGCGAGGAGGAGCAGCACGAGCAGGCCGAGCGCGGCGCACGCGGTGCGCCAGCCCGCGCCGCCGATGAGCGTCTGCACCCACGGCAGGATGATCACCGAGCCCACGCCCACGCCGGAGAACGCGAGGCTCATGGCGAGCCCGCGCCGCCGCACGAACCAGTTGGGCAGGAAGAGCGACTGGCCGGTGTAGCCGAGGCAGACGCTGCCGCCGCCCACCATGACGCCCAGGGTGGCGTAGAGGTGCCAGGGCCGGGTGACCAGGGTGGCCAGCAGCAGGCCCAGGCCGATGAGCAGCACGCCCAGCTCGCAGACCACGCGCGGGCCGCGCCGGTCCATCAGGCGGCCGAGCGAAGGGCTCAGCACCGCGGACACCAGGAAGCCGAAGGAGAACGCGCCCGCGGTGACCCCGCGCTCCCAGCCGAACTCGTCGAGGATCGGCGGGAAGAGCAGCGAGAAGGCGGTGCGCGCGTTCACGCCCACCCCCATGGTGGCGAAGACCACCGCCACCACGACCCAGCCGTAGAAGATGGGCAGGCGCACGAAGGAGGATTGTACGCCGTTTGACTCCGCGGTGGGGATTTGCCAGGATGTGCCGGCGACCTCGCCGCACTCCCGGGGAAGAACGCAGCGCGTCGGCGCGGGACGGGCACGCGAGGTGTGCCGATCCCGCGTGTGTGAGGGCCATTCCATGACCGTCCCAACTCCCGTTCTCGACATCACCCAGAACGACAACGTCACCGGGCGCGCGGGCGACAAGCTGAAAGGCCGCGTGGCCTTCGTGACCGGCGGCACCCGCGGCATCGGGGCCGCGATCTGCCGGAGCCTGGCGAGCCAGGGCGCCACCCTCGCCGCGGGCTACGCGGGCAACGAGGAGGCGGCGCAGCGGTTCCGCGATTCGTTCGCGCGGACCTATGCGACCCCGGTCAGCATCCACAAGGGCAACGTGGGCGAGGCGGCCGACTGCCGTCGCACCATCGACGAGGTGATCGCGAGCCACGGGCGCCTCGACATCCTGGTGAACAACGCGGGCATCACCATCGACAAGACCGTCCTCAAGCTCACCGACGACGACTGGTTCAAGGTGCTGAACGTGAACCTCTCGGGGGCGTTCTTCCTCTCCCAGGCCGCCCTGCGCCACATGGCGGAGCGGGGGAGCGGGCGCATCGTGAACGTCTCGTCGGTCATCGGCGAGATGGGCAACATCGGGCAGGCCAACTACGCGGCGTCCAAGTCCGGCCTGTTCGGCCTCACCAAGACCCTGGCCCGCGAGGCCGCGTTCCTGCTCGCCAAGGCGGGCCGGCTCAACGATCCCAACGGCATCGGGCTGACCGTGAACACCGTCACCCCCGGCTTCATCGCCACCGAGATGCTGGAGCACATCCCGGCCAAGGTGCTGGAGAGGATCGTGGGGCAGATCCCGCTCGGGCGCCTCGGCAAGCCCGAGGAGGTGGCGCGGGTGGTGCACTTCCTCGCCGCCGACGCGTCCGGCTACATCACCGGGCAGGTCTGGGGCGTCAACGGCGGTCTCGACATGTGACCGGCGCCGCGGCAGCCGCCCGCGGCGCGTCCCTCAACATCCAGCCAGCGAGGAGATTCCTTCATGTGCGTGGACGACGATTCCTTTCCTCCGATCCGTCCGATCTCGGGCGGGGCGGCCGGCTCGCGTGACTTCCACCTCACCTCCGCCGACGGCACCAGGATCATGGCCCACGCCGCCCGCGCGGCGAAGCCCACCGGGGCCGGGATGGTGGTGATCCCGGACGTGCGCGGCCTGCACCCCTACTACAAGGAGCTGGCGGACCGCTTCGCGGAGATCGGGGTGGACGCGGTGGCGATCGACTTCTTCGCCCGCACCGCGCCCAGCGAGGACCGCAGCGAGAAGTTCGACTTCATGTCCCACGTGCCGCTCACCGAGCCCGACACCCTGCAGGCCGACATCGCGGCGGCGGCGGCCTACCTCCGCTCGGCCGACGGCGGCCTGGTGAAGCGGCTCTACTCGGTCGGCTTCTGCTTCGGAGGGGCCCTGTCTTATCTGCAGGCCGCGAGCGGGCTCGACTACGCGGGGGTCATCGGCTTCTACGGCTGGCCCCTCGGGCTCAAGCGGTGGCCGGACCGGCCCAAGCCGATCGACGCGGTCGCCCGCTACACGTGCCCGGTGATGTCGATCTTCGGCGGCGCCGACGAGGGCATCCCGCCGGACGCCGTGGACGCCTTCGACCAGGCGTGCCGGAAGGCGAGGGTCAAGCACGACATGAAGGTGTACCCGGGCGCGCCGCACAGCTTCTTCGACCGCAAGTACACCGAGTTCGCCCAGGACTCGGCCGACGCGTGGAAGCGGGTGCAGGCCTTCGTCAGCGCAGCGTAGGGATCACCTCGCGGGTGAGGATGTCGAGGGTCCGCTTCATCTGATCGAGGGAGAGGAGGCCGCTGGGGTTCAGCTCGGCGACGATGCCGGCGAGCCCCAGGTCCTCCGCGATCTCGCCCAGGCGATCCCGGAGCGCGGGCGCGGTGCCGAACGCGACCCGGGTTTTCAGGAGCTCGTCGTACGACATGTTGAGGATGCGCTCGGCCATCGCCTGCCGCCGGTCGCCGGGGCCCGCCCCCGCCCGGCCCAGGCCCGAGCGGATCAGCTCCACGTGCCGCTGGAAGAAGTAGGTCATGGCCTCCCGCGGCTCCTCGCGCGCGGCCTGCTCGGTGGGGGCGGCGTAGACCGGGATGCGCAGATAGATGTCGGCGGGACCGGTCTGCCCGGACTCGCGCCACGCCTCGCGGTAGACCTTCAGATGGCCGCGCAGCAGCGGGATGTCGAGGTCGCGCACGCCGATGAACAGCGGCAGGCCGAGCCGGGCGACCTGCGGGAACGTCTCCGGTGAGTTCGCGGCCATGCGCAGCGGCGGGTGCGGCACCTGGTGCGGCGTCGGCGCGACGGTGACGGTGGGGATGCGGTAGAACTCGCCCTCGTAGCTGAACGGCTCGCCCTTCCAGGCCTGCCGGATGATGGCGAGACACTCGAGGAAGCGCGCCTGGCTCTCGCCGTAGGGGATGCCCAGCAGATCGTAGGTGCGCGCGGAGCCGCTGCGGCCGATGCCGAAGTCGAGGCGTCCCTCGCTCAGGCGGTCCACGGTGGCCGCCTCCTCCGCGATGCGCAGCGGGTTGCCCAAAGGCAGCACCTGCACCGCGATGCCCATGCGCAGCCGGCGGGTCCGCGCGGCCAGGAAGCTCGCCAGGGCGAGCGGCGCGGACTGGATCGAGCGCGTGCCGTTGAAGTGGATCTCGCCGAGCCACACCCCGTCGAGGCCCTGGGCTTCCGCGGTGTCGACCAGCTCGATGGTCTCGCGCAGCGTGGCGCTCTCGCTGACCCCGCGGCGCCGCTCCTCGAGGAAGATGCCGAAGTGCATGGGCCCGTTCCCTCCGCCCGCGCATCTTGCGCCGGAGGGGGGGTGTCGTCAAGTGACGGGGGACCGCTACTCGATCAGCTCGTCGGCCCGCGCGAGCAGCCGCTCCGGCACCGTGAGCCCGAGGGCTCGCGCGGCCGGCACGTTGATGACCAGCTCGAACCGGCTCGCCTGCACCACCGGCAGCTGGCCGACCCGGGTGCCGTTCAGCACCCGGTGGACGTCAATGGTCCGCTTCCCGACGGGGTGGCATGGCGGGCCGGGGAGCATTCGAGCGCGAGCCAGGCTCGAGCGCCGCGCCGCGTGTTGCGGGCTAGATCTCCGAGTAGCCGCTGCCCCGGGAGTCCACGCCGCGGCCGCGCGCGGAGTCGATCCAGCCGAACTCGCGGAGGATCTGCTGGCTGTAGGTCACGCGGCCGCTCACCCGCTCGCAGGGCTCGGTGGCCAGCAGCAGCGCGGCCTTCGCCATCAGGATCGGCGGCTCGCCGCGCGGGTCGTCGAGGCCGCTCACCAGGCGGTGGTGGACGGTGCCGGGGGTGGGCACCACCTGCGACGGCGACAGCGCGGTGACCGAGACGCCGAACTGGTAGACCTCGGAGGCGAGGCCCTGGGTGAAGCGCTCGAGCGCGGCCTTCTCGGCGCCGTAGCAGGTGCCGCCGCGCGCGCCCACCGCGGGATCCGGATAGGGGCCGCGCCCCGGTCCGATCGCGGCGCCGGAGGAGATGTTGACGATGGCACCCGTCCGCCGCGGGATCATGTTCCCGAGCACCAGCTGGCTCAGGATGAACGGGGCGTGGAGGTTCACCGCCCACGAGCGCAGCCACTTGCCGACCGGGTAGTCCTTGATCGGCAGGTAGTAGGTGAGGGCCGCGTTGTTCACCAGCACGTCCACGGGGCCGAAGCGCTCGCGGCTCTCGCGGACCAGGCGCTCGCACTCGGCGGGCTCCGAGATGTTGACGCCGATGCCGTGCGCCTCGCCGCCCGCGGCGCGGATGGCGGCCACCGTGCTCTCGAGCGAGCCCGCGAAGGGATGCTCGCCCTCCCGGACGGTGCGGGCCGCGCAGACGACGCGGCCGCCTTCGGAGGCGAAGAGCCGGGCGATGTCGGCTCCGATGCCCCGGCTCGCGCCGGTGACCAGCACCACCTTGCCGTCGAGTCGGCCCATGGACGCCTCCGGGCCGCTATTGTCCACGACGGCGCGGCCCGGTCAACGGGGGTGAGCCCGTGACCGGGCCGGGGGTGGGCTTACGAGGTCGCGGGCATCGAGACCCGCAGCCGTTCGCCCGGGAAGATGCGGTCCGGGCGATCGAGGGCGTTCCACTTCACGAGCAGCTTCACCGACACGCCGTATCGGGAGGCGATGCGCGAGACGGTGTCCCCGGCCTGCACCACGTGGACGCCCGCGTGTGAGGCGGAGGCGATGCGCGGCGTGGAGGCGTCGATCTCGAGCGCGGCGTGCACCGCGGCCACCGCGCCGACCGGCACCTTGAGTGTGTACGGCCCGTCGGGCGGCGTCTGCTTCTGGCGCAGCTCGGGGTTCAGCGCCTCCAGAGCCGGCAGCGGGACGCCGGACAGCGCGGCGAGTCGGGCGAGCCTGGTGCTCCTCGGCACCGCGACCTCCTCGTATCGCAGCGGCTCATCGGGCACCACCGTGAAGCCGTAGCGCTCGGGCGAGAGGCTGATGAGCGTGGCCGCGTGGATGGCGGGGACGAAGTTCTTGGTCTCCTCCATCAGCAGCGAGGTGCGGTGCAGCGTCCAGAAATCGCGGGAGCCGGTACGGGTGATGGCCTGCTGGACCCTGGCGTCGCCCGCGTTGTAGGCGGCCTGGGCCAGGTCCCAGGAGCCGAACTGGGTGTAGAGGTCGCGCAGGTAGTTGGCCGCGGCCACCGTCGACTTCTCGGGATCCATGCGCTCGTCGAGCCAGCTGTCCACGCGCAGGCCGTAGAGCCGGGCGGTGGGCGCCATGAACTGCCAGAGGCCCTTCGCGCCGGCGTGCGAGACCGCGGTCGGGTTGAAGCCGCTCTCGATCATGGCCGTGAACACCAGCTCGTCGGGGAGGCCCTTCTGCCGGAACACGTCGAGGATCATCGGCAGGTAGCGGCCGGACCGGGCAAGCCAGCCCTCCACCACCTCACGCCGGTAGCCGGTCTGGAAGCGCTCGAGGAAGTGCCGCACGTGCTTGTTGATGCGGACCCGGTAGGCCGCTACCGGGCGGATCGACTGCGTGACCGGCGGCGGCGCCACGACCGGGACCGGCGTGAAGCTCGCGGGCTGCACGATCGGGGCATGGGACGGCTGCCCGAAGATTTCCGTCCACTGTGTTTCCGGGTACTTGGCAGTGAAGCGGGGGGCATCTGCGGTCCAGACGGCCGGGATGGGCTCGGCCATCTGATTGATGGCCGGGTCGACGGCGATGGCGATCGAGGCGCTCTCGACTTCGGCCTGGGCTGCTCCGGCGAGGGCCAGACAGCCGGCAAGGAGGACGGCGATGCCGGTCAGTAGGGTCCGCGTTGACGTAGCCTGTGTGGTAGCCATGTGCGGCAGGGATAGCAAGCCCCAAGCCAGACATAACTATCTGTTTATATTGGTGTTTTAAGGATGACAGCACCACCGGATCCCCCTGTCTGGGAACCCCGGGACCCACCATGGGAGAATTGCGCACCGCGCATGATTTGCGCTGACCCGAGGCCGACTTCTGAGGCATTGGCGGGTTCGGTAGCGGACTTGACGCGGCCGTGACCAGGCTCCATGCTGTGCCCCACCAATGGCCCCCCGCGCGTCTTCCCGCGCGTCCGGTCGTCCGTACGACGGCTACGCGTGTCGTGTGACCCCGGCGCCCGATCCCGAGCTGACCCCCGTTGGTCCCGGCACGCCGGCGGGTGAGTACCTGCGTCGCTTCTGGCAACCGGTGGCGTTCGCGCGCGATCTCGACGGCCCGCCGAAGCGCGTGCGCATCCTCGGCGAGGATCTGGCGGTGTTCCGCGATCGCAGCGGGCGCACCGGCGTGCTGCACCTGCACTGCGCGCATCGCGGCACCTCGCTCGAGTTCGGCATCCCGCTCGAGCGCGGGCTGCGCTGCTGCTATCACGGCTGGGTCTTCGACGTGGACGGCCGGTGTCTCGAGACGCCGGGCGAGCCCGCGGGCAGCCGTCTCCGCGAGCGCGTGTGGCAGGGCGCGTATCCGGTCCACGAATTCTGCGGCCTCATCTTCGTCTACATGGGCCCGCCCGAGCGGCGGCCCGCGTTCCCGCTCTACGATTCGTTCGAGGTGCCCGGCCTCACCCTGATGCCGGCGGCGGAGTTCACGCTGCCCTGCCACTGGCTGCAGGTGAAGGACAACAGCATGGACCCGGTCCACACCGCGTTCCTGCACGCGCTGTCGAGCGGCTACCAGTTCACCGAGGCCTTCGGCGTGGTGCCCGAGCTCGACTGGATGACCACCGAGGCGGGCATGGTGTACATCGCGACCCGCCGCGTGAACGACCTGGCCTGGGTACGGGTCTGTGACTTCATGCCGCCGAACGTGCACCAGTTCACGCGCGAGATCGAGGAGGCGACCGCCCCCAAGCCGGCGAGCCGGCCGGTCATCATCCGCTGGGCGGTGCCGAACGACGAGACGCACACCACGAACTTCGAGCTGGCCCAGGTGGACCCCGCGTGGGGGCTCACGCCCGAGCAGGTGGCGCGACCCGGCTTCGGCCAGTCCGCCGACCGGCCCTACGAGGAGCGGCAGCGCTTCCCGGCCGACTACGACGCGCAGTCGAGCCAGCGCCCGATCGCGGTCCACGCGCTCGAGCACCTCGCCTCCACCGACCGCGGCGTCATCATGCTCCGGCGCATCGTGCGGGACGGCATCCGCGCGGTGCAGGAGGGCCGCGATCCCCGGGGCACCCACTGGGCGGAGGGGAAGGTCATCCCGACCCACACCCAGGACCTGGTGGTGCGGCTGCCGCGCGCCGCCACCGCCGAGGCCGACCGGCGCCGGCTGCGCGCGACGGGCCGTCGCGCGGTGACCGGCTGAGGGCCGCCCCATGTGGATCGTCCGCATCGCCCTGGACCGGCCGTACACCTTCATCGTGCTCGCCCTGCTGATCCTCATCGCGAGTCCGGTGGTGATCTCGCGCACGCCGACCGACATCTTCCCCTCCATCAACATCCCGGTCATCGCGGTGGCGTGGAACTACCGCGGCCTGAACACCGAGGAGCTGGAGGGGCGCATCACCTCGAACTTCGAGCGCACGCTCACCACCACCGTCGACAACATCCAGCGCATCGAGTCCACCACCACCAGCGGGCAGGCCATCATCAAGGTCTTCCTGCAGCCGGGCGCCCGGCTCGACACCGCCAACGCCCAGATCACCGCGATCGCGCAGACGGTGCTGCGGCAGTACCCGCCGGGCACCACCCCGCCGCTCATCCTGAACTTCAGCGCCTCGAGCGTGCCCATCCTGCAGCTCGCCCTCTCCGGCGAGGGGCTCGCCGAGCAGGAGCTCTTCGATCTGGGCGTGAACTTCCTCCGCCCGCAGCTGGTGACCATCCCGGGAGTCGCGATCCCGTGGCCCTACGGCGGCAAGCAGCGCCAGATCATGGTGGATCTCAATCCGCGCCTGCTGCAGGCGAATGGGCTGTCGCCGTCCGCCGTGCTCGACACCCTCAATCTCCAGAACCTGGTGCTGCCCTCCGGCACCGCCAAGATCGGCCGGCTCGAGTACGACGTCACCATGAACGCGGCGCCCCGCACGGTGCCCGAGCTGGCCGACGTGCCGGTGAAGGTGATGGGCAACTCCACCATCTACCTGCGGGACGTCGCCAACGTGCGCGACGGCTTCAGCGTGCAGACCAACATCGTCCGCCGCGACGGCCGGCGCGGCACCCTGCTCACGGTGCTGAAGGCGGGCGACGCCTCCACCCTCGACGTGGTGGACCACATCCGGGCCGCGATCCCGCGGGTGGCCAGCACCCTGCCCCCGGAGCTCAGGATCGACCTGCTCGCGGATCAGTCCATCTTCGTGCGGGGGGCGATCTCGGGGGTCCTCCACGAGGCGATCGTGGCCGCGTGCCTGACCGCCCTGATGATCCTGCTGTTCCTGGGCAGCTGGCGCAGCACGCTCATCATCGCGGTGTCGATCCCGCTCTCCATCCTGACCTCGGTGATCACGCTCAGCTTCCTGGGCGAGACCATCAACATCATGACCCTGGGCGGTCTCGCCCTCGCGGTGGGCGTCCTGGTCGACGACGCCACCGTGACCATCGAGAACATCGAGCGCTATCTGGAGGAGGGGGGCGACCTCCGCACGTCCATCTTCGAGGGCGCGGCGCAGATCGCGGTGCCCGCGCTGGTCTCCACCCTCTGCATCTGCATCGTGTTCCTGCCCATGTTCTTCCTGAGCGGGGTGGCCCGGTTCCTCTTCGTGCCCCTGGCGGAGGCGGTGGTCTTCGCGATGCTCGCCTCCTACGTGCTCTCGCGCACCCTGGTGCCGACCCTCGCGATGTACCTGCTGCGCGCCCGCGACCACCACGCGGCGCCCTCGCGCAATCCGCTCGCGGTGCTGCAGCGCGGCTTCGAGCGCGGGTTCTCGCGCGCCCGCGACGCCTACCGCGGGCTGCTGGTCCGGCTGCTCTCGCGGCAGGGCGTCTTCATCGGCGCGTTCCTGGCGGTGTGCCTGCTCGCGTGGATGCTGCTGCCGTGGCTGGGGGAGAACTTCTTCCCCACCAGCGACAACGGCCAGTTCATCCTGCACCTGCGGGCCAAGACCGGGACCCGCATCGAGGAGACCGCGCGGCTCGCGGACCTGGTGGAGATCGCGATCCGGCGGGAGATCCCCGAGTACGAGCTGGACAACATGATCGACAACATCGGCATGCCGTACTCCACCATCAACACCATCTACAGCCGCTCCGGCTCCATCGGGTCCGCCGACGCCGACATCCTGGTCACGCTCAAGCGCGATCACCGGCCGACCGAGGACCACATGCGGGCCCTCCGCCGCCGCCTCCCCGAGGAGTTTCCCGGCGTGACCTTCTACTTCGTGCCCGCGGACATCGTGACCCAGATCCTGAACTTCGGCCTGCCCGCTCCGATCGACATCCAGATCGAGGGCAGTAATCTCGAGGGCAACCGGCAGGTCGCCAACAAGATGATGGCCGAGCTGCGCCAGGTGCCCGGGCTGACCGATCTGCGGGTCCAGCAGGCCTTCGACAACCCGAAGCTCGAGGTGAACGTCGACCGCACCAAGGCCGCCGGGGCCGGCTTCACCCCGCGGGACGTGGCCAACAGCGTGCTGCTGACCCTGAGCGGCAGCGGGCAGACCAACCCGGCCACCTTCCTCAACTGGAAGAACGGGGTCGCCTACAGCCTGGTGACCCAGGCGCCGCAGTACTCCGTCCAGTCGCTGCAGGACATCCAGAACATCCCGCTGGGCGCCGCGCCCGGGTCGGCCCGGCCCCAGATCCTGAGCGACGTCGCGTCGATCGAGCGCGGGAGCAGCATGGCGCTGATCTCGCACTACAACACGCGCCGGGTCGTGGACATCTACGGCTCCGTGCAGGATCGCGACCTGGGCGCGGTGGGCCGCGACGTCGCGCGCATCGTGGAGGCCAACCGGCCCCACCTGCCGCGCGGCAGCTTCATGACCCTGCGCGGGCAGGTGGAGACCATGCGGGCCTCCTACCTCGGGCTCCTGGGCGGCGTCGCCTTCGCGGTCGTGCTCGTCTACCTCCTGATCGTGGTCAACTTCCAGTCCTGGCTCGATCCCTTCATCATCATCACCGCGCTGCCCGCGGCCCTCGCCGGCATCATCGTGTTCCTGTTCCTCACCGACACCACCCTGAGCGTGCCGGCCCTGATGGGCGCGATCATGTGCATGGGCGTGGGCACCGCGAACAGCATCCTGGTGGTGTCCTTCGCCAAGGAGCGGCTCGCCGCGCACGGCGACGCGCGGGAGGCCGCGATCGAGGCCGGCTTCACCCGCTTCCGGCCGGTGCTGATGACCGCGCTCGCCATGATCATCGGCATGATCCCGATGGCGCTGGGCTGGGGCGAGGGCGGCGAGCAGAACGCGCCGCTGGGCCGGGCGGTGATCGGCGGCCTGATCTGCGCCACCATCGCCACCCTGGTGTTCGTGCCCGCGGTGTTCAGCCTGCTGCACGGGCGTCGCCGACCGACCGCCCCCGCGCCGGAGCCCGCCCGGTGAAGGGCTCGCGCGGGTTCTGGCTGCTCCTGCTGGGCGCCCTCGCCCTCGGCCTCGCGATCTACGCCGGGCTCCACGAGCGCCGTGGGGCCGACGCGGCCCTGCAGCGGGCGACGCAGGAGGCCGCGGTGCCGACGGTGGCGGTCGTGCACCCGTCGGCGTCCTCCCCGAGCGACGAGCTGGTGCTGCCCGGGTCCGCGCGGGCCTATACCGACGCGCCGATCTACGCGCGCGCCAGCGGCTACCTCAAGAAGTGGTACGTCGACATCGGCACGCGGGTGACCCAGGGCCAGCTCCTGGCCGAGATCGAGACGCCCGAGCTGGATCAGCAGCTCCGGCAGGCCCGCGCGGAGCTGGAGACCGCGCGCGCCAACATGACGATGGCCCAGACCACCGCCGAGCGCTGGCAGACCCTGCTCCGCCGCGACGCGGTGTCCCGCCAGGAGACCGACGAGAAGATCAGCGACTACAACGCCAAGCGCACCATCGTGGAGTCGAACCTCGCCAACGTGAAGCGGCTGGAGGACCTGCAGTCCTTCCAGAAGATCATCGCGCCGTTCGACGGCATCATCACCGCGCGCAACACCGACGTGGGCGCCCTCATCGACGCGGGGGCCGGAGGCCAGGCGCGCGAGCTGTTCCGCCTGTCCGCCACCAAGAAGCTCCGCGTGTTCGTCTCGGTGCCCCAGGCCTACGCACAGGCCGCCCGGCCCGGCACGCCGACCACCATCACCCTGGAGGAGAACCCGAGCAAGGTCTACCGGGGCACCCTGGCCCGCACCAGCACCGCGCTCGATCCGAACGCGCGCACCATGCTGAGCGAGGTCGAGATGGACAACCCCAACGGGGAGGTGCTGCCCGGCGCCTACGTGGTGGTACGGCTGCAGGTGGGCCGCGAGACGCGCGGCCTGACCATCCCGGCCAACACCCTGCTGTTCCGCGCGGAAGGCCTGCAGGTCGCGGTGGTGCGCGACGGCCGCGCGGTGCTGGTGCCGGTGACGCTCGGCCGCGACTACGGGCGCAGCGTGGAGGTGGTGGCCGGGCTCCAGCCGACCGACGCGGTGATCCTGGACCCGGCCGACTCGCTGGTCAGCGGCGCGCCGGTGCGCGTCCGCCAGACCGCGCCGACGACGCCGCCCGCGCCGGGCGCGAAGCCCGTGGCGCGGTAGCCGCGGCCCGGCCGGCCGGGGCGGGCTTCGCAGCCGGCCGGCTCGCGTGCCAGCGGGCGACCTCCTCGCAGGTGGTGAACCACACGCCGCGGGTGCGGCGCATGGAGGTCACCAGGTCCTCCAGCAGCGCGATGCGCGAGGCCCGCCCGCTCACGAAGGGATGGCAGGTCAGCACGAAGCAGCCGTTTTCGGGATGCATGGCCGCGAACTCCTTGCTCCACATCTGGAGCACGCGCCCCGGATCCGCGATGGCGTTGGTGGCCCCGTAGACGTGACGGAACAGCGGGGCGTCGTCGAGCAGCCATTGCACCGGCACCTCGGTGAGAGGGCCCTCGGGGGTGTCGATCTCGTAGGGCACGTCGTTGCCCATCAGCGAGGAGTCGTAGAGGAAGCCGTGGCGCTTGAGCAGCGCGGGCGTCCACACGTTGACGTCCCAGGACGGCGAGCGGTAACCGGCCGGGCGGACGCCCAGGCGCGACTGGAGGATGTCGAGTTGCTCGCGCATGACCCGCTCCTCCTGCGCCTCGTCGAGGAAGCCCAGGGCCTCGTGCACGTTGCCGTGGGCGCCGATCTCGTGGCCCGCGTCCCGGATGCGGAGGCACTCCGCCGGATGGTGCTCCGCGGTCCAGCCCGGTATGAAGAACGAGGCGCGGAGCTTCAGCCGATCGAGCAGGCGGAGGATGCGGTCCACGCCGACCCGCGGGCCGAAGCGGCGCTCCTCCAGGTCGCCGAGGCTGCGCCGGGCCTTCTCCGGCTCGCGGAAGTAGAACCCGGACTCGGCGTCGAAGTCGAAGGACAGCACCGCCGCGGACTGCTTGCCGTCGGGCCAGCGATAGCGCATCGCGGTCTCGGGCGTCAGGCGCGCCCGGCCGGAGCGGTGCGCTCCCGCTCCAGCCAGAAGCGGGCCAGGTCGATCGGCCGGGGCCACCACACGCGGCCCTTGCCGAGGATCAGCTGGATGAGCCGCTCCACCATCCGCATGCGCGAGGGCCGGCCGATGATCTGCGGGTGCGCGAGCCAGTTGAAGAAGCCGCCCTCCGCATAGAGGCCCTCGAACTCCTCGGACCAGATCTCCCACACGTCCTGCTGGCTCCAGATGCCGTTGCCGACCGGCGGCACCGAGCTCCACATGAAGAACGGCGCGTCGTTGTTGCACCACGCGGTCGGGAACTCCACCAGCGGCCCGTGCTTGGTCTGGTGGCAGTAGGGCAGGTCGGTGTCGAGCGCGTTGCTGTGGTAGACGAAGTCGTACTGCCGCAGCAGCTCCATGGTGTGGGCGCTCGGGTCCGCCGACGGGGTGCGGGAGCCGAGCGGCTTCACTCCCAGCACCTTCTTGAAGATGTCGAGGCTCTTCACCAGGAGGGCTTCCTCCTCGTCGCGGCCGCCCTTCATGAAGAAGGGCTTCTCGTGGAGGTAGCCGTGATGGCCGACCTCGTGCCCGCGGCGGACGATGTCCTCGCAGAGGGCGGGGTAGCGCTCCACGATCCAGCCCGGGATGAAGATGCAGGTCTTGATGCCGTAGCGATCGAGGAGATCGAGGATGCGCGGCATGCCGGTCCTGGGACCGTAGGCGCCCATCGACATGTGCAGCGGCCGCTCCGCCAGCGCGGCGTCCCGGTGGATCCACGGGCTCTCGCCGTCCAGGTCGAACGTCATCATGATGGCGCACCGCGCGCCGTCGGGCCACGTCACCGTCTGAGCCATCGCGTCCTCCGGAGGAGCCAGGGGGTAGGGCGCGTGCGCCTCGCGCCGTCGCCGGTGGAGCATAGACCAGCGGTCCGGTGGTCTGCAACGGCGGGGAACCGGCGCGGGGCTCCGACGGTTGGCACTGCGGGAGGGACTGCCATGCTCACACGGCGTCGTCGATTCGGGCTCCGCTCGGTCCTGGCGATCGGATTCCTCACGTTCGGCCTGTCGGGCATGGCCCTTGCCGATGGGGGTGGAGGCGGCCAGGGGGCCAGCGGCCCCTCCGCCCGGCCCGAGGACCCGCAGTACACCGCGGCCGTGAAGGCCATCAAGGCGGGCGAGTACGCGAAGGCGATCCCGCTGCTGGAGGGCGTCACCGCGCGCGACGGCAAGAACGCGGACGCCTACAACTGGCTCGGGTACGCGACCCGCAAGAACGGCAACCCCGGGGCCGCGATCGCCATCTACCAGAAGGCGCTGGCCATCGACCCCAAGCACCGGGGCGCCCACGAGTACATCGGAGAGGCGTACCTCATGCTCGACGATCTGCCGAAGGCCAAGGAGCACCTCAAGACGCTGAACTCGCTCTGCTTCATCACGTGCGAGGAGCTCCGCGATCTCCGGCGGGCGGTCGAGGCGTACGAGAGGTCCGGGGGGAAGTCGAAGCGGTAGCTTCCGCCGGGGAGGGGCGGCGGCTCTTGTCAGGGCCGGCCCATCCAGTTGCGTCTCGGTCACATCGAGGCCGCGCGCCGATGGATAGGCTGCCGCAAGCGGCCGGATCGGTGACTCGCTGTCGGACGCCATCTAGCCCGGCGCGAGTCGACGTTCGCTCGGTGGCTCGCCTCATGCGCCGATCAGAGCAACGATCTTTGCCCGTACCTCGGCCAACTCCTCGGCCGTGACTGCCCCCTTCCGCTGAGCCCCACGGGCTCGCCAATCTGCACTCTTGATTTGATCGGCTAGTACCACGCTCGGTTGCTTGCCGACCTGCACCTCGAATGGATAGTTCTTGACCTGCGTGGTGAGCGGACAACACAGCATGAGGCCCGAGCGCTCATTGTAGCCCGCGGGCGTCAGCACGAGAGCTGGGCGGTGCCCAGCTTGCTCATGCCCCGCCTGCGGGTTGAACTGCATCCAGACAATATCCCCGGCTTCCGGGACATACGACCGCGCCAACTACCAAACCTCATTTCCGACAGCGGGCCCGAAATCGACAGGCTCATGGCGATTCGCCGCCGTGATCCCGCTTACGAGTTCCGACAGGTCATAGACCTTCCGTCTCAGAGGCTCAATGACGACACGGCCGGATTCCTCGCGCACCTCCACAACGTCATCCACGGCCAAGTGGGCCGCCTGGACTACGTTGCGCGGAATACGGATCGCGACACTATGCCCCCACTTCCTAAGCGCGACTTGCATGGGATGCCTCCTGTAGATACAAAGTATCTTTCAGATCTGGGCTGTGTCAACGAGGTAGAGACATAAAAATTTTTTACTTTAACGGTAGCCACTTACGTGTTCTATGGCCATCATCTACGATCCTGGCCGTTCCCGTCGCTCCGGTCCTGCCCTTGGAGGTGCCGATCTGGTTGGGCCCGCCCCGTCGGCCTCGCGGAGCCGCGGATCCGGTGCGCGGGCTCCATGCTGCGCGGCGGCGCGTGTTCCGGGAACGGCTACACGAAGCTGTAGAGGCGGGCGGCGTTGTCGCAGACGATCTTGCGTCGGATCTCGGCGGGGAGGTGGCCGAGCTCGCGGGCCACGTACTCCTTCGAGTCCGGCCATACGCCGTCGGGGTGCGGGAAGTCCGAGCCCCACATCACCTTGTCCGGTCCCAGCTCCTCGAGCAGCTTCACGCCCACCGGATCGGTCTGGTAGGTGGCCCACACCTGGCGCTTCCAGTACTCGCTGGGCGGCATCGTGAGCGAGAGATCCTTGAACTGGTCCTCCCACTCGCCGTCCATGCGCCAGAGGACGTACGGGATCCAGCCGATGCCGGCCTCGCCCAGCACCACCCGCAGGCGGGGGAAGCGCTCCAGCACGCCGCCGTAGATCATGGCCATCAGGATGTTGGCCATGTTGATCTGGAAGCCGGTGATGTGGGTGGCGAAGGCGATGCGCGCGGCCTTGCGCGCCTCCGCAGGCATGTCGGCGGGCGCGCGCGAGGGATCGGAGCCCACGTGCACCAGCTTCTGCAGATCGTCGGGCAGGCGGCTGCCGATGGTGTGGAAGTGCAGCGGCAGCCCGCTGGTCTGGATCACTTCCCAGAGCGGATTCCAGTAGGGATCCCAGAGCGGGGTGAGGTCGGCGGAGTTGGCGATGTCGAGCCCGCGCACCACCCCGCGCTTGGCCACGCGCTCCACCTCCGCGATGGCCGCGTCGATGGGCGCGTTGGGGATCGCGGCGAGGCCCGCGAAGCGCTCGGGGTGCGTCGAGCAGAAGTCGGCGAGCCACTCGTTGTAGATGCGGATCACCTCGACCACCGCCTCCCCGTCGTTCATGCGCCCGGTGGCGCCGAGGATGCCGTAGAGCACCTCCGCCTGCACCCCGTCCCGGTCCTGGTCGCGCAGGCGCAGCTCGGGATCGGTGAGCCGCCGGATGCCCTTCTTGCCGTCCGCGTAGAGGCCGGTCTTGGCCATGCGGTCGGCGCGGTGGATGCGCCCGGGCACGTACTCGCGCCCCGCCGAGCCCATGCCGTTGACCAGGCCGAGGTTGGCGCCCTTCTTCGTGACCCAGGTGGGGCCCTTCGGGCTCTCCACCACGTGGGGCATGCGGTCGCGGAGCGCGGGCGCCGCGTTCGCGGTGAAGAGGTCCGGCGGCAGCCAGCAGAGGTCGAGGTGACAGTCGGCCGAGATCATCTCGTAGC
This sequence comes from Candidatus Methylomirabilota bacterium, assembly GCA_035650715.1. GTDB lineage: Bacteria > Methylomirabilota > Methylomirabilia > Rokubacteriales > CSP1-6 > CAMLFJ01. The sequence goes on along the minus strand of DASRHC010000051.1, from coordinate 9,978 downwards.
GCATGGGATTCTCCTCACGGCTTGAGGCGCACGTCCTCGTACGGGGCGGAGTAGGGAAACGACGGGATCAGGGCCAGCGCCGGCTCCTCGACGCGGGGGCCCACCCCGCGGATGAAGCCGTTCTCCCAGATCGGGGCGAAGACCTTCCTCTCGAAGAGGATGCGCTGGATCTGGTGCAGCAGCTCCTCGCGCTTCTTGCGGTCGCGCTCGTGCGCCTGCCGGTCATAGAGGTCCTGGACCTCCGGCAGCATCCCCGCGGTGTAGGGGCCGCCCTTCACGGCCAGGAGGGCCAGACGCGTGGCCGCGTTGCCGGCGGGCCCGAGCCCGCCGAACACCAGGCCCTTGAGCTTGCCCTGGGGCCACGAGGAGAAGAAGGCGGCGCGCTCCATCGTGCGGATCTTCACCCGGATGCCGACCGCGGCGAGGTAGTTCGCGATGGCCTCGCCCGCGCCCTCGTAGGGCGGGGCGATGGTGAAGTCGCCCGCGTCGACGCCGCGCGGGAAGCCGGCCTCCGCGAGCAGCCGCCGGGCCCGCGCCGGATCGTAGGGATCGGGCTCGATCGCCAGCGCGAACTCGAGCGCGCGCGGTACCACGTTGCCGGTGAGGCCGGCGAAGCCCAGTTGCTCGGCGTCGTTCATCGCCTTGCGATCGATGGCGAGGCTCGCCGCGGTGCGCACGCGCTGGTCCTGCCACGGCGAGCCCGCCTCCCACTGCCCGCGGAAGTCGAGGAAGAAGACGGTGTTGCTCCGGACCGCCATCAACCGGAGGCCGGAGGTGCGGCGCACTTCTTCCGCGACGGGCCCGTTGAGGAAGTAGGCGATGTCGACGTCGCCCCGCTTGAGCGCGGCGGCGCGGGTGATCTCATCGGGCAGGCTCCGGAAGACCAGGCGCTTGACGTGCGGCGTCCTCCGCCAGTAGCCGGCGAAGGCTTCGAGCTGCAGCTCCACCCCGGGCGTGAACGCGACCACCCGGTAGGGGCCCGCGCCGATCGGGGCCTTCTTGAAGCCCTCGTCGCCGACCTGCTCCACGTACTTCTTCGGCACCACCCAGCCCGCGCTGGTCGCGGTGGTGCCGTAGAAGGTGATGAAGTCGGCCCACGGCTCCTTCAAGTGGAACTGCACCCGGCGCGCGTCCACCGCGCGGACCTCGTGGACGCGCTCCTTGAGCAGCGCCGCGTTGGCGCCGTGGTATCGCTCGAAGGAGAACTTCACGTCCTCCGCGGTGACGCGCTCGCCGTTGTGGAAGCGCGCGTTGGCCCGGAGGACGAAGTCGTAGACGAGCCCGCTGGTCGAGACGGTCCAGGACTCGGCGAGGCTCGGCGCGATGGGGCCCGACGGCATCGGCTTGAGCAGCGCGTCGTGGACCGCGTAGAGCGTGAGGAAGGGCGTGATCGAGCCCTCGGTCTCGGCGGGATCGAGCCAGCGGGGGGCCAGCGTGAAGTGCACCGCCCACGTCATCTGGCCGGCGGGCGGCGGGGCAGCCGGCTGCGCCATCCCGGACGGAGCCGGGCCCAGCATCGACGCGATGACGACGAGCGCACCGAACAGCCGTCGCATGGAGCCGCCCCTCCCGGGTCGACGTGGGGCCGATGATAGCCCCCCGATACGGATGGTGTAAACCCGCCGTCGTACGTCGCGACGTGCGGAATCGCCCCGTGGAAGGCCGGTCGGTGGTGTTCGGCGCCCAGGCCTGCATCCTGCCCGTCCCGGTGGGCGGCGGCTGGCACCACCACCACCAGGGCTGGTGAAGTCGGCTCGCGGCGCGGGCGGGCGGTGAGTGAAGCGCCCGGGTGGCCCCCTCCGGCGCCCGGCGCTATAATCCGCGCGCTCGTCACCGAGGAGGGCTCATGAAGACATTCCGTCTTTACACCGGCGCCGATGGCCAGTCGCACATCGAGCCCGTCGATCTCGCGCGCGCGGCCGCCTGGACCAGGGGCATCGCCGCCACCCAGATCTCCTTCCGGGAGAGCCCGGTCGGCAACTTCATCGACTGGCATCCCGCGCCGCGGCGCCAGTTCGTGATCATCCTGTCCGGCCAGCTCGAGATCGGGCTGGGCGACGGCTCCAAGCACCTCTTCGGACCCGGCGACGCGCGCCTGGTGGAGGACACCACCGGCAAGGGCCACACCACCCGGGTGCACGGCGACGCGCCCTGCCTCACCGCCACCATCCCCCTCGCGGAGCGATAGCCATGGCCACCAAGATCCTCTTCGCGCCCCCGCAGTCCGACGCGGTCATGGAGATCGCGCGCTCGCTCACCCCGGCCGGCTTCGAGCTGCTCGTCGCCGATTTCGGCACGCCCGAGTTCTACGCCGCGGCCGGGCAGGCCGAGTACTACCTGGGCCTGGCCCGCCAGATGGGCGGCGAGTTCTTCCGCGCCGCGCCCAACCTCCGACTGGTCCAGCTGCTCTCCGCCGGCTACGACCGGGTGGACATCGAGGCCGCGCGCAAGGCGGGCGTGCCGGTGTCCAACAACGGCGGGGCCAATGCGATCGCGGTGGCCGAGCACACCATCATGCTGATCCTGGCCGTGCTCAAGCGACTGGTGAAGTTCCACAACGACGTGGTGGCCGGCAAGTGGCGCGTGGGCGGCTTCGACGATCAGCGGGTGTACGAGCTCTCGCGCCGCACCCTCGGCATCGTCGGGCTCGGCAACATCGGCAAGAAGGTGGCCCGCCGGGCCGCCGCCTTCGACATGACCGTGCAGTACTACGACATCGCCCGCCTCACCGAGGCGGAGGAGGACGCCCTCGGCGTCCGCTTCGTGCTGCTGCCCGAGCTGCTGCGCACCTCCGACGTGGTGAGCCTGCACGTGCCTCTCGACGACTCCACCCGCCACCTGCTGGGCGCGGCCGAGTTCGCCCAGATGAAGCCGGGCGCGATTCTGATCAACACCTGCCGCGGCCCGGTGGTGGACGAGGCCGCGCTCTGCCAGGCGCTCACGAGCGGCCAGCTGGCGGCGGCGGGGCTGGACGTGCTGGTGGAGGAGCCGCCGGCCAAGGACCACCCGCTCTTCCGGCTGCCCAACGTCACGCTGACCCCGCACTCCGCGGGCCCCACGTGGGAGAACTGGACCGCACGCTTCCGCAACGGCTTCGACAACATCCAGCGGGTGGCCGCCGGCCGCGCGCCCAAGTGGGTGATCCCCGAGCTGCGGTCGTGAAGATCCTCTTCGTCCCCAACCTCATCGTCGCCGGCCTCACGGAGGCGGACCGCGCCCGCATCCTGGCCGCGGCGGGGCCCGGGGCCCGCATCGTGGAGGCGAAGGACAAGGCGGCGCAGCGACGCGAGCTGCCCGACACCGACGTGATCTTCGGCCGGGTGCACCCCGAGCTCTTCCCCCTGGCCACGCGGCTCGTGTACTACCACTCGATCGGCGCGGGCGTCGACAGCATCCTCACCCCCGAGCTGATCAACCGCGACGTGCCGCTGGCGAGCGAGAAGGGCGAGGTCGGCATCCACCTGGCCGAGCACGCCTTCGCGCTGCTCCTGGCCCTCACCCGCGGGCTGCACACCGCGATCCGCACCCCGGACTACGCGCTGCGCGAGCCGATCCGCGTGCACCAGCGCGAGCTCTACGAGCAGACGATGGGCGTCGTGGGCTTCGGGGGCACCGGCCGTGCGGTGGCCCGGCGCGCGGTGGGCTTCGGCATGCGGGTGCTGGGCGTGGATATCGAGCGGGTCGACCCCGAGCCCGGGGTGGAGGCGATCTGGCCGGCGGACCGGCTCGCGGATCTGCTGGGCGCCTCCGACGTGGTGGTGATCGGCCTGCCGCTCACCAAGGCGACCCACCATCTCTTCACCCGCGAGCGCTTTCTCCAGATGAAGCGGGGCGCGATCCTCATCAACGTCACCCGCGGCGAGATCGTCCGGGGCGAGGACGTGCTGGCCGCGCTCGACGAGGGGCTGATCTTCGCGGTGGGCCTCGACGTCACCGATCCGGAGCCGCTGCCGGAGGGGCACCCGCTCTGGCGGCATCCGCGGGCCATCGTGACCCCGCACACCGCGGGCGGCTCGCCCCGCCGCGCCGGCCGGGTCATCGCCACCTTCTGCGAGAACCTCGAGCGCCGGCGCGACGGCCGGCCGCTGCTGGCCCTGATCGACAAGCAGAAGGGTTACTAGCCCGACCCGGGCACGACGAGGCTGACCAGCCGGCCCGGCACGTAGACCTCGCGGGTGATCGCCCGCCCGGCGAGCGCGCGCTGCACCGCCGGCTCGGCGCGCGCCGCCGCGATGACGGTCGCCGCGCTCGCGTCGACGGGGACCTCGACCTGTCCGCGCACCCGGCCGCCGACCTGTACCGCGATGATCATCGTGTCGCGTGCAAGCTTCGCTTCATCGTAGGCGGGCCACGCCTCGTACGCGATCGTCCCCGAATGACCGAGCCGCCGCCAGAGCTCCTCGGCCAGATGCGGAGCGAAGGGTGACAGGATCTTCACAAACGTCTCGCGCCACTCGTGCGGGACGGTCGCCGCCTTCGTGGCTTCGTTGACGAAGACCATCATCTCGGCGATGGCGGTGTTGAATCTGAGATCGGTGATCGACTCGGTCACCTTCTTGATCGCGGCGTGCAGCGTGCGCTCGAGCTCCCGGTGGGAAGGGGAGGCCCCGGCCTCGGCGTCGCTCGGCGAGGCCGCGCGGGGCTCGGCGACCAGCCGCCAGACGCGATCGAGGAACCGTCGCGTGCCCGCAACCCCGGAGGTCTCCCAGTCGGTTCCCGCCTCGAGTGGCCCCATGAACAGCTCGTAGAGCCGCATCGCGTCGGCGCCGTACGCCGCGCAGATGTCGTCGGGGTTGACGACGTTGTACTTGGACTTCGACATCTTCTCGGTCGCCACCGCGACCGGATCGTCGGTTCCCGCCAGAAACCAGACGCCGTTCCGCTGCTCGACCTCGCGCTCGTGGCGGTACTTGCCACGCGCGTCGCGGAACGATCGGCGGTGGATCATCCCCTGGTGGATCAGGCGCGGGAACGGCTCCTTGGTGGAGACGAGCCCGGCATCGTACAGCACCTTGTGCCAGAAGCGCGCGTAGAGCAGGTGCAGCGTCGCGTGCTCGGCGCCGCCCACGTACAGGTCCACGGGCATCCAGTAGCGCTCCTCGCCGGGATCCCAGCCGACATCGTCCCGCTGCGGCGACAGGAACCGCAGGTAGTACCAGCAGGACCCCGCCCACTGGGGCATCGTATTCGTGTCGCGGCGCGCCGGCTGGCCGGTCTCGGGGTCGAGAGTGTCCAGCCACCCCCGGGCGCGCGCGAGCGGCGGCTGGCCGTCGGGCGTCGGCCCGTAGCGCTCGAGCGCGGGCAGGCGGACCGGGAGCTGCTCCCGCGGCACGCACTTGACGGTCCCGTCGACCGTTTCGATGGTCGGGAACGGCTCGCCCCAGTAGCGCTGGCGAGAGAAGAGCCAGTCGCGCAACCGGTAGGAGACGGCGCGCTCGCCGCGCCCGTTCGTCTCGAGCCAGGCGATCATCCGCTCGCTCGCCCGCTCGACGCCGAGCCCATTCAGGAAGCGGCTGTTCACGTGCGGGCCGTCGCCGACGTAGGGCTCGAGGTCGACGTGGCCGCCGGTCACGACCTCGACGATCGGCAGGCCGAACGTCCTCGCGAAGGCCCAGTCGCGCTCGTCGTGGGCGGGGCAGGCGAAGATCGCCCCGAAGCCGTAGCTCGCCTGGACGTAGTCCGCCAGCCAGACCGGAAGGTGGGCGCCGTTGACCGGGTTGACCGCGTAGGCTCCCGTCGACACACCGGTCTTCGGACCGCTCGCGGCATCGGCGGTCCGCTCGCGGTCGCTCCGGCGGGCCGTCCGTTCACGGTAGGCGTCGACCGCCGCGCGTTGCGCGGGCGCGGTGATCCGATCCGCAAGCGGGTGCTCCGGGGCGAGCACGAGACAGGTGGCGCCGAAGAGCGTGTCGGGGCGCGTGGTGAAGACGGTGACGGATTCGCCGCCCTCGACCAGTCCGAACGTCACGTGGGCGCCGCGTGACCGGCCGATCCAATCGCGCTGCATCTTGAGAGTGCCGGCCGGCCAGTCGAGTCCGTCCAAATCGTCCAGCAAGCGGTCGGCGTAGGCGGTGATGCGCAGCATCCATTGTGTCATCGACCGCTTCTCGACCGGGTCGCCCGTCTCGATGTACTTGCCGTCGTGGACCTCCTCGTTGGCCAGCACGGTCCCGAGGGCCGGGCAGAAGTTGACCGCCGCTCGTGCCCGGTACGCGAGACCACGCTCGAGCAAGAGCTCGAAGATCCACTGCGTCCACCGGTAGTAGCGGGGATCGCTGGTCGTCAGCTCCCGTGACCAGTCGTAGGAGAGCCCGAGCATGCGGAGCTGGCGCTTGAACGTGGCCGCGTTGCGGGCGGCGATCGTGGCCGGATCCGCGCCCTCCCGCTCGGCCTGCCGCTCGGCCGGAAGCCCGAAGCTGTCCCAGCCCATGACGCGCAGGACGTTGAAGCCCATCATGCGCTTGGCTCGAGCGACGACATCGGTGGCGGTGTAGCCCCTGGGATGGCCGACGTGGAGGCCGTCGCCGGAAGGGTACGGGAACATGTCCAGCACGTAGTACTTCGGGCGCGTACGGTCGGTGGGGGTCGCGAAGGTCTTCGCGCGGTCCCAGTAGCCCTGCCACCGCCGGTCGATCGTGATGTGGTCGTACCCCCCCATCGGCGGCGCGTGGTGGTTCGGGGTCGGCGGTCTCAGACCACGATCGCGGAGATGTCCACCGAGGAGCGCAGGCCCTCCACCACCACGATGCCGGACTCGGTCACGTGGTGGCGGCGCTTGTCCTCATCCAGGTCGTAGCCGATGGTGCCGCCCTCCGGGATGCGGACGTTCTTGTCCAGGATCGCGCGGCGGACGCGGGCCCGGCGGCCGATGTCGCAGTTGTCGAGGATCACCGAGTCCTCCACCACCGCGCCGGTGTGTACGCGCACGTGGCGGCCCAGCACCGAGTTGCGCACCATGCCGCCGGCCAGGATGCAGCCGCCCGAGACCACCGAGTCGATGGCCTGGCCGCGGCGGCCCTCGTCGTCGAAGGTGAACTTGGCGGGGGGATCCGCGTAGCTGGCGGTGCGCAGCGGCCATTCCCGGTTGTAGAGGTTGAGCGCCGGGCTCACCGACCGCAGATCCATGTGGGCCTCGTAGTACGCGTCGAGCGTCCCCACGTCGCGCCAGTAGGCGCTCGCGTTCGCCGGCTCGCCCGGGATCTGGTTGGTCTGGAAGTCGTAGGCGAACATGTCCACCCGGTTCACCAGCCGCGGCAGCACGTCGCGCCCGAAGTCGTGGGTGCTGTTCTCGCGGGCCGCGTCCGCGTACAGCTCGCGCAGCAGGGTGCGCGTCGAGAAGATGTAGTTGCCCATCGAGGCGAAGACGTGGTCCGGGTCGCCCGGCATGGCCGGCGCGTCGGCCCGCTTCTCGTGGAAGCCGATGATGTGCCCGTCGCGCGCGGTCTCGACCACCCCGAAGTCGGCCGCGCAGCGCCGCTCCACCGGGATCGCGGCCACCGTGACCTCGGCCCGCTTCTGCTCGTGGAACGCGATCATGCTGGCGACGTTCATCCGGTAGATGTGGTCGGCGCTGAAGATCGCGACCAGGTGCGGATCGGACTGCTCGATCAGGTTCGCGTTCTGGTAGATGGCGTCCGCGGTGCCCCGGTACCAGGTCTCGCCCGGCGACCGCATCTGGGCCGGGACCGGGATGATGAAGTGGTCCTTCAGGAGCCCGCCGAACTGCCAGCCGTCGGCCAGGTGCTGCAGGAGCGACTGGCTCTTGAACTGGGTGAGGACGTAGACCGAGTGGATGCCGGAGTTGACGAAGTTGCTGAGGACGAAGTCGATGATGCGGTACTTGCCGCCGAAGGGCACCGCGGGCTTGGCGCGCTCCTTGGTCAGGGGATAGAGCCGCGTGCCCTTTCCCCCCGCCAGCACGATTCCCAGGATGCGCAGTCTCATGGCGCCCTCCGGCGGCTACCGGCTAGCCTATCACGCGCCCGCCGCCTCCCGGTTGATGGCGCTCACCACCGCGCGCAGGGACGCGGTGACGATGTTCCCATGGACGCCCACACCCCACCGGGGCCGCCCGTTGCCCACGCGCACCTCCACGTAGGCCGCCGCGGCCGCCCCCGCGCCCTCCCCGATGGCGTGCTCGTGGTAGTCGAGCACCGCGACCTCGATGCCGGCGTCCCGCTGCACGGCGTCCACGAAGGCCGCGATGGGCCCGTTGCCCGAGCCCTTGGCCCGGCGCTCCGCCCCCGAGACCCGCAGCACCGCCTCGACGCTGGTCTCGCCCGACTCGCCCGCGGTGGTGACGGTGGGGTGGTGCAGCAGGGCCAGCGGCTCCTCGCGGGTCAGGTAGGTAGCCTCGAACGCGGTCCAGATCTCGCCGGGGCTGATCTCGGTGCCGCTCTGCTCGACCATCTTCTGGATGACCGCCGAGAACTCGATCTGCAGCCGCCGCGGCAGATCGAGGCCGTGCTCGTACTTCATGATGTAGGCGACCCCGCCCTTGCCGGACTGGCTGTTGACCCGGATCACCGCCTCGTAGCTGCGGCCCACGTGGTGCGGATCGATGGGCAGATACGGGACCTCCCAGACGTCGTAGCGCTTGCCGAGGGCCTCGAAGCCCTTCTTGATCGCGTCCTGGTGCGAGCCCGAGAACGCGGTGTACACGAGGTCGCCGACGTAGGGATGGCGCGGATGCACCGGGAGCCGGTTGCAGTGCTCGACGATGCGCCGGGCCTCGTCGATGTCGGAGAAGTCGAGCTGCGGGTCCACCCCCTGGCTGAACAGGTTGAGGGCGAGGGTGACCACGTCCACGTTGCCGGTGCGCTCGCCGTTGCCGAAGAGGGTGCCCTCCACCCGGTCGGCGCCCGCCTGCACCGCGAGCTCGGCGGCGGCCACCGCGGTGCCGCGGTCGTTGTGCGGGTGGAGCGACAGCACCAGCGAATCCCGCCGGCTCACGTGGCGCAGGAACCACTCGATCTGGTCCGCGTAGACGTTCGGGGTGGCCATCTCCACGGTGGCGGGGAGGTTCAGGATGACCGGCCGCTCCGGGGTCGGCCGCCACACGTCCATCACCCGCTCGCAGATCTCCACCGCGAAGTCGAGCTCGGTGCCGGTGAAGCTCTCCGGCGAGTACTGGAAGTGCACGTCGGTCTCCGGGATGCGGGCGGCCTGCTCCAGGCACTTCCGGGCCCCGCGCACCGCGATGTCGATGATGCCGGCACGGTCCAGGCCGAAGACCACCCGGCGCTGCAGGGTGGAGGTGGAGTTGTAGAGGTGGACGAGGGCCCGGGGGGCGCCGCGCAGCGACTCGAACGTGCGCTCGATCTGCTCGGGCCGGGCCTGGGTGAGCACCTGGATCATCACGTCGTCCGGGATCAGGTCCTCCTCGATCAGCTGGCGGACGAAGTCGAAGTCGGGCTGGGACGCGGCGGGGAAGCCGACCTCGATCTCCTTGAAGCCGCAGCGCACCAGCAGGTCGAACATCCGGCGCTTCCGCGGCGGGTCCATCGGGTCGATCAGGGCCTGGTTGCCGTCCCGCAGGTCCACGCTGCACCAGCGCGGCGCCCGGGAGATGACCCGGGACGGCCACGTCCGATCCGGCAGCGGGATCGGAGGGAACGCGCGGTAGTGGTGAAACGGCATCTGGGGTGGTGCACCCGCCGATCGAGCCATGAACGCCTCCTGTGGGTGGAAACAAAAAAGCCTCTCCGAGACAACCGAAGAGGCTTTGGGCGCGCGCCGCGGGGGCGCGCGCCTAGGTCAGTAGCAGGTTCTGGTGCCGGATCCCGACTCCGTACATGTGGCGCGCATTGTGCCCGGGCGGGCCCGGCTTGTCAAGCATGCGATCACCCTCAGAACAAGTGTTACCGAAACGGAAGGGGTTGCCTCAAAACCGGTGTTACCGAACCACGCACCGGAAAGGGGGCCCTGTGACCGAGCCAGCGCGCCGGGAATACGCGGCGGTGATGCGCCGCCGCTATG
>DASRHC010000050.1:0-236118 GCA_035650715.1 Candidatus Methylomirabilota bacterium | reverse complement strand
CATAGCGGCGGCGCATCACCGCCGCGTATTCCCGGCGCGCTGGCTCGGTCACAGGGCCCCCTTTCCGGTGCGTGGTTCGGTAACACCGGTTTTGAGGCAACCCCTTCCGTTTCGGTAACACTTGTTCTGAGGGTGATCGGGGAGTTGACAGAAATGGCCCCGGCACGTCAGGGTCGAACCATGAGCGGACACGATCGGCGGTCGTTCCCGAGGGCGTCGGCGGCGTGGGCGGCCACGGTGGAGTCGAGCGACGGGCGCGTGGTGTCGGGCGAGGTGGTCAACGTGAGCCTCGCGGGCATGAAGGTGCGCACCGAGATCGACGCCGCGGTGAACAGCATCGTCACGGTGCGGGTGACCCTGCCCGGCCAGGCGGGCCGGCTGGAGATGGTGGGCACGGTGGTGCGGCGCGATCGCGAGGGCATCGCGGTCGCGTTCCTCAAGATGTCGGACTCGCCCGCCGGCCGCGTGACCCCGTTCGTCTCGCGCACCGAGACGCGCCGACGCTTTCCCCGCGTGGCGGTGAGCCTCCCGATCCGGGTGGAGGGCGGCTCCGCCGGCACCGCCACCGGGCACACCGTCGACCTGAGCGCGTCCGGCGGCCGCGTGATCACCGACCAGGCCCTCGTCGAGGGCGACGTGGTGGTGCTGGAGCTGCCGGCCCGGCCCGGCATCGACCGCCTGCGCCTGCCCGCCCTCGTGTGGGAAGCGTACGAGGGCGGCGCGGTGCTGGTCTTCGCCAATCTCGACGCGCGCGAGTTCGAGCGGCTGCGCGAGTACGTGCTGAGCTGTCAGTCGCGGGGCTCCCGGCCCACTTCCGTTTGACAGCCTCCGGACCGGCGCATAAGATGAACCGCGGTTCATCTTCCCCATGCGCGATCCGGAGAAGCCCCAGCAGATCGTCGAGGCGGCGGTGCGCGTGTTCGCGCGACAGGGCTACTTCAACTCGCGCGTGTCGGACATCGCGCGCGAGGCCGGGATCGCCGCCGGCACCATCTACCTCTACTTCAAGACCAAGGACGACATCCTCATCACCCTGTTCCGCGACAAGATGGCGGCCTTCGTGGCGTCGCTGCGCCGGGCCATCGGCGACGAGCCGGACGCGGTCGCGAAGGTGCGGCGGCTCGTGGCCATGCACTTCTCGATGCTGGAGGCGGACCCCGACCTGGCGGAGGTGGTGCAGATCGAGCTGCGCCAGGGGCAGAAGTTCTTCCGCGGCGCCTCCAGCCAGGAGGTGGCCGGCTACTTCGCGCTGATCGGATCCGTGCTGGAGGAAGGGGTGGGGCAGGGGCACTTCCAGCGCGACCTGCCGGTGAAGGTGGCGACCAAGATGCTGTTCGGAGCCATGGACCAGATGGCCACCTCGTGGGTGCTCGGCAAGCGCGGCTACCGCCTCACCGACACCGCGCCGGCGGTGGCGGACCTGTTCCTGCAGGGCGTGGCCGCCCGCCCCTGACGTCCCGACCAGAGGAGAATCGCCGATGGCCTACGAGACCCTCGTCCTGACCCGCGAGGAGCGCTTCGCGATCGTCACCCTCAACCGGCCGCCCGCCAACGCCATCAGCGACACCCTGATGCGCGAGCTGAACGCGGCGCTCACCGAGCTCGAGGCCGACGACGCGGTCCGCGCGGTGATCATCACGGGTGCTGGCGACAAGATCTTCTGCGCGGGCGCGGACCTGGGCTCCGCGTTCCAGGGCACCGACGTGGCCGCGTTCATCCGCTTCGGCAACAGCGTGGTCCGACGCATCGAGCGCTTCCCGAAGCCGGTGGTGGCGGCCATCAACGGGCACGCGCTCGGGGGCGGCTGCGAGATCGCGATGGGCTGCCACATCCGCATCCTCAAGGAGGGCGCGCGGATGGGACAGACCGAGTCCAATCTCGGCATCATCCCGGGCTTCGGCGGCACGCAGCGCTACCCGCGCCTGATGGGCCGCGGGCGCGCGCTCGAGCACCTGATCCTGGGCACCCAGCTCCCGGCCGAGGAGTGCTACCGCATCGGCCTCGTGAACCGCCTCTCGCAGGAGGGCCGGACGCTGGACGACGCCCGCGCGATGGCGCGGGAGCTGGCCAAGCGGCCGCCGATCGCGACGCGCCTCATCATCGAGGCGGTCGACGACGGCATCCAGGCGCCGATCGACCAGGCGATCGAGATCGAGGTGCGCGCGTTCCTGCAGTCGCTCCGCACCGAGGACGCCGCCGAGGGCATCCAGGCCTTCTTCCAGAAGCGCCCCGCCGACTTCAAGGGCCGCTAGGCGACCGCGGTGGATCTGGGCATCGCGGGCAAGACCGCGCTGGTGACGGGCGCGGCCCGGAGCCTCGGCAAGCAGGACGCGCTGACGCTCGCCGAGGAGGGCTGCCGGGTGGTGGTGCTGGACCTCAACGCGGACGGGGCGGCGGAGACCGCGCAGGAGATCGTGAGCGCGGGCGGCACCGCGCGCGGCTACGCGGTCGACATCACGGACCGGCCCGCGCTGGCCGAGGTCATCCAGCGCGCGGAGCGGGAGGTGGGGCCCATCGACATCTGCGTGAACAACGCGGGCTGGATCTACACCATGGGCCAGCTGAAGGACACCGCCGACGACGACTGGGACCTGAACCTCCGCATCAACCTGACCGGGACCTTCAACGTGACCAAGCTGGTCTTCCCGGGCATGCGCGAGCGCCGCTGGGGCCGGATCATCTGCATGGCGTCGATCGCGGGGCTCATGGGCGGCTTCGGCCAGACCGCCTACGCGACCAGCAAGATGGGCGTGATCGGCTTCGCCCGCTCGGTGGCCCTCGAGGGGGCGCGGTACAATGTGACCTCGAACGTGATCGCGCCCGGCATCGTGGGGCCGAACGCGAGCATGTCGCCCCTGTACGACCGCATGGTGAAGCGGGTGGCCATGCAGCGGGAGGGTCAGCCCGAAGACATCGCGAGCGCGATCGCGTTCCTGTGCTCGGAGCGCGCGCGCTACATCACGGGGGCCGTGCTCACCGTCACCGGCGGCATGGACCTCTTCACCTTCTAGGAACGCTCGACCAGGGAAAGGAGCAGCACATGGCGACCGTGAAGGAGACGTTCGAGAACATGGCCTCCCGGTTCCGCGCCGACAAGGCGGCGGGGGTGAACGCCACCATCCAGTACGACATCACCGGCGATCAGGGCGGCACCTGGAACGCGGTGATCAAGGACGGCGCCTGCAAGGTGAGCGAGGGCCCGGCCACCAATCCGAACCTCACCCTCACCATGTCCTCGCAGGACTGGCTCGACATGACCGGCGGCAAGCTCTCTGGACAGATGGCGTTCATGTCCGGCAAGCTGAAGCTCAAGGGCGACATGGGGCTCGCCATGAAGGTGGGGAGCCTCTTCCAGGTGTAGCCCCGGCTCTCCCGCGCCCCCGTCCGGGGCCCCATCGCCGGCCGGCCCCGGAGGTTGACGCGAAGCGTCACGGGGGCGTAGGATGGCTCCATGAAAGACGAGCTCTTCACGATGATGGGCGAGATGCCCTCGATGTCCCCGGAGTTCGTGGCGCGGATGCAGCAGGAGGCCGAGCGCAATCTCCTCCGCATGAAGCACTGGAGCGAGATGGTGATGAACCCGCGGGAGCCCGAGGTCGGCCCCACGCCCCGTCGGCTCGTCTACCGCACCAACAAGTCCCGCCTCTGGCGCTACGAGTCGCCGCGCACCGTCCGCACCCCGCTGCTGTTCGTCCCGAACCTCGGCATCAGCCGGCCGTACATCTTCGACCTGATGCCCAAGGGCTCCTTCATCGAGCACATGACCCGGCAGGGGTTCGACCTGTTCCTGGTCGACTGGGGCGTCTTCGGCGAGGAGGACAACGGCCTCACGGTGGAGGACGCGGTCACCCGGATCCTCCCCCGCCTGGCCCGCAAGGCGCTCGAGGCGTCGGGGGCCCCCGAGATGTCGGTGCTGGGCTACTGCATGGGCGCGCCGCTGTCGGCGTGCTTCGTGACCACGCATCCGGAGTTCCCGCTCAAGAACTACATCGACATGGCGGGCCCCATCGACTTCGCCCACGTGGGCCTGTTCGGCAAGTGGCTGGCTCCGGAGGTGTTCGACGTGGACAAGTACGTCGACACCCTCGGCAGCATCCCGGCCGAGATGGTGAAGCTGGGCTTCAAGCTGCTCAAGCCCACCATGGACCTCAGCACGAACCTCAACCTCTGGTGGAACCTGTGGAACCCGGACTACGTGAACGGGTTCAACGCGCTCAACAAGTGGGCCAACGAGTACCTGCCGTTCCCGGGTGAGTTCTTCCGCCACTGGGTGAAGGACTTCTACCAGCAGAACCGCCTCATCAAGGGCGAGCTGACCATGGCGGGCCGGCGGGTGGACCTCCGCGGGATCCGCTGCCCGGTGCTCGCGGTAGGCGCCCGCGAGGACAACATCGCGCCGCCCGCGTGCGTGAAGCCGCTGATCGACGTGGTGAGCACGCGCGACAAGGAGTACGTGGAGCTGCCCGGAGGTCACATCTCGCTGATCGCCGGACGCGGGGCCTCGGTGCACTGCTGGCCGAAGGTGGCGTCCTGGCTGGCCGCGCGGTCGTAGCCGCGGGCGGGGAGGCGTCATGGCCGAGAACACCAGCCAGCAGCTGCTGGACATGTGGAAGCGGCAGGTGGAAGAGGGCACCCAGGCCTGGCTCAAGATGATGGGGCAGGGCGGAGCCGGCGCGCCGCCCATGGACCCGCAAGCCTTCTGGCGGCCGTTCATGGATCAGGGCATGGCCGCGTGGTCCAAGCTGATGACCCAGGGGAGCGCCCCCTCGCCGGACCTGATGGCGCAGTGGAAGCAGTTCCTCGACCAGTGGATCGCGGCGTGGTCCCGGGTGCTCGAGCAGGCGATGAGCACCGACGCCTTCGCCCGCATGATGGGCAAGCAGGTGGAAGGCTTCCTCAACGCCGCCGGCCCGGTGCGGAAGGCGGCCGCGCAGCAGGTCGACGCCTCGCTGGCCGGCCTGGGCATCGCCTCGCGCGCCCAGGTGGTGGCGCTGGCGCAGCACCTGGCCCAGGTGGAGGAGAAGATCGACGGCCTCGAGGACAAGATCGATCGCCTGCTGGGCGGCGCCAACCGGACGGAGCGCGCATGATCGGCCTGCCCATCGACGCCATCGACATCGGCGACAGCGCCCAGATCACCCGGCGCGTGACCGCGGACGACATCGCGGGGTTCGTGGACGCGGTGGGCGACCACAACCCGGTGCACGCGGACCGCGCGTACGCGGCCACCACGGCGTTCAAGGAGCCGATCGCGCCCGGCATCTGGACCGCGGGCCTCGTCTCCGCGGTCATCGGCACGCGCCTGCCCGGGCCCGGCGCGATCTACGTCTCGCAGGACCTCAAGTTCCTCAAGCCGGTGAAGCCGGGGGACTCGATCTCGGCGCGGGTCGAGGTGATCGACGTGCAGCGCGAGAGGAACCGCATCCGCCTCCGTACCGTGTGCACGAACCAGCGCGCGGAGGAGGTGCTCACCGGGGAGGCGGTGGTGATGCCGTCCCGCACCCGGATCGAGTACGCGCGGCCGGACGCGCCGATGGGCGCGCTCGCGTTCTGGACGCTCCAGCCCCTCGCGTGGATGGCCCAGGGCGCGACGATCATGGGCATGCTGGGGCTCTCCGCGCTCGCGACCGTCACGTCCTCGCGTCCGCACGCGCGGTAGGCTCGCGCGAGCCCGCCCCGCCTTGTAGGGGCTAGATCGCGGTGCTAGACTTTTCGCATCATGGCGTACGTCATCAAGCGCTACTCCAATCGCAAGCTCTACGATACGCAGGAGAGCCGCTACGTCACGCTGGAGGAGCTCGAGGAGCTGATCCGGGCCGGGCGCGAGATCTCGGTGGTCGACGTCTCGACCGGCGAGGATCTCACCTCGGTCACCCTCGCCCAGATCATCCTCGAGAACGAGCGCAACCACCGGGCCACCCTGCCCACCGCCTTCCTGCACCAGCTGATCAAGCACGGGGAAGCGTGGCAGGAGTTCGTGCAGAAGTCGCTCCGCTCGAGCCTCGAAGGGCTGATGACGAGCCAGCGAGAGGCGGATCGGGTGCTGCGAGAGTGGGCCGCGCGCGCCGGATGGCAGAGCGCGACGACGCCGCCCGCGGAGCCCAACCGCAACGACAAGCGTGGGGACGCCACGGAGGCCGACGCCCTCCGGGAAGAGGTGTCCGTCCTGCGGGAGCAGCTGCGCGCCCTCGAAGAGCGCCTCGAGAAGAAGCGCGAGAAGTAGCGCGGGCCGGGTCGTCCGACCCGACCCGCGATTCCGGTCGACGCCGCCTCAGGCGGCGGGGGCGTAGAGCGACTTCACCTTGCCGGCCAGCTGGGCGACGGTGGCCTGGATCTCCTGTCCGGCGTGCTCCGCGGTGGTCTCGAGCCGCTCCGCCGAGCGGGTCATGGCCTGTGCGGTGCTCTCGAGGAGCCGCAGCGCCCGCTGCGCGCCCTCCACCGTGTCGAGCGCGCCCTTCTGGCACGTGCCGAACGGGTCGCGGGAGGCATCCTGCATCGCCTCCTGGCGGCGGAGCAGGTAGGCGTGGCCCTCCTTGGCCGCCTCGAGGGCCGCGGACTGGATCTCGGCGTAGAGGCGGACGCCCTCCTTCGCAGTGGACGCCGACAGGTCCACCAGCTCGCGGAGCACCCGCTGGTTGGCATCGGCCCACAGCGAGAACATCTCGACGGTGCGGCCGGTCAGGTTCATCGGATCGAACGTCGGTGCGGTCATCGTGCTGCCCTCCCTTTCTGGCGCGTGGATCACGGCGCCTGAGTCATGCTAACGCGTCGCGTAACGAATGCAACTGTTTTATTGCGTCGCGTTAAGCCCGCCGTGATATACGGGTAACTACTTGAAACACATGAGCAACTCCTGACCCGGCCCATGTCGCTCACCCGTCTCGCGCGCGAGAGCATCGATCGCTACGGCGAGTACGTCGCGCTGGCCTTCGAGGGCACGCAGTACACGAACCTCGACCAGGACCGGGCCGCGTCCCGCCTGGCGCACGCGCTGCGGCGCCTCGGGGTGGCGCCGGGGGACCGGGTGGTCGTGATGCTGCCGAACTGCCCGGAGGTGCTGCAGAGCTACGCGGCGATCCTCAAGTGCGGGGCGGTGATCGTGCCGGTGATCTTCCTGCTCGGCGACCGCGAGGTGGCCCACATCCTGGCCGACGCCGAGGTCAAGGTGGTGATCACCGCCGCCGACATGCTCTGGAAGGTCGAGACGCAGATCGGGGTGCTGCCCACGCTGCGCCACGTGCTGCTCGTCGACGGTGGCGGCGACGACGGCAAGACGCGCTCCCTGGCCGCGGAGGTCTCGCAGGAGGCCGACGCGTTCACCGCGGTCGAGCGGCGCCCCGACGACCTGGCGGTCATCCTCTACACGTCGGGCACCACCGGAGTGCCGAAGGGCGTGGCGCTCTCGCACGACAACCTGGAGTCGAACGCGCGCGCGGCCGCGACGCTCCACGAGCTGGGCCGGGAAGACTGGGCGGTGTCGGTGCTGCCCCTGTCCCACTCCTACGGGCTCACCGTGATGAACGCGGGCCACATCCTGGGCACGAAGGCGGCGCTGCTGCGCTGGTTCAATCCCGAGGAGGTGCTGCGCACCATCCAGGAGTTCCGGGCCGCCTCGATGTCGGCGGTGCCCACCATGCTGCTCTACCTCCTGAACTTTCCCGACGCGGAGCGCTTCGACACCCGCTCGATGCGGGTCTGGGGCTCCGGGGCGGCTCCGCTCCCCACCGAGATCGTGGAGCCGTTCGAGCGCAGGTTCGGCGGCCGCATCCTCGAGGGGTACGGGCTCACCGAGGCCTCCCCGGTGGTGTCGGCGCACCGGCTCTCGGGCCCGCGCAAGCTCGGCTCGGTCGGCCGGGCCATCCCCGGGGTGGAGATCTCGATCCAGGACGACGACGATCGCCCGCTGCCCGTCGGGGAGATCGGGGAGGTCTGCGTCCGCGGGCGCAACGTCATGACCGGCTACTACCGCAATCCGGAAGAGACGGCGCGCACGGTGCGGGCGGGGTGGCTGCACACCGGGGACATGGGCCGCCTCGACGAGGACGGCTTCCTCTTCATCGTCGAGCGCAAGAAGGACCTCATCATCCGGGGCGGGTTCAACATCTATCCGCGAGAAGTGGAGGAGGCGCTCTACGCCCATCCCAAGGTCGCGGAGGCCGCGGTGGTGGGGATGAAGGATCCCCTGATGGGAGAGGACGTGCTGGCCTTCGTGGTGCTCCGGAAGGGCGAGCAGGCCTCCGAGGCGGAGATCGCCGGGTTCTGCGAGAGCCGCCTCGCCCGGTTCAAGTGCCCGAAGCGGATCCGCTTCGTGGACGCGCTGCCCAAGAGCCCGATCGGCAAGATCCTGCGCAAGGAGCTGCGCGCACTCGCGTGAGGAGGACGGCATGGCGGACATGACCCTGGCGAGCATGTTCTGGCAGCGGGTGCAGACCGACGGCGACCGGCCGGCCCAGCAGTTCAAGGAGGGTGGCGTCTGGCGCACGCGCACGTGGCGGGAGACGGGCGAGATCGTGCGCGAGCTCGCCACCGGGCTGCTCGCGCTGGGCCGCCGCAAGGACGAGGCGGTGGGGATCCTCTCCGCGAGCCGCGCGGAGTGGGTGCAGGCCGACTTCGCGATCTTCTCGGTCGGCGGGCGCACGATCCCGATCTACCCGACCTACCCGCCCGACCTCATCGAGTACATCGTCAACGACGCCGAGGTGAAGACGCTCTTCGTCGAGGACGCGGCCCAGCTCGCCAAGGTGCTCGAGGTGCAAGGCAAGATGGAAGGGCTCGAGCAGATCGTGGTCGTGCAGGGCGATCCGGGCACCCCGTCGGACCGGACGATCACCTGGGACGCCCTTCGCCGCCTCGGGCGCGAGAACCGCGAGCGCCTTCGCGGCGAGCTGGACGCCCGGGTGGCCTCGGTGCGTCCCTCCGACATCGCCACCATCGTCTACACCTCCGGCACCACCGGTCCCCCCAAGGGCGTGGTGCAGACCCACGGCAATCACATGGCCACGCTCGAGTCCGCGGCCAAGATGTCGGGCATCCAGGACGGCGACACCCATCTGCTGTTCCTGCCCCTGGCCCACTCCTTCGGCCGGCTCGAGTCGTTCATCGGGGTGCACCGGGGGCTCACCACCGCGTTCGCGGAGAGCATCGACAAGCTGCGGGACAACCTGCCCGAGGTGAAGCCCCACTTCATCTGCAGCGTGCCGCGCGTGTTCGAGAAGGTCTACGCGGGGGTGCTCGCGCGGGCGGAGTCGGGCCCGCCGCTCAAGCGGAAGATCTTCCACTGGGCGGTCGGGGTGGGCCGCCGCGTGTCGCGCCTGCAGCAGGCCGGCCAGTCGGTCCCGGCCCTCCTCCGGCTCCAGCACCGGCTCGCGCACGCGCTCGTGTTCTCCAAGCTCCACCACGCCCTCGGCGGGCGCCTGCGCTTCGCGGTCTCCGGCGGGGCCCCCCTCGCCAAGGACATCGCCGAGTTCTTCCACGCGGCCGGCATCCTGATCCTGGAAGGCTACGGTCTCACCGAGACGTGCCCGTCGCTCACCTTCAACCGGATCGAGCGCTTCAAGTTCGGCTCGGTGGGCCAGGCCCAGCCCGGCGTCGAGATCAAGATCGCGCCGGACGGGGAGATCCTGGCGCGGGGCGCCAACATCGCGCAGGGCTACTTCAAGAAGCCGGAGGCGACCCAGGAGGTGTTCCTCGCCGACGGCTGGTTCGCCACCGGCGACATCGGACGGATCGACGAGGACGGGTTCCTCTTCATCACCGACCGCAAGAAGGACCTCATCGTCACCGCGGGCGGCATGAACATCGCGCCCCAGAACATCGAGAACCTGCTCAAGACCGATCCGTTCATCAGCCAGGCCATGGTCTACGGCGACCGGCGCCCCTATCCGGTGGCCCTCATCACCCTGAACCCGGAGGAGCTGGCCAAGTTCGCGCGCGAGCAGTCGATCGTGGACACCGATCCGGCCTCGCTGGTGAAGCACCCGAAGGTGGTGGAGCGCGTGACGCAGATCGTGGAGGCGCAGAACGCGCGGCTGCAGTCCTACGCCAAGGTGAAGAAGTTCAAGCTCCTGCCCGAGGACTTCACGGTGGAGAACGGGCTGCTGACCCCGACGCTCAAGGTGAAGCGCCGGGTCATCACCGACAAGCACCGGGAGCTGATCGATTCCCTCTACCGATAGGGGGCCGCTGGGGGCCATGCGGCTCGACGGCCGCGTGGCCATCGTCACCGGGGCCAGCCGCGGCCTCGGGCGGGCGATGGCGGTGGCGCTGGCCGCCGCGGGCGCGGACGTGGCGCTCGCCGCGCGCTCCCGGCCGGACCTCGACGAGACCGCGCACCAGGTGTCGGCCACCGGGCGCCGCGCGCTGCCGGTGGTCACCGACGTGAGCGACTACGCGCAGGTGGAGGCGCTGGTGGCGCGGACGGTGGCCGAGCTGGGCGGGCTCCACGTGGTGGTCAACAACTCGGGCATCGCCCGGGTGGCCCCGGTCGCCCAGATGTCCCCGGAGGACTTCCGGGCCACCCTGGAGGTCAACCTGGTGGGAGTCTTCAACGGCTGCCGGGCCGCGGCCGCGCACCTCATCGCGCAGAAGTCGGGGAAGATCGTGAACGTGTCCTCGGTGCTGGGGCAGGTGGGCCTTCCCGGGTACAGCGCCTACGCGGCGTCCAAGAGCGGGGTGATGGGCTTCACGCGCGCGCTGGCCGCGGAGTGGGCGCGACATTCGATCCAGGTGAACGCGCTGGCGCCGGGCTGGTTCGTGAGCGACATGAACGCGGAGGCCTTCGCCAACCCGCAGGTCCGGGACCGCCTCCTGCGCGACGTCCCGGCCCGCCGCACGGGGCGGCTGGACGAGGTCGGCCCGCTGGTGGTCTACCTCGCCTCGCCGGCCTCCGACTTCATGACCGGGCAGACGCTGTTCCTCGACGGCGGACACTCCGCCGCCTGAATGGCAAGCGCGCGGGACTAGGCGGACGCCCGGCCCGCGCCGCGATCCAGCGACTCCCAGAACGCGCGCTCCGGCTCGCGGGGCGCGTTCTCCACCCGGCACTGCGCGTCCAGGATCATGGTGCGGCGCCGCGTCCGCTCGTAGGCGGGCCACTCCTCGAGGCCGGGGTGGGACGGGCGGCCGGTGCGGGCGAAGGCCGCCCACGCATCCTGCATCCGCGCCGCGAGGGCCGAGGCCGCCGGGCCCCGTCCCACCAGCGGCCGCATCAGCCGGTGCTCGAGGGTGCCGAACACGAAGGGCAGATCGAGCGCGTGGCACGAGCCGAGCATGCCCCCCAGCACCGGTGACGACCACGTGAAGAGGTAGGCGAACGTCCTCGGCTGGTGCGCGGCCTGGGCGGTGGCCAGGCTCATCGCGGGATGGCGCATGGTGCGGTCGGTCTCGATGGCGAACCAGAGCTCGGCCGGATCGACGGGCTCGCCGCGCGCGGCGCGCGCCGCCCGGTAGACCGCCACCGCCTTCCGCCCCATGCCGGAGAGCTCCGGGTGCCCCGCGGTGATCGCCTCCTCGCATCGGGCCACCAGGCGCGCCTCGTCGAGCGTCCCGGCCTCCGGATCGAGCGGCGCGAAGAGCTTCGCCTCGTCGCGGTTGGTGCCGATCAGGAGCGGCACGTCGCGGGCCGCGCCGGCGGTGATCGCCGCGAGCGGATCGACGGGCAGGACCTCTCCGTCGATCACCGGCTGGAAGGGCAGGCCCTGGGTGCGCAGCGGCCGCAGCGGCGCCATCGAGGAAGCCGCGCCGGCGGCCCGCCGTCGCCCGCGCTGCCGCAGCAGGTCGGCGAGGCCGCGGGCGATCGGCGCCGCGATGCGGCCGAAGCGCCGCTGGGCCAGCGTGAGTGCGAGGAACATCGCGCCGGCCACCCGCTGGCCGGCGGGGGAGAGGTTGCCCAGCACGTGGTCCTCGCCCAGCAGCAGGTCACCGAAGAAGCGCCGCTGGACCTCGAGGATCCGCGCGTGGGCGAGGTGGCGGAGCGCCTCCGCGGACGTCACGCCCAGCTCGTCCAGCACGTGATCGGCCACGCGCGCGGCGATGTCGCGCGGCCACACGAAGTTGCCGGCGCCCGACTGGAGGATGGCCCGGTGGAAGAGCCCGCGCGCGCGGGGCACCGCGAGCAGGGTGGCGCAGCTCATGGCGCCCGCCGACTCCCCGAAGATCGTGACCCGGCCCGGGTCGCCGCCGAAGGCCTCGATCTCGTCGCGGACCCACTCGAGCGCGGCGATCTGGTCGAGCAGCCCCTCGTTGCCGGTCGCGGGCAGGCGCCCGCCGAAGCGCTCGCGCAGGCGAAGGAAGCCGAGGGCGCCCAGCCGGTAGTTGATGGTGACGACCACCACGTCACCGCGGCGGGCCAGGGTGGCGCCGTGGTAGAGCATCTGGGAGCCCGAGCCGAGGACGAACGCGCCGCCGTGGATCCACACCATCACCGGACGGCGTCCGCGGTCGGCGGCGGGTGTCCACACGTTCAGGTAGAGGCAATCCTCGCTGGTGCGGCCGATCCCGAGGCTCATCACCGGTCCGATCAGCGCGCCGTTCTGCGACGCGGAGGGCGCGAAGCGGGTGCAGTCGCGCGTGCCGGTCCAGGCATCCGCCGGCTCGGGCGGCGCGAAGCGCAGCGGGCCCACCGGGGGCCGGGCGTACGGCACCCCGCGGAACACCGCCAGCCCCGCCTCCGCGCGGCCCCGCACGCGGCCCTTCCGCGTCTCGACCAGGACGTCCATGGCTCCCATGGTAGCGGTCAGCCCAGCAGCCCGAGCAGCAGGTGGATCGCGTAGAGGCCGCCGCCGGCGAGGCCTCCCACGACGGTGCCGTTGACGCGGATGTACTGGAGGTCGTCACCCGCGTGCTCCTCGATCAGGCGCACCGCGCCCTCGGGCCCGAGCGCGTGCACGCCGCGCTCGATGAAGCGCGCGATCCGATCGTGGTAGCGGTCCGAAGCCTCCGCGATCCGCGCCTTCAGCCACCGGTCGAGATCACGGCGGAGGACCGCGTCCTCGGCCAGCGCGCGGCGGGCCCGCTCGAGCCGGGCCGCGATCCAGTTCACCACGTCCGACGGCTCGCGCTCCAGGTCGGCGGCGAGCGTGCACCGCAGCCCGCTCGCGACGTCCTCGAGGAGCCGCGCGAGGGCCGCGCTCGCGAGCAACTCCTCCTTCGCCGCCTCCAGGCGCGCGGCCAGCACCGGGTCGGTGCGCAGGCGCGCGGGCAGGGCGGCGAGCGTCTCGGTGAGACGCACCCGGAGCGGATCGTCGGGGTCGGTCGCGATCTTCCTGAGCGCGTCGTGCAGGGCCGCGACGAGTCGCTCCCGGTCGATGAGCCCGAAGGTGCTGGCCAGTCCGACCAGCAGGCGCGGGTAGAGGCCGAGCTGCGCGCGGTAGCCCGCGACCACCTCGTCGACGATGTCGCCCACGGTGCCCCGGAAGTCCGGCCGGTCGAGCGCGTCGATCAGCGCCTCGGCGGTGGCCTCGATGAGCCGCTGGTCCCACCCCTGCTTCCGGGCGATCTCCACGACGGTGGCCAGCAGGGGCGCGATGGGATTCGCGCGCGCCAGCCGGGTGAGCCAGGCGGCGAGGTCGCCGGCCGCCGCCGGCGACACCTCGCCCACCGCCCAGCGGGCCACCGCCCGGACCGCGGCCTCCAGATCGGCGGGGCGGAGACGCTCGGCGCCGCGCGCGAGCAGCGCGGCCACGTCGAACCGGGCGATCTCGTCGCGGACGTACTCGCGGGTCAGCACCCGGCTGCCGACCATGACCCCCACGCGCTCGGCCATCAGCTCCCAGTTGGTCGGGATGATCGCGGTGTGGGGAATCGGCAGCCCGAGGGGCCGGCGGAAGAGGGCGGTGACCGCGAACCAGTCCGCGAGACCTCCCACGATCCCGGCCTCCGCGATCGCGAGGATCCAGCCGCCCCACCACGCCGCGCGCACCGGGATGGCCGCGACGGCGAGCGCCACCGCGGCCAGGAGCACGATCAGCGCGAGACGTCGCTGCCGCGGCCGCCTCGTCGCCTGTCCGCCTGCGGCGTCCACGGCCGGAGCCTACTACGAAAGCCGGGACCGCCAAAGGTCCGCGCCCGATGGGCCGGTGGAGGGACCGTCAAAAATCCCAGCATCGGTCGCGTCTTGGCGCCCGGGAGCTGAGGTCCGACCTCCACCGCACCGCGCACGGCCGAACTTGCCGGCGCCCCCACCGCTCCGCTACGATGCGCGCATGCTCGCCGCGGTGCTGCAGGGCCCTCGCTCGCTGGCGCTCGCGACCGTTCCCACGCCGACGCCGGGTCCCACCGACGCGGTGGTGCGCGTGAAGGCCACCGGGCTCTGCGGTACCGACTATCGCATCTGGACCGGTGAGCGCCCGGTCCGGTATCCGCGCGTGATGGGCCACGAGGTCATCGGGACCGTGGCCGCGGTCGGCTCCGAGGTCCGTCACCTGACCATCGGGCAGGTGGTGGCGGTGGAGCCGAACTACTCGTGCGGGACCTGCCCGCTCTGTCGGGAGGGCAACCGCAACCTGTGTCTGGCGCGGGTCGCGGTCGGGATCGACGTCGACGGCGGCTTCGCGGAGCAGGCCACGGTGCCCGCGCGGTGCTGCTGGCCCGCGCCGGCCGGCGTCGCGGAGGACACGCTCCTCATGGTCGAGCCGCTCGCGGTCGTGGTCCGCGCGATCGGCCGCGGCGCGCCGCAGGCCGGCGAGAGCGCGGCGGTGCTCGGGCTGGGCTCGCTGGGGCTGCTGGCGGTGCAGGCGCTCCGCGCGCGGGGCGTGCGCGTGCTGGCGGTGGCGCGATCGCCCCGGCGGCTCGGCCTCGCGCGCGAGCTGGGCGCCGAGGCGGCGGCGCTGTCGGGCGCCGGCGAGGACGTCGGGGCGGCCCGCGCGCTCTCCGGGCGGGAAGGCGTCGACCTCGTCATCGAGACCGCGGGCACCGCCGCCGCGGTCGAGCAGGCCACCAACCTCTGTCGGCCCGGCGGACGCGTGGTGCTCACCGGGCTGCCCCACGAGCCCTCGTCGCTGAACTTCTTCTGGGTGGTGCGCCGCGAGCTCCGGATCCTGGGCTCGATGATCTACCAGGACGAGTTCCCGGAAGCGATCCGCCTGCTGGCCACGGGGGCGGTCCGCACCGACCAACTGCTCTCCGGGACCTTCCCGCTGGCCCGCATCCAGGACGCCTTCGAGGCCCACCGCTCGCCCGATTCGATCAAGGTCGCGGTCCTGCCCTGAGGCCGGCCGGCCCCCGGGTGCCCCGCGCCGGGGAATCCGGATCACCGCCGCCCCGGCGTAAACGTTAGGATACGGGGCGGCGTCTCTCGTCGGAGAGTCGAGAGCCGACGGGTCGAGGAGGCCGGCGATGCGGGCGGGACCGTGGGCGGGCGTGCTCGTGGCGGTGGCGATGGGCGGAGCGGCGTGCTCCTCGACCCCGGCCGCCGCGCCCCGGGCTCAGAGCGCGCCGCCCGCCGTCGCTTCCCCGGCGCCTTCGGAGCCGCGCGCCGCCGCGTCGCTGCGCCTTCCCGGCGGCGCGCTCTCGGAGGACCAGCGCATCCTGCACGCGCTCAACCGGCTCGGCTACGGCCCGCGGCCGGGCGACGTGGAGCGCGTGCGCCGGATGGGGCTCGCGGCCTACATCGAGGCGCAGCTCGATCCCGACCGCATCGCGGATCCCGCCCTCGAGCAGGCGCTGGCCGCGTACCCGGTGCTCGACCAGACCCCGGCCGCGCTGGTGCGGGCGTACCCGCCGGTGGCGCCGCAGGTGCGGCAGAAGATCGCGCAGGGCGAGATGAGCCGGCGCGAGGCCGCCCTGATGTATCCGCCCGAGCGGCGGCCCGCCGTCATCACCAGCCAGATGCAGGCCGCGCGCGTGACCCGGGCGGTGCTGAGCCAGCGCCAGCTCGAAGAGGTGATGGTCGACTTCTGGTTCAACCACTTCAACGTCTACGCGCAGAAGGGCGCGGTGCGGTGGATGGTGCCCGCCTACGAGCGCGAGGCCATCCGGCCCCACGCGCTCGGGCGGTTCCGCGATCTGGTCCGGGCCACCGCGCGCCACCCCGCGATGCTCTTCTACCTCGACAACTGGCTCAGCACGCGGGCCGACCTCGTGATCCCCCGCGGGCCGAACGCGGGCCGGGTCGTGGGGCTCAACGAGAACTACGCGCGCGAGCTTCTGGAGCTGCACACCCTCGGGGTGGACGGCGGCTACACCCAGCAGGACGTCCAGGAGGTGGCGCGCTGCTTCACCGGCTGGACCATCGACCGCCCGCAGCAGGGCGGCGGTTTCCGGTTCCGCCCGCTGGCCCACGACCGCGGGGCCAAGCGCGTGCTGGGGCAGGTGATCCCGGCCGGCGGGGGCGTCGAGGACGGCGAGCGGGTGATCGACATCCTGGTGCGGCAGCCCGCCACCGCGCGCTTCATCGCCACCAAGCTGGCGCGCCGCTTCGTGAGCGACGATCCGCCCACCGCGGTCGTGGACCGCGCGGCGGCCGCGTTCCAGCGGACCGACGGCGACATCCGCGCGGTGCTCCGCGCCATCGTCACCTCGCCCGAGTTCTGGTCCCCGGAGGTCTACCGGGCGAAGATCAAGACCCCGCTCGACCTGGTGGCGAGCGCCATGCGCGCGCTGGACGGGCGGATCGCGTCCGCCGACGGTGCACCCGACGCGCTCGGCGGGGGCGGGGTGGCCCTGGCCCGCGAGGTGGCCCGCCTCGGCGAGCCCCTCTACGAGGCGGAGCCGCCCACCGGCTATCCGGACCGCGCGGAGGCGTGGGTGAACACCGGAGCCCTGCTCGGCCGCATGAACTTCGCCCTCGGCCTCGCCCACAACCGGCTGCGCGGGACCCGGGTGGAGCTGGCCCCGCTCGTCGCGGGCGCCGATCGCCGCGAGCCCGCGCAGGTGCTCGATCGCCTGATCGTCGCGGTGCTGCACGGGGAGGCGGGCGAGCACACGCGGGCGGTGCTGACCGCCCAGCTCGAGAGCCCGGAGATCACCCGCACCACCGCCTACGACCGCGTGTCCAGGGACACCGACGTGGAGAAGCTGACCGCGCTGGTGCTGGGCTCACCGGAGTTCCAGCGGCGATGACGACGCGGCGATCGTTCCTCAAGGGCGGCGCGCTGGCCTGCGTGGCGCTGGGCGCGGCCCCGCGCTTCCTGGTGCGCGCCGCTCTCGCCCGGGAGCGCGCGGGCCGGCCGCGGATCCTCATCGCGATCTTCCAGCGCGGGGCGGTGGACGGGCTCAGCATGATCGTGCCGCACGGCGATCCCGACTACTACGCCGCGCGCGGCAGCATCGCGATCGCGCGCCCGGCCCCGGGCGCGGCGGACACCACCATCGACCTCGACGGGTTCTTCGGGCTGCACCCGGCCCTGGCGCTGCTCGCGCCCCTCTGGCGGGACCGACGCCTCGCGGTGGTGCACGCCTGCGGCTCTCCCGACACCACCCGCTCGCACTTCGACGCCCAGGACTACATGGAGTCGGGCACCCCCGGCGTGAAGAGCACCGCCGACGGCTGGCTGGCCCGCGCGCTCGCCGCGACGCCGCCTCCGCCACCGGTCTCGCCGTTCCGGGCGGTGTCGCTCGGCGCCGCGCTGCCGCGCGTGCTGCGCGGCGAGGTGCCCGCGGTGGCGATGAACAGCGTGGCCGACTTCGACGTCCGGGACGCCGCGCCGCCGATGGCGGCGGGCGGCGGCGCGCGCCAGGGCTTCGAGTCGCTGTACGAGCAGGGGGTGCGCGACCTGCTCTACGGGACCGGCCGGGAGACCTTCGAGGCCGTGAAGATGCTCAAGGCGGCGGCGCCCGAGCGTCTGGCCCCCGCCAACGGCGCGGTCTACCCGCGGGGCCGCCTCGGCGCGAGCCTGCGGCAGATCGCGCAGCTGATCCGCGCGGATGTGGGGCTCGAGGTGGCGTTCGCCGACGTGGGCGGCTGGGACACCCACGCCGGCCAGGGCAACGAGCGCGGGCTGCTCGCCACGCGCCTGCGGGAGTTCGCCGAGGCGCTGGCCGCGCTCGACCGGGACCTCGGCCCGCGCATGAGCGACGTGGTGGTGCTGACGATGTCCGAGTTCGGCCGCACCGTGCGGGAGAACGGCAACCGCGGCACCGACCACGGCCACGCCACCGCGATGCTGGTGCTGGGCGGGGCGGTCAAGGGCGGGCGCGTCTACGGCCGCTGGCCCGGCCTGCGGCGCGAGCAGCTCCACGAAGGCCGCGACCTGGCGGTCACCACCGACTTCCGCACGCTCTTCACCGAGGTGGCGGTGCGCCACCTCGGCGCGCCCGCCGAGCCGCTCTTCCCCGGCTTCAGCGCGCGGCCCGGGCCGCTCCTCGGCCTGCTGGCGTAACTGCCTCGCGCCCGCGCGGCGGCGCCATGCGGCCGAGCCGGCGCCCGATGCGCCGGCCCTCCGCGACGAGCCGCGCCGCGAAGTGGTCCGCGGCCGCCGCGCGACGGAATCCGGGCCGGTGCATCAGGGTCACCGAGAGGGCCGGCACCGCCGCGCGCTCCCAGCGAACCTGCCCGCGGTCCAGCTCGTGGAGGGCCAGGGCGGGAGCGAGCCCGATGCCGAGCCCGCCCGAGACGTAGGCGAGGAGCAGTGACACGCTGGGCACGTCGATCGTCGAGACCGGCTGGATGCGGCTCGCGCCCAGATAGTCCTCGAGCAGCCGCCGGCCCTGGCTGCCCGCGCCGAGGCGGAGGAGGGGCTCGCGCGTCAGGCGCTCGGTGAGGGGCGCGCGCCCGCGGCCCCGCCGCGGTCCGATCCAGACGAAGGGCTGCTCGAAGAGCCGCGCGGACTCGATGCCGCGCGGGGGATCCTGGCCGGTCACCACCGCGCAGTCCACCTCGCCCAGCGCCACCAGGCGCACGCCCTCCCGGGAGTGCGTGGTGGCGATCTCGAATCGCAGGCGCGGCTGCTCCTCGCGCATCTCGCGCAGCACCGGCACCAGCAGGGCGCGTCCGAGATAGTCGCTGACCGCCACCCGCAGGATCGCGGGCGGCCGCCCCGAGAGCTCGCCGAGGTGCGCGAAGAGGGCCTCGGTCTCGGTGCCGAGGCGGAGGATCCCGGGCAGCGCGGCCTCGCCGGCGGCGGTGAGGCGCACCCCGCGGCCGGCGCGCTCCAGCAGGGGCACGCCGAGATGCCGCTCCAGCTTGCGGATCTGCTGGCTGATCGCGGAGGAGGTGCGGTGCTGCAGGCGCGCGGCCGCGCCCACCGAGCCGGTGCGCGCGATGGCGAGCAGGCTGAGGAGCGACGGCAGCAGGCCGGCGTCGATCATTCGCGGATCTTACGTGACCGGAAAGAAGATTTCACTATACTTAACGGTCGAGCCGCGGCACACTCGGCGGCCAACGGAGGAGGAGCCATGGCGTCATCGCTGCTCGACAAGGTGTGGGAGGCCCACACGGTGCGGACGCTGCCCTCGGGGCAGACCCAGCTCCTGATCGGTCTCCACCTGATCCACGAGGTCACCTCGCCCCAGGCGTTCCAGGCCCTGCGCGAGATGAAGCGGCCGGTCCGCATGCCCGAGCGCACCTTCGCGACGCTCGACCACATCATCCCGACCACCGCCCAGGCGCGGCCCTTCGCGGACGCGGTGGCCGAGGAGATGACGGTGCACCTCACCCGCAACGCGGAGCAGAGCCGGGTGCCGTTCTTCGACCTGAGCAGCGGCAAGCAGGGCATCGTGCACGTGATCGGGCCCGAGCTGGGCCTGAGCCAGCCCGGCATGACCATCGCGTGCGGCGACAGCCACACCGCCACCCACGGCGCGCTGGGGGCCATCGCGTTCGGCATCGGCACCAGCCAGGTGCGCGACGTGCTGGCCACCCAGTGCCTGGCCATGGCCAAGCCGAAGCTCCGCCAGGTGCGGGTCGACGGCGCGCTCGCCAAGGGCGTCTACGCCAAGGACGTGATCCTGGCCATCATCCGCGCGCTCGGCGTCAACGGGGGCGTGGGTTACGCGTACGAGTACGCGGGGTCCGTCGTCGACCGCATGACCATGGAGGAGCGCCTCACCCTCTGCAACATGTCGATCGAGGGCGGCGCGCGCTTCGGGTACGTGAACCCCGACCAGACCACCTTCGACTATCTCCGCGGCCGTCCGTACGCCCCGCAGGGGGCCGCCTTCGACCGGGCGGTCACGTGGTGGGCCTCGATGGCCTCCGACCCGGACACGCGCTACGACGACGTGAAGCGCCTGGACGGCTCCGCCATCCCGCCCATGGTGACCTGGGGCATCAATCCCGGGCAGTCCGTCGGCGTGGGCGAGCGCATCCCCGATCCGGAGAACGCGCCCGAGCCGGAGCGCGCGACCTATCGCGAGGGCCTGGCCCACATGGGTTTCAAGGCCGGTCAGCCCATCGCGGGCGCCAAGATCGACGTGGTCTTCATCGGCTCCTGCACCAACTCGCGTCTCTCCGACCTGCGGGTGGCCGCCTCGGTGGCCAAGGGCAACCGGGTGGCCAAGCACGTGCGCGCCCTCGTGGTGCCCGGCTCCCAGCAGGTGGCCAAGGCCGCGGAGGCGGAAGGGCTCCACGAGATCTTCCGCGAGGCGGGCTTCGAGTGGCGCAACGCGGGCTGCTCGATGTGCCTCGGGATGAACGACGACAAGCTGCGCGGCCGCGAGATGAGCGCGTCGACCAGCAACCGCAACTTCATCGGGCGGCAGGGGAGCCCGACCGGGCGCACGCTCCTGATGAGCCCGGCGATGGCCGCGGCGGCGGCGGTGCACGGAGCCGTCACCGACGTGCGGGAGATGCTTCGATGACGGACAGCGCGCGACGGCAGGTGGCGGGGCGGGGCATTCCCGTCCCGGGCAACGACATCGACACCGACCGGATCATCCCGGCGCGGTTCCTCAAGACGGTCACCAACGAGGGGCTGGGCCTGCACGCCTTCGAGGACGCGCGCAAGCAGGATCCCGAGCACCCGTTCAACCAGAAGGCCTACGAGGGCGCCTCGATCCTGGTGGCCGGGCTCAACTTCGGCTGCGGCTCCTCCCGCGAGCACGCCCCCGAGTCGCTCAAGCAGTGGGGCATCCGGGCCATCGTGGGCGGCTCCTTCGCGGAGATCTTCTTCGGCAACTGCACCATGCTCGGCATCCCCTGCATCGCGATCGACAACGAGGACGTGCTCTGGCTGCAGCGGGCGGTCGGGCGCGACCCGAAGATGATCGTGACGGTGGACGTGGAGAAGCAGGAGGTGCGCGCCGGCGACCGGGTCATCAAGGGCCGGATCCCGGACGGGGCCCGCAACCAGCTGGTGTCCGGCGCCTGGAACGCGACCGGCGTGCTGCTGGAGGCGGGCGACCGCATCGAGGCCACCGCCAAGCGCCTGCCCTACGTGAGCGGCTTCTAGGCCCGGCGACGCCGCCCGGTGGCCACCGTCCGCACGCCGACCCTCGAGATCGGCTACGAGGAGCACGGCCCCGCGTCGGGCGCGCCGGTGATCCTGCTCCACGGTTTCCCCGACGACGTGCGCGCGTACGACGGCGTGGTTGGCCCGCTGGCCGCCGCGGGCTACCGGGTGCTGGTGCCCTACCTGCGCGGCTACGGGTCCACGCGCTTCCTCGACGACGCGGCCCCGCGCATGGCCCAGCAGGCCGCCATCGGCCAGGACCTGCTCGACTTCATGGCCGCCCTCGGACTGGAGCGGGTGAGCCTGGCGGGCTACGACTGGGGCGGCCGCGCGGCCTGCATCGCCGCGATCCTGGCCCCCTCGCGCGTGCGCGCCCTCGTGACGATCGGCGGCTACAACGTCCAGGACACGCTGGCCCCGCCGCGGCCGGCCCGCGCGGAGGACGAGCGCGCCTACTGGTATCAGTGGTACTTCAACACCGAGCGGGGGCGGGTGGGGCTCGAGCAGAACCGCCGCGAGATCTGCCGGCTCCTGTGGCGTGACTGGTCGCCCGGCTACCGTTTCGACGACGCGACCTTCGAGCGCACCGCGGCCGCCTTCGACAACCCGGACTTCGTGCCGGTGGTGATCCACTCCTATCGGCACCGCCACCGGAATGCCCCGGGCGATCCGCGCTTCGACGCGGTCGAGCGACGGCTGGCCGAGCGGCCGCGCATCGGGGTGCCCAGCGTGATCCTCCACGGCCGCGACGACGGCGTGGACCGGGTGGAGCGGTCGGAGCGCCATCTCTCGCAGTTTCCCGCCGGCACCGAGCGCCGCGTGGTGCCGGACGCCGGCCACTTCCTGCCGCGCGAGCAGCCGGGCGCGGTGGTGGACGCGCTCCTGACCCTCCTCGCGCGGACGCGCTGAGCGTCTTCCCGACTCCGCCCATGTGGCTCCTCCTCGCGCTGGTGGCGGCCCTCTGCCAGGTGCTGCGCAACACGGTGATGAAGCGGCTCGGGCACTCGCTCGACGAGTACATCAACGTGTGGGGCCGCTTCACGTTCCTGCTGCCGTTCGCGGCCCTCTTCGTCTTGTGGCACGGGGTGCCTGAGATCAAGCCGGGCTTCTACGCGGCGTGCGCGTGCTTCGCGGTGTCGCAGACCATCTCCACCATGGCGCTCTCCAAGGCGCTCAAGCTCTCGCAGATCTCGATGGTGACCGCGCTCTGGAAGGTGAGCCTGCTGGTGCTGGTGGTGCTGGGCTACTTCACCCTCAAGGAATACCCGACGTGGCTCGGCATCGTGGGCATCGTGGTCAGCATGGCGGGCGTCTACCTGCTGAACGTCAACCGCGCCCACATCGCGTGGTGGGCCCCGCTGGCGGTGCTGTTCACCGACCGCGGGATGCGCTACACGCTGCTCGCCGCGCTCTTCTTCGCGCCGTCGGTGGTCACCATCAAGTGGGCCATGCAGTGCTCGGACCAGTACACGGGCACGCTCGGGGGCTACGTGGCGGCGAGCCTCCTGGTCACCCCGATCGTGCTCACCACCTCGCGCCGCCACTTCGCGGAGGTCCCGCGCTACTGGAAGGCCTTCGTGAGCTTCGGGCTCTTCGCCTCGCTCACCACCGTGAGCCAGGGCACCGCCTACCTGATGACGCTCTCCTCCTACGTGGAGGCGGTGAAGCAGGTGGAGATCCTCTTCGCGATGGCGATCGGCACGCTCATGTTCCACGAGAAGCAGCAGGTGCGGGACATCGCCCCCGGCGCGCTCGTGATGCTGACCGGGGTGGTGCTGCTGAGCCTGGCCGGCTAGAGGTCGGGCCGCTTGCCGTGGGTGGCCCGCACCACCGTCTTGATGCCGCCCCGCACCGTGAAGTCGCCCACCACCTCGATCCAGCGCGGCGCCGCCGCGGCCACGAAGTCGTTCAGGATGCGGTTGGTGACGTCCTCGTGGAAGGCGCCCTCGTTCCGGTAGGACCAGATGTAGAGCTTGATCGCCTTCAGCTCGAGGAGGTGCCGGTCCGGCACGTAGCGCACCCGGATCGTGGCGAAGTCGGGCTGCCCGGTGCGCGGGCAGACGCAGGTGAACTCGGGGATCTCCAGGCTCACCTCGTAGTCGCGGTCCGGGTGGGGATTCGGGACGACCTCGAGGATCCTCGCCGGCTGGCTGGGCATGAGCCGACGCTACCCCGGCGGGCGCGAGGCGGTCAAGCGCGCGGCGGGCCGGACGGGGGCGCGGCGGGCGGGGCGCGGCGGACGGTGAGGCCGATGCCGGCCGCGACCATCACGCTCGAGAGCAGCAGGAGCGGGCTCAGGCGATCGCCGGTGACCGCGGCCGCGATGAGCACCCCGAAGAGCGGGGTGGTGAGCGAGCAGGTCGCGAGCGCGCTCGCCAGGTAGCGCTGGTAGAGGTACGAGCTGACCACGAAGTTGAAGCCCGCCACCACCACCCCCTGGTAGACGAGCGAGGCGGCCAGCCGCCCGGTCGGGTGGGTCGGCACGCCCCGCTCCAGGACCAGGCTCGCGAGCAGGAAAGACGCGCTGCCGATGCCGGACTGGAACACGAGCAGCTTGATCGGGTCCAGGCGCTGGACCGCGCGGGCCATGTAGACCACGCGCTCGCCGAGCAGGACCGCGCTGCCCATCACGATGAGGTCGCCCAGCATCGTCTCGCTGCGGAAGGACAGGTCGCGCGCGAACAGGAGCACGATGCCAACGTAGGCGACCAGCACCCCCGCGACCTTGGCGGGCGTGAGCCGGTCGCCCGGGATCAGGAAGTGGGCGAGCACCACCGCGTGCACCGCGTAGGAGTTGAGCAGCACCGCGCCGTGGGCCGCCCCGGTGAGGCCGATCCCCACGTTCATGGTCGCGATCTGGATCGAGAAGATCACGCCGAGGGAGATCAGCACGCGCCACTCGCCCGGGCGCACGTCGAAGACGCCGCGGTGGCGGATCCAGGCCGCGTAGGCGAGGATCGCGAGGCCGCCCAGGACGAAGCGGAAGAAGGCGAGGCGGAGGGGCGGGACGTCGGCCAGGCCGACCTTCACCGCGACGGGGTTGCCGCCCCAGAGCGCGGCGAGCAGGAGCGCGATCGAGGCGCCGCGCCAGTCGAGCGGACGAAGCGACGCCGGCACTACGACGAGCGCGCGCGGCGGCGGAGCGCGGGCATGGCGGCGCCATCGTAGCACGGGGTCGCCCCGCGGCCGCCGACGGCGGTGTGGTAGCATGGCCCTTCATGAAGATCGGGCTGATCGGACTCCCCAAGAGCGGCAAGACGTCGCTCTTCAACCTGCTGACCGGCGCCAGCGTCGCCACCTCGTCGTTCGGGACCGCCCGGGGCGAGATGCACGCGGGCGTGGCGCGGGTGCCGGACGCGCGGGTCGATCGCCTGGCCGCGATCTTCAAGCCGAAGAAGGTCACGCTGGCCACCTTCGAGGTGGTGGACCTGGCCGGCATCGCGAAGGGCGAGCGCCAGGGGCTCGAGGCCAAGGAGTTCCGCAACGCGGACGCGCTGCTCCACGTGGTGCGCGCGTTCCCCGACGCGGGCGGCGCCGTGCCCGACCCCGCCGGCGACATCGACGACCTCGAGACCGAGCTGGTGCTGGCGGACCTCGAGGTGGTGGAGCGTCGCCTCGAGCGGCTGGAGGCGCAGATCAAGAAGAAGCGCACCGACGCCGACGTGCACGAGCAGGCGGTGCTGCAGAAGATCAAGCCCGCGCTGGAGGCGGGGCGCCCGATCCGCGCCCTCGGCCTCTTCGACGAGGAGAGCCGGGCCATCCGCGGGTTCACGTTCCTGTCGCAGAAGCCGATCCTCCATTGCCTGAACCTCGCCGAGAAGGAGATCGCCCGCGCCGCCAACCTGGTCGAGAGCTTCGGTCTCGGTGAGGTGGCCGCACGCCCCGCCACCCGCATCGGCTGGGTGTCGGCGGTGATCGAATCGGAGGTCGCGCAGCTCGAGGGTCCGGAGCAGGCCGCGTTCCTGGCCGACCTGGGCCTCACCGAGCCCGCCATCCGCCGGGTGCTGGAGGACTGCTACGCGCTGCTGGGCCTGATCTCGTTCTTCACGGTGGGCGAGGACGAGGTGCGGGCGTGGTCGATCCCGCGCGGCACGCGCGCGCAGGACGCGGCGGGCGCCATCCACTCCGACATCGCGCGCGGCTTCATCCGCGCCGAGGTGGTGAGCTACGACGACCTGATGGCGGTGGAGGGCTCCATGTCCGCCGCGCGCGATCGCGGGCGCCTGCGCCTGGAGGGCAAGGACTACCAGGTCCAGGACGGCGAGATCTGCCACTTCCGCTTCAACGTGGCCAAGTAGCCACCACCGGGCGTCCGGTCAGTCCCGCCCCGTCCCCCCGCTACTGCGGTCGGAGGAAGCCCAGCTTCGGCGCGCCGCCGATGGCGCGCACCACGCTCACCAGGGTGGCGTCCGAGACGCCCGGCGGCAGCACGCAGCCGCCGCCCAGGATGAGCCCGCGGCCCCCGGTCTGCTCGATCGCGTCCCGCGCCTGCGCGGTGGCGTCCTCGGCCCGGCCGTCCTGGAGCACCGACCACTGGTCGAGGCCGCCGAGCACCGCGCCCGGCACGCGCGCCGCGATCTCGGCCAGCGACGGACCCGCGCGCCGATCGCCCCAGTTCCAGGCGTGCGCGGGCAGGGTGACGAGCCGGTCCCACATCAGGTGCTCCCCGCGGGCGTGGAGGATGGTGAGCCGCGAGCGCGCCTGCACCGCTTCCAGGATGCGTCGGTCGTACGGCTCCCCGAAGCGGCGGTACTCCTCCTCGGTGTGGAAGTCGGTGCTGGCGGCCTGGATCGAGTAGAAGAAGCCCTCGGCGCCTTCCCGGAAGCACGCCTCCGCGAAGGCCAGGATGGTCTCGGTGATCGCTTCCAGCGCGTCGGTCACCGCCTGGGGGTTCTCCTTCAGGTCGTAGCTGAGGCGGTCGCCCGAGAGCTTCCGCGCCAGCGAGAGGGGACTGAACACGGTCGGCATCGTGGAACAGTCGGCCCGCCGGTCCACCACGCAGCGGATGATCGTCTCGAGGTGCGAGGCCCACGCGGTGGACTCCATCCGCACCGGCCGGATCTTCTTCCAGTCCTCGGGGGCGTTCACCGCGTGGCGCGCGCAGGGACGGTGACCGTCGGGCCGCACCTCGTCGCTCTCCACGCAGCCCCAGTCCTCAACCGCGTAGCCGGCGGCGGGCGTGACCTTGAGGAAGTCGGACTGGTAGCGCTCGTGGAAGCGGAGGGTGGACTGGGCGAGGGCGGCCGGGTTGCGATCCACCTCCGGGAAGTGTCGCCAGAACGCGTAGGGGGGCCGGTCGGTCGGCTGGCGCCGGAGCGCGGCCTGGACTCGCTCGAGCTTGGTCATGCTCCGCGCGGTCACGCGCCGAGCGCGATCACGCCGTCGCGCACCGCGGGGCGCCCGTCCTCGGCGATGGCTTCGAAGCACATGCGCGTGCCATCGGGCGACGGCTGGGCGGCGCCGCCGCGCACGGTGAGCCGGGACGGCAGGCGCACCATGCCGCCGAAGCGGCACGCGAGCGCGCGCACGGGGGCCGCGGGCCCGCGCGGGTGCCGGCGCAGCGCGCGCGAGACCGCGAGCGCCAGCGTGGCGGTGCCGTGCAGGATGATGTCGGGCAGGCCGGCGGCCCGCGCCACCGCGCGATCGGTGTGGATGGGGTTCCAGATGCGCGCGCACTCGGTGTAGACGTGGGCGAGCGTGGACGGGATCGCGATCTCGGTGGTCCAGGTGGGGGACGCGAGAGGCTCCGACCCTTCATCGTGCCCTCTTCCCGGAGGGGAGAGAGGGGAAGGGGAGGCGTCGCAGGAGACGCCGAGGTAGAGGGAGCCGTAGTCGGTGGTGGTGACCGGCCGGCCGGCCGCGTCGGTCGTCTCGAAGCGGAGCACCATGTACGCGCCCGGCGCTCGGCGCTCGAGCGCGGCGACCGTCGCGGTGGTGGCGAGGCGCTCGCCGGTGGTGATGGGCCGGTGAATCGTGAGCCGGTGGGTCGCGTGCACGCCGCGCAGCGCGACCGCGTCGGAGAGGGCCCTGGCCCGCACCTCGAGCGCGAGCGGCCATTCGTAGCAAACGGCGAAGAGCGGATGCGCGAGCAGGCCGCCGGGCCGCGTGGTGTCGAGGTATTCCGGCGCCTCCTCCCCGAGGCCGGCCGCGTAGGCCATCAGCCAGCGCGCGTCGATCTCGTGCTCGCGGGGCCCGGCGGTGACGCCCACGACGGAGGCGGGGATGTGGAGGTCGATGGGCACTGAGGACCGAATCACCCCTCACCCTGCCCGCTCCCCTGAGGGGAGCGGGAGAAAGAGCGGGGGAAGTTCATGGCCTCGACGAAGATGGTCTCGAAGTCGGGATGGGCCGCGAGCGAGACGTGCTCCACGCGCCGAGCGATCGCTTCCGCGCGGGCGCGCTCGGCCTCCGAGATCAGCGCCAGCTGGGCCCCCAGCGCGGCCGCGTTGCCCACGTAGCGGACCCGTTCGGGGGGCAGGTCGGGCGGGATGAGACCGATGCGCCGCGCGCTCCGCACCGAGAGATAGTTGCCGAAGCCGCCGGCCAGCATGAGCTCGTCCACCCGGTCGGTGGGAATGCCCGCCACGTGCTGGAGCATCGCCACCCCCGAGGCGATCGCGCCCTTGCAGAGCTGCACCTGACGCACGTCGTCCTGGGTGAGGACGATCTCGTGGGGAGCGCCGTGCTCGCCCTCGCGCGCCAGCACCACCAGGCGCTCCTCGCCCCGCATCTGGACCCGCGCGCGGATGGGGTCGGGGAGCCGCTCCCGTCGATCGACGTCGATGAGGCCGGTCCAGTCCAGCACGCCCACGTCGAGCAGCGCGGCCACCGCGTCGAGCAACCCGGAGCCGCAGAGCCCCTGCGCGGGGCCGTCGCCGATGGTGTGCAGGCGCAGATCGCCGGCCTCCACGTGGACGCGATCGATCGCGCCCACCGCCGCGCGCATGCCGTGGCGGATCTGGGCGCCCTCCAGCGCGGGCCCCGCGGGCGCCGAGCAGGCCCACAGGTGCTCGCGCGAGCCGAGCAGCACCTCGCCGTTGGTCCCGATGTCGACCGCGATGCGCAGGGTGGGGGATTCGTCGAGGCGCGTGGCCAGCGCCACCGCCACCGCGTCGGCGCCCACGAAGCCGGCGACCAGCGGGAGCAGGCAGACGCGGGCCTCGGGGGGGAGCTTGAGGAACAGGTCGCGCGCGGGCAGCACCAGCGGCTGCCGCACCACCGGGGCGTAGGGCGCGAGCCCCACGTAGGAGGGGTCGATGCCGAGCAGCAGGTGGTGCATGCCGGTGTTGCCCACGATCACCACCTTGTAGATCCACTTGGCGAGCACGCCGGACTCCCGCGTGATCTGCTCGATGTGCTGGTTGAGCAGCCCCACGATGCGGGTCTGGAGCTTGCGCAGGTTGCCCGCGTCGAACTGGGCGAACGCGATGCGCGACATGAGGTCGCCCCCGAACACCGCCTGCGGGTTCAGGCTCGACACCGAGGCCATCTGCTCGCCGGACTCGAGCTCCATCAGCGTCGTGACCACGCTGGTGGTGCCGATGTCGACCGCGAGGCCGAACGTGTGGAGCGCGGTGTCGCCCGCCTCCACCGCGAGCACGTCTCCGCCGAACGTGGCCACCGTGACCACGCGGTCGCGCTCGCGCAGGGCCGCGGGCAGGTTCCTCAGCACCGCGGCCGGCACGTCCTCCGGGCGCAGGCCCGCGGCGGCGGCGAGGGCCTCCGCGTCGGAGGTCTGGTGGTGCTCGTCCCGGGGGAGGGTGACGGTCACCACGCGCTTGCGCACGCCCGAGTCGATCGACAGCGGGGTGGGGGCGTCGGCGGGCCGCTCGCCCCCCAGGATCTGGAAGGTGGTGTCGTCGAGCGGCGGGGCGATCTGCACGGTCACCGGCTCGGTCACCGCCCACTGGCAGGAGAGGCGATAGCCCTCGCGCACCAGGGCGTCGCCCAGCTGCAGCTCGTCCATGATGGTCGGAGGCGGGGCGGTGCCGGCCACCAGCTTCACCCGGCAGGAGGTGCAGCGGCCCCGGCCGCCGCACGTGGCGGTGATGTCGACACCGGCCGCGTGCGCGGAGCGAAGGATCGTGGTGCCGGGCTTCGTGTCGACGACGTGGGGGCCGGGAAGGATCGTCAGCGGAATCGTCATTCCGGCGCAGGATACCACTTCTTTCTTGACTTCCCGCGCGGGTTTGCGGATAGTTCCCTACTAACCCGTCACAGGGCTTCGGCGGGCACGGCTCCCGGGGGTGTAGTTGGTCCGCTACGTCGTTTATCGCCTCCTCTGGTTGGTTCCGACGCTGCTCGCGATGGCGCTCGTCACCTTCCTGGTGATGCACGCCACGCCCGGCAGCCCGCTGGATCCGGTCGCGGAAGGCGCCAATCCGCTGTCGCCGGAGGCGCAGAAGAACCTCGCCGAGCTGTACGGCCTCGACCAGCCGCTCTACGTGCAGTTCGGCATCTTCGTGAAGAAGGCGCTGCACGGAGACTTCGGCACCTCCTTCGTCTACAAGACCCGCACCGTGACCGAGATCATGGCGGAGACGTTCCCGATCTCGCTCCTCCTGGGCAGCATGGCCCTCGCGCTGGCGATCGTGGGCGGGGTGACGCTCGGGGTGCTCGCCGCGGTGTACCAGAACCGCTCATGGGACTACGTCTCGGTCAGCGTGGCCACCCTCGGGGTGAGCGTGCCGAACTTCGTGCTCGCGGTGTTCCTGATCGTGATCTTCTCGTTCGTGGTGCCGCTGTTCCCCACCGGGGGCTGGAACTCGCCCCGCGACTGGGTGCTGCCCACCGTCACGCTGGCCCTGGCCCCGCTCGGCATCATCGCCCGCTTCACCCGCTCGAGCATGCTCGAGGTGATCCGCTCCGACTACATCGTGACCGCGCGCGCGAAGGGCCTCGCGGAGTGGCCGGTCATCCTCAAGCACGTGCTGAAGAACGGATTCATCCCGGTGGTCACGCTGCTGGGGCCGATGTTCGCGGCGGTGGGGACCGGGTCGTTCTTCGTGGAGTCGATCTTCCGCGTCCCCGGGATGGGCCGCTTCTTCGTGCTGTCGATGACCGGCCGCGACTACCCGATGATCATGGCGGTGGTGCTGATCTACGGCGCGTTCCTCGCCCTGATGAACCTGGTGGTGGACCTGCTCTATGGCGCTCTCGACCCCCGCATCCGATACTAGCCTGACGGGCCCCATCATCCTGCCGCGCCCCACCGCGCAAGGCTCGAGCCTCTGGCGCGACGCGCGCCGTCGGCTGCTGCGCAACAAGCTGGCGGTGGCGGGCGGGGTGGTGATCGTGCTGCTGTGCTTGATCGCGATCTTCGCCGACTTCCTCGCCCCCCAGTCCTACACCAAGGCCAACTTCGGCCGCCTCTACGAGGGGCCCTCGCGCGAGTTCCCGCTCGGCACCGACCAGCTCGGGCGGGACGTGCTCTCCCGCCTGATCTACGGGGCGCGGGTGTCGATGCTGGTCGGTCTCGGCGCGCAGGTCATCGTGGTGCTGATCGGCGTGCCGATCGGGGCGCTCTCCGGGTTCATCGGTGGACGCACCGACATGCTGCTGACCCGCTTCGTGGACGTGATGTACGCGTTCCCCCGGCTGCTCTTCGTCATCCTCGTGATGTCGATGCTGGGCGCGGGCCTCATGAACATCTTCATCGCGCTCGGCCTCACCGGGTGGGTGGGCATCGCGCGGCAGACGCGCGCCCAGGTGCTCTCCATCAAGGAGAAGGAGTTCGTGGAAGGCGCGCGGGCCCTCGGGGCCGGGTTCTGGCGGGTGATGACCCGTCACGTGCTGCCGAGCGCGCTGACCCCGATCGTGGTGTCGATCACCTTCGGGATCCCGGAGGCGATCTTCACCGAGGCCGCGCTGTCGTTCATCGGGGTCGGCATCAACCCGCCCACGCCCTCGTGGGGCCAGATGGTGGGCGAGAATCAGCAGTTCCTCCGCTCGTACTGGCACCTGTGCGTGTTCCCCTCGATCGCCATCGCGGTGACCATGCTGTCGTTCACCTTCTTCGGCGACGGCGTCCGCGACGCCCTCGACCCCAAGCTGAAGTAACCAACAGGAGGATCGCCCATGCGGATTCCGGACGAGCAGCTGGACCTGTTCGCCAAGCGGCTGGAGGCCATCGGCGTCGGGCGCCGCGAGTTCCTGAAGGTCGTGGGGGCCATGGCCGCCTTCGGCGGGCTGGGTTTCGCGACCACCGCCCACGCCTCCCGGCCGTCCCGGCCGGGTCCCAACGAGAAGCTCGCCAAGGATCAGACCTTCCGGTTCGGCGGAGGCGGCTGGTACCAGAACGATCCCGCGAGCCACGACTTCAACAAGGACCTCTACTGCAACGGGGTGCCGGCACTCTTCGCGGGCCTGATGGCCTTCAACGCCGACTTCGTGTCGGTGCCGTGGATGGCGAGCAAGGTCGAGGGCAACAAGGACGGCTCGGTGTGGACGTTCACCATCCGGAAGGACACCCGGTGGTCGGACAACTCGCCCGTCTCCGCGCGCGACTTCGAGTGGTCGTGGAAGCGACAGCTCGATCCGGCCAGCGCGGCGCCCTACGCCAAGTTCCTGTACGACATCAAGAACGGGGAGGCCTTCAACAAGAAGCAGATCACCGACTCGAGCCAGGTCGGTGTGCGCGCGAAGGACGACTGGACGCTCGAGGTGACGCTGGAAGGGCCCCGGGGGTACTTCCCGGTGCTGGCCGCCTACCTGGCCGCCCTGCCCGCCCATCGCGGGGCGGTGGAGAAGTTCGGCGACAAGTGGACGGAGGCCGGCAACATCGTCTGCAACGGGCCCTTCATGCTGGAGTCCTGGGAGCACAACAAGCAGATCGTGCTCAAGAAGAACCCGCACTACTACGGGGCCAAGGACGTGCACCTGACCCGGGTGGTGATCCCGATCATCCCGGTGGCGTCGGGCGCGCTGCCCTACGAGAACAACGAGCTCGACATGACCGCGCTCCAGTCGGGCGACCTCAAGCGGCTGCAGTCCGACCCGCGCATGGCGAAGGACGTGTTCCGCTATCCGTTCCCCGGCACCTGGTACCTGATCCCGCAGGTGACCAAGGCCCCGTTCGACAACATCAAGGTCCGCCGGGCGGTGTCCCACGCGATCGACCGGGACAACGTGGTGAAGGTCAGCCAGGGCTTCGCGGTGCCTGCGTGGTCGATGATCCCGCCCGGCTTCCCGGGGGCGATCGACGACCCCAAGATCAAGGCGATCCAGCGCTACGACAAGAAGGCGGCCCTCGAGGCTCTGAAGGGCACGCCCTACGAGGGCGGCAAGAACTGGCCCAAGATCACCCTCAGCATGCGGGACGAGGGGCTGGGATCGAAGCCGCTCGCGGAGGCGGTGCAGGCGGTGCTGCTCGACTCGCTGAACATGAAGACCGAGCTCGAGGTGCTGGAGCCGCGGGTCTTCCGCGACCGCCTGTGGAAGCAGGATCTCCAGTTCGTGTGGATCCGCTGGTTCATGGACTACCCGGACCCGCACAACGAGTACTTCGACACCTTCTACGGAAAGGGCACCACCGGCAAGCGGCAGGCGTGGGTCAACGACGCCTTCGACAAGGAGCTGGAGGCGGGCCGCGACACGCGGGATACCAAGAAGCGGCTCGAGCACTACAAGCGGGCCGAGGAGATCATGCAGCAGGACGTCGGCTACGTGCCGGTGGCGTGGGTGCTCCGCTACGCGGCCAAGAAGCCCTGGGTGGGCGGGCTCGAGAAGAACAAGGCGGGCGAGTTCGTGGTCGACGGCAACATCTACGTCGACATGCTGCAGCACATCTACATCACCGAGAAGGGATAGGGACCTCCCGATGCGATCGATCCGGATGGTGGCACGCGGGCTGCTGGTCCGGGGCGTGGGGGCCTGGCTCCTGATCGGCACCGCGCACGCCCAGGCGGACCTGGAGAAGACCCTGGTCGGCCGGTGGGAGGGAGAGGTCGCGACGCGTCAGGCGAGGAACGTCGTCAACCGCGTGCTCACCATCAAGTCGGTGAAGGACGAAGGGGGCAAGTGGACCTCGGAGGCGTTGCTGGGCCGCAACCCGGAGAGTCTCGAGATCATCACGTCGGGCAAGCAGCCCTCGCTGCGCTTCACCGGGCACAACGGCTGGCAGTACGACGTCAACGTGACGGACGAGAAGACGATGGTCGGGACCGTGACGCTCACCACCGCCTCCGGTGGGAGCCGGGGTGATCGGGACCGGCCGGTGAGGCTGGAGAAGCAGTAGCGGCGATCCCCGGCCCGCCCTTCGGCGCCGGCCCGCCCGATCCGGTGGCGCCGGAGGCGGGGCCGGCCTGTCTCTATCGCCGGCCTGTCCCTATCGCCCGCCGCGACGTGGGCGCGCGGCGCGCGCCCTAGCGTCGCCCGTGGGCGCTCTCCGACTGCGTGGGCAAGAGCGACACGTGGCTGTGGACGGCCACCCAGCGCCCGTCGCGGCGGGCGAGGTTGAAGGTGGCCCGGCCGTGGCGGGTGAACGGCCGCCCGTCGGGGCCGACTGCCCCGGAGGACCACGTCGCCGCGACCCACGCGGAGTCCCCGGCGCCGCCCACGTCGGGCCGGGCGTCGAAGCGGAACTCGCTGATGCGCGGCCAGATCTGGCGCCACTGCTCGCGCTCGATGTTGTCGAGGCCGTGCACCGCGGTGGCGTAGGTGCCGAAGGCCACCGCGTCGGGGGCGAAGAGGCGGCGGCCCGCCGCGAAGTCACGGCCACGGCACGCGGCCTCGAAGGTGGTGAGCCAGTCGAGGACTTCGGCTCGCAGGTCGGACATGCGCGGATTATGGAGCCGGCCGACGCCTTGTCAAGCCCGGGGATCCGTCCTCCGCGCGGTATCCTGGCCGCCGTGGACGAGCCGGAGCCGGATCCGATCATCCTGCCCATCGAGGACTCGCTCGATCTCCACGCGTTCGCCCCGCGCGACGTCCGCTCGGTCGTCGCCGACTACCTGGCCGAGGCGCGGGCGCGCGGCTTCCGCGAGGTGCGGCTCATCCACGGCAAGGGCCGCGGGACCCGGCGGGCGATCGTGCGGAGCGTGCTCGCGCGGCATCCCGCCGTGATCGAGTTCTTCGACGGGCCGCCCGAGCGAGGGGGCTGGGGCGCGACGGTGGTGCGCCTGCGTCCCTAGTCGCGGTCGGCGCGCAGGAGCAGCATGCGGTCGGAGAACGAGACGATCCGTCCGCCCTCGATGCGGAACTCGAAGGCCTCCCGCAGGGGAGCGGGGGCCGCGAGCACGAAGGCCTCCAGGTCGGCCTTGGCCGCGGGGGCCATGCCGGAGCGCCGCGTCCAGTCCTCCCACGTCCGCACCTTCGGCACGATCGCCTCGTCGATCACGGTGAGGCCGGCCGCGCGCAGGAAGGCGGTCCACTCGAGCTGGCGGAACGCGCGCACGTGGCTCGGGTCGCGCCGCCGCTCGACCTCCAGCATGAACGCGGCCGCGTCCTCGTCGTCGTGGCCCATGATGTCCTCGACGAGCAACGAT
This sequence comes from Candidatus Methylomirabilota bacterium, assembly GCA_035650715.1. Taxonomy (GTDB): domain Bacteria; phylum Methylomirabilota; class Methylomirabilia; order Rokubacteriales; family CSP1-6; genus CAMLFJ01. The sequence continues at coordinate 201,308 of DASRHC010000050.1, read as the reverse complement.
CCGCCCGGCCGCAGCACGCGGGCCACCTGGCGCAGGAAGGGCAGCAGCGCCGGGAAGTGATGGGCGGCGGTCCGGCACGTCACGGTGCCGAAGGTGCCGTCGCGGAAGGGGAGGGCCTCCACGTCGGCGCCCAGGAAGCGGATCCCGGAGACGCCGGCGCCGGTCACGAGCTCGCGCGCCGCCCGCAGCATCGGCAGCGTGATGTCGACCGCGACCACACTCGGGGTGAAGCGCGCGAAGGCCAGCGCGGTGTGGCCGCCGCCGGTCGCGATGTCCAGCACGCGGGCGGCGCCGCGCTTCTTGCCCCACGCCACCAGCTGCTCGAGATCCGGACCGCCCGCGTGGCCGGGGCTCGCCACGTAGGCGGCCGCGCGCGCGCCGAACTGGGCCTGCACGCGCGCCTGCGGGGTGTCGCTCACGCCTTCCGCTGGCCGATGTGGCGCAGGAGGAACTCGGAGTCGAGCGGGGTCAGGTCGAAGCGGCGGCCCGCCTCGTCGATCAGCCGCATCCGGTCGGCCTGAGGGTTCTCCTCCAGCTGCTCGTCGATCCACTTCACGGCCTGCTTGATCGGGGCTTCTCCGGCGCTCATGCGCTCCTCCCGTGCCTGGGGGCGATCAGAGATCGCGCACCACCCGCCGGGCGCGATCCACGTTGCGGCGGAAGATGTCGAACGAGTTCTCCATGGTGGGCTTGCGGCCCGGCCCGCGATCGAGGGTGAAGCACGAGAACGTGATGTCGTGCGCGAGCGGGAAGTCCCGGTAGAGCTGCCCCGCCACCTTCTGGGGGTTCTCCGAGCGCGTGATCTCGAAATCCTCGAGGGCCCGCAGCGGCGGCATGCGCTCGCCGTGCTTGGTCCGCACCCACTTCATGGTGCCGCCCAGCAGGTAGGACAGGAACAGGCAGTCCACCAGCATGGACTCGGTCCACGGGATCGCCTTCTGGTAGCCGGCCACGAAGCGCGCCCCGGTGGCGAGCAGGAAGTTGCGCGCGGTGTCCGGGGTGACGAAGTCGCACGCCCCGAAGATGTAGCCGGTGCCGTGCGACGGGCGGCAGTGGTCCACCAGTCGCTCGAGGCGGATGACCTTGTCGCCGATGCCCACCAGCTTGCGGCGCTGGCCGTGGGAGGCGATGTAGCACACCTGGAACGAGCGGCGGCGCCGGCGGACCTCCTCGAGCAGGAGCCCCAGGTCGTAACTCGAGTAGAAGCGGCGGTAGACCAGGTTGACCCGGATGCCCTCCCAGGCCAGCGACTGGCGAATGGCCTTGAGGTAGGGGAGGACCGAGGGCTCCTCGTCGAGCAGACGGCCCTTCTTGTTCCACATGGACTCCAGCACCACGACACCCGGCATACCTGCCCCTCTCGCTGCTCCTCGCGGGAATCCCAGGGGGAGCCCTGGGGGCGCCATGTTACCACGGGGTTCCCGTCCGGCAATTGGATGGCTTTAGAATCATCCAATTGGCCGTTTACACGGCTTGGATTGGTACAATAATGGCCGGTACATCGGGGACCAATGCGTATCGCGCTCGACAGGGGAACGGGACGGTCCGGCAAGGCGCCGCTCTCGCGGCAGATCCAGCTGCACTTCGAGCGGCTGATCAGCCAGGGGCTGCTCGCCTCCGGGGTGAAGCTGCCGGCGACCCGGGAGCTGGCCCAGGAGCTGGGAGTCAACCGCACCACGGTGGCCCAGGCCTACGACGAGCTGGTCGCGGGCGGCTGGGCCCGCGCCCACGTGGGGCAGGGCACGTTCGTGGCGGACCGGGTTCCCAGCCCGACCGCTCCGCCCCGCGCGGTGACTCCGCGGCTCGACTGGACCGGCTTCTTCTCGAAGGCCGCGCAGGTCATCGCCGCGGACACGCGCCGTCGTCGCGGCTACAGCCAGGTGCCCCGGCCGAGCCCGGGCGCGATCTCGTTCGCGGGCGGCATGCCCGACAGCGGGCTCTTCCCGACCGATGCCTTCCGTCGGGTGCTGAACCGGGTGATCCGCGAGGAGGGCCCCGATCTGCTCCAGTACTACCCGGCGCGCGGATATCCCCCCCTGCGCGAGTTCCTCTCCGGCTACCTGTTGCGCTTCGGGCTGGAGGCCCGGCCCGAGGAGATCCTCATCGTCAACGGCTCGCAGCAGGGCTTCGACCTGGTGGCGCGCACGCTGCTCGATCCGGGGGACTTCGTGGCGATCGAGGAGCCGTCCTACCCACGCGCGATGCAGGTCTTCCGGGCCTTCGGCGCGCAGCTCCTGCCGGTCCCGATGGTGGACGGAGGCCTCGATCCCGCCCACCTGGACCGGTTGCTGGAGCGCCAGTCGCCCAAGCTGCTCTACTGCCAGCCGAGCGCGCACAACCCGACCGGCCTCACCATGCGCGACGAGACCCGGAAGCGGGTGCTGGAGGTCGCGGCCCGCCACCGGCTGCCGATCCTGGAGGACGGCTTCGACGGCAACCTGTTCTTCGGGCCGCGTCCGCCCGCGCCGCTCAAGGCGCTGGACGTCTCGGGCCTGGTCATCTACGTCGGCACCTTCTCGAAGATCCTCTTCCCCGGTCTCCGGCTCGGCTGGATGGTGGCGGCGCCGGAGCTGATCGAGCGCCTCGAGGTCGCGAAGGAGCTGGCCGACATCCACACGAGCCCGCTCATCCAGGCCGCGGTCTACCACTTCTGCCGCCAGCGCCTCCTCGACCGCCACCAGGCCCGGGTCCTCCGCGAGTACGGGCGGCGGCGCGCCGCGCTCCTGACCGCGCTCGGCAAGCGCATGCCGCCCGGCGTGATGTGGAGCGACCACGAGGGCGGCTTCTCGTTGCTGGTCACGCTGCCCCAGGGCCTGGACGCCTCCCTCCTGCTGGAGCGGGCGACCGCGCGCGGGGTGGTGTTCACCCCGGGCAACGCGTTCTTCGTGGACGGCGGCGGCGAACGCATGCTGCGCCTGTCCTTCTCCGCGCTGCCGCTCGCCCAGATCGACGAGGGCATCCGGCGGCTGGCCGATACGATCCGGGACGCCCAGCGCCAGCCGGAGCCGGTCGCGGCGGCGGTGCTGCCCGCGGTGCCGCTGGTCTAGGAGGACACGCCGTGGACTTCGACACGCTGGCCGCCCGTGGAGGGCGCGACGTGCCCTCCGCCAGTCGGCCCCTGACCGCGCCCATCTACCAGACCAACGTGTACGTGTTCGAGGACATGGACACCGTCGAGTCGGTGTGGGAGAGCAAGAAGCCGGGATTCGTGTACGGCCGCTACGGCACCGGCAACCACGCGATGCTGGAGGAGCTGGTCGCAGCGCTCGAGGGCGCGGAGGGCGCGGTGGCCTGCGCGTCCGGGATGGGCGCCACCACCGCGCTGCTGCTGGGCCTCTTCGAGGCCGGCGATCACCTGGTGTCGGCGCGCGACCTCTACGGCTCGACCGCCGCGTTCCTCAGCGACGAGGGCCGCCGCCTGGGCATCGAGACCGACTTCGTGGACGGAACCGACCCCGCGGCGATCCTGGGCGCGCTCCGGCCCCGGACCCGCGCGGTGTTCGTGGAGGCGATCTCCAACCCGCTGCTGCGGCTCGCCGACGTGCCCGCGCTGGCCCCCGAGCTGGCGCGGCGCGGGATCGAGCTCATCGTGGACGCCTCGATGGCCTCGCCCGCGGTCCTCCGGCCCCTCGCGCACGGGGCCACCCTGGTCATGCACAGCCTGACCAAGTTCATCTCCGGCCACGGCGACGTGACCGGCGGCCTGGTGGCGGGGCGGGCGGAGCCGGTCGCGCGGATCCGCAACGCGATGATCCGCGCGGGCACCAACCTGGGCCCGTTCGACGCGTGGCTCGCCACGCGCGGGGCCCGCACGCTCGCGGTCCGCATGGAGCGGCAGAGCGCGACCGCGCTCACCCTCGCGCGCGCGCTGGAGCGGCTGCCCGCGGTCTCGCGCGTGTACTACCCGGGATTGCCGTCGCATCCGCAGCACGCGCTGGCCCGGCGCCTCATGCCGCGGCACGCGGGAGCGATGCTCTCGTTCGACCTGAGCGGCGGCGCGCCCGCGGTGGAGCGCTTCATGGCCCGCGCGCGGCTGCTCGAGTTCGCGCCGAGCTTCGGCGACGTGGCGACCACGTGGACCTATCCCGCGCGCACCTCGCACCGCCGGCTCTCCGACGAGGCCAAGGCCGCGATGGGCATCGGCCCCGGTCTGATCCGGGTGTCGGTGGGGCTCGAGGACCCGGCGGATCTCCAGGCCGACCTGGAGGCGGCGCTCGCATGAGCGTGGCCGCGCTCGCGCCGACGGTCGTCGTCCCGGTGGTGCTCGAGGGGCGGTGGGTGCGCCTCGAGCCGCTCACCCTCGAGCACGCGCCCGCCCTGCTCGAGGCGGCGTCGGGGCCGCGCGACACCTACGGCCTCACGCTGGTGCCCGGCAACGCGGCCGAGACGGAGGGCTACATCCAGACCGCGCTCGGCGAGCAGGCGGCCGGACGCTCGCTGCCCTTCGCCACCGTGGACCGGTCCACCGGGCGCGTGGTGGGCACCACGCGCTTCCTCAACATCGAGTACTGGACGTGGCCCGAGGGCAACGCCCACCAGCGCGGGACCGACCGGCCGGACGCGGTGGAGATCGGCGCCACGTGGCTGGCGGCCGACGCGCAGCGCACCGCGATCAACACCGAGGCCAAGCTCCTGATGCTCACCCACGCCTTCGAGACCTGGCGCGTCCACCGGGTGAGCCTGATGACCGACGCCCGCAACCGGCGCTCGCGCGCCGCGATCCTGCGCCTGGGCGCCCGCTTCGACGGCGTGCTGCGGGCGGCGCGGCCGGCGAGCGACGGGGCGATCCGCGACACCGCCGCCTTCTCGATCCTGGAGGCGGAGTGGCCGGCGGTGCGGGCCAGGCTAGAGACACGACTCACGCAGTGATCCGTACAACCCCGAAAGGAGACGAGGACATGGAGAGCGGGACTCTGAGATTGAAGGTGGGCCTGGCCGAGATGCTGAAGGGCGGCGTGATCATGGACGTCACCAACGCCGAGCAGGCCAAGATCGCGGAGGACGCGGGGGCGGTGGCGGTGATGGCGCTCGAGCGGGTGCCCTCCGACATCCGCAAGGAGGGCGGCGTGGCCCGGATGTCGCCGGTGACCAAGATCAAGGAGATCCAGAAGGCGGTCACGATCCCGGTGATGGCCAAGTGCCGGATCGGGCACTTCGTGGAGGCGCAGATCCTCGAGGCGCTCGGGGTGGACTACATCGACGAGTCCGAGGTGCTGACCCCGGCCGACGAGCACTTCCACGTGGACAAGTTCGCGTTCAAGGTGCCCTTCGTCTGCGGGGCGCGCGACCTGGGCGAGTGCCTGCGCCGCATCGGCGAGGGCGCGGCCATGATGCGCACCAAGGGGGAGGCGGGCTCCGGCAACATCGTGGAGGCGGTGCGCCACATGCGGGCGGTCACCTCCGGCATCCGCCGCCTGACCCTGCTGGGCGACGAGGAGCTGATGACCGAGGCCAAGAACCTCGGCGCGCCGTACGAGCTCGTGCGCTGGGTGGCGAAGAGCGGTCATCTGCCGGTGCCGAACTTCTCGGCGGGCGGCATCGCCACCCCGGCCGACGCCGCGCTGATGATGCAGCTGGGCGCGGAGGCGGTGTTCGTGGGCTCGGGCATCTTCAAGTCGTCGGATCCGGCGGCGCGGGCCAAGGCCATCGTGCAGGCGACCACGCACTACAAGGACCCCGACGTGCTGGCCCGGGTCTCCGAGGGCCTCGGCGATGCGATGCCCGGCATCGAGACGTCCAAGCTGAAGGAGTCCGACCTGCTGCAGACGCGGGGTTGGTAGCGGCGCTCGACGATGGACGGCGGGAACACGCCCGATTTCCGTACGCTGCCCGTCCCGCGGGACGACGGCGCCTGCGACCACCTGCCCGGGTCGCGGGTGCCGTCGGTCCGCCTGGCCTCCACGGCGGGCGGGTGGGCGGACGTGGCGGAGATCGCGGCGAGCCCGGCGGTGCTGTTCTTCTATCCGCGCACCGGGGAGCCGGGTCGGCCGGCCGGGCCGGCGTGGGACGCCATTCCCGGCGCCCGTGGCTGCACGCCGCAGAGCTGCGGCTTTCGCGACCTCCACGGGCAGTTCCTGGCCCGGGGCGTGGCGGTGTACGGGGTGAGCACCCAGGAGACCGGCTACCAGCGCGCGTTCGTCGAGCGCAACCACGTGCCGTTCGAGATGCTGAGCGATCGCGACCTCGCGCTCATTCGCGCCCTGCGGTTGCCCACGTTCGAGTACCCGGTCGAGGGCGGGGGGCCGACGACCCTGATCAAGCGCATGGCCTGGTTCGTCGATCGGGGGCGCATCGAGCGCATCTGGTACCCGGTCTTCCCGCCCGACCGCAACGCGGAGACGGTGCTGGGCTGGCTGCGCGAGCGGGAACGGATCCTGGTTGGAGATCACTCAAGGAGCGGGCTCGCATGACGAGGGCGGCATGAAGATCGGCGTCCTGGCGCTGCAGGGGGATTTCGCCATGCACCGGAAGGCCCTCGACCGGCTCGGGGTCGGGTCGGTCGAGGTGCGCATGCCGCGGCAGCTCGACGAGGTGGCGGGCCTCATCATGCCGGGGGGCGAGAGCACCACGCTGCTCAAGCTGATGGACGCCTGGGACTTCGTGCCCGCGCTGGAGAAGTTCCACGCCGCGGGCAGGCCCATCTTCGGCACCTGCGCGGGGATGATCCTGCTCGCGCGCGAGGTGCAGAACCCGGCCCAGCCCTCGCTCGGGTTCATCGACCTCACGGTGGAGCGCAACGCCTACGGGCGCCAGAAGGAGTCGTTCGAGACCGAGGGCACCGGCGACCTGGGGCAGGGGTGGCGCCCGATCAAGATGGTCTTCATCCGGGCCCCGCGGATCCGGCGGGTGGGCCCGGGCGTCACCCGGATCGCCGAGCATCGCGGCGAGTGCGTGATGGCCCGGGAGGGCACGGTGGTCGTGGGCGCCTTCCACCCCGAGCTCACCGACGACCCGGCCGTGCACCAGTACTTCGTCGATCTGGTGCGGAGCGCCTCCGGCGCGCCGGGAGCGGGGAGCTAGACGCCCGCCGTCTCCGCGAGCAGCGTCACCGGGTCGCCGACCGCGATCCGCCCGCCGCGCAGCACGCGGCAGTCGAGCGCCATCACCCCGCCGAACTCGGACACGATCCGGCGCAGCACCGACAGGTCCTGGCCCTGGGTGTCCGGGTCGTAGGTGGTCATGACGCAGCGGCCCCGGAGCTTGGCCACCCCGATCACGACCTCCCCGATCTGCAGGCCTCCGCCGGGCCAGCGCCGCTCCTCGAGCCCGTCGACGCCGCCCACCACGATGTTCGGGCGCAGGCGCCGGTGGTCGACCCCGAGCTGCTCGAACGCGCCGTCGGTGCCGACCAGCAGCGGCAGCACGTCGAAGCGCTCCGGCCCGTCGTAGCGCACCAGCCGCGCCTCCGCACCCGCCGCGGCCCGGACGGCGGCTGCGCTCTCCGGCGCCGTCCAGGGCCGGCCGTCGACCAGCGGCTCGCCGTCGGACCCGAGCGCCGCGTGCAGGGCCAGCAGGCGCGGGTGGGTCCGCGAGGTGACCACGCGGCCGCCCGGGCCGCTCACGTGGACGATGCGATCGCCCGCGATCCCGTCCAGGCCGACCTCCGCGCGCTCGAGCCGCTCGCCCGCCATCGACTTCACCGGGTACCGCCAGATCTCCGCGACGTGCATGGCCGCTGCCCCTTTCGTGCTAACCTCTTAGATCGGGAAAAGAGGTTAGTCGATTCCGCGTGCGCAGATTGGCGAGAACGTCTTGATTCGGCGGCACTTGAGCGGATGATCCGAAGATCGTTCATCAAGGTCGGAGACGATCTGGCCGTGGATTTCGCCAACACGGTGCCGCGCCGGCCGGGGGCGCCGGACGAGCTCGGCTCGTGGCGGGCGCTGATCGATTTCCTCGAGCTGCGCGGCGGGTTCGGACGGGACGAGGCGGCCGCCCTCCGGGCGATGGCCGCTGACGATGCGCGCGGCTGCGCCGCCGCGCTCGCGCAGGCTCACGCCCTGCGCGCGACCGCGCGCGACGTCCTGGACACCCTGGCCGCGCGGCGGCCGGTGCCGGCCGCGCTGGTGGAGCAGGTCAACGAGGCCCTCGGCTGGGGTCTCGGAGTCCCCCGCCTGGTCCGCCGCGGATCCGGGTGGGGCCTGGCCGACATGCCGGGCGTCGCCGGCCCGCTTCGCGCCCTCGCTCCGGTGGCCCGCGCCCTCGCCCCGCTGATCGCGGCCGGCCGGGGGTCGGGCATCCGGCAGTGCGCCAACCCCGCCTGCATCCTCTATTTCCGGGACCGGTCGCGGGCCCGCCGCCGCCGCTGGTGCTCGATGGCGGTCTGCGGCAACCGCATGAAGGTGGCCGCGCACCACCGCCGTCACGGTCGCCGCCGGCTCGGCGGCGCCCGGCGTCTCGCCTGAGCCACTTGACCCTCCTCGCGGCTTTGCGCTTGACAGCCCCCGGACCCGGGCGCAAGGTATGGTCCGACCAGCCGACCAAAGCACCCAGTCGCGCAAGCAACGCCGCTCGTTCGAGGAGGAAGGCATGGCGCATTTCACCTGCGAAGTCGTCTACCGCGGCATCTTCCAGAAGAACCTCGCGGCCCGGATCTGCCGGGGCATCGTGTTCTCCGCCCGCAAGGCGGGCCGATGGGGCATCGCGTTCGGGCGGTACGGCGACAGCCCGCAGCGAAACGGCATCCCGGCCAAGGACTTCGCGATCGTGGCCGACACGCAGGAAGAGCTCGAGCAGAACATGGCGCGCTACGAGCCCAAGGAAGTGGACGTCACCATCTGCGTCGACGACACGCTGGCCAAGGGCGTGGAGTCCTGGGCGTGGTACGGGCTGCAGCCGATCAACCGGCTGACCGTCTCGGGCGGGACCGTGCTGATGACGTCGCTGCAGCCGGCGGCCGACCTCCTGAAGGACATCCACAAGAAGGAGGCGCCCTACAACCTCGCCCTGATCCGCGCCAAGGCCTCCTTCTCGGGGCTCTGGGTCTACAAGGAGGACCACACCGAGGCGCGCATCCTGGGCGCCCTGGCCAAGATCCAGCCCGACTTCCTCTCGCTGGACGCGGTCTGCCTGGCGATCAAGGAAGCGGAGTGGGGCTCCGACCTGAAGGTCGCCTCCGCCCGCAAGGCGTACGAGCGGCTCGAGACCCGGCCGGTCGACACCAGCGAGGGCAACCCGGAGACCCCGTACGCCTTCGAGATGCCGAAGTGGTGGGAGATGCGCGAGGGCGTGTCGATCCCGGCCATCCCGATCGGCAAGCCGATGGAGGGCGGCAAGGGCTACGTGCCGGAGCGCAACCCGTACTTCAAGAAGTTCACCACCCGCACCATGCGGCCGGTGATCGACTTCGACAAGTGCGTGAAGTGCACGCTGTGCTGGATCCAGTGCCCCGACTCCTGCTTCGACGTCACCCCCGACGGCCTCTACGACGCCAACATGGAGGCCTGCTGCGGCTGCGGCGTCTGCGAGGCGGTGTGCCCGGCCAAGGACTGCGTCACCATGGTGCGCGAGGACGCCTTCGAGGACAACGCGAGCCAGTGGGAGATGTGGCGGCAGGACAAGGCCAAGTACAAGACGTGGCTGACCGACAAGATCCGCAGCAGGGAGCACATCACCCGCTCCCACGGCTTCCGCTTCCGCGGCCAGTACGAGGAGGAGATCAAGCGGGAGCTGGAGACGGGCGGCATCGAGATCACCGCGGGCATTCCCGGCGAGAACGCCGAGTCGAAGAAGTAGGAGGAGACAGACCAATGGCCGTCGAGACCAAGAAGCCCGCAGGAGCGGTCGCCGATCACAAGGAGATGCTGATCTCGGGCAGCGAGGCGTGCGCGGAGGCCCTGGCCCTGGCCGACATCGACGTGGTGACCGCGTACCCGATCCGGCCCTACGACACCGTCATGCAGGCCATCGCGAAGAAGATCGCGAACGGCCACCTGGTGGCCGAGTACATTGTGGCCGAGGGCGAGCACAGCCAGTTCGAGATCGTGAAGCACGCCTCCACGGTGGGCGCCCGCGTGTTCTGCGGCTCCTCCGGCGTGGGCTGGATGTACGCGATGGAGTGCCTGACCGTCACCCCGCCGCTCCGGGTGCCGATGGTCTGCATGGTCGGCAACCGCGCGCTGGACGACCCGGGCGCGTTCGGGGTCGAGCACAACGACGCCCTCGTGGTGCGCGATCTGGGCTGGATGCTGGTCTGGGTGGACACCGCCCAGGAGATGCTCGACACCACGCTGCTCGCGTACCGTATCGCGGAGGACCGGCGGGTGTTCCTGCCCACCGCGATCTCGGCGGACGGGGCCTTCCTGACCCACTCCCAGGCGCTCTGCCAGGTGCCGAGCCGCGCCCTCGTCGACAAGTTCCTGCCGCGCTACGACCGCGGCGACCTGCAGCTGCATCCCGACAATCCGATCACGGTGGCCCCGCAGGCCAACGAGGACTGGGTGATCGAGATCCGGCGGCAGAACGACGAGGCGATGAAGCGGGCCTCCGGGGTGATCGACGAGGCCTACGCGGATTTCCGGAAGGTCATGGGGCGGGGGCCCGAGAACCCCTGGTTCGAGGAGTACATGACCGACGACGCGGAGATCGTCCTGGTGGGGATGGGGACGATCTCGCTGTCGATGAAGGTCGCCATCCGCAACATGCGGGCCCAGGGCAAGAAGGTGGGGCTGCTCCGGCCCCGGTGGTTCCGGCCCTTTCCGACCGATCGGATCGTGAAGGTGCTCTCGAAGGCGGCCGCGATCGGGGTGATCGATCGCGACTACTCGTTCGGCTCGCCCTTCAACTCGGGGGTGGTGGCCAACGAGATCCGGTCCGCCCTGTACAATTCGGAGCGCCGCCCGCCGCTGCTGAGCTTCATCTGCGGGCTGGGCGGCCGGGAGGTGACGCTCGAGGACGTGGCCAAGGCCGCCGACATGTGCTTCGCGGCCGCGAAGGCCGGCAAGTCGGACTCCAAGACGCACTGGCTCGGCGTCAGAGAATAGCGCGCGAGAGGAGATCAACCTCATGGCCGATACCGCATTCACGAACGCGACCCAGATCCTCGAGCCCTTCCGGGGCGTCAAGAAGGTCACCATCGAGGAGTACTTCACCTCCGGTCACCGCACCTGCCAGGGCTGCGAGTCGGCGCTGGTGATGAAGCTCATGGTGAAGGCGGCCGGTCCGCGCACGATCGTGCTGGGCTCCACCGGCTGCATGTACGTGGCCAACACCACCTACTACACGACCCCGTGGGTGGTACCGTGGATGCACACCCAGCTCGGCTCGTCCGGCTCGGCCGCGCTGGGGACCTCGGCGGGGCTGAAGGCGCTCATGAAGAAGGGCAAGATGAAGGCGGAGCCCATCAACGTCATCGCGTTCTGCGGCGACGGCGGCGGCGCCGACATGGGGCTGGGCGCGATCTCGGCGACCCTGACCCACCGGGAGTACAACTCGCTGATCCTGCTCTACGACAACGAGTCGTACGCCAACACCGACATCCAGCTCTCCGGCTCCACGCCCTACGGCGCCAACACCACGTTCAGCCCGCCGGGCTCGGTCAAGCGCATCATCCACACCCGCTGGAAGAAGAACACCGCGGGCATGCTCGCGGCCGGCCACCCGGAGTGCCGGTACGTGGCCACCGTGGACGCCTCCTACGCGGTGGAGATGATGAACAAGGTCCGTCGCGCTCTCAGCATCGGGGGCCCGACCTTCATCCACTCCCTCGACCCGTGCCCGAAGGGCTGGGACTACGATCCGATGCTCTCCCACGAGCTGGGCGAGCTGGCGGTGGAGACCGGCATCTTCCCGCTCTACGAGGTCGAGGACGGGGTGGTGCGGCACTACGGCAAGTCCAAGGCCATCGTGGAAGGTCGCCCGCGCAAGCCGGTGCGGGAGTACCTGCTCAAGCAGGGGCGCTTCGCCCACTTCACCGAGGAGGACCTGGACTACTTCCAGGCCAAGGTGGACGAGATGTGGGAGAAGTGGGAGATTCCGGGCGTGATCCCGTTCCGGAAGGAGCGGCCCGGAGACAAGTAGAGCGGTCGCGTCGCCCGCATACCCACCGCCCGAAACCAGAGGAGGCGGCCATGACCCGTCATCTGCGGCGTCTCGCTGTGCTGCTAGCGGTCGCAGGCATCCTGTGGAGCGGCCCCGCCGCGTGGGCGGCGTGGGAGCCCACCAAGCCCATCGAGTTCGTCATCCCCGCCGGCACCGGCGGGGGGGCGGACCAGATGGCGCGCCTCATCGCGGGCATCGTGGAGAAGCACAAGCTCTCCCCGCGGCCCATGATCGTGGTCAACAAGTCGGGCGGGGCGGGCGCCGAGGGCTTCCTGCACGTCAAGGGCAAGAAGGGCGACGCCCACACGATCATCATCACCCTGTCCAACCTCTTCACGACCCCGCTCCACACCGGGGTGCCGTTCAACTGGAAGGACCTCACCCCGCTGGCCCGCATGGCCCTCGACGAGTTCATCCTGTGGGTGAACGCGGAGACGCCCTACAAGTCGGCCAGGGAGTACATCGCGGCGGTGAAGGAGCGCTCCGGCGGCGACCGCATGAAGATGGGCGGGACCGGGTCGGCCCAGGAGGACCAGATCCTCACCATCCGGCTCGAGCAGGCCACCGGGGTGAAGTTCACCTACCTGCCGTTCAAGGGCGGCGGGGAGGTGTGCGTGAACCTTGTGGGCAAGCACGTGGACTCGACCGTGAACAATCCGATCGAGTGCGCGAGCCACTGGAAGGCGGGCCGGGTGCGGCCGCTGGCGGTGTTCGACACCGCGCGAATCACGGTGCCGGAGTGGAAGGACATTCCGACCGTGAAGGAGGCGCTCGGGGCCGACATCTCGTACCTCATGCTGCGCGGGATCTTCGGGCCGCCCGACATGCCGAAGGACGCCGTCGAGTGGTACCAGGCCATGCTGAAGAAGGTCTACGAGACGCCCGAGTTCAAGGACTACCTGAACCAGGGCGCGCTGAAGCCGGCGTGGGAGACGGGGCCCGAGTTCGTGAAGTGGCTGGGGGAGGCCGAGGCGCTCCATCGCGATCTCATGACGAAGGGCGGGCTCCTGAAGAAGTAGCCGCGCCCATCCCGGAGCGCTCATGCGCACGGCGGACCTGACGACGGCGCTGGTCCTGATGGCGGGCGGCCTCCTCGTCATCTGGGACTCGCTGCGTCTCGGGATCGGCTGGGGCACCGACGGGCCGCAGAGCGGGTTCTTCCCGTTCTGGCTCGCGATGTTCCTGCTCGCGGCCAGCGGGGTGATCGCGGGGCAGGCGTGGCGGCGGGGGGACGGCAAGCCCTTCGTCACCCGCGCGCAGCTCCGGCCGGTGCTCAGCACGCTCCTTCCCGCCGCCGGCTTCGTGGTGCTGGTCCAGTGGCTCGGCCTCTACGTGGCCAGCGCGGTCTTCCTCGGCTTCTACATGCGCTGGATCGGCCGCTACGGCTGGATCCCGGTGATCCTGCTCGGCGTGCTGTTCCCGGTGATCACGTTCGTGGTGTTCGAGCAGTGGTTCCTCGTGCCGATGCCCAAGGGGCCCCTCGAGGCCTGGCTGGGATACTGAGCGATGGGCTGGGAGAACCTGCTGCTCGGCTTCCAGGTCGCCCTGCACCCGGGCAACCTGGCGGTGGCCGTGCTGGGCATCACCCTCGGCACCGTCATCGGGGTGCTGCCGGGTCTCGGGGGGGCCAACGGGGTCGCGATCCTGCTGCCGCTCACGTTCTCGATGCACCCGAACTCGGCGATCATCCTGCTCACGAGCCTCTACTGGGGCGCGCTCTTCGGCGGGGCGATCACATCGATCCTGTTCAACATCCCGGGCGAGCCGTGGTCGGTCGCCACCACCTTCGACGGCTACCCGATGGCCCGCCAGGGGCGGGGCGGGGAGGCGCTCACCGCCGCCTTCACGTCGTCGTTCTTCGGCGCCGTCTTCTCGGTGGTGCTGATCACGCTCTTCGCCCCGCTGCTCGCCGAGGTCGCGCTCAGGTTCGGCCCGCCCGAGTTCTTCGCCATCCAGCTGCTGACCTTCTCGTCCTTCATCGGGCTCGGGGGCGGCAACCCGGTCAAGTCGCTGGCGTCGATCCTCATCGGGTTCATCCTGGCCTGCGCCGGGCTCGACATCGTCACCGGCCAGCTGCGGCTGACCTTCGGCATCACCGACCTCATGAAGGGCTTCGACTTCATCGTGGCGGTGATCGGCCTGTTCGGCATCGGTGAGATCCTGCTGTCGGTCGAGGAGGGCCTCTCGTTCCGTGGGGTGACCGCGGGCATCAACTCCGCGGTGGTGGTCCGGACCTGGCGCCAGCTCCCCCGCCTCTACCGCACCATCGTGCGCAGCGCGTTCATCGGCTTCTGGATGGGCTTCAAGCCGGGCGGGGCCACGCCCGCCTCGTTCATGAGCTACGCGTTCGCGCGCCGCTTCTCGCGCCATCCCGAGCGCTTCGGCAAGGGCGAGCTCGAAGGGGTGGTGGCCCCGGAAACCGCGGCCCACGCGGCGGGGGGCGCCGCGCTCCTCCCCATGATCACTCTCGGCATTCCGGGCAGCCCCACCGCCGCGGTGATGCTGGGCGGGCTCATCATCTGGGGGCTGCAGCCGGGGCCGATGCTGTTCAAGGAGCGGCCCGAGTTCGTGTGGGGGCTCATCGCGAGCATGTACACCGGCAACGTGATCGGGGTCGCGATGGTGCTGGCCTTCGTGCCGCTCTTCGCCGCGATCCTGCGGATCCCGTTCGCGATCCTCACCCCGGTCATCGTGGCGGTGTGCGCGATCGGCTCCTACGCCGTGCACGACAGCATGATCGACATCTGGTATATGCTGCTGTTCGGTGTGATCGGTTACGTGTTCAAGAAGCTCGACTACCCGCTCGCTCCGCTGGTGCTGGCCCTCGTGCTGGGCGACCTCGCCGAGAACGCGCTCCGCCAGAGCCTGATCATGTCCCAGGGTTCGCTGCTGATCTTCTTCGAGCGTCCGATCTCGGGTCTCATCACCGCGGTCGCGCTCCTGTTCTTCGCCCTGCCGGTGATCAATCCCTACGTCCGACGCGCGCGCGGGGAGCGAAAGCCCCCGGTCGAGGTGGCGGCCCCGCACGATGGCTGAGCGCGGGCGGCGCGGGTTCCGCCCGTGATCCTCGAGACGCCCGCGTTCTGGGCGCACCTGCTCGAGATCGGTCTGCTGAACATGCTGCTCTCGGGCGACAACGCGGTGGTGATCGCGCTGGCGGTGCGCGCGCTGCCGGGACGCCAGCGGCTGCTGGGGCAGCTGGGGGGCACCGCGGGGGCGGTGGTGCTGCGCCTGGTCTTCGTGGGCGTCGTCTCGCTCCTGCTGCGGGTCCCGCTGCTCCGGCTCCTGGGCGGGCTGCTCCTGCTCTGGATCGGCTACCGCCTGATGCGCCCGGTGGAGGGGGAGCCGGGCGGGAGCCGCCACGGGGCCTCGTTCTGGCAGTCGGTCTGGATCATCGTGGTGGCGGACGTCACCATGAGCCTCGATAACGTGCTGGCGGTGGCGGCGGCCGCCCACGGAGACCTCGTGCTGATGGCCCTCGGCATCGCGATGTCGGTGCCGGTCGTGGTCTGGGGCAGCGGGCTGCTCGCGAGCCTGATGAACCGGTACCCGTGGATCATCTGGGCGGGCGGCGGGCTCCTGGGGTACGTGGCGGGGGACATGATGCTGGAGGATCCGCTGCTGGCCGGCTGGCTCGGTCCGGTGGCCCCGACGCTGGAGTATCCTGTCCCGGGAGCGCTGGCGATCGCGCTGGCCGGCACCGGCTGGTGGCTGGCCCGTCCGCACGCTCGCCACTCATAGAGACCGCGACATGGGCATGCTGCTCGATCCCGAGTTCTGGGCGCGCCTCGCGAGCATCGTCATCATCGATCTCTCGCTGGCGGGCGACAATGCCCTCGTCATCGCGCTCGCGGTGCGCTCGCTGCCCCGCCGGGAGCAGTGGCTCGGCCGCATCTGGGGCACCGCGGCGGCGGTGGCCCTGCGGCTGCTCTTCATCGCGGTCGTGAGCGCCCTGCTCACGATCCCGCTCTTGCGCGTGATCGGCGGTCTCCTGCTGCTGTGGGTCGCGGTGAAGCTGGTGCGGCCGGGCGGCCACGAGGAGGGCGACGTGCGCCACGGGGCCTCGCTCCGCCAGGCGGTGTGGATCATCGTGGTGGCGGACGTCACCATGAGCCTGGACAACGTGCTGGCGGTGGCCGCCGCGGCCCACGGCGACCTGATCCTGGTCGCCGTCGGCATCATGCTCTCGCTGCCGATCGTGGTGTGGGGGAGCGGCTTCCTCGCGCGCCTCATGGCGCGCTACGCGTGGATCATCTGGGTCGGGGGCGGCATCCTGGGCTACGTGGCGGGGGAGATGATCATGGAGGATCCCGTGGTCCGCTCCTGGCTGGGCGAGCACGCCGAGACCGTGGACGACGTGCTCTCGCTCATCCTGGCCGCGGCGCTCACCCTGCTGGGCTGGTGGCTGGCGCGCGCCGCCACGCCGGGCCCGCCCGCCCGGCGGGAGGCCTGAGGACGATGGAGCTGGAGCCGGTCAAGTCCACGCGCATCTACGAGGAGATCGTCCGCCAGGTCAAGCAGCTGATCGCGGAAGGACGCCTGAAGTCGGGCGACCGCCTGCCCCCCGAGCGGGACCTCGCCGAGAAGTTCATGGTGAGCCGCACCTCGGTGCGCGAGGCCCTCCGCGCGCTCCAGAGCCGCGGCCTCATCGAGATCCGGGCGGGCGAGGGGGCCTTCGTCCGCGACGTCTCGGTGGAGACCTTGATCGAGCCGCTGGCCCTGGTGATCCTGCCTCACCGCGAGGCGGTCGGGGAGCTCTTCGAGGCCCGCCGCCTGCTCGAGCCCGCCATCGCGGCCCTCGCGGCCCGGCGGGCCACCCGCGAGGAGATCCTCGAGATGGAGCGCATCCTCGAGGACCAGGCGAAGGAGGTGGCGGCGGGGCGGACCGGTATGATGCAGGACACCGCCCTGCACGCGGCCATCGCCAACAGCGCCCACAACCGGGCGATCACCCGGATCGTGAACGCGCTCATGGACCTGCTGACCCAGAGTCGCGAGGAGTCGCTGCACATGCCGGGACGGCCGACCCGCTCGCACCAGGACCACCGGCGCATCCTGGCCGCGGTGCAACGGCGGGACGAGGTGGCGGCCCATCGCGCGATGCTCGACCATCTGATCGCGGTGGAAACGCTGGTGACGGGAAGCGAGGGCGACCCCGCGGCCGGCGGCTCGGGCAGCGGCCGACGCAAGTCCCGCAGCTGATCGCCCCGCCGCGCCCGCGGCCCGGGGCGTGTAAGTGCCCGTTGCTGCTAGATCAAATCGTTGACATCGCCGGCCGCGGGGCCTAGCATACCCCAATAACGCAGGCCCCCGACCGGGCCTGTGTCTTTTTCTCTGCCACCGCCGAGCATCTCGTCAGGGGGACGTTGATGGCGCACGCCGTGAGTCGCAGGGCCACACGCCGCAGCGGGGGAGCTCCATCGACGCGAGCCCCCAAGTACGTGTACGCGTTCGCCAACGGCAAGGCCGACGGCTCGAGCGCGCTCCGCTCGCTCCTGGGCGGCAAGGGATGCGAGCTGGCCGAGATGACCAGGCTGGGCGTGCCGGTGCCGCCCGGCTTCACGATCACCACCGAGGCCTGGGCCGCCTACAACGCCGGCGGCAAGAAGTATCCCCCCGGGCTGTGGGACCAGGTGATGAGCGCGCTGTCCGGCCTCGAGGCCGCGGCGGGCGGGCGCCTGGGCGATCCCGATCGGCCGCTGCTGGTCTCGGTGCGCTCGGGCGCGCGGGTGTCGATGCCGGGCATGATGGACACCGTCCTCAACCTGGGCCTGAACGACCGCTCGGTGGACGGGCTCGCCCGGCGGACCCGCAACGAGCGCTTCGCGTGGGATTGCTACCGCCGCTTCATCACGCTGTTCGGCGACGTCGTGCTCTCGATCGAGCGGCGCGCGCTCGACGCGCTCCTGGAGGCCGCCAAGACCCGGGTCGGGGCGCGCACCGACGCGGACCTGCCCCCGGAGGCCCTCCGCGGGCTGGTCGCGGAGCTGAAGGCGCTGGTGCAGGAGAAGACCGGGCGGCCCTTCCCGCAGGACCCGCACGAGCAGCTGCGGCTGGCCGTCAACGCGGTGTTCGACTCGTGGTGGGCCAAGAAGGCGGTCGACTACCGCCGGATCCACCGGGTGCCCGACGACTGGGGCACCGCGGTGACGGTGATGGCGATGGTGTTCGGCAACCTCGGTCCCACCTCCGGAACCGGGGTGTGCTTCTCGCGCGATCCGGCCAGCGGCGAGCGGCGCTTCTTCGGCGAGTTCCTGGTCAACGCCCAGGGCGAGGACGTGGTGGCGGGCATCCGCACCCCCGAGCCGCTGGACGCGCTCAGGCAGAAGATGCCGGCGGTGTACAAGAAGCTCACCGCGATCAAGGACAAGCTCGAGGCGCACTACCGTGACATGCAGGACATCGAGTTCACGGTGCAGGAGGGGCGCCTGTTCATTCTCCAGACGCGCTCCGGCAAGCGCACCGCGGCCGCCGCGATCCGCATCGCGGTGGACATGCACGAGAAGGAGAAGCGCATCGACCGGAAGACCGCGCTCCTGCGCGTGGACCCGGCCTCGCTGCACCAGCTGCTCGTGAAGACGGTGGACCCGGAGGCCAAGTACACCGCCATCGCCAAGGGGCTCCCGGCCACCCCGGCCGCGGCGGTCGGCAAGGTGGTGTTCGATCCCGAGAAGGCGGTCGAGATGGCCCTGCGCGAGGAGAAGGTCATCCTGGTGCGCGCCGAGACCTCGCCCGAGGACGTGGCGGGCATGCACGCGGCCCAGGGCGTGCTCACCTCGCGGGGCGGGCTCACGTCGCACGCGGCGGTGGTGGCGCGCGGCTGGGGCAAGTGCTGCGTGGTGGGGGCGGGCGACGTGGTGGTGGAGGAGGAGAACCGCCTCTTCCGGGCCGGACGCGCGGTGGTGCGCGAGGGGCAGGTGATCACCCTCAACGGGGCCACCGGCGAGGTGATCGTCGGCGCCCAGCCGCTCGTCGATCCCAAGCTCTCGGACGAGTTCCGCCGGATCCTGACCTGGGCCCAGGAGACCGCCACCACGCGAGTCCGGGCCAACGCGGACACGCCGGCCGACGCGGCCAAGTCGCGCGAATTCGGTGCCGAGGGCATCGGGCTGGTGCGCACCGAGCACATGTTCTTCGGCGACGAGCGCATCCCGATCGTGCGGAACATGATCATGGCCCAGGACACCGAGGCGCGGCGGAAGGCGGTGGACGGGCTGCTGCCCTTGCAGCGGGAGGACTTCATCGGGATCTTCCGGGCCATGGCGCCGCACCCGGTGACGATCCGGCTCCTCGATCCGCCCCTGCACGAGTTCCTGCCGAAGTACAAGGAAGTGCTCGAGGAGTACACGCGGCTCGACGCCCGGGGGTTCAACCCGGAGCGGCACGCGGAGCTGGGCGCGCTGAAGGCGCGGCTCGAGGCCCTGCAGGAGGCGAACCCGATGCTCGGGCACCGGGGCTGCCGCCTCGGCATCACGTTCCCCGAGATCTACGACATGCAGGTGCGGGCCATCATGGAGGCGGCCTGCCAGGTGGCGGGGGAGGGGCTCTCGGTGGAGCCCGAGATCATGATCCCCCTCACCGGCACGGTGGCCGAGATGCAGCTCACCCGCGAGATGACCGACCGGGTGGCGCGTCAGGTGATCGCGGAGACCGGCCGCCCGGTGAAGTACTCGGTGGGCACGATGATCGAGGTGCCGCGCGCGGCGCTGGTCGCAGACCGGATCGCGGAGTACGCGGAGTTCTTCTCGTTCGGCACCAACGACCTGACCCAGATGACGTTCGGCTACAGCCGTGACGACATCGGCAAGTTCCTGCCCTTCTACCTGGAGAAGAAGCTCTTGCCCCACGACCCGTTCGCGGTGCTGGACCAGCGCGGGGTGGGGGAACTGATCCGGATCGGCATCGAGCGGGGGCGGAAGACGGTGCCCCATCTCAAGGTCGGCATCTGCGGCGAGCACGGCGGGGAGCCGTCGTCGGTGGAATTCTGCCACCGGGTGGGCATGACCTACGTGTCGTGCTCGCCCTACATGGTGCCGGTGGCGTGGCTCGCCGCGGCCCAGGCGCAGGTGAAGGAGCCGCGCGACGCGCAGGGCGAGGCGCGGCCACATGTGAAGGGAAGTCACGGGAGCGCGAAGACCAGCACGAAAAGGGGGAAGAAGCGGTGAAGCTTTCAGGTGCCCAGATCGTCCTCGAGTGCATCAAGCGGGAAGGCGTGGATCTCATCTTCGGTCTGCCGGGCGGCGCGGT
The DNA here is from genome assembly GCA_035650715.1 of Candidatus Methylomirabilota bacterium. Classification (GTDB taxonomy): domain Bacteria; phylum Methylomirabilota; class Methylomirabilia; order Rokubacteriales; family CSP1-6; genus CAMLFJ01. The sequence continues at coordinate 181,022 of DASRHC010000050.1, read as the reverse complement.
GCTGCCGATCTACGACGCCCTGTACGACTTCGAGGGTCTCCGCCACATCCTGGTGCGCCAGGAGGCCGCCGCCGGGCACGCGGCGGAAGGCTACGCGCGCACGTCCGGGAAGGTCGGGGTCTGCCTGGTCACCTCGGGGCCGGCGGCCACCAATCTGGTCACCGCGCTCCAGGACGCCCTGATGGACTCCATTCCGATCGTGGCCTTCACCGGCCAGGTGCCGACGCACCTGATCGGCAACGACGCGTTCCAGGAAGCCGACAACGTCGGCATCACGCGCTCGGCCACCAAGCACAACTTCCTGGTGAAGGACGGCAAGGAGCTCCCGACCATCATCAAGGAGGCGTTCTACCTGGCCTCGACCGGACGCCCGGGGCCGGTGCACGTGGACCTGCCCAAGGACATCCTGGTCAAGGAGTGGCCCTTCGAATACCCCGAGCGCGTGCACCTCCGCTCCTACAACCCGACCTACGAGGGCCATCCCGGGCAGATCAAGAAGGCGGCCCGCGCGATGGTGCGGGCCAGGCGGCCGGTGCTCTACGTGGGGGGCGGGGCCATCTCTTCGGACGCCTCCCCGGAGCTGCGCGAGCTCGCCGACCTCACCCAGATCCCGGTCACCCAGACCCTCATGGGGCTGGGGGCCTTCCCGATGGCGGACCCGCTGTCGCTCGACATGCTGGGCATGCACGGCACCTACTACGCGAACATGGCGGTGCACCACGCGGACTGCCTGATCGCGGTGGCCGCGCGCTTCGACGATCGGGTGACCGGCAAGGTCGACGCGTTCTCCCCGAACGCGGAGATCATCCACATCGACATCGATCCCTCGTCGATCTCCAAGAACATCAAGGTCGACATCCCGATCGTGGGCGACTGCAAGCGGGTGCTGCGCCGGCTGGTGGAGGCGGTGCGCGAGGAGCTCCAGAACGGGGTGCCGCCCGCGGTGGCGGAGGGCCGGCGTCAGTGGGCGGCCCAGATCGCGGAGTGGAAGCGCGACTTCCCCCTCCGCTACGAGTGGGACGACGAGGTGATCAAGCCGCAGTACGTGATCCAGGAGCTCTCGAACCTCACCAACGGCGAGGCCCACGTGGTCACCGGCGTCGGGCAGCACCAGATGTGGGCCGCCCAGTACTATCGCTTCAAGCACCCGCGGCGGTGGTGCACCTCGGGCGGGCTCGGCACCATGGGCTACGGCCTGCCCACCGCCATGGGCGTGCAGGCCGCGCATCCCGGCAAGCTGGTGGTGAACATCGACGGCGACGGCTCCTTCTCCATGAACAGCCAGGAGCTCGCCACCTGCTTCACCGAGAACCTGCCCGTGAAGACCATCATCATCAACAACAGCGGGCACGGGATGGTGCGCCAGTGGCAGCGCATCATCTACAAGGAGCGCTATTTCGCCATCGACCTGCCCGGCATCCCGGACTGGGTCAAGCTGGCCGAGGCCTACGGCTGCGTGGGCATCCGGGTGACCCGGCCGAGCGAGGTGGTGCCCGCGCTCGAGAAGATGCTCAGCACGCCGGCCCCGGTGGTGATGGACGTGTGCGTGGACAAGGACGAGTGCGTGTTCCCGATGGTGCCCGCCGGCGGCGCCAACAAGGACATGATCCTCGCCCCGCCCACGCGGGAGGTGAAGGAGAAGGCCGCGAAGTCCCAGACCGGATTCTAGGAGAACGTGGTGGCAGACGTCGCGAAGCACACGATCGCGGTGCTGGTCGAGAACAAGTTCGGCGTGCTCTCCCGGGTGGCCGGGCTCTTCTCGGCCCGCGGGTACAACATCGAGAGCCTCTCGGTGGGAGAGACCCTCGACCCCTCGGTGTCGCGCATGACGCTGGTGGTGCGGGGCGACGCCTTCATCATCGAGCAGGTGATCAAGCAGCTGCACAAGCTGATCGACGTCATCAAGGTGACCGACCTCAGCGAGGAGAACCACGTCGAGCGCGAGATGGTGCTGCTGAAGGTCAACGCGGAGCCGGCCAACCGGGCCGAGATCCTGCGCCTCGGGGACATCTTCCGGGCCAAGGTGGTGGACGTGACGCCCACCACCTACACGCTGGAGCTCACCGGGGAGGAGTCGAAGATCGAGGGGATCATCGATCTTCTCCGGCCGTTCGGCATCCAGGAGATCGTCCGCACCGGCAAGGTGGCCATCGCGCGGGGCCCCAAGACCCGGCTGCGCAAGGTGGAGGAGCGGCTGGGCAAGGGGCGAGACCATGCCCGGCCGGCCCCCGACGACCCCCGGGTCGTCGGCTTCGCGGACTAGGCGAGACGACCGACTTCCAACCCAGGGACACCCAGAGAGAGGCGCGAGAACCATGCCGGCCAGAATCTTCTACGACCAGGACGCGGACCTCGGTCTGCTGCGGGGCAAGACCGTCGCCATCATCGGCTACGGGAGCCAGGGACACGCGCACGCGCTGAACCTGAAGGATTCCGGCCAGAACGTTGTGGTGGGCCTCTACAAGGGCTCCAAGAGCTGGGCGCGCGCGGAGAAGGACGGCCTGCGCGTCATGACCGTCAACGACGCGGCCGCGGCGGGCGACGTGGTCATGATCCTGCTGCCGGATCAGACCCAGCGCCAGGTGTTCGAGGAGTCGATCAAGGGCGTGCTGACCAAGGGCAAGATGCTGATGTTCGCCCACGGGTTCAACATCCACTTCAACCAGGTGGTCCCGCCCGCCGACGTCGACGTGACCATGATCGCGCCCAAGGCCCCCGGCCACGTGATGCGCGACCTCTTCACCCAGGGGCCGGGCGTGCCCGCGCTGGTGGCGGTGTACCAGGACGTCTCCGGCAAGGCCCGCGACCTGGCCCTGGCCTACGGCAAGGGGGTGGGCTGCACCCGCGCCGGCGTCATCGAGACCACCTTCAAGGAGGAGACGGAGACCGACCTGTTCGGCGAGCAGACCACGCTGTGCGGCGGCGTCTCGCACCTGATCAAGGCGGCCTACGAGACCCTGGTCGACGCGGGCTACCAGCCGGAGGTGGCCTACTTCGAGTGCATGCACGAGATGAAGCTGATCGTCGACCTGTTCTACCAGGGCGGCCTCGCCTACATGCGCTACTCGGTCTCGGACACCGCGGAGTACGGCGACTACACCCGGGGTCCGCGCATCATCGACGACCGGACCAAGGCCGAGATGAAGAAGATCCTCTCCGAGATCCAGTCCGGGCAGTTCGCGCGCGAGTGGGTGCTGGAGAACCAGGCCCATCGCGCCGGCTTCCTCGCGATGCGCAAGCGCGACGCCGACCACCCCATCGAGGAGGTGGGCGGCCGGCTGCGCAAGATGATGTCCTGGATCAAGCCGCCGCGGGAGTGACGGCGGCCGCTCCACGGGAGATCGCTTGCGCGTTCCGGTCGCCGCGGAGGGCTGGCCCTTCATCCTGCCCCCCGCGATCGCGGCGTGTATCATGGGCTGGATGGGCTGGTGGGCCGCCGCCCTCGTGTTCGGGGCGGCGGCGCTCTGCTGTCTCGGCTTCTTCCGCGACCCCGAGCGCACCCCGCCCGCCCTGCCGGGCGCGGTGCTGGCTCCCGCCGATGGGCGGGTGCTGGCGGTGACGGAGGCGGCCGACCCCTGGGTGGGGCCGGCGGTGCGGGTGTCGATCTTCCTGTCGCCGCTCGACGTCCACGTCAACCGGGCGCCGGTCGGGGGGCTGGTGAAGAACGTCGAGTACGCGGCGGGCGGGTTCGTGGCCGCGTACCGGCCGCAGGCGGACGACAACGAGCGCTGCACGGTCAACCTGGAAGGGGAGACCGCGCGGGTGGCGGTGCGGCAGATCGCGGGGGTGGTAGCCCGCCGGATCGTGTGCCGGGTACGCCCCGGCGACACGCTGCGGGCCGGCGAGCGGTACGGGCTGATCCGGTTCGGCTCGCGCACGGACCTGGTGGTCCCGCGCGGCACCGAGCTCCGGGTGAAGGTGGGCGATCGAGTGCGGGGAGGCGAGTCGGTCATGGGGGTGTTGCGATGAGGCGGCGTCACACGGGCGAGGGCGGGCGCGGACCCCGGCGACGGAAATGGCAGGAGCTGCGGCAGCAGCCGCGGCGGGGGATCTTCCTGCTCCCCAGCCTGCTGACCACCGGCAACCTCGCCTGCGGCTTCTGGGCCCTGATCATGGCCTCGCAGTCCCGGTTCGTCGAGGCCGCGGTGGCCCTCTTCGTGGCGATGGTCCTCGACATGCTCGACGGCAAGGTCGCCCGGCTCACCAAGACCACCACCCAGTTCGGCGTGGAGTTCGATTCGCTCGCGGACGTGGTCTCGTTCGGGGTGGCGCCCGCCTTCCTGCTCTACGCCTTCGCGCTGGCTCCCCTCGGACGCGCGGCCTGGCTGGGCGCGTTCCTCTTCGCCATCTGCGGGGCCCTGCGGCTGGCCCGCTTCAACGTCTACTCGGGGGTCACCGACCGCCGGTACTTCGTGGGCCTGCCCATCCCGGCCGCGGCCGGCATCGTGGCCTCGGTGGTGCTGCTGCTGGGCGACGACGAGATCCCGCGCTGGCTCGGCGCCCTCATCGCGGCGGGCACCTACGCGGTGGCGATCCTCATGGTGACCACCTTCCGGTACTACAGCTTCAAGGAGATCGACTTCGCGCGCCGGCGCCCGACCGGCGTGCTGGTCCTGGTGGTGCTGGGCGTGCTCATCGTGGCCACCCACCCGCAGTGGTTCTTGTTCCTGCTCTTCTCCGCCTACGTGTTGAGCGGCCCGACCCGCCCCCTGTGGGCGGGCCGGCTCGACGCGAGCGCTCTCGCGGATCGCGATCACGGCGACGCGCACGGGAGGATCTGACATGGATCGGGTGATCATCTTCGACACCACGCTGCGCGACGGCGAGCAGGCGCCCGGCTTCTCCATGAACACCGCGGAGAAGCTCGAGATGGCGCGGCAGCTCGCGCGCCTCAACGTCGACGTCATCGAGGCCGGCTTCCCCATCTCCTCCGACGAGGACTTCGAGGCCACCCGCGAGGTGGCCCGGCAGGTGGGGTCGCTGGAGGGCTCGCCGATCATCTGCGGGCTGAGCCGGGTGGGGCTCATGGACATCGACCGCTGCTGGGAGGCGGTGAAGTACGCCCGGCGGCCGCGCATCCACACCTTCGTGGCGACCTCCGACATCCACCTCAAGTACAAGCTGCGCAAGAGCCGCGCCGAGGTCCTGAAGGCGGCGGTGGAGGCGGTCCGGCACGCGCGGGGCTACTGCGCGGACGTCGAGTTCTCCCCCGAGGACGCCTCCCGCTCCGACTTCGACTACATGTGCGACGTGCTGGAGGCGGTGATCGACGCGGGCGCGGGCACCATCAACATCCCGGACACGGTGGGCTACGCCATCCCCGAGGAGTGGGCCCAGCGCATCGCCCGCATCCGGGAGCGGGTGAAGAACAGCAGCCGGGCCGTCATCTCGGTGCACTGCCACAACGACCTGGGGCAGGCGGTGGCCAACTCGGTGGCCGCGATCCGGGCGGGCGCGCGCCAGGTGGAGTGCGCGGTCAACGGCATCGGGGAGCGCGCGGGCAACGCCTCGCTGGAAGAGGTGGTGATGGCCCTGCGCACCCGCAAGGACTTCTTCGGCGTGGACACCCAGGTGCGCAGCGAGGAGATCTTCAAGACCTCGCGCCTGCTCTCGCACATCACCGGGGTCCACGTCCAGCCCAACAAGGCGGTGGTCGGCGAGAACGCCTTCGCCCACGAGGCGGGCATCCACCAGGACGGGGTGCTGAAGGAGAAGCTCACCTACGAGATCATGCGCCCCCAGGACATCGGGCGGGCCACCAACAAGCTGGTGATGGGCAAGCACTCCGGCCGGCACGCCCTGGCCGCCCGCCTGAAGGACCTGGGCTTCGAGCTGGACGAGGGCGGCCTCGGCAAGGCCTTCAAGCGGTTCAAGGACCTCGCGGACCGCAAGAAGGAGATCTTCGACGACGACCTGATCTCGATCGTGAAGGACGACATCGCCCAGGTGCCCGAGACGTACACGCTCGACTACCTGCACTCGATCAGCGGGACCGGGGTCATCCCGTCCGCGACCGTCCGGCTCAAGAAGGAGGAGCAGGTCTTCCAGGACTCGGGGGTGGGCGACGGCCCGGTGGACGCGGTGCTGAACGCCATCGACGCCATCACCGGGATGAAGGGGCGCCTGCAAGACTACCAGCTGCGCGCGGTCACCTCGGGCAAGGACGCGCTGGGCGAGGTCTCGGTGAAGGTCGATTTCGACGGCACGGTCGTCTTCGGCAAGGGCACCTCGACCGACGTGATCGAGGCGAGCGCCCGCGCCTACGTCAACGCGGTGAACCGCCTCGTGCACCCGGCCCGGGGGCGCGACGTCCAGGAGGTCGGCCCCTAGGGCCCGTATGGCCACGTACAAGATCGCGGTGCTGCCCGGTGACGGCATCGGGCAGGAGGTGACTCCCCAGGCGCAGCGCGTGCTGCAGACGGTGGCGAGGGCGACCGGGCTCGGGCTCGAGTTCGAGACCGCGCTGGTGGGCGGCGCCGCCATCGACGCCACCGGCCGGCCGCTCCCGCCGAGCAGCCTCGTCCTCTGCCGGGCGGCCGACGCCATCCTCTTCGGGGCGGTGGGCGGTCCGAAGTGGGACAACCTGCCGCAGGAGGGACGGCCGGAGCGCGGGCTGCTCGCCATCCGCAAGGAGCTCGATCTCTTCGCCAACCTGCGGCCGGCCACCTGCTTCCCGATGCTGGTGGACGCCTCCCCGCTCAAGCGCTCGGTGGTCGAGGGGACCGACCTCATGGTCATCCGCGAGCTCACCGGCGGGCTCTACTTCGGCGAGCCGCGCGGGCGGATCGAGGCGCCGGGAGGCGAGACCCGCGCGGTGAACACGATGGCCTATACCGTCCGGGAGATCGAGCGGGTCGCGCGCGCGGCCTTCGACGTGGCCATGAAGCGGCGCAAGCGGCTGGCCTCGGTGGACAAGGCCAACGTGCTGGTCGTCTCGCAGCTGTGGCGCGAGGTGGTGACCCGGGTGGCCCAGGACTACCCCCAGGTGAGCCTCGAGCACGTGCTGGTCGACAACTGCGCGATGGCGCTCGTGCACAAGCCCACCCACTTCGACACCATCGTCACCGAGAACACCTTCGGCGACATCCTCTCCGACGAGGCCGCGATCCTGGCCGGGTCCATGGGCATGCTGCCCTCGGCGAGCCTGGGGGGCGCGGGCGGCAAGAAGGGGCTCTTCGAGCCGGTGCACGGCACCGCGCCCGACATCGCGGGGCAGGGCGTGGCCAACCCGATCGCGGCGATCCTCTCCGCCTCGATGCTGCTGCGCTACTCGCTCGACCGCGGCGACGACGCGGACCGGATCGACCGGGCGGTGCTGCGGGTGCTGGAGCAGGGCCACCGGACGCGGGACATCCACGCCGCCGGCACCAAGCTGGTGGGGACCCAGGAGATGGGCGACCTCATCGTGGCCGAGGTGGAGCGGTCGTACTAGGCCCGCGCTTCCGAGAGCGACGAACAGGAGAGACGACGACATGGCGTCAGGGATGGTGGTGGCGGTCGTGGGCGTGACGGGCGCGGTGGGACAGACCACGCTGAAGATCCTCGAGGAGCGGAAGTTCCCGGTGCGCGCGCTGCGGGCCTTCGCGTCGCCCCGCTCCGCGGGGAAGACCGTCACCTTCGAGGGCGAGACGATCAGGGTGGAGGCGGTCGGGCCCGACTCCTTCAAGGGCGTGGAGCTGGCCCTGTTCTCGGCGGGCTCCGCCCAGTCGAAGGAGTACGCGCCGCAGGCGGTGAAGGCGGGCGCGATCGTCATCGACAAGTCCAACGCCTTCCGCATGGACCCCCACGTCCCGCTGGTGGTGCCGGAGATCAACCCGCACGCGGTGAAGGGCCACCAGGGGATCCTGGCCTGTCCGAACTGCACCACGATCGTCACCGTGATGCCGCTCAAGCCGCTGCACGACGCGGGCCGGCTTCGCCGCGTGGTCGCGACCAGCTACCAGGCGGTCTCGGGGGCGGGCGTCAACGGCGTCGAGGAGCTGCGGAGCCAGACCCTCGCCTGGGCCCGCGGGGAGGCGATCACCCCGCGCTTCTTCCAGCACCAGATCGCCTTCAACCTGATCCCGCACATCGACAAGTTCAGCGACAACGGCTACACCGGCGAGGAGATCAAGCTGGTGAACGAGGTGCGGAAGATCCTGGAGGTGCCGGACCTGCCGGTGTCGCCGACCACGGTCCGGGTGCCCGTGTTCACCACGCACTCGGTGGCGGTGAACGCGGAGACCGAGCGCAAGGTGAGCCGCGAGCGGGCGCGCGAGGTGTTCTCCACGTTCCCGGGCCTGCGGCTCTGGGACGAGCCCGCGGCGAACCGCTACCCGATGCCGGTGGTCGTGGAGGGGCAGGACGACTGCTACGTGGGGCGGATCCGCGAGGATCTCTCGCAGGCCAACACGCTCAACTTCTGGGTGGTGGGCGACCAGCTCCGCAAGGGGGCCGCGCTCAACGGCATCCAGATCGCGGAGCTGCTGATCCGCTGACCGCCGCGCGCGCGCTCCGCCTCACGCTCGCCTACGACGGGGCCGGGCTGCACGGCTGGCAGGTGCAGCCCGGCCTTTCCACCGTCCAGGGGCTGCTCGCGGAGGCGGCCGGCCGCGTGCTGGGCGCGCCCGTGAAGGTCACCGGGGCCAGCCGTACCGACGCGGGGGTGCACGCCCTCCGGCAGGTCGCGAGCCTCGCCACCACCTCGCCGATGCCGCCCGCCACGCTGCAGCGCGCGCTCAACGCCCTGCTGCCGCCCGCCATCCGCGTGCTCGCCTGCGCGGAGGCGCCGCCGGGCTTCGACGCGCGCCGATGGGCCCGGGGCAAGCGCTACGCCTACCTGATCGACCGCGGCAGCCCCGCCGATCCCTTCACGCGAGGCCGCGCCTGGCACGTCCCGTACGCGCTCGACGCCGCCGCGATGAGCGAGGCCCTGCGGGCCGTGCGCGGCACCCACGACTTCAGCGCGTTCTGCGCGGCGGCCGGCCGCGATCGCGACCCGACCTGCACCGTCCGCTCCGCGCGGGTGGTGATCCGGCGGCGCCGGCTCGCGGTGTGGCTCTCCGCGGACAGCTTCCTGCACCACATGGTGCGCAACATCGTGGGCAGCCTGGTCGAGGTGGGACGCGGGGCGCAGCCCCCCGGCTGGATCGGCGAGCTCCTGCGGGGCCGCGACCGCACCCGGGCGGGGCCGACCGCGCCGGCCGACGGGCTGTTCCTGGTGCGGGTACTCTACGATCGCGGGATCGCGCCCGGCCGATGACGCCGCCACCGCGGTCGCCGCTTCCTCGACCACGCGACCAGCGGTCGCCTCACGGTCCTGGCTGGTCGATACCGGCCCGCCGGTTACGGGAACTTGGCCGGAGAAGAAAACGGTTTGCCGGCATCCACCACGAACATCACGAGCGCGTGCAGCTCCGTCGAGCCGCCGCTGGATACCTGCATCGGCGTATCGCTGCCACTGCCCGCCTGGGACCGGCCGCTTCCGATGCGCACCACGCCCTGAGGAGTACGAATGTCTTGCTCTCCGCTCAGGACGTAGAAGGCTTCGGAGCCTGGATGCGTGTGCACCGAGGTGATGCTGCCCGGGGCACCGCTGGCTTCGTTGATCCGCAGCAGATACTGCGAAGCCGCGATCCGATGGATTGGTCCGACTTCGGCCACTACGGTGCCGCCGGCCGACGATCCACCCGCCGGGCCGAGCGTGAAGAGCCATTCCGTGCCGGCCGACTCCGCGGCGAGCCCCCAGGGTCCCGCCGCCGCCTGCGCCTGCGCGAGCGTCGGGAAGCGTTGTATCCGCCAGAACAGCTCTCCCGCCGGCAGGTCCGCAACTCGTTTCTCGGCCAGTGGCTTGATGACAAGCCGTTGCTGCCCCAGCGTCGCGGACGGCAGGAGCCACGCTCCGGCTCCGAACATGGCGATCGCAGCGATCAGGACTCGTTTCATAAATTTGCGCCTCCCTTTCCGCGCGACGGCGGGATACCACCCGGATGGGCGCGAGTCGAGGCTGCTGCGCGCGCGGCCCGCCCTTGTCGCGCGAGCACCGCCGGTAGTCGAGGACCGCCGGAATCGCAATGACCTGCTCGAGGCCGGCGCGCCCGAGCTCGTCGACGAAGGCTCGGCGCGATCGATCCACGCGCGCCGGTCCTCGAACTTGGCCACGCCGAGCGCGACACTTCGCTATACTGGGCCGTCAGCGACGCGGGCCATGCGGACCTACTCACACCTCGACGAGGGGCGGCCGGCGGACGGACGGGAGGCCGGCGCCCCGTGAACGTGGTGATCTTCGACGTGGCGCTCACCGCCTACATCCTGGCCGCGGTGGCCGCGATCGCGGCGCTGGCCAGCCGGCGCGATGCCCTCGGCAGCGCCGCGCTCCTGCTGACCCAGGCCGGCTGGGTGTGCCACACCGCGGCCGTGATCCTGCGCGGCGTGGAGCTCCGCCGCCTGCCGTTCACGACGCTGCCCGAGATGGTGTCGCTGGTGATCTGGGCCGCGATCCTGCTCGACTTCTGGGTGGAGCGGCGCCGGCGGATCCGGCCGCTCGCCGCGTTCGTGCTGCCGGTGGTGCTGGCGCTCGGGCTCGGCCTGCCGAGCGGGCTCCGATCGATCGTGTTCGAGGGGCCGGCGCCGAGCGGCTGGGTGATGGTGCACGTGGCCCTGATCCTGGTGGGCCTGGCCGCGCTGGTGCTGAACTTCGGGGGGGCGCTGATGTACCTGCTGGCGGAGCGGCAGCTCAAGGTGAAGCGGCCCGGCGCGGGACACACCCCGCTGCCGCCGCTCGAGCGGCTGGATCGCCTGACCGTGGCCACCCTCACGGTGGCCTTTCCGTTTCTCACGGTGGGGCTCGCGCTCGGTGCCCTGTCGGCCCGCGGCCCCGGCGCCGGAGTGGCGCCGTTCGATCCGCTCGTCGTCTTCTCGGTCCTCATGTGGCTCATCTACGCGGCCACCCTGCTGGGCCGCGTGATCGGCCACTGGCGCGGCCGCCGCGCCGCCTATCTCTCCATCGCCGGCTTCCTCGTGATGCTGGTCACCCTGAGCGCGGGCGCGCTCCTCCACGGGCACCTTGCGTCCTGACGAGCCCCGGTCCGACCCCCGCGGCGTGCTGTTCGTGTCCGGGATGAGCCACCGGACCGCGCCCCTCGAGGTGCGGGAGCAGCTCGCGCTCGAGGAGGGCAAGATCCGCGAGATCCTGGGCGACCTCGTCAACCGGGGCGCGCTCCAGGAGGGGATGATCCTCTCCACCTGCAATCGGGTCGAGGTCTACGGGGTGGCGGCGGTGCCGGGCGAGGCCCGCGCGCAGGCCTTCGGCCGCCTCGGCAGCCATCGCGGCCTCGCCTGGCGCGACCTCGATCCCTTGCTCTACACCGCGACCGGCGAGGACGCGATCCGGCACACCTTCCGGGTGGCCGCCAGCCTCGACTCCATGGTCCTGGGCGAGCCCCAGATCCTGGGGCAGGTGAAGGACGCCTTCGCGCTGGCCCAGGCGGCCGGGACCGCGGGCCCGGTGCTGCACGCCCTCATGGGCCAGGCCTTCAGCGCGGCCAAGCGGGTGCGCACGGAGACGGACGTCGGGCGGCTCGCGGTCTCCGTGTCCTACGCGGCGGTGGAGCTGGCCCGGCGCATCTTCGACGGGCTCGCGGGCAAGGCGGTGCTGCTGGTGGGCGCGGGCGAGATGGGCGAGCTGGCCGCGCGGCATCTGGTCGACCAGGGCGCGCTGCCGCTCTACGTGGCCAACCGCACCTGGAGCCGCGCCCAGGAGCTGGCCCGCGGGCTGGGCGGCGAGCCGGTGCCCTTCGAGCAGCTCGACGCCACCCTGTCCCACGTCGACATCGTGATCACGTCCACCGCGGCCCCCGAGCCGATCGTCACCGCGGCGGGCGCGCGGGCGGTGCTCCAGGCGCGTCGGGGCCGTCCGCTGTTCTTCATCGACATCGCGGTGCCGCGCAACGTGGAGCCGGCGGTCAACGACCTGGAGGGCGCATTCTGCTACGACGTGGACGACCTCCGCGCGGTGGTGGAGTCGAACGTGAAGGAGCGCCAGCGCGAGGCGCAGCGCGCGGAGGCGCTGCTGGAGCGCGAGGTGGCGAAGTTCGCCGGCCGCCTGCAGCAGCTGGAGGTGGTGCCCACCATCGTGTCGCTGCGCGAGAAGCTGGAGGCGATCCGCCGCGTTGAGCTCGCGCGCGCCCTCGCGCGCCTGCCCGGCGCCTCGGAAGATACCCGCCGGGTGATGGACGCGCTCAGCCAGGCCATCGTCAACAAGGTGCTCCACGCGCCGACGGTGGCGCTGAAGGACTCCTCGCGCGCCGGTCACGGGCGTCGCCTCGTCGAGGTGATCTCGGAGCTCTTCGGTCTCCGCGGATCCGGCTCCGCCGAATGAGGGTGCGGCTGGGCACCCGGGGCAGCCGCCTCGCCCTGGTGCAGTGCGAGCAGGTCGCGGCGGCGCTGCGCGCGCACGGCGCGCGGCCCGAGACGGTGGTGATCCGCACCACCGGCGATCGTCTGGCCCACGCTGCGCTCGCCGACTTCGGCGGCAAGGCGCTCTTCGTGAAGGAGATCGAGGAGGCGCTCCTCGCCGGCCGGATCGACGTGGGCGTGCACAGCCTGAAGGACATGCCGGGCGTGCTGCCCGCGGGCCTCGTGCTCGCCGCGTTTCCGGCCCGCGAGGATCCGGCGGACGTGCTGCTGAGCCGCAGTCCCGGCGGCTGGGACGCGCTGCCGGCGCGCGCCCGGGTCGGCACCTCGAGCCCGCGGCGCCGCGCCCTCATCCTGGCGCGCCGCGCGGATCTCCGCCCGGAGCCGATCCGGGGCAATGTCGAGACCCGCATCGGCAAGCTCGCCGCCGGCGAGTACGACGCGACGGTCCTCGCCGCGGCGGGCTTGCGCCGTCTCGGGTTGGCGCCCGAGCACCTCACGCCGCTGCCGGTGGATGAATTCGTCCCCGCGGTGGGGCAGGGCATCCTGGCCGTCGAAGCCCGCGAAGCCGACCGGGAACTGCTTGAACTTCTGGGACGGCTGGACGACACTCGGAGCAGGTCGGAGGCCCTGGCGGAGCGGGCGCTGCTCCGCCGGCTCGGCGCCGATTGCCATACGCCGGTCGCGGGGCACGCGCGGCACGAGGGCGCCATGCTCGTCGTGACCGGGGTCGTGGCCAGCGTCGACGGCGGCACGGTGCTGCGGGCCCGCGTGGCCGGGGCGCCGGCCGAGGCGGTCGGGCTGGGCACGGCGGCCGCCGAGGAGCTCATCGCCCAGGGAGCCAGGGCACTGCTCGATGCGAGTCACGGATGATCAAGTGGCGACTGAGGTGCAGCTGGATAAGCCATTGACAGGTCGGACTGTCCTGGTCACCCGGGCCCGCGAGCAGGCGGGGGCCTTCGCCGAGCTCCTCGAGGGGGCCGGGGCGCGGGTGCTCGTGGTTCCCACCATCGCGATCGAACCGCCCGAGTCCTGGGCCCCGCTCGACGCGGCCTTGAAGGAGTCCTTCGATTGGGTGGTCTTCACCAGCGTCAACGGGGTGGCCATGACGCGCCGACGAGTGGAGGGTGGCGGGCACGGACGCGCCATGCTGGAGCGGGCCCGGCGGGCCGCCATCGGACCGGCCACCGCGGCGGCGCTCGCCGAGTGGGGGCTCCCCGCGGAGGCAGTGCCGGGCGAGTACGTGGCGGAGGCACTGGTGGAGCGTCTGCGCCCCGCCCTCCGTCCCGGAGACCGCGTCCTGCTCCCGCGCGCCGCCGAGACCCGCGACGTCCTGGTGCGCGAGCTGGACGCCCTCGGGGCGGTGGTCACCGAGGTCCCGGCCTACCGCACGCGCGCCGCCACCGAGGCCGCACCCGGCCTGCGCGAGGCGCTGGCGGCTGGGCAGGTGGACGTGGTCACGTTCACCAGCTCGTCCACGGTGCGGAGCTTCTGCGCGCTCTTCGGGGCCGCGGAGCTGCCGCGCCTCGTGGCCGGGGTCACCATCGCCTGCATCGGCCCCATCACCCGCGCCGCGGCCCAGGGGCGCGGGCTCACGCCGCAGATCGTGCCCGAGGACTACACCATTCCGGGACTGGCGCGCGCCATCGTGGCGCACTTCCAGCCGGCAAGGAGCTAGCACATGCCGTTCCCCCTGTATCGTCCCCGCCGCCTCCGCGAGTCCCCCCTGCTGCGGTCCATGGTCCGCGAGACCGCGCTGCGCGTGGAGGACTTCGTCTACCCGCTCTTTGCGGTGCACGGCCGCGGAGTGCGCGAGCCGATCGCCTCCATGCCCGGGCAGTACCGGCTCTCCGTCGACGAGATGCTCAAGGAGTGCAAGGACGCGGCGTCGATGGGCATCCCGGCGGTCCTCCTCTTCGGGCTCCCGCGCGACAAGGATCCGCGCGGCTCCGAGGCCTACGCCGACGACGGCATCATCCAGCAGGCGGTGCGGGCGGTGAAGGACACGATTCCCGACCTGCTGGTGATCACCGACGTGTGCCTCTGCGAGTACACGAGCCACGGCCACTGCGGGGTGGTGGAGGACGGCCGCATCAAGAACGACCCCACCCTCGAGCTGATCGCGCGCACCGCGATCTCCCACGCGGAGGCGGGGGCGGACATGGTGGCGCCGTCGGACATGATGGACGGGCGGGTGGCCGCGATCCGCGAGGGGCTGGACGAGGGCGGCTTCACCGAGCTGCCGATCATGGCCTACTCGGCCAAGTACGCCTCCGCGTTCTACGGGCCGTTCCGCGAGGCGGCGGACTCGACGCCCCAGTTCGGCGACCGGCGCTCCTATCAGATGGACCCCGCCAACTCCCTCGAGGCGATGCGCGAGGTGGCCCTCGACGTGGACGAGGGCGCCGACATCGTCATGGTGAAGCCCGCGCTGCCCTACCTCGACGTGATCGCGCGGGTGAAGGGCGAGTTCGGGCTGCCGGTGGCCGCGTACTCCGTCTCCGGCGAGTACGCGATGCTGAAGGCGGCGGGGCAGCTGGGCTGGCTCGACGAGGAGCGGGCCATGCTGGAGGCGCTGACCGGGATCCGGCGCGCGGGGGCCGACATCGTCATCACGTACTTCGCGAAGGAAGCGGCCCGGCTCCTGGAGCAGGGGCGGGCGTGAGGATCTCCGCGAAGGGCGAGTACGCCATCAAGGCGATGGTGGACCTCGCCCTCCACGACGGCGCCGAGCTGCAGCCCATCCAGGACATCGCGGCGCGCCAGGCCATCCCCCAGCGCTACCTGGAGCAGGTGCTGCTCCAGCTCAAGCGCGCCGGCTTCCTCTACGCGCGCCGCGGCTCCGCGGGCGGCTACCGCCTGAGTCGGCCGCCCGCCCAGATCACGGTGGGGGCGCTGCTGCGCGCGGTCGACGGGCCCTCCGCGCCGCCCGACTCGCCGCGGCGTGGAGGCCGCGTGGCCGCCGAGGACGCGGCCGGCCTGGCCGAGCTGTGGCGGGAGATCGAGGAGGCGGTGGCCGCGGTGGTCGATCGCACCACGCTCGAGGATCTGCGCCGCCGCGCCGAGGAGCGGCGCACCGCGGCCCGTCCGATGTATCACATCTAGCGTCACTCACAACCACCCGGAGCCGCATCGAGAGGTAGGAGTCGCCATGACGACGAAGAAAGTCACCGCGCCCGCCCGCCCGCGGCTCGCGGACTCGGTGCTGGAGCTGATCGGCGCGACCCCGCTGGTGCGCCTGCACCGCCTCCCGAAGCCCGGCGGGGCCACCGTGCTGGCCAAGATGGAGTCGCTCAACCCGGGCGGCAGCGTGAAGGACCGCATCGCGCTCGCGATGATCCAGGACGCGGAGCGGCACGGCCGGCTCGGCCCCGGCGCCACCGTGGTGGAGCCCACCAGCGGCAACACCGGCATCGGCCTCGCGATGGTGTGCGCGGTGCGCGGCTACCGGCTGATCCTCACCATGCCCGACGACATGAGCCTCGAGCGTCAGCGGCTGCTCGCCCGCTACGGGGCGGAGATCCACCTCACCCCCGCCATGGAGGGCATGACCGGCGCGGTCTTCGCGGCGCAGGAGATCCTGCGCGAGCATCCCGAGTACTTCATGCCCATGCAGTTCGAGAATCCGGCGAACCCGGAGGCGCACCGGCGCACCACCGCGATCGAGATCCTCGACGCCACCGACGAGCGCGTGGACGTGTTCGTGGCCGGCGTGGGCACCGGCGGGACCGTCACCGGCGTGGGGTCGGCGCTGAAGGAGCGGCTGCCCGGCGTCCGGGTGATCGGCGTGGAGCCCGCGCGCTCGCCGGTGCTCTCGGGCGGGCGCTTCCGGCCCCACGGCATCCAGGGCATCGGGGCCTCCTTCGTCCCCGGGGTGCTGGACCGCGCGGTGATGGACGAGGTCATGACCGTGCGCGACGAGGACGCGACCGCGACCGCGCGCCGCCTGGGGCGCGAGGAGGGATTGCTGGTCGGCATCTCCTCGGGGGCCAACGTGTGGGCCGCGTGCCAGGTCGCGGAGTCGCTGCCCGCGGACCAGGTGGTGGTGACGGTGTTGTGCGATACTGGCGAGCGCTATTTGAGCGTCACTTTCTAGGAGATCGGCCATGAGTGTTCAGGTCTACATTCCGACCCCGTTCCGCCGCGCGACCCGGAACGCAGACCGCGTAGCGGTGGAGGCGGCGGACGTCAAGGAGTTGCTCGACGAGCTGGAGGAGCAGTTCGGAGGGTTGAAGGGCCTGGTCCGGAACGAGCAGGGCGAGGTCCACAACCACGTGAACATCTACGTGAACAACGAGGCCATCGAGGCGCTGCAGGGGCTCGACACCGCGCTGAAGGACGGGGACGAGGTCTCGATCATTCCGGCCCTCGCCGGCGGCGGGCACGAATGATCTTCACGCGCGAGGAGCTGGCGCAGGTCCACGCGCAGGCGGTGGCCGAATATCCGGCCGAGTGCTGCGGGGTGCTGATGGTGCGCGAGACCACGGCCGCGGATCGGGTGCTGATGCCCTGCCGCAACATCCAGGACGAGCTGCATCAGAAGGACCCTCAGCGCCACCCGCGCGACTCCCGCACCGCCTACTTCATCGATCCCAAGGACCTGCTGGCGATCGGCCGGCGGGAGGGGCAGGGCTACCGGGTGGCCACCATCTATCACTCGCACATCGACACCGGCGCCTACTTCTCGCCCACCGATCGACAGAACGCGTTGATCGACGGCGAGCCCGCGTACCCCGACGCGGTCTACGTGGTCCTCTCGGTGGTGGACCGGCGCGTGGTCGATGCGGCCGCCTTCGTCTGGGATCCGTCCGCGCGCGACTTCGTCCCTACCGAGCTGCAGCCGGCGTGACCGGGTCCGATTCCCTCTTCGACCGGGCCCAGCGGCTCATGCCGGGCGGGGTCAACAGCCCGGTGCGCGCGTTTCGCGGCGTCGGGGGCCGCCCGTTCTTCGTGGCCCGCGCGGAGGGCGCGCGCATCAGCGACGTCGACGGGCGCTCCTACGTCGACTTCCTCGGCTCCTGGGGCCCGCTGATCCTGGGCCACGCGGCGGCCCCGGTGGTGGAGGCGGTCACCGAGGCGGTGCGTCGCGGCACCAGCTACGGCGCGCCCACCCCGGGCGAGGTGGAGATGGCCGCGCTCATCGGCCGGGCGGTGCCCAGCATGGAGATGGTCCGGCTGGTCTCCTCGGGGACCGAGGCCTCGATGAGCGCGATCCGGCTGGCGCGCGGGGCCACCGGCCGCGACGCCATCATCAAGTTCGACGGCTGCTACCACGGCCACGCGGACAGCCTGCTCGTCAAGGCGGGCTCGGGCGGCGCGACGCTCGGCGTGCCCGACAGCCTGGGAGTCCCGGCCGCGCTCGCCGCGCTCACCCTCACGGTGCCGTTCAACGACCTGGCCGCGGTCCGCCGGACGCTCGAGGCGCACCCGGGACGGGTGGCGGCGATCATCGTGGAGCCGGTGGCCGGCAACATGGGCGTGGTGCCGCCGGCGCCCGGCTTCCTGGCCGGGCTGCGGGAGCTCGCCACGCAGCACGGCGCCCTCCTGATCTTCGACGAGGTGATCACCGGCTTCCGGGTGGCGTGGGGCGGCGCCCAGGCCCGCTACGGGGTGCGGCCGGACCTGACGTGCCTCGGCAAGATCATCGGCGGAGGGCTGCCGGTGGGCGCCTACGGCGGCGCGCGCGCGCTGATGGAGCGCGTGGCGCCGCTGGGCGGCGTGTACCAGGCGGGCACGCTCTCGGGCAACCCGCTCGCGGTCGCGGCGGGGCTCGCGACGCTCCGCGCGCTGGAGCGGCCCGGCACCTACGAGCGCCTGGAGGAGCTGGGCGCGCGCGTGGAGCGCGACGTCACCGAGGCGGCCGCCGCCGCGTCGGTGCCGGTGCAGGTGAACCGGGTGGGCTCGATGCTGACCGTCTTCTTCGCCGACCGGCCGGTCACCGACTACGCCTCCGCCAAGCGCGCCGACACCGCCCGCTACGCGCGCTACTTCCACGCCATGCTCGAGGGCGGCGTGTTCCTCGCCGCCTCCCAGTTCGAGGCCGCCTTCGTGTCGCTGGCCCACGGCGAGGCGGACCTCACCGCCGCCGCGCGCGCGTGCCGGAGCGCGATGCAGAAGGTGAAATAGGCCGTCCCCGCCCCAAGCTTGTTGACACCCGGATTTTTCACGTGATAGGGTTCACAAGGCTGGAGCCCGGATACACGTCGAACACCGCCGGTCTTCATCCTCAGCGCGCCTCGTCGTTGCACGTCAGTGGGCTGCGTCGCCTGCCATTGCGAGTAGGGCGGAGGACTGGATGAGCGTGATGGATCGCCGGTCGTTCTTCAAGGTCGTGGCCACCACGGGCGCCGCCGCGGCCGCGGGAGGCTGCAGCCCCTCCGCCGGGACCCTCCTGCCGTACGTCGTGCCCCCCGACAACATCGTGCCGGGCGTGCCGGCGTACTTCTCCACCGTGTGCCGCGAGTGCCCCAGCGGCTGCGGGCTCGTGGCCAAGAACCGCGACGGGCGCGTCATCAAGCTCGAGGGCAATCCGGACCATCCCACGAACACCGGTGCCCTGTGCGTCCGGGGACACGCGGGCCTGCAGGGGCTCTACCACCCGGACCGCATCCGCGGCCCGCTCGCGGCCGGCAAGCCCGTCTCGTGGGACGAGGCGGAGAAGCAGCTCGCCGACAAGCTGGGCGCGCTCGCCCGGGGCCGACAGGGCGGCCGCATCGCGGTGGTGAGCGGGCTCGAGACCGGCAGCCTGGGGCGGCTGATGGACGAGTGGGTGCGCGTGATGGGGGCGCGCCCGCGCATCGCCTACGAGCCGCTGGCCTACGAGGCCATGCGGGCCGCGAACCGGGTGACCTTCGGCCGGGACTCGATTCCGGACTACGCGATCGGCGAGGCGTCCTACCTGGTGTCCTTCGGCGCGGACTTCCTCGAGACGTGGCTGTCGCCGGTGGCCTACAACGCGGATTTCTCCCGCATGCACGCCTTCTACCAGGGCCACACCGGCACCTTCGTGCACTTCGAGCCGCGCCAGTCGCTGACCGCGGCGAATGCCGACGAGTGGGTGCGGAACGCGCCCGGCACCGAGGGGCAGATCGCGCTCGCGATGCTCAAGGTGATCGTCGACGAGGGGCTCCAGACGGGCGGCGACGCGGCGGTGCTTCGCGCGGCCGTGCGATCCGCCGACCTCGAGGGCGCCGCGTCGGCGTCGGGCGTGCCCGCGGACACGATCCGGCGCGTGGCCCGCGACCTCGCCCGCTCGAAGGCGGGCCTGGTGATCGGGGGCGGGGCGGCCGCGACGGGCTCGAATGCCACCGATACCCTCGTGGCCATCAACCTGCTCAACGCGGCGGTGGGCGCGGTGGGGCCGCGCGTGAAGTTCGGGTCGAGCAACGCGCTCAGCAAGGCGAGCCCGTACTCGGACATGACGGCCCTCACCCAGGCCATGGCGGGCGGGCAGATCGACGTCCTGCTGCTGGTCGATGTGAACCCGGTGTACTCGATGCCGCCCAAGTCGGGCTTCGCGGAGGCGCTCGCCAAGGTGCCGCTGGTGGTGGCGCTCGCGAGCCGGGCGAGCGAGACGACCGCGCGGGCCGGGCTGGTGCTGGCGACGCTGCACCCGCTCGAGTCGTGGGGAGACTACGCGGCCCAGGACGGCGTGATCGGGCTCATGCAGCCCGCGATGGGTCCGGTGCTGATCGAGGGCAAGCCGGTGCAGGGCAAGAGCGTGGGCGACGTCTTCCTCAGCGTGGGCCGGAGGGCCCTCGGCTCCGAGGAGAGCAAGGGACCGCTCCGGTGGCCCACGTTCCGCGACTTCTTGATGGAGGAGTGGCAGAAGATCGCGCGCGATCACGGGGCCTCGGGTTCCTTCGCGGAGTTCTGGGAAGCCGCCCTGCGGCGCGGCGGCGTGTGGCGGCAGCCGCCGGCCGCGTCGGTGAGCCTGCGGCCCGACGCCGGTCGCGTGGCGGCGAGCGCCCCGAAGCTCGAGGGCGACGGCACGCACGTGCTGCTCGTCTATCCCTCGAGCCGCTTCTACGACGGGCGCGGCTCCGATCGGTCGTGGCTGCAGGAAACGCCGGATCCGATGACCCACGTGACGTGGGATGCGTGGGTGGAGATCCCCACTGAGACCGCGAGCCGGATGGCCGTGCGTCAGGGCGACCTGGTCACCGTGAAGTCCGCGCACGGCTCCATCGAGCTGCCGGCCTACCCGACGAGCCTCATCCATCCCGGCGCCGTCGCGGTGGCGATGGGGCAGGGCCGCAAGCTGGCCGGGGCCTACGCGTCGGGTCAGGTCTACGCCGGGGCCAGCCAGCCGCAGCCCAGCACGTTCCTGAACGTGGGCGCGAACCCGCTCGAGCTGCTGGGCGGCGCCCCGGACCAGGCGTCCGGGGGTCTGCCCCATCTCGCGGTCAAGGTCTCGCTCGCGGCCACCGG
This sequence comes from Candidatus Methylomirabilota bacterium, assembly GCA_035650715.1. Classification (GTDB taxonomy): domain Bacteria; phylum Methylomirabilota; class Methylomirabilia; order Rokubacteriales; family CSP1-6; genus CAMLFJ01. The sequence goes on along the minus strand of DASRHC010000050.1, from coordinate 160,199 downwards.
ACGCCGGCGCGCCCTCGCCATCCCGCAGGGGACCTTCGATCAGGACCAGCGCGGGCTGGCCCGGTACATCGAGCTCGGCGCCGCCCGCGAGCTGGACCTCCGCGGGCGGCCGCCCGAGGACGCGAGCCTGCCCAGCATGTACCCCCCGGTGAAGTACGCCGAGTACAAGTGGGGGATGACCATCGACGTCGATCGCTGCACGGGGTGCTCGGCGTGCGTGCTCGCCTGCCAGAGCGAGAACAACGTGCCGGTGGTCGGCCGCGAGCAGGCCGCGTACGGACGGATCCAGCACTGGCTCCGGGTCGAGCGCTGGGAGGAGGGCTCCCCGACGCGGCCGCTGCAGATGTTCCTGCCCATGCTCTGCCAGCACTGCGAGGTGGCCCCCTGCGAGCCGGTGTGCCCGGTGTACGCGTCCTACCACACGCGCGAGGGGCTGAACGGGCAGGTCTACAACCGCTGCGTGGGCACGCGCTACTGCGGCAACGCGTGCCCGTACCACGTGCGGTACTTCAACTGGTTCAACTACACCTGGACCCCGCCGCTCGAGCAGCAGCTCAACCCGGACGTGACCGTCCGCGAAGCCGGGGTGATGGAGAAGTGCACGATGTGCCTGCAGCGCATCGTCGCGGCGAAGGCGGCGGCGCGGGACAGCGGGCGCCCGGTGAAGGACGGAGACATGCAGACCGCCTGCCAGCAGACCTGCCCCACGCGGGCCATCACCTTCGGTAACTTGAAGGACCCGAGCTTCGAGACCTCGAAGCTCTCGCTCTCCCCGCGGGGATATCACGTGCTGGGCGAGATCGGGACCCGCTCCAGCCTGACCTACCTGAAGAAGGTGGTGCGGAAGGAGCCCGAGGGCGCTCGTCCCCAGTCCGCGGGAGGACACGAGGCGTGAGCGCGCCGCCGGCCGGCACCGCCCAGGCCACGTGGGCCGACGTCAACCGCGACGTCGACCGCACGCTGCTGAGCGCGGGCAACACCTACTTCGCATGGATGACCCTGGTCGCCCTGATCCTCGCCTGCGGCGTGGCGGCGTGGGCGTGGCAGATCTGGGTCGGCCTGGGTGTCGCCGGCATCCGCACCCCGCAGATGTGGGCGCTCTACATCACGAACTTCGTCTTCTGGATCGGTATCGGGCACGCCGGGACCCTGATCTCGGCCATCCTCTACCTGTTCCGGGCCAGGTGGCGCACCTCCATCTACCGGGGGGCGGAGGCGATGACGGTGTTCGCGGTCATGACCGCGGGCCTGTTCCCGCTCATCCACGTCGGCCGCATGTGGTTCGCCTACTGGCTGCTGCCCTATCCGAACCAGCGCTACCTCTGGCCGAACTTCAAGTCGCCCCTGATCTGGGACGTCTTCGCCATCTCGACGTACCTCACGATCAGCGTGGTGTTCTTCATCGTGGGCCTGGTGCCCGACATCGCGGCGATCCGCGACCGCTCCACCGGGCTCAAGCGGAAGATCTACGCGGTGTGCGCGCTCGGCTGGGAGGGCAGCGACTCCCAGTGGCGGCACTACCGGCGCGCCTACGGGCTCCTGGCCGCCCTCGCGACCCCCCTCGTGCTGTCCGTGCACAGCGTGGTGTCCTTCGACTTCGCGATGGCGCTGGTCCCGGGCTGGCACTCGAGCCTGTTCGCGCCCTTCTTCGTCGACGGCGCGATCTTCTCCGGCTTCGCGATGGTGCTGATCCTCATCATCCCCATGCGGGCGGTGTTCGGCTGGCACGCCTACATCACCGACCGGCACCTGGACGCGATGGCGAAGCTGACCCTGGTGACCAGCCTGGTCCTGACCTACTTCTACATCTGCGAGGCGGGGACCGCGTGGTACAGCGGCGAGCACTTCGAGCGGGCGTCGCTCTTCGCGCGGGCCTTCAAGGCCTACAAGTACACGTTCTGGCTGCAGTACGTCTGCAACTCGCTGATCCCGCTCATCCTGTTCTGGCGCAAGGCCCGCACGAACCTCGTGATCCTCTACGTGGTCTCGATCTTCGTGCTCATCGGCATGTGGCTCGAGCGCTTCAACATCATCGTCCCCGGCCTGGGCTACGACTTCTACCCGTACACCTGGGGGATCTTCCTCCCCCGGCTGGTGGACAGCACCATCACGGTGGCCTCCTTCGCCTGGTTCTTCCTGCTCTTCCTGGGATTCATCCGGGTGATGCCGTCGCTGTCGATCGTGGAGGTCAAGGAGGTCCTGCCGCACCCCCTCAAGCACGGCGCCCACGGAGGGCATCACTGAGATGGCGACCGCCAGCGTCCTCGGGGTGTTCGCCCACGTCGACACCACGCTGCAGGCCATCCGCGACCTGCGCGCCAAGGGATTCGGGGACCTGACCGTCTACACCCCGGTCCCGGTCGAGGAGATCGAGGAGGAAGTCGAGAAGGTCCGACCGCTGTCCGCGGTCCGGCTCTTCACGCTGATCGGCGGTCTCACCGGGACCGCCACCGGCTTCTTCCTCACCATCTGGACGTCGCTCAAGTGGGAGCTCCTGACCGGCGGCAAGGCGGTGGTCTCCATCCCGCCCTTCGTCATCATCGCGTTCGAGCTGACGATCCTCTTCGGCGGTCTGGCGAGCGCGCTCGCCATCCTGGTGCTGGGACACCTGCCGAAGTTCAAGCCGTCGGCGACCTATGACGCCCGGTTCACGCTGGATCGATTCGGCGTCGCGGTCTCCTGTCCGCCGGAGGCGGTGGAGTCCGTGAGCTCGGTGCTGTCCACGGCCGGCGCCGAGGAGGTCCGGCGATGATGAAGTACGTCTTCGTCCTCTGCCTGCTCGTGGTGGGGGCGTTCGGCGGCTGGCTGGGCCTGAACGTCGTCCACTGGTGGCAGACCGACATGTTCCACACCCAGCGGGTGATGCCCGGGGAGGCCGCCTACCGCATGCCGCCCGGCAGCGTGCCCCGCAACGGCGGGCAGCTGTACTACTCGCCGGCCGAGCGCGACGCGGCGGCGATGCGGCGGAACCCGGTGCCGGCCACCCCGCAGTCGGTGGAGCGGGGCGGGGAGCTCTTCGCGATCTACTGCACGCCGTGCCACGGCACCAGCGGCAAGGGCGACGGGCCCGTGTCCACCAAGTTCGTGCCTCCCGCCGACCTCACGAACCCGGAGCTGCACAAGGTTCGCACCGACGGCTACTGGGAGAGCTACCTGAGCGTGGGCGGGGCGGTGATGCCGTCCTACGGCGAGGCGCTCACGCCCGAGGAGCGGTGGTCGGTGGTCAACTACGTGAGGACGCTGGCCAAGAAATGACGACGTCGAACACTCCGCCGCGGCCGCTCCTGCTGCTCCTCGCCGTCCTGGGCGTGGTCGCCTTCCTCTACGGCATCACCCAGGGCAATCCCCTGCGGACCTGGAGCATCTACCTGATCAACCTGCTGTTCTGGTCGAGCCTGGCCATCACCGGCCCCGCCATCGCGGGGATGGTACAGGTCACGGAGGGGCGGTGGTCGCCGTCCATCAAGCGCATCGCCCTCACCACCGCCGGCTTCCTGCCCGTCTCCTTCATCCTGTTCGTGATCCTCTTCGCGGGGCGGGCGGTGCTGTATCCCTGGGTCACCGAGCCGCTGCCCGCCAAGGCGGTCTGGCTCAACGTGCCGTTCATGGCCCTCCGGATCGGCATCGGGGTCCTGCTGCTCTACTGGGTCGCCATGCGGTATGCCACCGCGGTCTTCGCGGCGGACCGGGCCGGGGTCGAGGCCGAGGTGGGCAACGACCGCTTGATGCGGCTCAGCACCATCATGCTGATCCTGTACGTGGTGGTGCTGTCCCTGTGGGGCTTCGACCTCATCATGTCGCTGGATCCGCTGTGGTACAGCGGCCTGCTGGGCGGCTACTACGTGGTCAGCTCGATGTACACCGGGTTCGGCCTCGTCACCTACCTGACCCTGCGCTACAACGAGCGGGGGATCACCTCGATCGGGCCCAAGGCCATCCAGGACGTCACCAAGCTCACGTTCTCGCTCAGCATCGTGTGGATGTACTTCTTCTTCTCGCAGTACCTCATCATCTGGTACGGCAACGTGCCGCTCGAGACCCGCTTCTTCGTGCGCGGGTTCCTCAATCAGCCGTGGGCCTACCTGGCGTGGGCGATCTTCATCGTGGGCTGGCTGATCCCGTTCTCCTACCTGCTCAGGCGCCTCACCGGGCGGCCGCCCACGCGGCACCAGGTGCTGAAGGTGATCCTCTGGATGGGGTGGATCGCCATCTTCTTCGAGCGCGTGCTCGTGGTGTCGGTCTCGTTGAAGCGCACCGAAATCCCCTACGGCATCGTCGAGGTGCTGATCACCCTCGGATTCTTCGCCCTGTTCGTGCTGAGCCGCAACTGGTACCTCGCCCGGCACAATCCGATCCTGAGCCTGTCCAAGTAGCGGCCCGGGCCCTCCGGGGCCCGCGGTAGAATACGGGCGTGATCTCCGTCGAGGAAGCGCTCGACCGCATCCTGTCCCGCGTGTCGGTGCTGGGCGACGAGCGCGTGCCGCTCACCCGCGCGCTCGGGCGCGTGCTCGCCGAGGACGTCGAGAGCCCGCTCGACATGCCCCCGTGGCCGGCCTCCTCCATGGACGGCTACGCCCTGCGGAGCGGGGACACGCGGAGCGCGAGCGCCTCGGCGCCCGCACGGCTCACGGTGAGCGGCCGCGTCCCGGCGGGCGCGATGGCGGAGCGCCCGCTCGGACCGGGGGAGGCCTTCCGCATCTTCACCGGCGCCCCGCTCCCCGAGCGTGCGGACGCGGTCATCCCGCAAGAGGACGTTCGGGTGGAGGGGAGCACGCTCCTGGTGCCGCGGCCGGTGCCGGCGGGCGACTTCGTCCGTCCCCGCGGCGAGGACATGCGGCGCGGCGACCACGTGCTGGACTCCGGGCGCGTGCTGAGCGCCGCCGACGTGGGCCTCCTCGCCACCGTCGGGCGCAACCCGGTGAGCGTGATCCGGCGGCCGCGCGTCGGCATCCTGTCCACCGGCGACGAGCTGGTCGATCTCGGCACGCCGGTGGGGCCCGGCCAGATCCCGAACTCCAACAGCTATTCGCTGTTCGCCCAGGTGCTGGAGGCGGGGGCGGTGCCGGTCGGTCTCGGTATCGCGGGCGACCGTCTCGGGGACATCGAGGAGCGGTTCCGCTGGGGGCTCGGCTGCGACGTCCTCATCTCGTCCGCCGGTGTGTCGGTCGGGGAGCACGACTTCGTCAAGGACGCGCTCACGCGCCTGGGGGCCGAGCAGCACCTCTGGCTGGTCGACATGCGCCCGGGCAAGCCCATCGCGTTCTCCACGATCCCGCAGGACGGCAAGAGCGCGGTCGCGGCCTTCGCGCTGCCCGGCAACCCCGTCTCCGCGATGGTGACCTTCGAGCTGTTCGTCCGGCCGGCGATCCTGCGCATGGCCGGCCACCGCCGCCTGCATCGCCCCGTCGTCACCGCCCGCGCTCAGGAGGCGATCCGGAATCCCGACCGGCGGCGCGGGTACCTGCGGGTGACCCTGACGCCGACCGACGACGGCTACCGGGCCCGCCTCACCGGCACCCAGAGCTCGGGGGTCCTGCGCTCGATGGTCGCCGCCGACGGCCTCGCCATCGTGCCCGGCGACACCACCATCCCGGTCGACGGGCCCGTGAAGGTCCTGCTCCTGCGGGCCACCCTCTAGGGCCCCCCGCGCAGCCGGCCCATGCCCGGCATCCGGGTCCAGAAGGCCAGATGCCTGACAAACTCTCGTCAAAATTGACTTTTCAAAAACGCCGGTGCTACGGTCGGAGGCATGTGGATGTGGCCTGACCGAGGGGTGAGCGCGGCGATGGTCGCCGCCGTGGCGGTCCTGGCCGGGGCGGTCGGCGGCTGTGGCACCGGAGAGAAGGCCCGGCGCGAGGCGGAGATGGCGGCGCTCGTGAAGCAGGTGGAGGACCTCAAGAAGGGGCAGGCCCAGCTCGGCCAGGAGGTGGGGCGGCTCTCCGGCGAGCTGAAGGCCCTGGACGCGCAGGCCGCGTTCCTGGTGGGGGAGACCAAGGCCCAGGCCCAGGAGCGGGACCAGCTCAAGAGCGCGCTGCAGCAGCAGGACACCGCGCTCCGCTCGCTGCGCTCCGCGCTCGACGAGACGAACCAGAAGGTCGCCGCGCTCGCCGTGCCCGCGCCCGCGCCGACCCGGCCGACCGCGCCCACGAGCAAGGACTCGTCGCCGGAGAAGCTCTACGCCACCGCGATGACGAGCTTCCGCGCCGACGAGCACGGGCAGGCGGTGCTCGAGTTCACCGAGCTCATCGACAAGTTCCCGCGGCATCCGCTCGCGTCGAGCGCGCAGTACTGGATCGGCGAAGCGTACTATCGCCAGCGCGACTTCAACCAGGCGCTCGTCGAGTTCCAGAAGGTTCCCGATCTGTATCCGCAGAGCCAGACGGTGCCGGAGGCGCTGCTCAAGGTCGGCATGTGCTACCGCGCGCTGCATGACGTGCCGCACGCGCGCGAGACCTGGGAGCAGGTCGTGCGCGCGCATCCGAAGTCCGACGCGGCCACCCAGGCGCGCGCGCTGCTCGCCTCGCTCGGTCCGGCGGGCCGGAACCCCCGGTGACGCCCGTTTGTTGACCGACCTGCCTCGTCCGCTATACTGAAACGCACGACTCGCTCGGGACATCCCAAGAGCGCGAGGCGGGAGGAAACGTGACACCAGAGCGTATCCGCGACACGACAGGGCGCGATCCGGCGAACGCGCGCGCGCTCACGCGCGACGATGCGGAGTATCCCGTGCACCTGCGCGGGCTGCCGGCGGCGCCGGAGACGCTCCACGTGCGCGGCACGCTCGCGGAGCGGGACGCGCTGGCCATCGCGGTGGTCGGTTCGCGCCGGGCCACGCCGTACGGGCTCGAGGTGGCGGAGACGCTGGCCGCCGATCTGGCCGCGCGCGGCGCCACCATCGTGAGCGGGCTCGCGCGCGGCATCGACACCGCCGCGCACCGCGGGGCGCTCCGGGTGGGCGGACGCACCCTGGCGGTGCTCGGCTGCGGCGTGGACGTGGTGTATCCGCCGGAGAACGCGCGCCTCGCCGAGCAGATCGTCGCGCACGGCGCGCTGCTCTCCCAGTTCGCGCCCGGGACGCCGCCCCTGCCGCACCACTTCCCCACGCGCAATGCGGTGATCGCGGGGCTGTCGCTGGCGGTGGTGGTGGTCGAGGCCGCGGAGCGCAGCGGCTCGCTGATCACCGCGCGGCTCGCCGCCGAGCTGGGACGCGAGGTGCTGGCGGTGCCCGGCCGCGTGACCGCGGCGGAGAGTCGCGGGGCGAACCGGCTCATCCAGGACGGTGCCGCGCTCGCGCTCGGCTGGGAGGACGTGGCCGGGGCGCTGCCCGAACGCTGGAAGGCGCGCCTCGACACGCGGCCGCGCGTCGAGGCCGCGGGGCGGACCGGCTCCGGGCGGGACGATGGGGACGGCCCGACGAGCGCCGCGAGCCGGCGGGTGCTGGCGCTGCTGGGCGAGGACCCGCTCGAGATCGACCACGTCATCGAGCGCAGCGGGCTCGCCGCCGGTCCGGTCTCGGCGGCCTTGCTGGACCTGGAGCTCGAGGGGCGGGTGCGGCAGATCGAAGGCAAACGGTTCGTTCGCGTGGGACGGGGATAGGAGGCGGCGCGGGTGGCGGCGAAGCGAAATCTGGTGGTGGTCGAGTCACCCACCAAGGTCAAGACGATCCAGAAGTATCTGGACTCGAAGTACGTCGTCAAGGCCTCGATGGGGCACGTGCGCGACCTGCCCAAGTCCAAGCTCGGCGTGGACGAGAAGAAGGGCTTCAAGCCGGAGTACAGGGTGCTGCCGGCCAAGAAGAAGGTCCTCGACGAGCTGAAGAAGGCGGCCGAGAAGGTCGACGCCCTCTACATCGCGACCGACCCCGACCGGGAGGGCGAGGCCATCGGGTGGCACCTCGCCCAGGAGCTCGGGATCAGCAAGAGCAAGACCCACCGCATCATGTTCAACGAGATCACCGAGCGGGCGGTGAAGGCGGCCTTCCAGCACCCCGGCAAGATCGACACCAACAGGGTCAACGCGCAGCAGGCGCGGCGGGTGCTGGATCGGCTGGTGGGCTACAAGCTCTCGCCGCTGCTCTGGGAGAAGATCCGGCGCGGCCTCTCCGCGGGCCGCGTGCAGTCGGTGGCGGTGCGCCTCATCACGGAGCGGGAGCGCGAGATCGCGGCCTTCGTGCCGGTGGAGTACTGGTCGCTCCGCGCCCGGCTCCGGGGGAAGAACCCGCCCGACTTCACCGCGACGTTGAAGGAGGTCCGCGGGCAGAAGGCGGAGCTGCCCGACGAGGCCGCCACCATGGCGGTGATGACGGCGCTCCACGGCCAGGCCTGGACCGTGAAGTCGGTGAACCGCGGCGAGCGCCGCCGGAACCCGGCCCCGCCGTTCATCACCTCGACGCTGCAGCAGGACGCGAGCCGCAAGCTACACTTCAGCGCCAAGAAGACCATGATGCTGGCGCAGCAGCTCTACGAGGGCGTCGAGCTGGGCGAGGAGGGCGCGGTCGGTCTCATCACCTACATGCGCACCGACGCGGTGCGGGTCGCCGCCGAGGCCCAGGAGGAGGCGCGCGAGTGGGTGGCCGGGCGCCTCGGCCGGGAGTACCTGCCGGACGCGCCGCCCACCTACAAGGCCAAGAAGAGCGCGCAGGAGGCGCACGAGGCGGTGCGCCCGACCTCGGTGGCGCGGGAGCCCAAGGTGCTGGCCCGCTTCCTCACCAAGGACCAGCTCGCGCTCTACCGCATCATCTGGGAGCGCTTCCTGGCCAGCCAGATGCTGCCCGCGGTGTACGACACGGTGGCCGCCGACATCCAGGCCGGGGAGTGCGTGTTCCGGGCGCAGGGCTCCACCCTCAAGTTCCCCGGGTTCACCGCGGTGTACGTGGAGTCGCGCGAGGCCACCGAGGAGCAGCCCGAGGAGGAGCAGGAGGCGGTGGTGCCGCCCCTCGAGGTGGGCGAGGTGCTGAAGCTGCTGGCGCTCGATCCCAAGCAGCACTTCACGCAGCCGCCGCCGCGCTACACCGAGGCCTCGCTGGTCAAGACGCTGGAAGAGCGGGGGATCGGCCGGCCCTCCACGTACGCCCAGATCCTGGGCACCATCCAGGACCGCGGGTACGTGCGCCGCGATCGGGGCACGCTCTTCCCGACCGACCTCGGCATCCAGGTCACCGACATGCTGGTGCCGCACTTTCCGGAGATCATGGACGTCGAGTTCACGGCCCAGCTCGAGGAGTCGCTCGACAAGATCGAGGAGGGCGACTCGGACTGGGTGAAGACGGTGGAGGCCTTCTACAAGCAGTTCGCGCGCGACCTCAAGGCCGCGGGCAAGAAGATGGACAACGTGAAGGTCGGCATCGACGCCGGGCAGGCGTGTCCGGAGTGCGGCAAGCCGCTCCTCGAGAAATGGGGGCGCTTCGGCCGCTTCCTGGCCTGCTCCGGCTACCCCGACTGCAAGTTCACCAAGGACATGAGCGGTGGGCGCGAGCGTCCCGCCGACGAGTCCACCGACGAGATCTGCCCGACCTGCGGCCGGCCCATGGTCATCAAGCACGGCCGCTTCGGCAAGTTCATCGCCTGCTCGGGCTATCCGGAGTGCAAGACCACCAAGCCGGTGACCCTCGGCATCACGTGCCCGCAGCCCAGCTGCGGGGGCCAGCTGGTGGAGAAGCGCACCCGCAAGGGCAAGACCTTCTACGCGTGCACCAACTATCCCACCTGCACGTTCGCGCTGTGGACCCGCCCGGTGTCCGAGCCGTGCCCGAAGTGCGGGGCGGCGTTCGTGACCGAGCGCATCGCGCGGGGCGGCAAGATCACGCGGCAGTGCGTCCGCGAGGAGTGCGGGTACCGGCAGGAAGTGGCCCCCACGGTCGCCTGAGGGCGACGATGGACCGGGCGGCGGCCTCGTTCCTCCAGTATCTGGCCGTGGAGCGGGGCGCCTCCCCGCACACCCTCCGCGGCTACGCCACCGATCTCGTCGAGTTCACGCGGTTCCTCGTCGAGGAGGGTCTCGGCGGGTTCGCGGAGGCGGACTCGCGCGCGGTGCGCGCCTATCTCGCCCGACTGCACCAGCGGCGCCTCTCCAAGGCCACCGTCGCGCGCAAGCTGGCCGCCGTGCGGAGCTGCTTTCGCTTCATGGCCCGACGCGGGATGGTGGAGGGCAACCCGGCCCGTCAGGTCCGCAGCCCGCGCCTCGGCCGCCGCCTGCCCTCGTTCCTGCCCAAGGACGAGGCCACGCACCTGCTCGACGCGGCCCCGCCGCCGGGCCCGGCGGGGACGCGGGACCGGGCGCTGGTGGAGCTCCTCTACGCCAGCGGCCTCCGGGTCGCCGAGGCCTGCGGCCTCGACCTCGACGACCTCGACGAGGCCCGGCGCACCGTGCGCGTGGTCGGCAAGGGCGCCAAGGAGCGCGTCGTGCCGGTCGGCGAGACCGCGCTCGAGGCCCTGGCCGCCCATCTGGCCCTGCGCGGTCGCCGGCGCGGCCCCCTGTTCCAGAACGCCCGGGGCGGCCGGCTCACCACCCGGAGCGCCCACCGGATCGTCAAGCGCATGGCCCGCCGGGCGGGGCTCGGCCAGCGCGTGACCCCGCACACCCTGCGCCACAGCTTCGCCACCCACATGCTGGGCGAGGGAGCCGACCTCCGCCTGATCCAGGAGCTGCTCGGCCACAGCCGGCTCTCCACCACGCAGCGCTACACGCACGTGAGCGCGGAGCACCTGATGCGGGTGTACGATGCGGCCCATCCCCGGGCGACCTGAAAGGATCCATCCCAGCGCGATGACGTCTCCCCGCTCCGGCCCGATCCACGCCACCACCGTGGTCTCCGTGCGGCACCGTGGCCGGGTGGCGGTCGCGGGCGACGGGCAGGTGTCGGTGGGGCAGACCATCATGAAGGCGGGCGCGCGCAAGGTCCGGAAGGTGTACCACGACCGGGTGCTGGCCGGCTTCGCGGGGGCGGCGGCGGACGCCTTCACGCTGTTCGCGCGCTTCGAGGCGAAGCTCGAGGAGTTCCGGGGCAACCTGCCGCGCGCGGCGGTGGAGCTGGCCAAGGAATGGCGCATGGACCGGGTGCTCCGCCGTCTGGAGGCGCTGCTCGCGGTGGCGGATGCGGACGCGACGTTCATCCTCTCCGGCACCGGCGACGTGATCGAGCCGGACGACGGGCTGGTCGGCATCGGCTCGGGCGGACCCTACGCGCTGGCCGCCGCGCGGGCCCTCTGCGCCCACTCGCAGCTGGAGGCGCCCGAGATCGCGGAGCAGGCGCTCCGCATCGCCTCCGGCATCTGCGTCTACACCAACGACCGCATCACGGTGCTCACGCTCTGATGGACGGCACCACCGGCCTCACGCCGATCCAGATCACCTCCGAGCTGGACCGCTACATCGTGGGACAGCACAAGGCCAAGCGCGCGGTGGCGATCGCGCTCCGCAACCGGTGGCGCCGCCAGAACCTGCCTCCCGAGCTGCGGGACGAGGTGGCGCCCAAGAACATCATCATGATCGGGCCCACCGGGGTCGGGAAGACCGAGATCGCGCGGCGGCTCGCCAAGCTGGCCCAGGCCCCGTTCCTCAAGGTGGAGGCCTCCAAGTACACCGAGGTGGGCTACGTGGGGCGCGACGTGGAGTCGATGATCCGCGATCTCACCGAGCTGGGCGTCACCATGGTGAAGGCGGAGATGGCGGCCGCGGTGCGCGAGCGCGCGGAGAGCCTCGCCGAGGAGCGCCTGCTCGACCTGCTGCTGCCGCGCCGCGCGGGGGAGTTCGTGAGCGGCACCCTGGAGGAGGTCTCCCCGGAGGCGTCCCGCGACGCGACCCGGGAGAAGCTGCGGGCCCAGCTGCGGGCCGGCCGGCTCGACGACCGCTCCATCGAGATGGACGTGCAGGCGCAGGGCCCGATGCTCGAGGTGCTGCCCGGCCAGGGGATGGAGGAGATCGGGATCAACCTCAAGGACATGCTGTCGAACCTGCTGCCCGGCCGGACCCGGCGCCGCCGGGTCAAGGTCGCGGAGGCCCGCCGGCTCCTGGCTCAGGAGGAGGCCCAGAAGCTGGTCGACGTCGACGAGGCGGTGGCGCAGGCGATCCGCCGGGTGGAGCAGTCGGGGATCATCTTCCTCGACGAGCTCGACAAGATCGCGGGGCGGGAGGGCGGCCGGGGACCGGACGTCTCCCGCGAAGGCGTGCAGCGGGACCTCCTGCCCATCGTGGAAGGCTCCACGGTGGCCACCAAGTACGGCCTCGTCCGCACCGACCACATCCTGTTCATCGCGGCGGGGGCCTTTCACGTGGCGAAGCCGTCCGACCTGATCCCGGAGCTGCAGGGCCGGTTTCCGATCCGGGTGGAGCTGGAGCCCTTGACGAGGCAGGATTTTATCCGCATTCTGAGCGAGCCTCGGAACGCCCTGACGAGGCAATACGTGGAGCTGCTGCGGACCGAAGGGGTGACGGTGCGCTTCACGCCGGACGCCATCGAGGCGATCGCGGACATCGCGTCCACCGTCAACCAGCGAGCGGAGAACATCGGGGCCCGGCGGCTCTACACGGTGATGGAGCGGCTCCTGGAGGACGTCTCCTTCGACGCGCCCGACATGAGTGGGCAGGAGCTCGTGATCGACGCGGACTACGTGACGGCGCACCTGGCCGACGTGGTGAAGGACGAGGACCTCTCCCGCTACATCTTATAGGGAACGGACAGCGCACGATGGCGAACCCCGAGCTGGTCCAGCGCGCCGAGATCCTGATCGAGGCGCTGCCGTACATCCGCGCCTTCCAGGGCAAGACGCTCGTGATCAAGTACGGCGGCGCGGCCATGGAGCAGGCGGACCTCAAGGAGCAGTTCGCCAAGGACGTGCTGCTGCTCCGGCTGGTCGGGATCCGGCCGGTGATCGTCCACGGCGGCGGTCCCCAGATCGGCGCCCTCATGAAGCGCCTGGGCAAGGAGCCCCGCTTCGTGGGGGGCATGCGCGTCACCGACGAGGAGACGGTGCAGATCGTGGAGATGGTCCTCGTCGGCAAGATCAACAAGGAGATCGTCGGGCTCATCAACCTGCACGGGGGCCGTGCGGTGGGTCTCTCCGGCAAGGACGCCAGTCTGCTGCGGGCCCGCAAGCGGCTCCACCGGCTGCCGGACGGGACCTCCGCCGACATCGGGCTCGTGGGCGAGGTGGAGTCGGTGAACCCGGAGCCGATCCGACTGCTGGAGGAGGGCGGCTTCATCCCGGTGATCGCGCCGGTGGGGGTGGGCGACGCGGGCGAGACCTACAACATCAACGCGGACCTGGTGGCGGGCGACGTGGCCGCCGCGCTGCTGGCGGAAAAGCTCATCCACCTGACCGACGTGACCGGGATCAACGGAGACGACGGGCACCTGGTCTCGACGCTCACCAAGCGGGAGGCGGAGCGGCTGATCAAGGCGGGCGTGATCGACGGCGGCATGCTGCCCAAGGTCGAGTCGTCGCTGCGCGCCCTGACCGGCGGAGCCCAGAAGGCCCACATCATCGATGGCCGCGTGCCCCACGCGATCCTCCTCGAGGTCCTCACCAAGGAGGGCATCGGGACCGAGATTGTCTTGTGAGCCGCAGCCGACAGGCGAGGCGAGCGGATTGGACAGTCTTGTGAGCCGCAGCCGACAGGCGAGGCGAGCGCATTTGAGGAAAGGCGACGGTAGCAGCCCGAAAGGCTCTCGGACATGACCGACACGAAGACGCTGATGGAGTGGTCCGACAAGCACCTGATGTACACCGCCAAGCGCAACCCGGTGGTCCTGGTGCGCGGCGACGGGGTGCGGGTGTGGGACAGCGACGGCAAGGAGTACCTCGACTTCACCGGCGGCATCGCGGTCACCGCGCTCGGCCACAGCCATCCCAAGGTGGTGGGGACCATGCGGGAGCAGGCGGCCACGCTGCTCCACGTCTCCAACCTCTTCTACATCCCGCAGCAGACGCAGCTGGCCAAGCTGCTCTGCGACCACTCCTTCGCCGATCGCGTCTTCTTCTCCAACTCGGGAGCCGAGGCCAACGAGACCGCGATCAAGCTCGCGCGCAAGTGGGCCAAGGAGCACGGGGCCAGCGACCGCGGCGACATCATCACGATGCGCGGCGGGTTCCACGGCCGCACTCTCGCCACCGTGACCGCCACCGCGCAGGAGAAGTACCACCACGGCTTCGAGCCGCTGCCGGGCGGATTCAAGTACGTGCCCTTCAACGACCTGCGCGCGGTGGAGCGGGCCATCGACAGCCGCACCGCCGCGGTCATGGTGGAGCCGATCCAGGGAGAGGGCGGAGTCAACATCCCGGACGACGGCTATCTGCCGGGCCTGCGCAAGCTGTGCGACGAGGCGGGCGTCCTGCTGGTGGTCGACGAGATCCAGACCGGCATGGGCCGCACCGGCCGCCTCTGGGCCTACGAGCACGCGGGCATCGAGCCCGACATCATGACCCTGGCCAAGGCCCTCGCCAACGGGGTGCCGATCGGGGCCACCCTGGCCACCGAGTCGGTGGCCTCCGCGTTCACGCCCGGCACCCACGGCTCCACCTTCGGCGGCAATCCGTTCGCCACCGCGGTGGGCCTCACCGTTTTCACCACCCTCATGGAGGAGCGGCTGCCCGAGCGGGCGGCGACCATGGGCCGTGCGCTGCGCGAGCAGCTCGACGCCCTGCGCGCCAAGCACCCGAAGGTCGCCACCGCGGTGCGCGGACGCGGCCTCCTCGTGGGCATGGACCTGGTGCCGCCGGTGGCGGACGTCATCACCGCGTGCCGCCAGCGGGGCCTCCTGCTGCTGAGCGCGGGCGACAACACCCTGCGCCTGGCGCCGCCCCTCGTGGTGGACGAGGCCTCGATCAGGCGCGGGGTGGAGATCATCGACCAGGCCCTGGCCGGCTTCGCGAAGTGAAGCACTTCCTCTCGATCCGGGACCTCGCGCGCGAGGACCTGCCGCGCCTGTTCGCGCAGATCGCCGACCTGAAGGCCCGGACCAAGGCGCGCGACCGGTCGACTCCGCTCCCCGGACGCACCCTGGCCCTGATCTTCGAGAAGCCGTCGCTCCGCACGCGCGTCACCTTCGAGGTGGCGATGACCCAGGTGGGCGGGGCCGCGGTGTACCTGACCGCGCAGGAGATCGGGATGGGCAAGCGCGAGTCGGTGCCCGACGTGGCCCGCAACCTCTCGCGCTGGGTCGACGGCATCGCGGCCCGCGTGTTCTCCCATCGCACGCTCGAGGAGCTGGCCGAGCACGCCTCGATCCCGGTCATCAACGGCCTGTCCGACCTCGAGCACCCGTGTCAGGCCCTCGCCGACTTCTTCACGCTGTGGGAGCGCGGGATGGACCTGGGCAAGCTGCGGCTGGCCTGGGTGGGCGACGGCAACAACGTGTGCAACTCCCTCCTGCTGCTGGGCTCCATGCTCGGCAGCAGCGCGGTGGTGGCCACCCCACCCGGCTACGCGCCGGACGCCCGCGTGCTGGAGGCGTGCCGCGAGCTGGGCGGGCGGATCCGGCTCACCACCGAGGCCCCCGAGGCGCTCGAGGACGCGGACGTGGTCTACACCGACACCTGGATCAGCATGGGGCAGGAAGGCGATCGGGAGCGGCGGCTGGAGGCGTTCCAGCGCTACCAGGTCAACGACCGGCTCCTCGCCTTCGCGCCCGCCGACGCGCTGGTCATGCACTGCCTGCCCGCCCACCGCGGGGAGGAGATCACCGATGCGGTCCTGGACGGCCCGCGCAGCCTGATCCTGGAGCAGGCCGAGAACCGCCTGCACGTACAGAAGGCGATCATCCTGAACCTGCTGGGCGGGGGCCAATCGTGACCGGCACCGCCAGGCCCAAGACGGTCAAGAAGGTGGTGCTCGCGTATTCCGGAGGCCTCGACACCTCGGTGATCCTGCGCTGGCTCATCGAGACCTACCGCTGCGAGGTGGTGGCCTACTGCGCCGACCTGGGGCAGGGGGAAGAGCTGATCCCGATCCGGGAGAAGGCCCTCCGCACCGGCGCGTCGTCGGTGCACATCGTGGACCTGCGGGAAGAGTTCGTGCGCGATTTCGTGTTCCCCATGCTGCGGGCCAACGCGGTCTACGAGGGCACCTACCTCATGGGCACGTCGATCGCGCGGCCGCTCATCGCCAAGGCCCAGGTGGAGGTCGCCCGCAAGGAAGGCGCGGACGCGGTGAGCCACGGGGCCACCGGCAAGGGCAACGACCAGGTGCGCTTCGAGCTCACCTACGCCGCGCTCGCCCCCGAGCTCACCGTGATCGCGCCCTGGCGGGAGTGGGACCTCAACTCCCGCACCGCCCTCATGGACTTCGCCCGGCGCCACGACATCCCGGTGCCGGTGACCGCGGAGCGGCCATACTCGACCGACCGCAACCTGTTCCACATCTCCTTCGAGGGCGGCATCCTGGAGGATCCGTGGAACGAGCCGCCGCCCAAGATGTTCCTCCTCACCAACGCCCCGGAGTCGGCGCCCGACGTGCCGGTCTACGTCGAGCTGGACTACGAGGCCGGCAACCCGGTGGCGGTGGACGGCCGCCGGCTCTCGCCCGCCGCGCTGCTGGAGACGGTGAACCGCCTGGGCGGCGAGCACGGCATCGGCCGGGTCGATCTGGTCGAGAACCGCTTCGTGGGCATGAAGTCGCGCGGCGTCTACGAGACGCCGGGCGGCACCATCCTGCACGCGGCCCACCGCGCGCTCGAGTCGCTCACCCTCGATCGCGAGGTCCTGCACCTGCGCGACTCGCTGATCCCGCACTACGCGGAGATGATCTACTACGGCTTCTGGTTCAGCCCCGAGCGCGAGGCGGTGCAGCAGCTCATCGATCAGGTCCAGCGGGACGTGACCGGGACCGTGCGGCTCAAGCTCTACAAGGGCACGGTGACGGTGGCGGGGCGGAAGTCGCCGCGCTCCCTCTACCGCACCGACTTCGTCACCTTCGAGGCGGACCAGGTCTACCGGCAGCGCGACGCCGAGGGCTTCATCAACCTCAACGCGCTCCGCCTGAAGATCCGGGCCCTGCGGGACCGCGACCGCTAGGTGTGCCCGCTCACGTGATGCGGGTGCACGTGGCGCTGAGCCCCTCCGAGTTCGCCGACGCCCCCGTCTCCGGCCGCAGCGTGCTGGCCATCGACGTGCTGCGCGCCACCAGCGCCGCGGTGGCGGCCTGCGATCAGGGCTGCGCCCTGATCGTTCCGGTGCCGGACGAGGCGGCGGCCCTGGCCCGGCGCGACGGTGCGGGCGTGCTGCTGGCCGGCGAGCGCGGCGGCCACCCCATCCCCGGCTTCGACCTCGGCAACTCCCCCGACGAGTTCGTCCGCGAGCGGGTGGAGGGCCGGACCGTCGTCCTGACCACCACCAACGGGACCGCGGCCATGATGCGAGCGACCGAGGGGGCGGCCGCGGCCCTGGCCGCGCTCACCAACGTCAGCGCGGCCGCGGCGTGGGCCCGCGGGCAGGGGCGGGACGTGACGATCCTGTGCGCGGGAGACAACGGGGCTTTCTCGCTGGAGGACGGGGTGTGCGCCGGCCTGCTGATCGCCGCCCTCGGGCCCGCCGAGCTCGCGGGAGGAGCGGCCGCCGCCGTCGCGCTCGGGCGCCACTACGCGGGCCGCCTGGATCGTTTGGCCACCGACTCCCTGTGGGCCCGCCGCCTGTCCCACCAGGCGCGCGACGCGGACCTGGCCGCGTGCCTGCGGCAGGACGTCAGCGTGGCGGTGCCGATCTTCACCGGCGCCGGCTTCGCGGCGGCGGGGGCGGATCCGGACGCGCTGGCGACGGGGAGCCCTGGGCGGCGGAGGACGGGGGCGTGAACCTCCCGATCGCCCTCACCCTGTTCCGGATCGTGCTCGTGCCGCCGATCATGGTCTTCCTCATCTCGTCGTCCCGGGTCAGCGTGCTGATCGCGGCGGTCATCTTCGTCGCGGCCTCGGTCACCGACTGGCTCGACGGCCTGATGGCGCGGCGCTGGAATCAGGTCACGAAGCTCGGCACGCTCCTCGACCCGGTGGCCGACAAGCTGCTGGTGGCGGCCGCCCTGGTGTCGCTGGTGCACATGGACATGCTCGCGGCGTGGATGGCATCGGTGATCATCGGGCGGGAGCTCGCGGTCACCGGGATGCGCGGGATCGCGCTCTCGATGGGCGCGGTGGTGCCCGCGTCCGCCCTCGGCAAGGCCAAGACCGTCTCGCAGTACGTGGCCATCACCTTGCTGATCCTCGAGAAGGGCGTCTCGCCGGAGCTGGCCGCCTTCCACCTGATGTCCCGCGCCACGCTGTGGGTCGCGCTGGCCCTCACCGTGATCTCGGGCGCCGACTACTTCTACCGCTTCTTCCTGCACACGAATCCCAAGGACCTGATCCGGAGCCGCGAGCGGTGGCCCTGAACGTCCTCGGCCTCCTCGCCGCCTACCTGATCGGGGCGATCCCGGTCGGCTTCCTGGTGGCCCGCGCCGCCGGCGGCGCCGACATCCGCCGCAGCGGCAGCGGCAACATCGGCGCCACCAACGTGCTGCGCACCCTCGGGGTCGGGCCGGCGGTGCTGACCCTGGTGGGGGACATCGTGAAGGGGTACCTGGCGGTGAGCGCGGCGCGGGCCATCGGCATCGAGCCGTGGGTCGCCTCCGCGGGCGCGGTCGCCGCGGTGGCCGGCAACTGCTGGCCGGTGTTCCTGGGCTTCCACGGTGGCAAGGGCGTGGCGACCGGCCTCGGCGCCTTCCTGGGCGTGGTGCCCTGGGCGGTGGCGCCGGCGGCGCTGCTGTGGATCGTGGTCACCGCGCTCTTCCGCTACGTCTCGCTGGCGTCGATCGTGGGATGCGTGAGCCTGCCGGTCGGCGCCGCCGTGCTCGGCTATCCGCGGCACGCGGTGATCGCAGCGGCGGCCACCGCGGCGATCATCGTGTGGCGCCACCGGGAGAACATCGTGCGGCTCGCCAGCGGGAGCGAGCGGCGCCTCGGCGAGCGCACCCGGGCCGCGTGAGCACAACGGTGGACGGCGGCGCCGGATCGCGCGCGCCGGTGGCCGTGATCGGCGCGGGAAGCTGGGGCACCGCGCTCGCCATCCACCTGGGCCGGCTCGGGATCCCGGTCCGTCTCTGGGCCCGCGATGCCGCGGTGGCGCGCGCGATGCGCGCGGCCGGCGAGAACGCGCGGTATCTGCCCGGCTGCCGGCTGCCCGGGACGGTTGCGGTCACCGCGGAGGCGGGCGAGGCGCTGGACGGCGCCGACACCGTCCTGGTCGCGGTGCCCTCGCACGGGGTCGAGGCGGTGTTGGAGGCGGTGGCGGCGCACATCGCCCCGCGCGCGGTCCTGGTCTCGGCCACCAAGGGCCTCGAGCCGCGGGCGGGACGGCGCATCTCGGCGCTGCTCGCGGATCGGCTGCCCGGCCGCCCCGTCGCGGTGCTCTCGGGACCCTCGTTCGCGCGCGAGGTGGCGGAGGGCCGGCCGACCGCGCTGGTGGTGGCGTGCGCCGACGAGGCGGTGGCGGCGGCGCTCCAGCGGCGGCTGGCCGGGCCCGCCCTGCGCCTCTATACCAACCGCGATGTGCTGGGGGTGGAGCTGGGCGGGGCGGTGAAGAACGTGATGGCCATCGCCACCGGCCTCGTGGACGGGATCGGCCTCGGCGAGAACGCGCGCGCCGCGCTCATCACGCGAGGCCTGGCCGAGATCGTGCGGCTGGGCACCGCGGTGGGCGCGCAGCCCGCGACGTTCTCCGGACTCGCGGGACTGGGCGACCTGGTGCTGACCTGCACCGGCACGCTCAGCCGCAACCACGCGCTCGGGCACGAGGTGGCGCGGGGGCGGCCGCTCGCTCGGGTGGAGGCCGACACCCCGATGGTGGCCGAGGGAGTCCGCACCGTCCGGTCGGTGCTACGCATGGCGCGCGAGGTGGGCGTCGGCATGCCGATCTGCGAGGAGGTGGCCGCGGTGCTCTTCGAGGGCAAGGCGGTGGCCGAGGCCCTGGCCTCGCTCCTGGCTCGCGAGCCGCGTCCCGAGGAGGAAGAGGTGCCGCATGCCTGAGCTGCGCCGTGATCCCGTGGTGGGGCGCTGGGTGATCATCGCGACCGAGCGCTCGCGCCGCCCGTCGGACTTCGCGCCGGTACCGCGCCCGCGCAAGGGCGGGCCGTGCGCGTTCTGCGGCGGGCAGGAGCGGCAGACGCCCGAGGAGGTGTGGGCGCTGCGGCCGGGGGCGGGGGGACCGAACGGGCCGGGGTGGCTCCTCCGCGTCGTCCCCAACAAGTTCCCCGCCCTGCGCATCGAGGGCGAGCTCGAGCCCACCGGCGAGGGGCTCTACGACCGCATGAACGGCGTGGGGGCCCACGAGGTGGTCATCGAGTCCCCCGATCACGACGCGGTGATCGAGCGGCTCCCGGTGCCGCACCTGGCCGAGGTGTTCCGGGCCTACCGGGACCGGATCCTCGATTTGGCCAAGGATCCACGGCTCCAGTACGTGATGGTGTTCAAGAACCACGGCGAGCTGGCCGGGGCCTCGCTCGAGCACACGCACTCGCAGCTCATCGCGACCCCGGTGGTGCCCCTCATGGTGGAGGAGGAGCTGAGCGGCGCGCTCCAGCACCTCCGGATCCGGAAGCGGTGCATCTGGTGCGACATCATCCGCCAGGAGCGGCAGGACGGCGGCCGCCTCATCGCCGACGAGGGGGGCTTCGTCGCCCTGGCTCCCTTCGCGCCCCGCTTTCCGTTCGAGACCTGGGTGCTGCCGGTCGTCCACCGTTGCCGCTACGAGGAGACGCCCACGGCGGACTTCACGGCGCTGGCCGCGGTCGTCGGCCGGGTGCTCCAGCGCATGACCGGCTTCCTGGAGGACCCTCCGTACAATCTGATGCTCCACAGCGCGCCACTCCGGTCGGCCGCGCTCGACCACTTCCACTGGCACCTCGAGATCATCCCCAAGCTGACCCGGGTCGCGGGTTTCGAGTGGGGGACCGGCTTCTTCATCAATCCGACTCCCCCGGAAGAGGCGGCGAAATATCTGCGTGGCGATGGGGCCCAATCGGCCGTAAGTTGACACAACTCAAGGCTTTTGTTAGAGTCCGAAACGGTTCTCTGACAAGGGTTTTGCGGGAATAGCTCAGTGGTAGAGCACAACCTTGCCAAGGTTGGGGTCGCGGGTTCGAATCCCGTTTCCCGCTCCATATACGTGAGAGGCTGGAAGGGCGGCGTAGCCAAGTGGTTAAGGCGGAGGTCTGCAAAACCTCTATTCAGCGGTTCGAATCCGCTCGCCGCCTCCATTTCGTCGGAGGCGGTCCAGCGGTCCGATGGGCCGGGGTGGCGGAACTGGGAGACGCAGCGCACTTAAAATGCGCTGGTCCGTAAGGGCCGTGGGGGTTCGATTCCCTCCCTCGGCACCAGAGAGTTGCAGCGCACTCAATTAGGGAGGCTGACAAGGTGGAAACCTTGAAGGTAGTCCGGAAGACCTTCACGATGTTGAGCGAGAAACGGACACAGGTCCTGGACATCACCAAGCAGATCCGGGACATCGTGCTGGGCGCCGACATCAAGGAGGGGATCATTCTGGTGAACTCCCTCCACACCACCTGCGCACTGTTCGTGAACGAGTTCCAGGGGGCCCTCGTCGAGGACCTCAAGACCATGATGGACCGGCTGGTGGCGGATGGGGCCGGCTACAAGCACGACGATCCCCGCTTCTCTGATTGCGAGCGCGGCAACGCCTCCTCGCATCTCCGGGCCGCCCTGCTCGGGCGGAGCGTGGCGGTGGGCATCAGCGGCGGCGAGCTCTCGCTCGGCCGCTTCCAGTCGATCCTCTTCGCGGAGCTGGACGGGCCGCGTCCTCGCAGCATCGACATCCAGATCATGGGAGTCGGGCCGGTCACCGGGAACTAGCAGCAGCGCGCCGGCGCGTCGCGCCCGCGATGCGCCGGGGTGGCGGTTTCGCTCCGTGGTTCTCGTTGTTGGGCTTCATTCAGCTGCGGGGGCCCCGGAATGGCCCCCGCACTCCCCCAGATGGCGGGCGACCGTTTGCTTCCGTAAGGCTCTCCAGCTGCGGGGGCCCCGGAATGGCCCCCGCACTCCCCCGGTGGCGGACAACCGTGGTAGTTCGGCGCTCGGTCCTGGCTCCGTGGGGCGTGATAGACTGAGCGCCGTATGTCCTGGAAACTCAAGGAGAAGGCACAGGCGCTCGTCGCGTCCGAGGAGGGCGTGACGCGCAAGGACTGGGGCGGCCGGGTGCGGGTGGCGCTCGTGTACCCGAACACCTACGCGGTCGGCATGTCCAACCTGGGCTTCCAGACGATCTACGACCACCTGAACGCGCTGCCCCACGTGGTGTGCGAGCGCGTGTTCTTCCCGGACGCCGAGGACCTGGACGAGCACGTGCGCACCGGCACCCCGCCGCTGTCGCTCGAATCGCAGCGCCCCCTCGTGGACTTCGACCTGGTCGGCTTCTCGATCACGTATGAGGGCGACTACATCAACACCGTCCGCCTGCTGACCATGGCCGGAATCCCTCCGCGCGCGGCCGACCGCGGACCGGGCGATCCGGTCGTCCTCATGGGCGGCGTGTGCGCGTTCTCGAACCCCGAGCCGCTCGCGCCCTTCATGGACGCGATCGTGGTCGGCGAGGGCGAGGAGGTCGTGGGGGAGATCGTGGCCGCCTGGCTCGCCGGCGCGGAAGCGGACGGCGCCGACCGGCGCGCCCGCACGATCGAGCGGCTGAAGGCCCTGGCCGGCGTCTACGTGCCGTCCGCCTATCGCGCGGACTACGGCCCCGAAGGGCGGCTCCTCGGCGTGACCGCGCTCGACGACACCGTGCCCGCGGTGGTGGTGAAGCGGCGCCTGAAGGACGTCAACCGCTTCGAGACGCGCTCCTCGCTCCGGACGCCCAAGGCGGAGTACGGCCACATGGAGCTGCTGGAGGTCGGCAAGGGCTGCGGCCGGGGCTGCCGCTTCTGTCTGGAAGGCCAGGTGTACCGCCCGGTGCGGCACCGCAGCCTGGACGCGCTCCGCGAATCGGTGCGCCGCATCGCCGGCCAGTCGAAGCGGGTGGGGCTCGTGGGGGCGTGCGTCTCCGACTACCCGTGGATCGGCGAGCTCATGAAGATCCTCGAGGACAACGGGGTCGAGGTGTCGATCTCGTCGCTGCGGGCCGACAGCCTGACCGAGGACCTGGTGGCGTCGCTGCAGCGCGGGGGCCACCGCACGCTCACGATGGCGCCGGAGGCGGGCACCGAGCGGCTGCGCCGCGTGATCCGCAAGGCCATCACCGACGCGCAGCTCTACGAGGCGTGCGATCTCCTGCGCCGGTACGGGATCCCGAATCTCAAGTGCTACTTCATGATCGGGCTGCCCACCGAGACCCGCCAGGACGTGGAGGCGATCCCGGATCTGGCCGCGCGCCTGCTGGACCGGCTGCAGGTGCGCGGGCCCGACGGCAGGCCCTTCGGCAAGCTCACCCTCTCGATCTCCTCGTTCGTGCCGAAGCCGTGGACGCCGTTCCAGTGGGCGGCGTTCGACGATCCCCGGGAGCTCGAGGCCAAGCTCGAGATCATCAAGCGCGGAGCGCGGCGCCTCGACACCATCCGGGTGGTGCACGAGAACCCCCGCGAGGCCGCGCTGCAGGCGCTGCTCGCGCGGGGCGACCGGCGGGTGGCCGAGTTCATCGAGCTGGCCGCGGGCCTGGGCGGCGACTGGCGCCGCGCGCTCCGCGAGTGGGACGGCGACGCCGCGTTCTTCACCCGCCGCGTGCGCGACGCCGCCGAGGTCCTGCCGTGGGACCACTTCGACGTGGGCGTCAAGCGGGCCGGCCTGCGCCGGGAATGGGAGCGCGCGCACGAGGCGGACCTGGCCGCCCCCGCGGCCGCCGCGGGTTGAGACCCGGAAAGGAGACGTCTTTGACATGCCGTCCGTGAAGGTCGCCAAGACCACCGAGGTGCCGGTCGGCCAGGGGCTGGTCGTGCAGGCGGGGAGCAGGGTCCTCGCTCTGTTCAACGTCGACGGCGCCTTCCACGCGATCGACAACGCCTGCCCGCACCGGGGCGGTCCCATGGGTGAGGGCGACCTCGACGGGCCGGTGGCGATCTGCCCGTGGCACGGCTGGCGCTGGGACGTCACCACCGGGGCCAACGCCAACAACCCGGCGGTGAAGATCGCGCGCTTCCCGACGCGGGTGGTGGACGGCGACGTGTACGTGGAGGTTCCGTGATCCGGGACGCCCTCGAGCGGCCGCTCCGCAACCTGCGGCTGTCCGTCACCGACCGCTGCAACCTCCGCTGCCAGTACTGCATGCCGGAAGAGGAATACGTCTGGCTGCCGCGCGAGGACGTGCTGACGTTCGAGGAGATGGCGCAGCTGGTGGACGTGTTCGCGGACCTGGGCGTCCACAAGGTGCGCCTCACCGGCGGCGAGCCGCTCCTGCGCCGTGACCTCGACCGGCTGGTGCGGCTCCTCGCGGACAACCGGCGCCTTCACGATCTGGCGGTGACGACCAACGGCGTGCTGCTCGGCGAGCAGGCCGCGAGCCTGCGCGCGGCCGGGCTCCACCGGGTCACGGTGAGCCTCGACACCCTGCGACCGGAGCGCTTCCGGTTCCTCACCCGGCGCAGCAGCCACGCCCGGGTGCTGGAGGGCATCGAGACGGTGGCGCGGCTCGGCTGGCCCGGCCTCAAGCTGGACACGGTGGTCATGCGGGGGGTGAACGACGACGAGCTGGGCGACCTGATCGAGTACGCGGGGGCCGTGAACGCGGAGGTGCGGTTCATCGAGTACATGGACGTGGGCGGCGCCACGCTCTGGAGCATGGAGCGGGTGGTCTCGCGGCGCGAGATGCTGGAGCGCCTGAGCGCGCGCTACGGCACCATCACCCCGATCGTCGAGGAGAGCTCGGCGCCCGCCGATCGCTTCCGTCTGCCGGACGGCCGCGTGTTCGGCATCATCTCCTCCACCACCCAGCCGTTCTGCCGCGCCTGCGACCGCAGCCGGCTCACCGCGGACGGCCTGTGGTACCTCTGCCTCTACGCGACCCACGGCACGGACCTGCGCGGGCCCCTGCGGGCCGGGGCGTCGCGCGAAGAGCTCACGGAGCTGATCCGGTCCACCTGGGGAGCCCGCCGCGACCGCGGCGCGGAGGAGCGGCTCGCCCAGCCCGACCGCCGGCCCCTGATCCAGATCGGGGAGCTGCGGCGGAACCCACACCTCGAGATGCACACGCGAGGCGGCTAGCCCGGTGGAGAGCGGCGTGGACGTTCGAGAGAAGGGGGCCGGCCAGCAGGTCTCCGATCGCCGGCTGTTCGTGCAGCTCCAGGTCTGGACCGGCTGCGCGGACGGCAAGCCGCTGGTGGACGCGCTCGAGCGGAGGCGGCTCGAGGGCGTGCTCTACCACGACCTCAACGATCCCTTCGGTGTCGGGCTGCTGGCCCTGCACGAGAGCCCGGCCTTCTTCGCCACCGGCCTCCGCGACCTGCTGCACGGCGAGCCGTTCGCGGGCCTGCGCCACCGGCCCGAGATGACGATGCTGGGGCGGACCTACGCCTCCGGCTTCGAGACGGACCTCGAGGACTGGCTGCTGGCCCGGCCGCGGCGCACCGTGCTCGACCCCGCCTGCCGGTGGGGCATCTGGTACCCCCTGCGGCGCTCGGGCGCGTTCGCGCGGCTCGGTCCGCAGGAGCAGGGGGCGATCCTGAGGGAGCACGGGACGCTGGGGCGCGCCTACGGCGACGCCGGGCTCGCCCATGACGTGCGCCTCGCCTGCCACGGCCTGGATACGCACGACAACGACTTCGTGATCGGCCTCATCGGTCGCGAGCTGCACCCGCTCTCGCACCTCGTGCAGGCCATGCGGCGCACCACCCAGACCTCGCAGTACCTGGCGAGCCTGGGGCCCTTCTTCGTGGGCCACGTGCTCTGGCAGAGCCCGGTCCCCACGAGCCCGACCCGATGAGCCGGGTCCGGCGGCGTCTGACCGCGGCGGTGCTGCTGCTCGCCGCCCTCACCACGCCGGCCGGCTGCGCCTCGCTGCCTCCCGCGCGCCCGGTGACCGACATGGGGCTGATCGCGGGGCAGTGGCGAGGGCAGATCACCTTCGCCCGCTCCTCGTACCAGCTCTTCTACCTCACCATCGAGCCGAGCGGCCGTGTGGTCGCCTCGTGGGACGGCGTGACGCGCTACGGGCAGGTGACCCTCGGCGGCGCCCGCCCGCGCCTCAGTCTCTACATCTGGAGCGCGAACCTCGACTACCTCGAGGGCGGCGGCCAGCGCGTCATCCTGCTGAAGGAGGACTTCGGCGCCTGGGACGCCATCGTCCGGCCTCTCACCTAGGGCGGCCCGCCGCCTCCCACGCGGTCACGTTGGCCTCGATCTGCTTCGCGTGGACGTCCAGGTGCTCCGCGTAGATGCGGAGCCAGTCCTCGGCGGTGTATCGGCCCGAGCCGGTGTGGTGTCCCTCACGGCTCCACGCGGTGTCGGGCAGGCGGCGGACCAGCGCCGCGGTGTGGGCACGAACCGCGCGCACCGTCGCGAGGGCCGGCTCGAGAGGGTGGCCGTGGTAGTCGAGCGTCACCGCCCACACCGGCTCGTCGTAGGCCAGGATCACCGGCTGGGCTTCGCAGAGCAGGTAGCGGATGCGGGCGGCCGCGTTGGTCTCGGAGTCGGCGCAGTGGACCACCACCTCGTGGGCCGACCACTCCTTGGGCGCCGGCCGCCACTCCCGCGCGCCGGCCGGGACGCGGGCGAGCGCCGCCTCCAGACGCGCGGGCCCGTCGGCGTACTGCTGGATCAGTCGCTCTCGCTCGGATCGGGTGAGGGACATCGCGGGGCACCTCCGTGAGGCGACGGCTGAGCGTCGCGGTGATGGGGTTGTGCCTGGCGGGGCTGCTCGCCGGCGCGGCCGCCGCCCAGCCGGCCCGGCCGGCGCCCGGGCCGGGGCGGCTCGACGCGGCCGGCCTCCGCGCCGCGCTCACCGCTCTCGGCTATCCGGCGCGCGAGGTGCAGAACGAGGCGGGCGTCGAGTACGAGATCGTGCTGCGTCTCCGGACCGGCTCCGCGGTGACCACGCGGGTCACGCTCTCCAAGGACGGCAGCCTCGTGTGGCTGGTGGCGTGGCTCAAGAAGGTGCCGGCCGGCCGGACGGTGAGCGGCAACGCGGTGCTCGACATGCTGGTGGAGAACGACACGATCGGGCCCGCCCACTTCTCGTACAACGAGAAGGTGCGGTGGTTCTTCCTCAACAGCCCGATCGTCAATCGCGACCTCACGCCGGAGCGGCTGCGGGGGGAGATCGATCACGTGGCGGGGATCGCGGCGCGCACCGAGCCGCTGTGGGACTTCGAGCGCTGGCGGTAGCCCCGCGCCCCTCAGGCGAGCGGGGCGGGCAGGTCCGAGCGGCCCATGAGATAGCGGTCGACCGCCTGGGCCGCGCTGCGGCCCTCCGCGATCGCCCACACGATCAGGGACTGCCCTCGCTGCATGTCGCCGGCGGTGAACACGCCGGGCACGCTCGTCATCCAGTTCTGGTCGCGCTTGACGGTGCCCCGCTCGGTGAGGGCGACCCCCAGCTGCTCGAGCAGCCCCGCTCGCTCCGGTCCCAGGAAGCCCATCGCGAGCAGCACCAGATCGCACCGCAGCGTCGACTCGCTGCCCGGGATCTCCCGGAACGTCGCGCGGCCGCCCTCGGTCACCATCTCCACCCGGACGATCTCGAGCCCGGCCACCCGCCCGCGGCCGTCGTCGAGGAAGCGGCGCGTGGAGACGGAGTAGTGCCGGTGGCCGCCCTCGGCGTGGGCGGAGGAGACCCGGAAGATGTTGGGCCACTGCGGCCACGGATTGTCGGGCGCGCGCTGGTCGGGCGGCCGCGGCAGGATCTCGAGCTGGTGCACCTCCGTCGCGCCCTGCCGGTGGGCCGTCCCCAGGCAGTCGGCCCCGGTGTCGCCGCCGCCGATGATCGCCACCCGCTTGCCCCGGGCGGTGATGAAGCGCTCGTCCGGCACGCGATCGCCCTCGCAGCGCCGGTTCTGGAGCGTCAGGTAGTCCATCGCGAAGTGGATGCCGTGGAGCTGGCGTCCCGGGATGGGCAGGTCGCGCGGCACGCCGGCCCCGCCGCAGAGCACGAGCGCGTCGAACTCGCGCCGGAGGGCCTCCGCGGACGGGTCGGCGCCCACGTGGGCGTTCACCACGAAGCGCACGCCCTCCGCCTCCATCTGGGCGAGCCGCCGGTCGAGGACGCGCTTCTCCATCTTGAATTCCGGGATGCCGTAGCGGAGCAGCCCCCCGATGCGGTCGGCGCGCTCGAACACGGTCACCCGGTGCCCGGCGCGGCAGAGCTGCTGGGCCGCCGCGAGCCCGGCGGGACCGGAGCCGACCACCGCCACCGACTTCCCGGTGGAGACCGCGGGCGGCTGGGGACCGACCCAGCCCTCCGCGAAGGCGCGGTCGATGATCGAGAGCTCGATGCCCTTGATGGTCACCGGCTCGTCGTTGATGCCGAGCACGCAGGAGCCCTCGCAGGGGGCGGGGCAGAGGGTGCCGGTGAACTCGGGGAAGTTGTTGGTGGCGTGCAGGCGGTCGATGGCGTCGCGCCACTTGTCGCGGTACACGAGGTCGTTCCAGTCCGGGATCAGGTTGCCGAGCGGGCAGCCCTGATGGCAGAACGGGATGCCGCAGTCCATGCAGCGCGCCCCCTGCCGGCGCAGCGCCTCCTCCGGCCACGGCAGCATGACCTGCTTCCAGTCGCGCACCCGCTCCTCGACCGGACGGTACGGCTGCTTGTCGCGCTTGAACTCGATGAAGCCGGTGACCTTGCCCATCGCCCTAGCCGTGCGCGCTCGCCATCACCGCCTCGTCGACCGACATGCCGGTCTCCTGGGCCTTCTTGATGGCGGCCATCACGCGCTTGAAGTCCCGCGGGATGACCTTCACGAACTTGGGCTGGCTCCGCTCCCAGTCCACCAGCAGGCGCGCGGCCACCGGGCTCTGCGTGTAGCGGATGTGACGCGCGAGCAGGTCCTTCACCAGCCCCACGTCCTCGGTGTCGACCAGCGGCTCGAGGTCCACCATGCCGAGGTTGCAGCGCCGTCGGAAGTCGCCCGCCTCGTCCAGGACGAAGGCGAGGCCCCCCGACATGCCGGCCGCGAAGTTGCGCCCGGTGCCGCCGATCACCACCACGCGGCCGCCCGTCATGTACTCGCACCCGTGGTCCCCCACGCCCTCCACCACCGTGAACGCGCCGCTGTTGCGCACCGCGAAGCGCTCTCCGGCCACCCCGCGGAAGTACGCCTCGCCGCCGGTGGCGCCGTAGAGGACCACGTTGCCGACCAGGATGTTCTCCTCGGCCACGAAGGTGGACTGCCGGGGCGGGAACACCACCAGCTTGCCGCCGGAGAGCCCCTTGCCGATGTAGTCGTTGGCGTCGCCCTCCAGGGTGAGGGTCACGCCGCGCGGCAGGAAGGCCCCGAAGCTCTGGCCCGCCGAGCCGGTGAAGTGCACCCGGATCGTGTCCTCCGGGAGCCCCTCCGCGCCGAAGCGGCGGGTGATCTCCGAGCCCAGGATGGTGCCCACCGTGCGGTGGACGTTCTGGATGGGCAGCCGGATGTCCACCGGCTCGCGCCGCTCCAGCGCGGGCTGGCAGAGCGGCACCAGGGTCGTGACGTCGAGCGAGCGGTCGAGGCCGTGGTCCTGCGCCACCACCCGGCGCACCGCCACCTCGGGGCCCGCGGCCGGTCGGTGGAGGATGGCCGAGAGGTCGAGCCCGCGCGCCTTCCAGTGGTCGACCGCGGGGGCGACGTCGAGCCGGTCGACCCGGCCGATCATCTCGTCCATGGTGCGGAAGCCGAGGCGCGCCATGTACTCGCGCACCTCCTCCGCGATGAACCGGAAGAAGTTCTCCACGAACTCGGGCCGGCCGGTGAACTTGGCCCGCAGCTTCGGGTCCTGGGTGGCGATGCCGACCGGGCAGGTGTTGAGGTGGCAGACCCGCATCATGATGCAGCCCATCACCACCAGCGGCGCGGTGGAGAAGCCGAACTCCTCCGCGCCCATCAGGGCCCCGATCACCACGTCGCGGCCGGTCTTGATCTGGCCGTCCACCTGCACCACGATGCGGTCCCGCAGCTTGTTCATGACCAGGACCTGCTGGGTCTCGGCGAGCCCCAGCTCCCACGGGGTGCCGCCGTGCTTGATCGAGGTGAGCGGCGCCGCCCCGGTGCCGCCGTCGTGGCCGGAGATCAGCACCACGTCGGAGTGCGCCTTGGCCACGCCGGCCGCCACCGTGCCGACCCCCACCTCGGAGACCAGCTTCACCGCGATGCGCGCCTGCGGGTTGGCGTTCTTCAGATCGTGGATGAGCTGGGCCAGGTCCTCGATCGAGTAGATGTCGTGGTGCGGGGGCGGGGAGATGAGCCCCACCCCGGGGGTGGAGTGCCGCACCTTGGCGATCCACGGGTAGACCTTGTGGCCGGGGAGCTGGCCGCCCTCGCCGGGCTTGGCGCCCTGGGCCATCTTGATCTGGAGCTCTTCCGCGTTGACCAGGTACTCGCTGGTCACCCCGAAACGCCCCGAGGCGATCTGCTTGATCGCGCTGCGACGGGAGTCGCCGTTCGGCTCGGGCCGGTAGCGCGCGGGATCCTCACCGCCCTCCCCGGTGTTCGACTTGCCGCCCAGGCGGTTCATGGCCACCGCGAGCGTCTGGTGCGCCTCGAGGCTGATCGAGCCGTAGGACATCGCTCCGGTCGCGAAGCGGCGGAGGATCGACTCCACCGGCTCCACCTCGTCGAGCGGGATCGGCGTCGGCGCGAACCGCAGCTCGAAGAGCCCGCGCAGGGTGGCCCGGCGGCGACTCTGGTCGTCGACGGCGGCGGTGTATTGCTTGAAGATCTGGTACTGGCCGCTCCGGGTCGCGTGCTGGAGCTTGAACACCGTCTCCGGATTGAACAGGTGGTACTCGCCGTCGCGCCGCCACTGATACTCGCCGCCCCACGCAAGGTCGCGCTCGCCGACCGGGCGCTCCGGGTAGGCGCGCCGGTGGCGGGCCAGGGCCTCCTCGGCCACCACGTCGATCCCCACGCCGCCGATGCGGGAGGCGGTCCAGGTGAAGTAGCGGTCGACGAACGGACGGGCCAGGCCGATGGCCTCGAAGATCTGGGCGCCGCGGTAGGAGTGGATGGTGGAGATCCCCATCTTCGAGATCACCTTCAGCACGCCCTTGTTCAGCGCCTTGATGTAGTTCTTGACCGCGTGCTTGTGATCGAGCCCGGGCAGGAAGCCCTGGCGGATCATGTCGTCCAGGCTCTCGAAGGCCAGGTACGGGTTGATGGCGCCCGCCCCGTAGCCGAGCAGCAGCGCCATGTGGTGGACCTCGCGCGCCTCGCCGGTCTCGATCACGAAGCCGACCTTGCAGCGCGTGCCCTCGCGGATCAGGTGGTGGTGCACGCCCGCAGTGGCGAGCAGGGCCGGGATCGGGGCGTGCGTCGCGCTCACCCCCCGGTCGGAGAGGATCAGGAAGGTGCAGCCCTCCTCGACCGCGCGGCTCACCGCCTGGCACAGCTCCTCCATCGCCCGCTCCAGGCCGGCCGCGCCCTCCGCCACCGGGAACAGCATGGAGACGGTGGTGGTCTTGAAGCCGGGAAGGTTCACGTGGCGGATGCGCGCCAGCTCCTCGTTGTCGAGGAGCGGGGTCTTGAGCTTGATCTGTCGGCAGGCTTCCGGCACCGGCTCCAGCAGGTTGCCCTCCGGGCCGATGGTGGTGGCGATCTGGGTCACGAGCTCCTCGCGGATGCCGTCGAGCGGGGGGTTCGTGACCTGGGCGAACAGCTGCTTGAAGTAGTCGTAGAGCAGGCGCGGGCGCTCGGAGAGGACCGCGAGCGAGGTGTCGGTGCCCATCGAGCCGACCGGCTCCTCCCCGTTCGCGGCCATGGGGCCGAGCAGCAGGCGCAGGTCCTCGTGGGTGTAGCCGAAGACCTGCTGCCGGAGCAGGACCGTCTCGTGGTCGGGCTCCGGCACGCTGGGCGGCGCCGGCAGGTCCTCCACCGGGGTCAGGTAGGTCCGCAGCCACTCCGCATAGGGGTGCTGGGCGGCGTAGGTCCGCTTCAGCTCCGCGTCGTCGATGATGCGGCCCTGGGCGGTGTCGACCAGGAAGATGCGCCCGGGATGCAGCCGCTCCTTCAGCAGCACCCGCTCGGGCGGGATGTCGAGCACGCCGACCTCGGAGGCCATCACCACCATGTCGTCCTTGGTGACGTAGTAGCGCGACGGCCGCAGGCCGTTGCGGTCGAGGACCGCGCCGATGACGGTGCCGTCGGTGAACGCGATGGAGGCGGGCCCGTCCCAGGGCTCCATCAGGCAGCCGTGGTACTCGTAGAACGCCCTCCGCTCCTCGCTCATCGACTCGTGCCCGCTCCAGGCCTCCGGGATCATCATGAGCACCGCGAGGGGCAGGGGGCGGCCCGCCATCACCAGGAACTCGAGCACGTTGTCGAAGACCGCGGAGTCGCTGCCGCCCTCCACCACGATCGGCAGGATCTTCTTGAGGTCGTCGCCCAGCACCGCGGAGTGGCACAGCGCCTCGCGCGCCCGCATCCAGTTGATGTTGCCGCGCAACGTGTTGATCTCCCCGTTGTGGGCGATGTAGCGGTACGGATGCGCGAGCGGCCACGAGGGGAAGGTGTTGGTGGAGAAGCGCTGGTGCACCAGCGCCAGCGCGGACTCCACCAGCGGGTCGGTCACGTCCGGGAACATGCCCTCGATCTGGTCGGCCGACAGCATGCCCTTGTAGATGAGGGTATTGGCGGAGAGGCTGGGCAGGTAGAAGACGGCCCGGCTCGGGATCGCGCTCTGGCGCACCGCGTGCTCCACCCGCTTGCGGATCACGTAGAGCTTGCGCTCGAAGCTGGCCCGGTCGGGCACCGCGGGGCCGCGGCCGACGAACACCTGCTCGAAGGTGGGCTCCACCGAGCGGGCGGTGGGCCCGATCGGCGAGGAGTCGGTGGGGACCGGCCGCCACCCGAGCGGGACCTGGCCCTCCTCCACCACGATCCTCTCGAGGAGCGTGCGGCACGCGGCGCGGTCGCGCGCGTCCCGGGGCAGGAACACCAGCCCGGCCCCGTAGTGGCCGGGCTCGGGCAGGGTGATGCCGAGGGCGGCGCACTCCCGCACCAGGAAGCGATGCGGCATCTGGATGAGGATGCCGGCGCCGTCCCCGGTACTGACCTCGCACCCGCACGCCCCGCGGTGCAGCAGGTTCTTCAGCACCGTGAGGGCCTGGGCCACGATGGTGTGCGACTTGCGGCCCTTGATGTCCACCACGAACCCCACGCCGCAGGCGTCGTGCTCGTGGGCCGGATCGTACAGGCCCTGCGCGGGTGGCAATCCCGGGAACGTCGTCTCTGACATCGCGCCCTCTCTCCGCCCCGGCCCTCCCGGCCGGGGTCCCAGACCGTGTGTCGGCCCTCTCCGAACGTTCCCGAGAGACTACACGCCGGCCGAGCATTAGCCAAGCCCAAAATGAAAAAACACGTCATTAGGATCCCTAATAGTGCTAGATTCGAGCCGCCATGAACCTCGAGACGCTCAAGCTCTACTGTGACGTGGTGCGCCTGCGGAGCTTCTCGCGCGGCGCCGCCGCGAACGCGGTGTCGCAGTCCGCGGCCAGCCAGGCCATCCAGCAGCTGGAGGGCGAGCTGGACGCGGTGCTGCTGGACCGCTCCCGCCGGCCGCTCCTGCCCACCGAGCAGGGGCAGGCGTTCTACGAGGCGTGCCGCTCGCTGCTGCAGGGATGGGAGAAGGCGCGCGCCGGCCTCGCCGCGGCGCGCGAGCGGGTGGAGGGCACGGTGCGTGTCGCCGCGATCTACTCGGTGGGCCTCCACGACATGAGCCGCCACATGCAGCCCTTCATGGCGGCATACCCGCAGGCGCGCGTGCGCCTGGAGTGCCTGCACCCGCACAAGGTGGTGGAGGCGGTGGTGCAGGACGAGGCGGACGTGGGGATCCTCTCCTATCCGGTCGCGACGCGCGCCCTCACCGTGCTGCCGTTGCGCCGGGAGCCGATGGTGCTGGTCGCGCACCCCGCCCATCGTCTGGCGCGTCGGCGCTCGGTGGCCCCGACGGACCTCGAGGGCGAGAAGTTCGTGGCCTTCGACCGCGACCTCGCCATCCGCAAGGCCATCGATCGGGCGCTGAAGCAGCACGAGGTGAAGGTGGACGTGGTGATGGAGTTCGACAACGTGGAGACCATCAAGCAGGCCATCGGGATCAACGCGGGGGTCAGCATCCTGCCGCGGCCCACCGTGCTGAAGGAATCGGGCATGCGTACGCTCGCGGTGGCCGCGCTGGCCATGCCGGGGCTCGTGCGGCCGATCGGCATCATCCACCGGCGGGGACGCCGGCTCACCCCGGTGGTGGCGCGGTTCATCGAAGAGCTCCAGAAGCCCACCGACGGGGCGGCGTGATACCGTAGGGTCCATGCGAGGCGCCGGCGTGTGGTGCCAACCCGTCCCAGGAGCCGAGGCATGAGCGATACTCCCGCGTCCCTGATCATCGCGGCCAGCGAGCGCGACTCGAACCTCTACTACGCGTGCCGCTTCCTGGCCCCGGACGCGTTCGTGTACCTCGAGGTGAACGGGCGGAAGACCCTCCTCATGTCGGACCTCGAGGTGGACCGGGCCCGGAGCCAGGCCCGCGTGGACGAGGTGCTCTCGCTGTCGGAATGGGAGGCCAAGGCCCGCCAGCGCTGGCCGCAGCCGCGCCTGACCGACACCGTGAGCCTGCTCCTGGAGGACTACGGCGTGAAGGCGGTCGAGGTGCCGGGCGACTTCCCGCTGGAGCTCGCCGACCGGCTGCGGGAGCGCGGGGTGACCGTCACCGCGCGCCCGAGCCCGTTCTTGCCCCAGCGGGTGGTGAAGACGCCGGAGGAGATCGCCGCCATCGAGGAGGCCCAGCGCCACACCGAGACCGCGCTCGAGGCCGCGCTCCAGATGCTGCGCGAGAGCGTGATCCGGGGGGACGAGGTGATCTACCGCGGCCGGCCGCTGACCTCGGAGGACCTGAAGAAGGCGGTCAACGTCTCGCTGATGGAGAACGACTGCATCGCCGAGCACACCATCATCGCCTGCGGCGACGACGGGTGCGACCCGCACAACCAGGGCTCGGGGCCGATCCGGCCCCACCAGGGCATCATCTTCGACATCTTCCCGCGCTCGTCCCGGACGCGGTACTTCGCGGACATGACCCGGACGGTGGTGAAGGGGAAGGCCTCCGACGAGCTCCGGCGGATCTACGACGCGGTCCTGGCCGCCCAGCTCCGGGGCATCGAGCTGATCCGGGACGGGGCCTCCGGAGCCGCCATCCACGCCGAGGTCAACCGGACCCTGGAGTCGCGCGGCTACATGACGGGGGTGGTCAACGGCCGGAACCAGGGGTTCTTCCACGGGACGGGCCACGGCGTCGGCCTCGACATCCACGAGATGCCCCGCATCAGCCGGCTCGACTCCGAGCTCAAGACCGGCCACGTGGTCACCGTGGAGCCGGGCCTCTACTACCCCGGCCGCGGTGCGGTCCGCATCGAGGACATGGTGCTGGTGGAGGGGGGTGGGTGCCGGAACCTCACCCGGGCCCCCAAGATGGAGCTGCTCGAGCTCTAGGGCGCCGCCCGCCGCCCCCGGAGGGCTCCTGGTCCGGCGGTCCGACCGCCGACAACCTTGCTTCCATTCAAGCCTTTGGGTAGCATGACTAGGGAGTCACGCCTCTGATCGCGCTTCCCCAGACGCCAGGGTGACCAGGGCTACTCCGCCTGTACGCTGCCGGGAGGACAGGGCATGCACCTGGACCGAAAGGAAACCGAAGATGAGTGACAGTGTGGCCACCACACAGACGGCGCGCAAGCCGCGCCGCACCCTGACGCGCGCGGTGATCCGATTCGCCGGGGATTCGGGCGACGGCATGCAGGTCACGGGCGAGCAGTTCACCACCGAGGCCGCCTGGGCCGGCAACGACATCTCCACGCTGCCGAACTTCCCCGCCGAGATCCGAGCCCCCGCCGGCACCCTCTTCGGAGTCT
The DNA here is from genome assembly GCA_035650715.1 of Candidatus Methylomirabilota bacterium. Lineage (GTDB taxonomy): Bacteria > Methylomirabilota > Methylomirabilia > Rokubacteriales > CSP1-6 > CAMLFJ01. The sequence continues at coordinate 124,218 of DASRHC010000050.1, read as the reverse complement.
CGAGCTTCCAGCTGCAGTTCGGCAGTCAGCGCGTCTACACCCCGGGCGACAAGCTGGACGCCCTCGTGGTGATGAACCCGGCCGCCTTCAAGGTCCATCTGCCCGACCTGAAGCCGGGCGGGATCCTCATCGTGAACCCCAGCGCCTTCGACAAGCGCAACCTCGACAAGGCGGGCTACGCGAGCAACCCGCTCGAGGATCCGGCCCTCGGCGAGAAGTACCGCCTGCACCTGGTCGACATGGAGGGGCTCACCAAGAAGGCGCTCGAGGACATGCCGCTCGGTGCGAAGGAGAAGGACCGCTGCAAGAACTTCTTCGCGCTCGGGCTCGTCTCCTGGGTCTACACGCGTCCGCTCGAGCCCACGCTCGACGCGATCAAGAAGCGCTTCGCGAAGCGGCCCGAGTTCGTCGAGGCGAACATCCGCGCGCTGAAGGCCGGCCACGCCTTCGGCGAGACCGCGGAGATGTTCGCCGAGCACTACGGCGTCGAGCCCGCCGAGATGGCGCCCGGGACCTACCGCAGCATGACCGGCAACCGCGCGCTCGCCTGGGGCCTCCTCGCCGCGGCCGAGCGCACCCAGGTGCCGGTGGTGTTCGGGGCGTACCCGATCACGCCGGCCAGCGACATCCTGCACGAGCTGGCGCTGCACAAGCGGTTCCGGATCCGGACCTTCCAGGCGGAGGACGAGATCGCGGCGGTCGCGGGCGCGATCGGCGCCTCCTTCGGCGGCTGCATCGGGGTCACCGCCTCGAGCGGACCCGGCATCGCGCTGAAGGGGGAGGGCATCGGGCTCGCGGTCACCGCGGAGCTGCCGCTGGTGATCTTCGACATCCAGCGCGGCGGTCCCAGCACCGGGCTGCCCACCAAGACCGAGCAGGCGGACCTGATGCAGGCCCTGTACGGCCGCAACAGCGAGTCGCCGGTGGTCGTGATGGCGCCGGCCACCCCGGGTGATTGCTTCTACATCGCCTACGAGGCGGTGCGGATCGCCATCAAGTACATGGTGCCGGTGATGGTGCTGTCCGACGGCTACCTGGCCAACGGCTCCGAGCCGTGGCTCATTCCCGACGTCAAGACGCTCCCGGACATCGCGGTCGGCTTCCGTACCGAGACCGAGGGGTTCTTCCCGTACCTGCGGGATCCGGCCACCCTGGCCCGGCCGTGGGTCCGCCCGGGGACTCCGGGGCTCGAGCATCGCATCGGGGGCATCGAGAAGCAGGACGTGACCGGCAACATCTCCTACGATCCGGAGAACCACGACCACATGGTCCGCACCCGCGCCGAGAAGGTGCGGCGGGTGGGCCAGGAGATCCCGCCGCTGTCGATCAACGGTCCCGCGACCGGCGAGGTGCTGGTGGTGGGCTGGGGCGGCACCTACGGGGCCATCACGGCGGCGGTGGAGGAGGCGCAGGCCGAGGGCAAGGCGGTGGCCTCGGTGCACCTCCGCTACCTGAACCCGCTGCCTCCCGACCTCGGCCACATCCTGCGGCAGTACCGCCGGGTGCTGGTGCCGGAGATCAACAGCGGGCAGCTGGTACGGGTGCTGCGCGCCGAGTACCTGGTGGACGCGGTGGGCTTCAACCGCGTGCGCGGGCTGCCGCTCGCGAGCCAGGACATCTACGAAGCCATCAACCAGATGCTGGAGGCCAAGCGGTGAGTCCCGCAACCGGAGCGCCCGGAGCGACCCCCAAGTACACGAAGAAGGATTTCGAGTCCGACCAGGACGTGCGCTGGTGCCCCGGGTGCGGGGACTACGCGATCCTGAGCGCGGTGCAGAAGACCATGCCCGACCTGGGAATTCCCCGGGAGGACATCGTGTTCATCTCGGGCATCGGCTGCTCGAGCCGGTTCCCGTACTACATGAACACCTACGGGTTCCACACCATCCACGGCCGCGCCCCCGCGATCGCCACCGGTCTCAAGCTGGCGCGTCCCGAGCTCAAGGTGTTCGTGGTCACCGGCGACGGTGACGGCCTCAGCATCGGGGGCAACCATCTGCTGCACGTGCTGCGGCGGAACGTGGACGTGACGATCCTGCTGTTCAACAACCGCATCTACGGCCTCACCAAGGGGCAGTACTCGCCCACCAGCGAGCTGGGGAAGGTGACCAAGTCCACCCCGCTGGGCTCGGCAGACCGCCCGGTGAGCCCCTGCTCCTTCGCGCTCGCGGCCGGCGCCACCTTCGTGGCGCGCACGCTCGATCGCAACATCGCCCACATGGAGGAGATGCTCAAGCGCGCCGCCGCCCACAAGGGCGCCGCGTTCGTCGAGATCCTCCAGAACTGCAACGTGTACAACGACATGGCCTGGGGCATGCTGTACGACCGCGAATCGAAGGTGCTCCACGAGCTGCGGCTGCAGCACGGCAAGCCCCTGGTCTGGGGGCCGGCGGAAGACCGCCGCGGCCTGGTGCTGGAGGGCGTGAAGCCCAAGGTCGTGAAGGTGGCCGACGTGCCCGAGAGCCAGCTCTGGGTGCACAACGAGACCGACCCGGGGACGGCGGCGGTGCTGGCGCACCTGTGGGCCCCCGACTATCCGATCCCTCTGGGGGTCTTCACGAACCGGAGCGGCGAGGCCACCTACGAGGACATCTGCATCCAGCAGGAGCAGAAGGCCATCTCGGAGCGGGGCCCGGGCGACGTGGCCAAGCTCCTGATGTCGGGTGACACCTGGAAGATCGGCTGAGCCCCCGCTCGCCGCGGGCGCCCCGTCAATCACCGGCCCTCCTCGCGAGGGCCGGTGGTATTTTGTCTGCCTGAGAACGCCGCCCATGCCCCTTCCCGCCGGCTTCCTCCACGAGCTGGAGCGCATCGTCGGGACCACCGGTCTCGTGGTCTCCCACGAGGGGCTGCTGACCTACGAGTGCGACATGCACACGTTCTACAAGGGAGCGCCGGAGGCGGTGCTGCTGCCCGAGTCCGCGGCGCAGGTCGCGGAGGTGGTGCGCCTGTGCCGACGCGAGCACGTGCCGATCGTGCCGCGCGGCTCGGGCACCGGCCTGATCGGCGGCGCGATGGCCGCGTCCGGCGGGGTGATGGTGTCGATGACCCGCATGAACCGCATCGTGGAGCTCGACTTCGCGAACCGATGCGCGACCGTGCAGCCCGGGCTCATCAACCTGTGGCTGAGCCAGGCCACCCGGGCGGGCGGCTACTTCTTCGCCCCCGACCCGTCCAGCCAGATGGTCTCCTCCATTGGAGGGAATGCGTCCACGAATGCAGGCGGGCCCCACTGCCTCAAGTACGGCATCACCGTGAATCACATCCTGGGCCTCGAGGTCGTGACCGGGGCCGGGGAGCTGGTGCGCCTGGGCGGCAAGACCCACGAGCGCCCCGGCTACGACCTCACCGGGGTCATGGTGGGGGCGGAGGGCACGCTCGGGCTGATCACCGGGGTGGTGGTGCGGCTCACCCACCTGCCGGAGTCGGTGAAGACGATCCTCGCGTCGTTCCCCACCATCGAGGACGCGTCGGAGACCGTGTCCGCCATCATCCGGGCCGGGATCATCCCGGCCGCGCTCGAGATGCTGGACGAGGTGGTGATCCGCGCCATCGAGGAGGGCATCCACGCGGGCTACCCGAAGGGGGCGGGCGCGGTGCTCCTGATCGAGCTCGACGGGCCGATGGCCGAGATCGAGGCGCAGGCCGCGCCCATCGAGGCGATCTGCCGCGATCACCTCGCGCTCGAGATCCGGGTGGCCCGCGACGAGGCGGAGCGCGCGCTCCTGTGGAAGGGGCGCAAGGAGGCCGCGGGCGTCTTCGGGCGGCTCACCCCGAACTGGCTCCTCCAGGACGCGGTGGTGCCGCGCTCACGGCTGCCCGAGATCATGCGCGAGCTGCAGGCGATCGGAGCGCGGCACCGGGTGGTGATCGCCAACGTGTTCCACGCCGGCGACGGCAACCTCCACCCGCTGATCTGCTACGACGACCAGGTGCCGGGCGAGCTCGAGCGCGCCAAGCGGGCCAACGAGGAGCTGCTGCACGCCTGCCTGCGGCTGGGCGGCAGCGTGACCGGCGAGCACGGCGTCGGGCTCGACAAGTGCGAGAGTTTGCCGCTGCAGTACGCGGCCGCCGACCTCAACTTCATGGCGCGCCTGCGCCGGGCGTTCGACCCCGACTCCATCATGAATCCGGGCAAGCTGCTTCCCTCGCACCCGGCCTGCGGCGAGGGCTTCCGGCCGGCCGCCCGCCCGCTGCCGTCCGGCACCTGGATCTGACGATGGCGGTGTCCACTCCCGCGCTTTACGAAACCCTCGGCGAGCTGGTCGGCCCCGGCCACGTGGTGCGCGATCCGGTGGCGCTGGCCGGCTACGCGGTGGACGGCGTGGTGCCGGGCGCGGTGGTGCGGCCGGGCACCGCCGAGGAGGTGGGCCGCGTGCTCGCCCTCTGCGCCGGCGAGGGGCTCGCGGTGGTGGCGCGGGGGGCCGGCCGGGCCCTCGGCCTGGGCAATCCCCCGCGGCGCGCCGATCTGGTGCTGGAGCTGACGCGCCTCGGCGCCGTACGCGAGTACGTGCCCGAGGACATGGTCGCCACCGTGGAGGCGGGGTTGACCCTCGGCGCGCTCGCCTCGCACCTGGCCTCGCAGCGCCAGATGCTGGCGCTGGACCCGCCCGCCTGGCGCGCCCGCACGGTGGGCGGCGTGCTGGCCACCCACGCGAGCGGGCCGCTGCGCTTCCGCTACGGCACCGGACGCGACCTGCTGCTGGGCGCCCGCTTCGTGCAGGCCGACGGCACGCTCACCTGGGGCGGCGCGAAGGTGGTGAAGTCCGTCACCGGCTACGACGTGCCGAAGCTGCTCGTGGGCTCGCTCGGCACGCTGGCGATCCTGGTGGAGGCGACCGTGCGACTGCATCCGATCCCTCCCGCCCGCCGCTCGTGGCAGATCGGGCTCGGCTCCGCGGACGCGGCGGCCGGCTTCCTGGCCGCGCTGCTCGACTCGCCACTGCAGCCGGAGCGTGTGGCCCTGCTGGACGAGGCGGCGCTGCGGCGCGCGGGGCTCGGCCCGCAGCCGCTGGCCGTGCTGCTCACCATCGGCAGCGTGGCGGAGGCGGTGGAGCAGCAGGGGCAGGCGCTCGCCGCGCTGGCCCGTGGCCATGCGGCGCGCGTGGAGTCGCTTGCCGAGCCGGCCTGGGCCGGCCTCGACGAGGCGGTGGCAGCGCCGGTTCTCCTCCGGCTGGCGTGCGAGCCGCGCCGGCTCCTCCACCACCTGGCGGCCGCGCAGGCCGCCGCGCGCGGGCTCGGGGTCGAGATCGCCTCGCTGGCCCAGCCGGGACACGGCGTGCTACAGATGGCGCTCCGGGGCGTCGCGGCTCCGGAGGCGATGACCGGGCTGATCCAGGCACTCAGGGGAGCGGCGGAGGGTGAGGGCGGGAGCCTGGTCGTCGAGCGGGCCCCGGTCGAGCTCAAAGCCCTTTGTGAGGCCTGGGGCTCTATCAACTCGGAAGTGCTCGAGATAATGAAGCGAATCAAGAACGAGTTCGACCCGGCCCGCTCCCTGAGCCCCGGCCGCTTCGTGGGCGGTCTGTGAGCCAGGCGACGCTGGCGGGCCTGGGCGCGTTCGACGCACAGGACACCCCGTCGATGGACGGCCTGCGCGCCTGCGTGCACTGCGGGATCTGCCTGCCGCAGTGTCCGACCTACCGGGTGCTCGGCGAGGAGATGGACTCCCCCCGCGGGCGCGTCTACCTGATGCGCGCCGCCGCGGAGAACCGGCTCGGCCTCACCCGGACGATGGCGCGGCATCTGGACCTCTGCCTCGGCTGTCGCGCCTGCGAGACGGCGTGCCCCTCCGGGGTGCCGTTCGGCCGGCTCCTGGAGGCCACGCGCGGGCAGCTCGAGCGACGTGGCGTCGTGCCGGCCGAGCGCGCCTCGGCCACCCAGCGATTCCTCCTCCAGGTCTTCCCGTACCCGGCACGGCTCGGCGCACTGCTCCACGGGCTCCGCTTCTATCAGCGGTCCGGGCTCCAGGGCCTCGTCCGCGGCCTGGGGCTGCTGGCGCCCTTCCGGACGCTGCGCGCCATGGAGGCGCTGCTGCCCACGCTGCCTCCGGCGGTCGCGCCGCTGCCCGAGGCGGTCCCGGCCCGTGGCGGCCGTACGCGCGGGCGCGCGGGTGTGCTGCTCGGCTGCGCCCAGCGCTTCTTCTATCCGGACGTCAACGCGGACACCGTGCGCCTGCTGTCGGCGGCCGGCTACGAGGTGGTGGTGCCCCGTGCGCAGGAATGCTGCGGCGCCCTTCACCTCCACGCGGGGCGCATCGACGACTTCCGGGCGATGGCGCGCCGTTTGGTGCCGCACTTCGGCGACGTGGACGTGGTGGTGGTGAACGCGGCGGGCTGCGGATCGGCCCTCAAGGAGTACGGCCACTGGCTGCCCGACGAGGCGACGCGGGGGTTCGCCGCGCGCGTGCGCGACGTCTCCGAGGTCCTGGCCGACGCGGACCTGCCGCTCCGTCCGCTCCGCGAGACCGTGACCTATCACGACGCCTGCCACCTGGCCCACGGCCAGCGCGTGCGCGCGGAGCCGCGCGCGCTGCTCCGTCGCATCCCCGAGCTGACGCTGGTGGACCTGCCCGACAGCGAGCTCTGCTGCGGCAGCGCGGGGGTCTACAACCTGCTCGAGCCCGGGATGGCGGGGGAGCTCGGCCGCCGCAAGGCCGCGCGCATCCGCGAGACCGGCGCCCGGATCGTGGTCGCGGGGAACCCGGGCTGCCTGATGCAGATCCGCCAGCACTGCGCCGCCGAGGGCCTCGCGGTGGAGGTGGCGCATCCGGTGACGCTGCTGGCACGGGCGCTGGCGGAGCCGCGAAGGGGAGGCGCATGAAGATCCGCGTGCGGGATCACGTGAAGGTCGCCCCCGACAAGATGGCCAAGATCGGGCTGGCCGGGACCGCCCGGACCCAGCTCGACCTCTACTGCGTCGCGCCGGGCCAGTCCCAGTCGCCGCACCGCCACGAGGGCGAGGACAAGATCTACTACGTGATCGAGGGGACGGGCCGCTTCCGGGTCGGGGACCGCGAGGAGCGGCTCGAGGCGGGCGAGGCGGTGGTGGCGCCGGCCGGCGTGGACCACGGCCTGGTCAACGACGGGGCCGCCCTGCTCCTGGCGCTGGTGGTGGTCGCGCCGCCGCCTCCGCACATGAAGCGCTAGCCAGGCATGGCGGCGCCGGTGCGCGCATCACTCATGATCACCTGCCTGGGCGACGTGTTCTTCCCCGAGGTGGGCGTGGCCATGGTGCGCCTCCTGCGCGGCCTCGGCGTCGAGGTGGACTTCCCGGAGAGCCAGACGTGCTGCGGCCTGCCCCTGTTCAACTCGGGCTACCACCACGACGCGGCCCTGGTGGCGGCGCGCACGGTGGACCTCTTCCAGCACGCCGAGCACGTGGTGGTGCCGTCCGGCTCGTGCGCGTGGATGGTGAAGACCGAATACCCGGGGCTGCTCAAGAACGATCCGGCGCGGCACGCGGCCGCCCTGTCGCTGGCCCGCCGCACTCGCGAGCTCTCGCAGTTCCTGGTCGGGGTGCTCGGGGTCACGCGGCTCGACACGCGCTTCGAGGGCCGGGTCACCTACCACGACTCCTGCCACCTCCTGCGCGGCCTCGGGGAATCGGCCGCGCCGCGGGCGCTCCTGCGCGCGGTGCCGGGCGTCGAGCTGGTGGAGCTGCCGGGCGCGGACGAGTGCTGCGGGTTCGGCGGCTCCTTCGCGGTGCGCCTGCCCGAGGTGTCGAGCGCGATCCTCGACAAGAAGCTGGCCAACGTGGAGGCCACCGGGGCGCGGTGCCTGGTGGCGTGCGACGCCGGCTGCCTCATGCAGATGGGGGGCGGGCTGTCCCGGCGGGGCTCGTCGGTGAAGGCGGTGCACCTGGCCCAGGTCCTGGCCGGCGAGGTGCCGCGGTGAGCGAGGGGCTGCTCCGCACGCCGCTGCCCGAGCGGGCGGGGGCGGCGCTGCGCGACACGTTCCTGCAGCAGGCCCTCACCATCGCCACCACGAAGTTCATCGACCTGCGCCGGGAGGCGTTCGCGGGCCTGCCGCAGGGCGAGGCCCTGCGCGACCGGGCCCGGGCCATCAAGGAGGCGACGCTCCAGCACCTCGACGCGCATCTCGAGCGCCTCGCCGACAACGTGGAGCGCCTCGGGGGCACGGTGCACTGGGCCGCCACCGCCGAGGAGGCGCGCGAGATCGTGCTGCGGCTGGCGCGCGACCGGGGCGTCCGGATGGCGGTGAAGTCGAAGTCGATGGCCACCGAGGAGGTCGACCTCAACGAGGCGCTCGAGCACGCGGGCATCACCCCGGTGGAGACCGACCTCGGCGAGTACATCATCCAGCTCGCGCACGAGAGGCCCTCGCACATCATCGCGCCCGCCATCCACAAGACCAAGGGGCAGGTGGCCGAGCTCTTCTCCCGCGAGCTCGGGGGGCGCTTCGAGGCCGATCCCGAGGTGCTGACCGCGGTGGCCCGCAAGGCGCTCCGCGAGAAGTTCCTCCAGGCCGACATGGGCATCACGGGGGCCAACTTCGCGGTGGCCGAGACCGGCACCGTGGTCCTGGTCACCAACGAGGGCAACGGGCGCATGGTGACCTCGCTGCCGCGCATCCACGTGGCGCTGATGGGCATCGAGAAGGTGATCCCGTCGATGAGCGACCTGGTGGTGTTCCTGGCCATCCTGGCCCGGAGCGCGACCGGCCAGAAGCTCTCCTCGTACACCACGCTGGTGCGGGGCCCGCGCCGCCCCGGCGAGCTGGAGGGGCCGGAGGAGCTCCACCTGATCCTGCTCGACAACGGACGCTCGCGCCAGATCGCCTCCACGCTCCGGGAAGCGCTCTACTGTCTCCGGTGCGGCGCCTGCCTGAACGTCTGCCCGGTGTACCGGCAGATCGGCGGCCACGCCTACGGCTACACGTACCCCGGGCCCATCGGCATCCTGCTGACCGCCATGCTGAAGGGCAACGAGTCGGTGCGCGAGCTGGCGCACGCCTCCTCGCTCTGCGGGGCGTGCAAGGACGTGTGCCCGGTGCGCATCGACATCCCGCGCATGCTGGTCGAGCTGCGGGAGCACCTCGACCGGGAGAAGATCGCGCCGTGGGCGGAGCGCATGCTGTTCCGCGCCTTCCGCCGCCTGCTGCTCTCACCCGCCGCGTTCCGCGCCTCCGCCCGCGCGGGGCGCTGGCTCCAGCGGCCGTTCGTGCGGGCCGGACGCCTGCGCGGGCTGCCGCTGCTGCTCGGCCGGTGGACGCGGACGCGCGACCTGCCGCCGGTGGCCGCGCGAACCTTTCGCGAGCGCTGGAAGGAGCTGCGGTAGGTGGCCGCACGCGCCGAGTTTCTCGAGCGGATCCGCCGCGAGGTGGCCAGGACCAAGGGCCTCTTCGACGCCGCCACCGCGCCGCGCCCGCCGCGGCCCGCCGAGGCGGCGGAGGCCATCCGGCGGGAGCTGGCCGAGCGGTGGCCTCAGGCCCTCGAGCGCTTCCGGCGGGAGTTCGAGCGGGTGTCGGGCGTGTTCCACCGCGTGCCGGACCGGGCCGCGGTGCCCGACGCGATCGCCGCCATCGCCCGGGAGCGCGGGGCGCGGCGGCTGGTCACATGGGACCCGGCCATCCTCGGCTTCGACGCGGGGCCGCGCCTGGCCGCCGAGGGCTGCGCGGTGGTCGCGGCGCGCGCGGGGCGGGAGGACGAGGCCAGCCGCCTGCGCCATCGCGCCGACGCGGCGGCCGCCCAGCTCGGCGTGACCGGCGCCGACTTCGTGCTGGCCGAGACCGGCACGCTCATCCTGCTCTCCGGGGCGGGGCGGCCGCGCTCGACGTCGCTGCTCCCCGACGCGCACGTGGCGGTGTTCGGGCGCGACCGGCTGCTCGAGACCCTGGAGCAGGTCGGGGTCATGCTGGAAGACCTCCACGTCGATCCGGACGCCGCGATGTCGGGCGCGATGATCAACTTCATCACCGGGCCGTCGCGCACCGCAGACATCGAGCTGACGCTCACCCGCGGGGTGCACGGGCCCAAGGAAGTGCACGCCGTCTTCGTGGAGACCCCGTGACCCAGCGCCTGTTCACCCCCGAGGAGGTCAACCGGCTGATCCCGCGCCTCACCGAGCTGCTGGAGTCCGCCATGGAGCGCTACCGTCAGGCGGTGGCGGTGCAGGAGCGGCTGCGCGAGGCGCGCGCCCGCCGCGCGGAGGCGGGCCGCGAGGGCGGGCCGGGCGAGGCGGACCGGAGCACCGGGCCGGCCCTCGCGGAGCGGCTCGACGGCCTCGGCATCGAGCTGCGGCAGGCCATCGAGGAGATCGAGAGCCTGGGCGGAGTGGTGAAGGACCTCGGCATGGGGCTGGTCGACTTCCCGGGGCGCGGTCCCGGCGAGCACCGCGAGCGCGTGGTCAACCTCTGCTGGCGCTACGGCGAGTCGGCGGTGGAGTTCTGGCACGGCATGGACGAGGGCTTCGCGCAGCGGAAGCCCCTCGCATGAGCTACCGGGCGATCCTCTTCGATCTGTTCGACACCCTCGTGCTCTTCCATCGCGACCGCCTGCCCGAGGTGCACGTGAACGGCAAGGTGCTGCGCTCCACCGCGGGCCACCTCCACGAGGCCTTCCGCCCCTTCGCCCCGCACGTGGACCTGGCCGCGTTCGTGTCCGCGCTCTTCTGGAGCTGGCAGGAGGCGGAGCGCCTCCGGGCCGAGGACCACCGGGAGGTGGGCGCGCCCGAGCGCTTCGGCCTGCTGTTCGCACGCCTGGGCCTGGATCCCGAGCAAACGCCGCCGGAGGCCCGCGAGGTGCTCCTCGCGACCCACATGCGCGAGCTGTCGCGGGTGGTGGAGTGCCCATCGCACCACCGCGAGCTGCTCACCGAGCTGCGCCGGCACTACCGGCTCGCGGTCGTGTCGAACTTCGACTACTCGCCGACCTGCCACGCCATCCTGGAGCGGGAGGGCCTCGCGCCGCTCTTCGACACCATCGTCATCTCGGACGCGGTGGGCTGGCGCAAGCCCAAGCCGGTGATCTTCGAGACCGCGCTCGATCGCATGCGCCTCGGCCCCGCGGAGGCCCTGTTCGTGGGCGACCGGGCCGACATCGACGTGCTCGGGGCCCGCGCGGTCGGGATGCCCACCGCGTGGATCAACCGCGAGGGCGAGCCCTTGCCGACCGACATCCAGCCGCCCGACTTCGAGATCCGCGACCTTGGGGAGCTCCGGGCGATTCTCCGCATCCCGCAGCCGACCCGGCCCATCTAAACAGGCACGGGGCATACCAGGAGGACACATGGGCACGACACGGAAGGTGGTCATCATCGGATCCGGGCCGGCGGGGTACACCGCGGCCATCTACGCGGCCCGCGCCAACCTGAGCCCGGTCATGTTCACGGGCATCCAGCCCGGCGGGCAGCTCATGCTGACCACGCTGGTGGAGAACTACCCGGGCTTCGTGGAAGGCATCGACGGCCCGCCGCTGATGGAGACGTTCCAGAAGCAGGCCGAGCGGTTCGGCACCGAGATGATCCCCGAGGACGTCACCGAGGTCGACCTGCGACGCCGGCCCTTCACGGTCACCGGCGGCGACGTGACCCTCGAGGCCCACACCGTGATCATCGCGACCGGCGCCTCCGCCAAGCTGCTGGGCCTGCCCAACGAGTCGAAGCTGATGGGCCGCGGGGTGTCCACCTGCGCCACCTGCGACGGCTTCTTCTTCAAGGACCAGAACATCATGGTGGTCGGCGGCGGGGACTCCGCGCTCGAGGAGGCGCTCTACCTGGCCCGGCTGGGCCGCAAGGTGGACCTCGTGCATCGCCGCGACGCCCTGCGCGGCTCCAAGATCATGCAGGAGCGCGCGTTCAAGAACCCCAAGATCAACTTCGTGTGGAACACGGTGGTGGAGGACATCCTGGACCCCGCCGCGGGCAAGGTGACCACCGTGAGGCTCCGCAACGTGAAGACGGGCGAGCTCACCGACGCGCAGGTGGACGGGCTCTTCGTCGCCATCGGGCACCGGCCCAACAGCGCGCTCTTCAAGGGCCAGGTGGACCTGCACCCGAACGAGTACATCAAGGTGGTCCCCGGGACCACCCAGACCTCGGTGCCGGGGGTGTTCGCGGCCGGCGACGTGGCGGACTTCACCTACCGGCAGGCGGTGACCGCGGCCGGGACGGGGTGCATGGCGGCGCTGGAGGCGGAGCGGTATCTGGAGGCGGAGGGGCTGGGGGAGTAGGCGCCGCCAGCGTAGCCGGCGTTCACGAACGACGGCCGGCCGGCCCCGTGCGGGCCCGCCGGCCCTTTCTATTTGCCGGCCACCGGGCTCGCCACCGGCTCGGGCAGGGGCCGGCCGGCGTCCCCCGCCGCCCGCAGGCACGCGAGCACGCGGTCCCGCTCGTTCGCCGCCACGTAGGTGAACCGGATCCGCCCGTCCGTATCGACGCGGTCGATCTTCACGTCGCGAAGGTCCCCGGCGCACTCCTTCCAGCGCGCCCGGGCCAGCTCCTGCTCCGGGCTGTCGCGGAAGTACTCGCAGCCCGCGACGATGCCCGCGATGAGGGCGCCGGCCAGCAGCGCCCCGAGGAGGATGTGCCGCGGGCTGCCGATCACCGGCGAAAGCGACCGATCACCGGCGAAAGCGACCGATCACCGCCGCGTCTTCAGCAGGTCGCGGATCTCGCCCAGCAGCCGGACCTCCTCCGGGGGCTCGGGCGGTGCGGCGGGAGCCGCCTCCTCCTGGCGGCGGAGCCGGTTGAAGCCCTTCACCACGAAGAAGAGCGCGAGCGACACGATGAGGAACGCGATGATGGCGTTCAGGAAGAGGCCGTAGGCGAGGACGGCGGCGCCCGCGTCGCGCGCGGCCTTGACCGAGGTGAAGGTCTGCCCGGACGGATTGCGGAGCACGAAGAAGAGGTTGCTGAAGTCCGGGGTGCCGATGACGCCCGAGATGATCGGCATCAGGACGTCGTTGACGAGCGAGTTGACCACGGTCCCGAACGCGGCGCCGATGATGATGCCGACGGCCAGGTCCAGCATGTTGCCCTTGATCGCGAATTCCTTGAACTCTTGGAGCATGCCTGCCCCCTTCTCCAGTCGGGCGTGCACGGCCATGGAACGGTCAGTTGCCGACGCGGACGGCGGCTCCCATCTCCCGCAGCATCGCGATCGCGGACAGGTAGGAGAGCCGGCCGGTGCGCGGGTTCTCGGAGGGAACGTTCTCCACTTCGAAGCGGAGGAGGCCGAAGTCGCCCTCCACCGTGATCCGGTGCTGGTTGCGCGCCTGCCCGGGCACCGCGTAGAGCTTGATGCGGGTGCGCTCGGGGCCGATGCCGGCCAGGGAGAGCGCGGCGACCACGTTGACGTTGGCCGGGAACCCCCGCACCGCCTCGGTGGCGGGGCCCTCGAAGATCAAGGTCTCCCGGGTGATGGCGCCGAGATCGATGCGGCGCTCCTCGATGTAGGGCGCGCCGGCCAGACCGCGCGGCGGCTTGCGGGTCTCCATGGTCACCGCGGTGATGCGGCCCTCGCGCGCGCCCTTGACCCCGTCGAGGCCGGCGATGGCGCCGGACGGCACCAGGATGCGCGCGCCGTGCTTCTCGGCGAGCGTGGCCCACTCGTCCAGCACGCCCACGAGCGCGCCCACGGACAGGACCATGAGGTGACGGCCCGCGGACAGCACGGCGGGACCGAACTCGCGCAGGGCGGCCTGGGTGGCCGCTTCCACGATCAGATCCGACCGCTCGATCAGGTCCTCCAGCGCTACGGCCGGATATCCGGCCGCGCTCTCGGGCCGCCGCACGCTCACGCCGGTCAGCGCGGTCCCGGGAATTCCGCGCGTGAGCGCCTCCGCGATGCGGTGTCCGATCACGCCCATCCCCACGATCCCGACCTTCAGCATCACGGTGTATCCTTTCCGCCGCGCGGCGCAGTGCGGCGATGATAGCAGCCGGTGGGGGGGCTCACAAGGCGTGCTAGAATCTGCCGCGAGGATGACTGCAACGCCCCGGCTCCAGGAGCCGCTCGAGCGGCTCTACCGCGAGTTCGACTGGGCCGCCCGCGCCGACCTGGACGCCATCCGCTTCCCGCTCCGCTACGCCGCGCCCGCGGATCGTGAGGTCGTGGCCCTGCTCGCCTCCTGCATGGCGTACGGCCGCGTGGATCTGTTCGCGCCGTGGGTGGAGTGGGTGCTCGCCCGCATGGGCGAATCCCCCGCGCGCTTCGTGCTGGGCTTCGATCCGGCCAAGCCCGAAGCCCGCTTCGAGGGCTTCCGCTACCGGTTCAATCGCCCGCGCGACGTCGCCGCCTTCTGCCTCGCGACCCAGCGGGTGCTGATCCGCCACGGCTCGCTCGGCGCGGCCTTCGCGGCCGGCTACTCGCCGGGTGATCCGGACGTCGGTCCGGCGCTCGAGCGCTTCGTGGACCTGTTCCTCACCCAGGACCTCTCCGCGGTCTTCCCGCGCAACCGGCTCTCCTACGGCTACCGTCACTGGTTTCCGCGGCCCTCCACCGGAGGGGCGTGCAAGCGCATGCTGCTGTTCCTGCGCTGGATGATCCGGCGGGAGGCGCCCGACTTCGGGCTGTGGACGGCGGTGCCGCCGGCCGCGCTCCTGATCCCGGTCGACACCCACATCGAGAACATGGCGCGCGCGCTCGGCCTCACCCGGCGGCGCAGCCGGAACTGGAAGATGACCGAGGAGATCACGCGCGGCCTGCGACGGCTCGACCCGACCGATCCGGTGAAGTACGACTTCTCCCTCTGCCACACCCGCATGTCGGGCCAGTGCCTGGACCGGCGCGACGCGGCGGTGTGCGCGCCGTGCCGCCTCCGGTCGGTGTGCCGGCACTGGCGCGGGCGCCGCGGAGGCCCCGCGTGAACCCGCTCTGGCTCGTCGTGACGGTCCTGGTCCTGCTCCTCGGGGCCACCGTGTGGGTCCTCTGGCGGGTGGTGAGCAGGCTCGATGCGCTCGAGTCCGCGCGCGCGCAGCCGGACCAGTCGCTGCTGCTCCTCCAGCGCGACATCCAGGCCGCGCGGACGGAGGCCCACCAGGCCCGCATCGAGACGCTGGCCGGCGTCAAGGAGGAGCTGCACCAGTTCGCGCGCAACATGACCCAGCAGATGGGCCAGGTCGGGAGCGGCGTGCAGCAGCAGCTGCAGCACGTGGGGCAGGTGGTGGGCGCGGTGCAGGGCAGCCTGGGCAAGCTGGGCGAGGTCACCCAGCGGGTGTTCGACGTGGGCCGCGACATCGCCGGGCTGGAGCAGCTGCTGAAGTCGCCCAAGGTGCGCGGCGGGGTGGGGGAGACGCTGCTCGAGCACCTGCTGGCCCAGATGCTGCCGCGCGAGCACTACGCGCTGCAGCACCCGTTCACCACCGGGGACCGGGTCGACGCGGCGATCCGGCTGGGGGAGCGCCTGGTGCCGGTCGACTCCAAGTTCCCCCTGGAGAACTTCCGCCGCCTGCTGGAAGAGCCCGACGAGGACAGGCGGCCGGTCCTGCGGCGGGCATTTCTGCGGGACGTCAAGAACCGGGTGGACGAGATCGCCAAGAAGTACATCCTGCCCGACGAGGGCACCTTCGACTTCGCCCTCATGTACATCCCGGCCGAGAACATCTACTACGAGATCATCGTGAAGGACGACGGCGAGGACGACTCGCCCGCCGCCTACGCCCTGGGCCGGCGGGTGATCCCGGTCTCGCCCAACAGCTTCTACGCCTACCTGCGGGTCATCGTCCTCGGGCTGCGCGGGCTGCGCATCGAGCGCGACGCGCAGGAGATCCAGGCGCGCCTGGGCCGCCTGCGCGGCGACCTCGACAAGTTCCGCGAGGCCTTCGACGTGGTGGGCCGTCATTTGACGAACGCGCGCAACAAGTACGACGACGCGGCGGCCGGTCTGGGGCGACTGGAGGGCAAGCTCGAGGGCATCGAGCGTCACGGCGAGCAGGACGCGCTGCCCGGGGTCTGATCGCGACGACGCGAAACGCACGGTCGGCCCGCTCGGAAACTAGCCGTTGTGGTATCATCGAGAAAATCCACCATCAGAGGGTCCCATGCCCGACATCCAGTTCCAGGTCTACGGCATCAACCTCCTCGTCCGACTGATGGCCGAGCCGCCCGCCGACGTGCGGGTGCACTGTCCCAAGGGCTCGCCGATCCGTTACGGTGAGGTGGTCGGCCGTGGCGACGGCTTCGACGAGGGCGCCAACGCCTTCCGCGACATGCCGCCGGTCCGCTCGGTGGTGGCGTTCGAGGAGAACCCCGAGGAGGTAGAGGGGCACTACTTCTACGTCTCGGGTGAGGAGCATCGCGTCATCCGCCTCGACGCGATCATCCTGTCCTTCCCGCTGGAATAGCCGCGCCTCGCCGTGGCGGCGCTGTCGCAGGTCCTCCGCAAGATCGACGCGGACGAGGTCATCGAGCTCACCCGCACGCTCGTCCGCATCCCCAGCGTGTACCGCCCGGGCGACCCCGAGGGCACGGAAGCCAGGGTCGCCGCGTTCGTGGAGACCTGGCTCCGGCGCGAGGGCTTCGACGTCCTCGTGCAGGACGTGGCCCCCGGCCGCCCCAACATCATCGGCTCCCTGGGCGAGAAGCGCCCCGGGCACAAGAGCCTGCTGCTGGAAGGCCACACCGACGTGGTGACCGAGGGCGATCCCGCGGAGTGGTCGCACCCGCCCTTCGGCGCCGATCTGGTGGACGGGCGCATCTACGGGCGGGGCACCGCCGACATGAAGAGCGGCCTGGCCGCCGCGATGGTGGCCGCCGCCGCGTTCCGGCGGGCGGGCGTGGCCCTCAAGGGCAAGCTCGTGGTCGGCGCGCTGGTGGACGAGGAGGACGGCATGATCGGCGTGCGCCACCTCTGCCAGACCGCGGTCGGCCGCGAGCTCGACGCGGCCATCATCTGCGAGCCGGAGGACAACGAGCTCTGTCTGGAGCAGCGCGGCGTGGTGTGGGCCCGCTTCCGGGTGCGGGGCAAGATGGCGCACGGGGCGATGCCCGAGGCCGGCGTGAATCCGATCGCGGCGCTGGGCCGCCTGCTCGCGGCCGCGCCCGGGCTCGAGCGTCGGCTGCGGAAGGCGTGCGAGAAGAGCCGCTACCTCCGACCCCCGACCGTGACCCCGACGATCGTCCAGGGACCGCCCCCGGGCGTGGGGGTGCCGCAGTCGAACGTGATCCCGGCGGTGGCGGAGGCGACGTTCGACATCCGCCTGACTCCGGGCATCGGCGAGGACGGCATCCGCGCCGAGATCGAGCAGATGTGCCGGCGGGCCGCGGCCGCCCAGCCCGGCGTGAAGATCGAGTGGGAGCCGGTGAACGCCTTCCGCCTCGCCACCCGGGTCGACCGGTCGGAAGCGCTGGTCGGGGCGATGGTGCGAGGGGTGAAGCAGGCGGCCGGGCGGGCGCCGCGGTACGGCGGCGTACCGGGCTCGACCGACGGCACCATCCTCCGCATGCAGCTCGGGATCCCCATCGTGACCTGCGGGCCCGGGGACCGGCTGATCCCGCACCAGGTGGACGAGTTCGTGGCCACGGAGCAGATCGTCGAGGCCGCGAAGATCTACGCCGCCTCGGCTCTCAACTACCTCGAAGTCGAGTGACGTCAGCCAATCCTCGACTGCGGGCGGTCGAGGCGTTCCCGGTCGAGCACGAAGGGCAGCGCTGCATCGCGCTGCGTGACCCCGCCGGCTTCACCGACCAGATCGCGGTCCTGCCGGGCCCGCTGCTCGATCTGGTCTCGCTGTTCGACGGCGAGCACCCGCTGGAGGCCATCCGGGAGATCGTGCGTCGGCGTCACGGGGAAGCGCCGACCCTCGAGCAGATCGAGATCCTCGTGGAGCGGCTCGACGAGGCCGGGTTCCTCGAGAGCGAGCGCTTCGAGGTCCGGCGCCGCGCGGCGGAGGACGCCTTCCGGCAGAGCCCGACCCGCCCGGCGGCCCACGCGGGCGGCGCCTATGCCGGGCAGCCCGACGCCCTGCGCGCGCAGATCGCGGGCTTCTTCGCCCACCCCGACGGCCCGGGGGCTGCGGAGACGCGGCCGGCGGCCGCCGGCGGCCGCCTCGCCGGCCTCATCGCCCCGCACATCGATTTCCACCGCGGTGGGCCCACGTACGCCTGGGCGTATCAGGATCTCCTCGACCGGTCGGACGCCGACCTGTTCGTGATCCTCGGGACCTGCCACGCGGGGATGCCCGACCCGTTCGCGGTGACGCTCAAGCCGTACGACACCCCGCTCGGCCCGGTGCCGGTGGATCGCGACCTCTACGAGGCCCTGCGCGCGCGCGCCGGCCAGGACCTGCTCGCCTCGGAGCCCGCGCACCGGGTGGAGCACTCCATCGAGTTCCAGGCGGTGATGCTGCAGACGCTGCTGGGCCCGCGTCGGCCGTTCACGATCCTGCCGGTGCTCGCCTCGTACCTGCACGAGGCGGTCTGGCTCGGCACCGAGCCCGAGGCGGATCCGCGGGTGCCGCGGTTCCTGGACGGCCTGCGCGAGACCATCGCCGCGTCCGGCCGCCGCGTGTGCGTGATCGCCGGCGTGGACCTGGCCCACGTGGGCCCGCGGTTCGGCGACCCCGAACCCAACACCGCGGCCTCGCTGGCCGCGGTGGCGCAGGCCGACCGCGCGCTGCTGGAGTCGGTGGTGGCCGTGGACGCCCGCGGCTTCTTCGACCACGTGGCCGCCGATCAGGACGCCCGCCGGATCTGCGGCCTCTCGCCGATCCACGCGCTGCTCCGCGTGCTGCCGGGGGCGCCCGGCCGGCTCCTCCAGTACCGGCAGTGGCCGGATCCGGAGGGCGCCGTGACCTTCTGCGCGGTGGGCTTCCCGTGAGCACGCCGCCGCCTCCGGATCCCTCGACCTGGAAGCTGCCGCGCCTGCGCATCGCGCGCGACGGGACGTGGTTCCACGACGACGCGGAGGTCACCCACGAGGGCATCATCGCGAACCTGCGCGAGAACCTGGCGGTGGACGAGCAGGGCCACTACCTCCGCATCGGGCCGGTGCGCGTCCCGGTGGAGGTCGAGGACACCCCGTTCGTGATCGTGCGGGTGGAGCGCGAGGGCGACCGCCTCGTCGTCACCCGCAACGATCTCGGCCGCGAGCCCCTCGCGATCGAGACGCTGACGATCGACGAGCAGGGGGTCCCGCGCTGCCGGGTGAAGGACGGGCGCTTCACCGCGCGCCTGGATCGCGCCGCGACCTACCAGCTGCTGCAGCACGTCGAGCCGGCGGAGGGCTCGCGGGCGGCCGCGCTGGTGGTGGGCGGACGCCGCTACCAGGTGCCGGGGCTCTAGTCCGTCTCGCCGCGGGGCTCCGGCTCCGGCGGGAAGGCGGACAGCGCGCGTAGCCCCGCCTCGTCGCCGGCCCGGAGCAGGCGGTGGAGCGGCCCCTCCTCGCGCCACGCCTGGCAGCTGTTCACGAACCACTGCTCGTCCAGGCCCGCCCCCCCGCGCGGCCGATCCGCGAACGCGACCCCCGCGCCCTGCCGGACCGCCGGGGCCAGCGCGTGGATGAGGGCGGTGAGGTGCGCGCAGCCGCGCTGGCGTCCGAAGCGCTCGTTGACCTCGCGGGTGAAGCCCCGCGAGATCGAGAGCCCGACCAGCTGCTCGAGCGGCGGCAGCGCCTCGGGGCAGATCGTGTACGGATGCGAGGCCATCTCGCTCCGCACCGCGGTGATCACGAGGTCGCGATGGCGGATGCGCAGGCCGAGCCGCATGTCGTGGATCACCCGCGGCGGCGTGGCCCCGAACCATCTGGGGTTGCCGGCCGGGCGCTCGTCGACGAGGATGGCGGTCACGTCGAGCTGCTCGTCGGGCGCTTCGGCCACCTCGACGCGAATGGTGCGCACGTGCACGGGGCGGGACGGGGCGACATCGCTCATCGGGCGGATGCGACCTCCTTGAGGGCGGCGAGCAGCTCGGCCTGCACGAGGCCGTTCGACGCGGTGATGGAGGGAGCGCTCAGGTCGAGCGGCCCGCCGGAGACGGACGTGACGGTGCCGCCGGCCTCGCGGATGAGCAGCGCGCCCGCGGCCACGTCCCACGGGCCCAGGTGCTGCTCCCAGTAGCCGTCGAGGCGGCCCGCCGCCACCGAGGCCAGCCCCAGCACCGCGGAGCCGATCGTGCGCACGCTGTGGCAGCGGAACATGAGGGCGGCGTGCTCGGCCAGGTTGTCGTGGGCCGCCCGGTGGATGTCGTTCGGGTAGCTGGTGCCGAGCAGGCTCACCGCCATGCGCGGGGTGGGAGAGACCCGGATCGGCGCGCCGTTGAGCGTGGCGCCGCGGCCGCGCTCGGCCACGAACAGCTCGTCGCGGCTCGGATCGTACACCACGCCCGCGGCGAGGACGCCCTCGACCTCGAGCCCGATCGACACGCCGTAGATGGGGAAGCCGTGCGCGTAGTTGGTGGTGCCGTCCAGCGGGTCGACGATCCAGCGGTGCGCCGCCGCGCCGGGCAGGGCCCCGCCCTCCTCGGCCAGGATCGCGTGGTCGGGAAAGCGCGCGCGGATCGCGGCCACGATGATGGCCTCCGCGCCCCGGTCCATCTCGGTCACCAGGTTGGTGGGGCTGCCCTTCTGCTCGAAGGCGGGCCGGCTGCCGAACCGGGAGCGGAGGAACGCGCCGGCCCGGCGGGCCGCGTCGACCGCCACCTCGCGGAAGGCTTCGCTCACGGACCACGAGAATACCACGCGAACGCTTGACATCCCGGCGGCGGTCTCGCAGCATGCGCGCATGCGCATCGTGGTGATGGGATCGGGCGGGACCGGCGGGTACTTCGGCGCGAAGCTCGCGCGCGCCGGAGAGGACGTGACCTTCGTCGCGCGCGGCGCCCACCGCGCCGCGATCGAGCGCGACGGGCTGCAGATCCGCTCCGCGACGGAGGGCGACTGGACGGTGCGGGCTCCCGCGGTGGAGCGCCTCGACGGGCAGCCGCCCGCGGACATGGTGCTCTTCTGCGTGAAGTCGTTCGACACCGAGGAGGCCGCACACCTGATCCGTCCGGTGGTGGGCCCCGCGACCGGCGTGCTCTCCATCCAGAACGGGGTCGACAACGAGGACAAGCTCGCCCGCGTGCTGGGGGCGGGCCACGTGCTGGGCGGGGCGGTGCGGGTCTTCGCCACCATCGAGGCGCCCGGCGTCATCCGCCACACCTTCGGCGGACACCTCACGTTCGGCGAGATGGACGGGCGCGAGACCGACCGCGCGCGGGTCTTCCTCGCCGCCTGCCGGAAGGCCGAGATCCCCACCGAGCTGGTGCCGGACGTGGAGCGCGCGCTCTGGGACAAGTTCGTCTTCCTCGCCACCCACGCCGGCATCACCGCGCTGACGCGCTGCCCGGCGGGGGTGCTGCGGGCGGTGCCCGAGGTGCGGGAGCTCTACCGGCGCCTCGGCCGCGAGATCATCGCGGTGGGCCGGGCCGCGGGCGCGCCGGTGGACGACGAGCAGGTCGCCCAGGGCATGAAGATGCTGGACACGGTGGCGCCCAACGCCGCCTCCTCGCTCCAGCACGACCTGCTGAACGGCAAGCGTCTCGAGCTGGAGGCGCTCCACGGCCACGTGGTGCGGCTGGCCGAGCGCCACGGGGTCGACGCCCCGACCGTGTTCACGGTCTACGCGGCGCTGCTCCCGTTCCGCGACGGCGCGCCGGTCCTGCCCGCCCGCTAGCGCGTCCCGCCCGGCGCTCGCCGCGTCGGGCCGTGGTCTATACTGACTCGGTGTCTTCGTTCAGGCGTCTCCTCCCCTTCCTGATCCGCTACCGCCTGCGCTACCTGGGCGGCGCGCTGTGCCTGGTGCTGGCCACGCTGGCGTCGGTCTCGATCCCGTGGACGGTGAAGCGCGCGGTCGACGCGCTCGAGCGCGACGGCGCCGCCGCCCACATCGCCCCGTTCGTCCTGCTGATCCTGGGGCTCGCGGTCGCGCACGGCGTGGCGCGGCTCGGCTCCCGCTTCGCGATGCTGGGAGCGGGGCAGTGGGTCGAGCACGACCTGCGCACCGCCCTCTACGCGCGCCTGCTGAGCCTGCCGCCCGCGTTCTATCACGCGCATCGCACCGGAGACCTGATGTCGCGGGCCTCCAACGACATCTCGACCTTGCGGGCGCTCGCCGGCTTCGGCACCGTCATGATCATCGGCACGCTGCTCGCCTTCGCGGGAAGCCTGGGCGCGATGTGGACGATCGACCCGTGGCTGACCGTCTTCGCGATGGCGCCGTTCCCGGCCCTGGTGGTGATCGCCAAGCGCTTCAATCACGACGTGGAGGTGCGCTCCACCGCGGTGCAGGCGCAGCTGGGCGTGCTGTCGGCCCGGGCCCAGGAGAACATCACCGGCATGGCGGTGGTGCGCGCCTACACCATGGAGGACCGGGAGATCGCCGAGTTCGGCCGGATCAACGACGAGTACTACCGCCGCAACCTGGCGCTCGCCCGCATCCAGTCGGTGTCCTGGCCGCTGATGGGGCTGACCTCGGGCGTGGGGGCCCTCATCGTGCTGTGGCTCGGCGGCAAGGCGGTGGTCGATGGACGCATCACGCTCGGCGCGTTCGTCGCCTTCAACGGCTACCTCGCCCAGCTCGCCTGGCCGACCATCGCGCTCGGCTGGACCCTCGCCAGCATCCAGCGCGGCCTGGCCGCCATGTCGCGCGTCACCGAGATCCTCGACGCCCGGGAGACGGACGCGCAGTGGCACGCGGAGGGAGCGCAGAACGGGTCCTCCGCGGCCGCGGCGAGTGCGGGGGCCAGCGGGTTGTCCGCGGCCGGGGAGAGTTCACGAAAAGGGTCGTCCGCGGCCGGGGGGAGTGGGGGGGCCATTTCTGGGCCCCCGCAGATGAAGAAAAGCGAGTCCGACCTACCGCTGGCGGGCCCGTCAGCGACGCGCGCCTCCGGTGGGTCGCGGGAGGACGAGCCGGACGCCCCGCCGCTGCCGGGCGGCTCCATCGAGTTCCGCCACCTGACCTTCGCGTACGACGACCGCGGCCCGGTCCTGCGCGACGTGTCGTTCACGGTCCCCGCGGGCGGGGTGGTGGCGGTGGTGGGGCCGACGGGCGCCGGCAAGTCCACGCTCGGCACGCTGCTCTGCCGCCTCTACGACCCGCCGCCGGGCACGGTGTGGATCGGGGGGTGCGACGTGCGGGACGTGCCCCTCGGGCGCCTGCGCCGCTCGGTGGGCTACGTGCCGCAGGAGTCGTTCCTGTTCTCGCGCCCGCTGCGGGACAACGTGCGCCTGGCCGACGAGGGGGCGCCGTCCGAGCGCCTGGAAGCGGCCGCGCGCACCGCGGGGCTGGCGGACGACCTGGGCGCGCTGCCGGCGGGATGGGACACGGTCGTGGGCGAGCGCGGGCTCACCCTCTCGGGCGGACAGCGCCAGCGCGTCGCGCTGGCGCGCGCGCTGCTGGCCGACCCGCCGTTCCTGGTGCTGGACGACGTGCTGGCGTCGGTCGACGCGGCGAAGGAGTGGGAGATCACCCGCGCGCTGCGCGCGGCCGCGAGCGGGCGCACCACGCTGCTGATGACCCACCGGCTCAAGGCCGCCGCGGAGGCCGATCGCATCGTGGTCCTCGACGAGGGCCGCGTGGTGGAGGCGGGGCGCCACGCGGAGCTCGTGGCGGCGGGCGGCCTCTACGCGCGGCTCTGGCGGGTGCAGCAGCTGGAGGACGAGCTGGCCAGTGCGTGAGCTGGAGCCGGAAGACGAGGTCCTCGGCCGCGCGTACGACGCGCGCCTCATGCGCCGGGTCTGGGGCTTCACCCGGCCGCACCTCCGGCTCGTGCTCGTCACCTGCGCGCTGTTCCCGCTGGTCTCGCTCCTGGAGCTGGCGCAGCCCTACCTGGTGAAGATCGCCATCGACGGCCACATCCTGCGGCGCGACTGGGTCGGGCTCGGCGGGATCGCCGCGCTCTTCCTGCTGCTGCTGGTCGTGCTCTACGTGCTGCGGGCGACCCAGGCCTACCTCTCGCAGCTCACCGGCCAGCGGGTGATCCGCGACCTGCGCGCGGCCGTGTTCGCGCATCTGCAGCGGCTCGACGCGCGCTTCTACGACCGGAGCCCGGCCGGCCGGCTCATGACCCGGCTGCTCAACGACGGGGAGGCGATCCAGGAGCTGTTCACCAGCGGCTTCGTGGCCCTGCTGGGCGACGTGGTGACGCTCACCGGGGTGGTGGTGATCATGCTCGGCATGAACTGGAAGCTCGCCCTGGTGACGTTCGCGCTCGTCCCGGTGCTGGTGATCGCGGCCGGGTACTTCCGCCTGCGCGCCCGCGACAGCTACCGCGTGGTGCGGACGCGGCTGGCCCGGCTCAACGCGTTCCTGCAGGAGTCGCTCCAGGGCATGAGCGTCATCCAGCTCTTCGCGCGCGAGGCGAGGGAGCAGCGGGCCTTCGAGGGCCTCTCCGGCGATCTCCGGCGCGGGCAGTTCAACTCCACCTTCTACGACGCGTCGCTCTACGCCACCGTGGAGGCCCTCGGATCCGCGGCGGTGGCCCTGCTGCTCTGGTACGGCGGCGGGCAGGTGGTGGTGGGGGCGCTGACGTTCGGCGGGCTGGTCGCGTTCATCGAGTACACCGCGCGCTTCTTCCTCCCGATCCGGGACCTGGGGGCGAAGTACACCGTGATGCAGGCCGCGATGGTCTCGGCGGAGCGGGTGTTCGGCCTGCTCGACACGCAGCCGGCGGTGGTGGGCCCGCGCCCCGCGGCGGCCCCCGCCCTCCGGGCGCCGGCTCCCGCGGAGGCCGCGCCCGCCGCCGAGGTGCCGGCGGCGCGTCCCGCCGCCACGCCCGCGGTGGAGCTGCGCCACGTGTGGTTCGCCTACGACGCCGAGCAGTGGGTGCTGCGCGACTGCTCGCTCCGCATCGAGCCCGGCGAGCAGGTGGCCCTGGTGGGCCCCACCGGCGAGGGCAAGACCACCATCGCGCGCCTGCTGATCCGCGCCTACGACGTGACGCGCGGTCAGGTGCTGGTGGAGGGCGTGGACGTCCGGGAGTGGCACCTGCGCGCGCTCCGGCGGCACGTGGGGCTGATCCCGCAGGAGGTGTTCCTGTTCTCGGGGACGGTCGAGGAGAACCTGCGCCTGGCCGGCGACGGCGCGGTGGACCGCGCGGCGGTGGAGCGGGCCCTCGCGGCGGCGAGCGCGGACCGCTTCGTGGCCGCGCTGCCGCGCGGGCTCGGCGAGGCGCTGCGCGAGCGCGGCCTCAATCTGTCGCAGGGGCAGCGGCAGCTGCTGGCGATCGCCCGCGCCATCATCTATAATCCACGCGTTCTCGCGCTCGACGAGGCCACGTCGAGCATCGATCCGGAATCGGAAGCGCTGGTGCGCGTCGGGATCGCGCGCCTGCTGGAGGGGCGCACCAGCCTGGTGATCGCCCACCGGCTCTCGACGATCCAGCGCGCCGATCGCATTTTGGTGCTGCACCGGGGACAGATCCGCGAGTCGGGCCGCCACGCGGAGCTGCTCGCCCTCGGAGGGCTCTACTCACGGCTGTACGAGCTGCAGTTCGGCCTGGAACGGGCCTGACGCGCTTCCACCGGGCCGTGTACCGTCTGGTGGAGCAGATCCCGCGCGGACAGGTGGCGACCTACGGACAGATCGCGGCGCTGCTCGGCCATCCGCGCGCGGCCCGCGCGGTGGGGCGCGCCATGAAGCACGCGCCGGGGCACCTGCCGTGGCACCGGGTGGTGAACGCGCAGGGCGGCATCAGCCGGCGGGCCAACGTGGGCAGCATGTTCACCCAGCGGGTGCTGCTGGAGCAGGAGGGCGTGCGGGCGCGACGGGGGCGGATCCGGTTGCGCGAGCACCGGTGGGCCGGGCCCCGCGGGGCCCGCCCGCCGCTCGACATCGCCGCCCTGGCGCGGCTCTGAGGGAGACTCCATGCGACTCGGACTGAACATCGGCTACTCCCGCTCGTCCCTCGGGATCGACCTTTCGCTGGTGCAGCACGCCGAGCGGCTCGGCTTCCACTCGGTGTGGTCGGCGGAGGCCTACGGCTCCGACGCGGTCACGCCGCTCTGCTGGATCGCCGCGCGCACCGAGAAGATCCGGGTGGGGACCGTGATCATGCAGATCCCGGCCCGCACCCCGACCCTCACCGCCACCACCGCGCTGACCATCGACCAGCTCTCGGGGGGCCGCTTCATCCTGGGCCTGGGCGTGTCGGGGCCCCAGGTGGTCGAGGGCTGGCACGGGGTGGCCTTCGGCAAGCCGCTGGCCAAGACCCGGGAGTACGTCGACATCGTCCGCATGGTGTGGAAGCGCGAGCGGCCGGTGGAGTACAGGGGGGAGTACTACCGGATCCCCTACGCGGGTCCGGACGCCACCGGCCTCGGCAAGCCGCTCAAGTCGATCCTGCACGGGCGGGCCGACATCCCGATCTACCTGGCCGCCATCGGCCCGCGCAACGTGGCCCTCGCCGCGGAGATCGCGGACGGGCTCCTGCCCGTGTTCTTCTCGCCCGAGCGCATGAGCGTGTTCACGCCGAGCCTCGAGGCGGGCTTCAAGGCCGCGGGCGGCGGCAAGTCGCTCGCCCGCTTCGACGTGGCGCCCACCGTGCCGATCGTGCTGGGACCGGACGCGGCGGCCTGCCGCGCGATGGTCAAGCCGCGCCTGGCCCTGTACGTGGGCGGCATGGGGGCCCGGGGCAAGAACTTCTACAACGAGCTGGTGAGCCGCTACGGCTACGAGGCGGACGCCAAGCGCATCCAGGACCTCTACCTCGGCGGGAAGAAGGACGAGGCGGCGGCCGCGGTGCCCGACGCGCTGGTGGACGAGGTCGCGCTCTGCGGGCCGAAGGAGCGCATCCGCGAGCGGCTGCCGCGCTGGAAGGCGTCCGGCATCACCACCCTGATCTGCGGGGCGACGCAGCCGGAGGCGCTCGAGCTGATGGCGGAGCTGGTGCTCTAGTGGCGGAGAGCGGGCTGAAGCCGGCGGCCGAGAAGGTGCAGGCCGCGATCAACGAGCACGGCCTCGATCGCCGGGTGATCGAGCTGCCGGTGCACGCGCGCACCTCGCAGCAGGCGGCCGACGCGCTCGGCGTCACGGTGGGCCAGATCGTGAAGTCGCTCGTGTTCACCGCCGACGGGCGGCCGGTGCTGGTGGCCGCCTCCGGCGTCAACCGGGTGGACGAGAAGCGACTCGGGGAGCTGGCCGGCGGCAAGATCCGGCGGGCCGATCCGGACACCGTCAAGCGCGCCACCGGCTACAGCATCGGCGGGGTACCCCCGATCGCGCTGGCGACGCCTCTGCCGGTGTACGTGGACCGCGACCTGCTCGGCTACGAGCTGGTCTACGCGGCGGCGGGCCTGCCGGAGTGCGTGTTCCCGATCGCGCCGTCGGAGCTGGTGCGCGCGACCGGGGGGACCGTGGTGGACATCAAGGAGGCCGGAGGCGGATCCGGAGGAGGACGGGCATGAGACTCGACGGCAAGGTGGCGCTGATCACGGGAGCGGGGTCGGGGATCGGGCAGGCCAGCGCGGTGCTGTTCGCGCGCGAGGGCGCGAAGGTGGCGGTGGTCGACGTCCGGGAGGACGCCGCGAAGGCGACCGCGGAGCAGATCGAGAAGGGCGGCGGGCAGGCCCTCGCGATCCGGGCCGACGTGTCCAGGTCCGCCGACAACCAGGCCGCGATCCAGCAGACGGTGGCCCGCTGGGGCCGGCTCGATGTCTTCTACGCCAACGCGGGCGTGCCCCAGTTCCCGACGTCGGTGGAGAGCGTGGACGAGGCGGTGTTCGACCAGATCATGGCCGTCAACGTGAAGGGCGTGTTCCTGGCCGCCAAGCACGTGCTGCCGATCTTCCGGCGGCAGAAGGGCGGCGTGCTCCTGATCACCGGCTCCACCTCCGGGGTGCGGCCGCGCCCGGGCGTGCAGTGCTACTCGGCCTCCAAGGGCGCGGTGCACACCATGGCCGCGAGCCTGGCGCTCGAGTTCGCGGCGTTCGGCGGGCGCGTGGTGGCGATCGCCCCGGTGGCGACCGAGACCCCGATGCTGCCCACGTTCATGGGCAAGACGCAGGTGGACGAGGAGGGCATGACGCGCTATCGCGCCACCGTGCCGCTCGGGCGGCTCAACCAGCCGGACGACCTGGCCCGCGCCGCGCTCTTCCTCGCCTCCGACGAGGCGGCCATGATCACCGGGAGCGTCTTCCCGGTCGACGGCGGCCGGTGCATCTGATGTTCTCCCTCTCCCCGCCGGGGAGAGGGCAGGGTGAGGGGGGCGGGTCGTGAACGTCACCCCGCTCGCCGCGGAGTCGCTCGGGGTCCGCTCGGTGGCGACCTACGTGGAGTGCGGCCGGACACGGGTCCTCATCGACCCGGGCGCGACGCTGGCGCCGAGCCGGTTCAACCTGGCGCCGGCCGAGGAGGAGTGGGAAGCGCTCCGCCGGGCGAACGATCGCATCTCCGCCTATGCGGCGCGCGCCTCGCTGATCTTCGTGAGCCACTACCACGAGGAGCATTTCCGCCACGATCCGGGCCTCTACGCGGGGCGGCGGGTCTGGGCCAAGGATCCCAAGCGCCACGTGACCGGCCGGCAGGCCCAGCGGGCGGAGCGCTTCTGGAGCGCGCTCGGGCCGGACGCGCGGCTCGACGCGGCGGAGGGGCGCCGGCTCGAGACGGTGGACGCGGTGCTGCAGGCCTCGCCGCCGCTCAGCCACGGTCCGGACGGCACCGGGCTGGGCTACGTGGTGGCGCTGACGGTGGAGGACCGCCGGGAAGGCACGCGCTTCGTGCACGCCTCGGACGTGCAGGGACCGCTCTCGCCGGTGGCCGCGGCGTACCTCGCCCGCCAGCGACCCACGCTCCTGTACCTCTCGGGCCCGCCCGCGTATCTGGAGTCGCAGCTGGGGGCGGAGCTGGTGGAGCGGGGCATCGAGCACCTGCTGCGCATCATCGATCGCACCGGGTGCCGCGTGATCCTCGATCACCACGCCCTGCGGGACGGGGCGTACCGGGAGCGCTTTCGCCGGCTGTGGGAGACCGGGCAGGTGGTCACCGCGGCCGGCCATCTGGGAGAAGGCGACGCGCCGCTGGAGGCGCGCCGCCGCGAGCTGTGGACGGGACGGCGCAAGCCCCCGGTGCCGGTGCGCCCGTCGCGGGCGCGCGGCGCGGGTGCCGCGCAGGTCGGGCGCGACGACGGCGGCCGCGCGGGAGCCCACTTCCGCCCGCGATCACACGGGCGGGTCAGGGAAGGATGAGACCATGAGTGACGGCAAGACGCCCGGAGTCGGCGATCCGGCTCCGGATTTCACGCTGAAGACCATCGGGCTCAAGGACGTGAGCCTGAAGAGCTACCGCGGCAAGAACGTGGTCCTGCTCTTCTACCCGCTGGACTGGACGCCCGGTTGATCCACCTGCATGCCCGCCTTCGATCGTCGCATCAGGGACTTCGAGGCGGCCAATACCCAGGTCCTGGGTATCAGCACGGACAGCCCGTTCAGTCACGAGAACTGGGCGAAGTCGGTCGGGATCTCCCACTATCCCCTCCTCTCCGACATGCAGCGCACCACCGTGCGCGACTACGGCGTGTACTGGCCCGACTGGAACGCCAATACCCGCGCCACGTTCATCGTCGACAAGCAGGGCGTGATCCGCTTCACGGAGCGGTACGGCAAGGGCGAGCTGCCCGACCCGGACAAGATCCTCGCCGAGGTCAAGAAGCTCGGCTAGACGGCGCCGCGGGGGCCGGCGGCGCGAGCGGGGCGTTCGTGGTGAGGGCCACGCCCAGCAGCACGAGCGCGCCGCCGGCCACCTCCGGCCACTGGACCGCCTCCCCCACCAGGGCCCACGCCAGCAGCACGCCCACGATCGGCTGCAGGTTCATGAAGATCGCGGCGCGGCTCGGTCCCACCGCCTTCACCCCCTCGTACCACCACACGTGGGCCACCGCGCCCAGGAAGGCCTGGTAGAGCACCACCAGCCACGCGGTGCCGGAGGTGAAGTCGGGGCGGGGGAAGAACGGGGCCGCCACCACCATCACCGGCAGCAGCATGGCGGAGCCGAGGATGTACGAGGCGGTGGTGGCCACCGCGGGCGAGTGCACCGCCAGCACCTGCTTGCCGTAGATGGTGTAGGCGCTCCACCCGGCCTGCGAGAGCAGCAGGATGAAGTCGCCCGGCATGAGCTCGAGGTGGGCGATCGCCCGCCAGCTCCCGCGGGTGATGACCAGCAGCACGCCCGCGATCGAGGCGGCGACGCCGGCCCACTGCCGCCGGCGCAGCCGCTCCCCGAGGTAGAAGCGCGCCCCGAGGGCCACCATCACCGGGGTGCCCGCCTGCAGGATCGCCGCGTTGGCCGCGGTGCTGAGCGCGATGCCCAGGTAGGTGCCGCCGGTCGACACGAACAGCCCGGTGAAGCCGAGGAAGGCGAACGTGCGCAGGTCGGCCGCGCGCAGCTCGCGGAACTCCTCCCAGCCGCGCCGGAACAGCAGCACGGTGAGGAACGCGGAGGCGAGCGCCCCGCGCAGGACGACCAGGACGAAGGGCGGGAACGCGACGAGGGCCAGCTTGGCGAAGGCGGGATACGAGCCCCAGAGCGCCGAGATCAGGGTGAGTGCGAGGTACGCTCGCGTTTGACCGGCGTCGGGCACCCGCCTATGATAGCCCGGCGGTCATGGCCGACCATATCCTCGAGCGTCGCCTGTGGCTGCCGCGACCTCGCCCGGAGGTCTTCGAGTTCTTCGCCGATCCCGAGAACCTGTCCCGCGCGTACCCGTCGTGGGCGCGTCCGCGCTGGCTCGCGCCGCCGCCCGCGCGACTCGACGCGGGCGTGGTGCTCGACTTCCGCGTGCCCGCGCTGCCGGTGGCGTGGCGGGTCATGGTCCGCGAGTGGGACGCGCCGCACCGCTTCGTGGACGTGCAGCTGCGCGGGCCGTTCGCGCGCTGGGAGCACCGGCACCGCTTCGTGGAGGGAGACCGCGAGGGCCGGGTCGGAGACGCCGCCGGCACGTGGGTCGAGGATCGGGTGACCTACCGGCTGCCCGGCGCCGCGCTCGGCCGCCTCGCTCACGCCCTCGGCGCGGGCGGGCGGGTGCGCGCCCTCTTCGAGCACCGCGACCGGTGCCTGCGCGAGCTGTTCGGCGGCGGCTAGCCCGCCGGCGCGGTCCTCAGGCCGCGGGGGCGGGGAGCTGGATGCCGAGCGCGCCCAGGCGCGGACGCACCCGCTCGGTGAGCAGCCCGATGCGGGCCAGGTTGTTCACCATCGAGGTGTGCATGTCCCGCTTGAAGTACTTCCGGTACACCGCGTAGTCGTTGCGGGCGGCCACGTCGCGCCGGTACGCCTTGGCCTCCTCGATCTGGGCGGCGGTGAAGCCGACGTCGCGGTAGGCCTCGAGGGGGAAGAAGCCGGTCAGGACCTTTTCCAGGGCCACGCAGGTGAAGTCCTCCATCTCGCGGCGCTCGGCGTCGCTCGCCTCCTTGACGATGTCGGGCAGGGCGAGCATCCCGAAGCCCATGTGGCGCGACTCGTCCTGCAGGATGCGCGCGCACACCTGCCGGAGCAGGGGATCGGCGGCGGCCTCCTGCATCATCTTGAAGATCGCGACCGCGAACGTCTCGGCCACCAGCTGGAGCGCGATGGTCTTGATGTACCAGCGGGAGTCGGTGAGGATCGTGTCGAACAGCACCCGCTCGTTGTCCGGCATCGGGTAGTGCAGGCCGGCCAGACGGGTCTGGACGTACCGCTCGAGCACCTCGTTGTGGCGCGCCTCGTCCATGACCTGGGTGGCCTGGAAGAACTTCTGGTCGGTGCCCTGCACGATGTCCACCATCTGGCTGCACGCGAGCATCGCGCCCTGCTCGCCGTAGACCAGGACCGACAGCCGCCAGGCCGCCACGCGCCGGTTCAGCTCCACCCGGTCCTTCTCGGAGAGCTTCTGCCAGATCCGGCTGCCGTAGACGTCGACCAGCTCGTCGGAGAGCACCCGGCCGTCGGACGGCTCGGCGGTGTCCCACGCGATGTCGCGGCTGGCGTTCCACTGGTCGCGCTTGGCCTTCTCGTAGAGGCCGCGCATGTCCTCGGCCTGGACCGAATAGTCGAACTCGAACACGGTGTCGATCGTGCCGGGGATCACGCGACGCTCCATGGGAACCCTCCTGCCGCGGGGCGGGGAATTGGGAGGCTGGAAACTCGTCAGTCTGAAAACTAGACGCCTTGGTTTTTAGCACGGGGCCGGGAAGGGTGTCAAGTAGACTGACCGTCATGAACGCCAGGCGGAAGGCGACCCGCGAGCAGATCCTGCGCGCCGCCGCGGACCTGTTCCGGGAGCGGGGGTACCCCGCCTCCACGGTGGATCTGATCGCGGCCCGCCTCGGGATGTCGAAGGCCTCGCTCTACACCCACTTCCGGGCCAAGGAGGAGATGCTGGCCGCCATCTCCCGGGAGACCATCGAGGCGTTCACCCGCGACCTCAACCTGGTGCTGGCCTCCCGGCTGCCCCCGGAGGACAAGCTGCGTCGGGTCGTGCGGCAGCACGTGCAGTTCGTGATCGCCAACCGCTCGTTTCTCACCGTGTTCTTCGGGGAGGAGGCGAACCTGCCCGCCCGCTTCGCGCGCGCCCTCGCGGCCCAGAAGGACCGCTACGACAAGGGCGTGGAGCGCATCGTGCAGGAGGGCATCCGGTCGGGCGTCTTTCGCGACGTGCCGTCGCGGCTGGTCGTCTTCGGCATCCTCGGCATGGTGAACTGGGTGCACAAGTGGTACAACCCGGCCGGACGCTGGGGCGCGGAGGAGATCTCCGCCGCGTTCCTCTCCCTGATCGAGGGGGGCCTGCTGCGCCGCAAGGCGCGCGGCGCCGCTCTCAGCGGCCGGCTCCGCCGGCTGGAG
The DNA here is from genome assembly GCA_035650715.1 of Candidatus Methylomirabilota bacterium. GTDB lineage: Bacteria > Methylomirabilota > Methylomirabilia > Rokubacteriales > CSP1-6 > CAMLFJ01. Next base: position 91,478 of record DASRHC010000050.1, on the reverse strand, counting down.
CGCGAGCTGCATGAGGTCGCCCGCCAGCTCGACGCGTGAGCGGGCGCGGCGGGCCGGACCCGCCGCGGCCCGGGACTGGCTGGGGGCCCACATGTCGATCGCGGGCGGCCTGCCGCGGGCGATCGAGCGCGGGCTCGAGGTGGGCTGCTCGGTGGTCCAGATCTTCCTCAAGAACCAGCGCCAGTGGGTGGCGCGGCCCTACACCGACTCGGAGGTGCGCGAGTTCCGCGCCGCGTGGAAGGCGAGCGGGATCCGGACGGTGTTCGCCCACGCCAACTACCTGATCAACCTCGCCACCCCGGTGGACGCGGAGTGGGAGCGCGCGGTCGACGTCTTCCACGACGAGCTGGAGCGGGCGGAGGCCCTGGGCCTGCCCTTCGTGGTGATCCATCCCGGCTCCCATCGCGGAGCCGGGGTGCCGGAGGGGGTGCGTCGGGTCGCCCGTGCGATCGACACGCTGCACGCGCGCACGCGCGGCCACCGGGTGCGGATCGTGCTGGAGAACACCGCGGGCGCCGGGGCCAGCGTCGGGCGCTCCTTCGAGGAGCTGGCCCTCGTGCTGGACATGGTGCGCGAGCCGGAGCGGGTGGGGATCTGCCTCGACACGTGTCATCTCTACGCGGCCGGATACGACATCCGCTCTCCGGGCGGCTACCGCGCCACCATGGCCGCGTGCGGGCGCCGCCTCGGGTTCGGACGCGTGCTCGCGTTCCACCTGAACGACGCCAAGCAGCCGCTCGGCTCGGGGCTCGACCGCCACGAGAAGATCGGGCGCGGCCACCTGGGGGTGGTCACGTTCCGCCGGCTGATGAACGACCGGCGGTTCGCGCGCGTGCCGATGGCGCTCGAGACGCCCAAGGACCCCGAGCCGCGCGCCGACCGCGCCGCGCTGGCGCTCCTGCGCCGGCTCCGGCGCCCGCGGCGCCTCCGCGCCTAGGCGGCGCTCCGTTCAGCGCGAGCGGCGCACGCCGCGCCGGGGGCAGTCGCCGCGCAGCGGGCAGCGGCTGCAGTGGGGCGAGACCGGCAGGCAGATGTTCTGCCCGAAGGAGACCAGCAGGTCGTTGTAGCCGATCCAGTACCGGCGCGGCAGCCGCCGGCGCAGCGCGGCCTCGGTCTCCTCCGGGGTGCGGGTGGTCACGTAGCCCAGGCGGTTCGAGATGCGGTGCACGTGCACGTCCACGCAGATGCCCGGCTTGTTGAAGCCCTGGGTGACCACGAGGTTCGCGGTCTTGCGGCCCACGCCCTTCAGGGTCAGCAGGGCGTCGATGTCGTCGGGCACCCGCCCGCCGAAGCGCTCGATCAGGTCGCGGCTCACCTCGCGCAGCACGCGGGCCTTGGTGCGGTAGAAGCCCACCGGGTAGATCGCCCGCTCGATGGTCCGGGGGGACAGCCGCCGCAGCGCCTCCGGCGTGTCGGCGAGGGCGAAGAGCCGCGCCGCCGCGGGGCCGGTGGTCTCGTCCTTGGTGCGCAGCGACAGCAGGCAGGCGATCAGGACGCGGAACGGGTCGTGCCACTGGGCGGCCACCTGGGCCAGGGCGGTGACCCGCCACGAGGGCGCCTCGCGGCGGAGGCGGCGGATCGCGTGGCCGATCTTCACGAGCCGGCGGGCGGGGTGGCGAGCAGCGCGCGGGCCTCCTTCACGTCCTTCACGGTCCAGTCCGCCACGCTGGACGGCGCCCTCTCGTCGAGCACCGCCTGCAGCTCGCGCCGGGCCTCGGCGGGCCGCCCGCGCCTGATCAGGGTGCGGGCCAGGCCCACCCGCAGCCCCGTGTGGTGCGGGTCCACCGTGAGGCCCTGACGGAAGAGGGCCTCCGACTTCTCGAGGTCGCCGCCGAAGAGCCCGGGCACCTCGTAGTAGACGGTGCCGGCCAGGGCGTAGGCGGGGGCGAAGCGAGGATCGAGCGCGAGCGCGGTCTCCATGCCGCGCTTCACCTCGGGCAGCAGGAAGAGCGATCGGAGCACGCCCCTGGTCTGGCCCCAGCGCCCCGCGTTGGTCGCGTACCAGAAGTGCGCGCGCGCGTTCCGGGGCGCCAGCTCCGCGGCGCGGCGCGCGGCCTGCCGGCCCTGCTCGTAGGCGGCCAGCTTCTCGTCGGTGGTGCGGGCGCGCACGTCACCGAAGAGGAACGAGATCTGCGCCAGCGCCAGGAGAATGTCCACCTGCGGGTCGCGCTCCACCGCGCGCGTCACCGCCTCGCGCAGGGTGTCGATGCGCGCGGGGTCCTCGTGGTACCGCGTCGCGAGGGCCCGGACCTCGGCCGCGAGCGGAGACTCGGCCGCCGCGACCGCGGGACCGACCCCGAGCATCGGCAGCAGGACCCACGCCAGGAATCGCGCCGCGCGCATCGCGGCCGATGCTAGAGGGCGGTCGTGACGCGTGTCAACCACGGCGCCCGCCGCCTTGCGGGGCCGTGGCGCCGCCGGTATGCTCGGGCGCGATGAGACTGCTCGCGGGCGCGACGATCCTGCTCTGGCTGGGCGTCATGGTCTTCTTCGGCGCGGTGGTGGCCCCCGCCGCGTTCACGACGCTCGATCGCGAGGCGGCCGGCCGCTTCGTGAGCGCGGTGTTCCCCCGCTACTACGCCATCGGCGCGCTGCTCGGGGGCATCGCGCTGGTCGCCCTGCTGGTCCGGGTGGCGCGCGCTCCGGGCGGCGGGTGGCTGTCTCTCGCGCTGGTCGCGGTGATGCTCGCCTGCACGCTCTACGCGTGGCTCGTGGTGCTGCCGGCGGCCCACGCCGCGCGGGAGGCGGCGCGGCGGGCCGCGCCCGCCGCCGGCGCCGTCTCGAGCGAGTCCCTGGCCTTCGCGCGGCTGCACCGGCTCTCGAGCGTGCTGAACGGGGTGAGCCTGCTCGCCGGCGTGCTGGGGCTCGTGGCGGTGGGGTGGCGCCGATGAGCCGGGGGTTCGAGCCGCTCGGCCTCGACCACCTCGTGCTGCGGGTGCGGGACCAGGCCGCCTCCCAGCGCTTCTACATCGACCTGCTGGGCTGCACGCTCGACCACGTCAACGAGCGCATCTCGCTCGTGCAGCTGCGCTTCGGCGAGCAGCTCATCGATCTCCTGCCCGGCGAGCGGGCGGAGGGCGGCGGGCTCGACCACTTCTGCCTCTCCATCCGCTGCGCGGACCTGGGCGCGGTGCGCGACGCGCTCCGGGCCCGGGGCGTCGCCGTGGACGGCGACGTGGTGGAGCGGCGCGGGGCGTTCGGGACGGGGCCGTCGCTGTACTTGCAGGACCCGGACGGCTACCGGATCGAGCTCAAGCCCCGCTGACCGCCAGGCCCAGCAGCGTCGCGGCCAGCCGATGGGCCGGGATCGCGCCGCCCTCGGTGACGGCCTGCAGCAGGCAGCCCTCCGCGGTCCCGACGATCACCGCCGCGATCGCGCCGGCGTCGAGCCCGTCGCGGAAGGCGCCGGTGCGGGCGCCCTCCACCAGGATGTCCTCGAGCGACAGCCGGATCTGCTCGCGCTGCCAGGCCAGGGTCAGGCGGAACTGCTTGTCGTGCCGGGCCCGGGCCCAGCCGGCGAGGAACAGCTCGGAGAACTCCGCGTCGCCCTCGCCGTAGTCGCGGAGCAGCTGCCGGATCGCGCGCTCGAGGCGCACGCGCGGCGGATCGGGCGCCCTCGCGATGCGGGCCAGCGCGGTGACCACGGGCCGCCCCCGCGCCTCCACCTGGCCGGGGCCGGGGAGCGCGGGGGCGAGGGCGGGTGGGGGCGGCGTGCCCGAGCCCGATGCCGGCTCGGAAGCCGGCGGGGACGCGAGGGCGGGCGCGGGGCCGCGGGTGGGGGCGGCGACCGCGGCGCGAGGGACCGCGGTCGAGGCCCGCGCCGCGCGCGCTCGCGTGGCCCGACCCCGCCGGCGGCGGGGCCGGCGGGGTCGGGATGGCGTCCGCTTCTTCCGCTTCTTCACGCCCGCGGCATCAGTTCCCCGACGAGACGAACTGGAACGACTCCACCTCGACCCGCCACCGCTTCTCGGACCCCGGGGAGGACATGCGGACCTCGAACGGGCTCGTGCCCCGCGAGGGCACCACGCCGAAGACGTAGGCCCGACCCCGGCTGATCACCCGCCCGGTGTCGTCGAGGCCCTCCACGCTGACCACGACGCGCTCGCAGGAGGTGTTGGCGCCGTTGCGCACGTCGCCGTACACGATCACGCGGCCGCTCCCCACCCGCTCCGTGGTGAAGCTCACGGTGAGGCGTGCGCCCGACTGCGGGGTGTAGGTCTGCGCGTGCGCGGGGGAGCCGAGCGCGGCGCAGACCAGCGCCGCCGCCAGCCAGCGTCGGGCCCTCATTCGTACCGGAGCGCGTCGATGGGGTTGAGCCCCGCCGCCTTGCGCGCGGGGTAGAAGCCGAAGAAGATGCCGACCCCGGCCGCGAAGCCGAACGCGACCAGGATCGACTCCACCTGCAGCACGGTGCGCCACTCCGCGAAGTACGCGATCGCGTACGAGCCGAGGAGGCCCGCGCCGATCCCGATGCCGCCCCCGATGAGGGAGAGGGTGACCGCTTCCACCAGGAACTGGGCCAGGATGTCGCGCCCGCGCGCGCCGACCGCCATGCGCAGGCCGATCTCGCGCGTCCGCTCGGTCACCGACACCAGCATGATGTTCATGATACCGATGCCGCCCACCAGCAGCGACACGGATGCGATGGCGGCCAGCAGCAGGGTGAGCACCCGGGAGGACGCCTCCTGGGACTCGAGCACCTCGGACAGGTTCCGGACGTTGAAGTCGTCGTCCTGCGAGGGCTGCAGCTTGTGGCGCTGGCGCAGCAGCGCCCGGATCTCCTCTTCCGCCGCCTTCATGAGGCTCGCCTCGCGGATCTTGATGCTGACCGAGCCCACCGCCCGTCCCTTGGCCTGATTGCCGCCGATCACCTTGGTCTTGGCGGTGCTCAACGGGATCAGGATCTGGTCGTCCTGGTCCTGGCCCCAGGTGGTCTGGCCCTTGCGGTCCAGCACCCCGATGACCGTGAACGGCACCTTCTTGATGCGGATCACCTGGCCCAGCGGGTCGTCGTCGCCGAACAGGTTGCGCGCCACCGTCTGCCCGATCAGGGCCACCTTGGCCGCGGCGTCGACCTCCTCCTGCGTGAGCAGCCGGCCCTCGATCACGTCCCAGTCGCGCGCGGGGAAGTACTCCGGGGTCACCCCGAGCACGGCGGTCGCCCAGTTCAGGTTCGCGTACACCACCTGGACGTTGCCCCGGACGTAGGGGGCCGCCACGTCCACCAGCGGGATCTCGCGCTGGATCGCCCACGCGTCGTCCTCGGAGAGCGTGGCCTGGGCCCCCGCGCCGAGCCGCACGCCGCCCATGTTCACCGAGCTCGGCCAGATGATGATCACGTTGGACCCGAGGCTCTGGATCTGCTCGGCGACCCGGGCCTGCGCGCCCGCCCCCACCGCGACCATCGTGATGACCGCGCCCACCCCGATGACGATGCCGAGCATGGTGAGCGCGCTCCGCATCTTGTTGACCCGCAGGGCGCGTATCGCGATCCGGGCGCTCGCCAGGATGTTCACGGCGTGGTGACCTCGGTCTCCGCGGCCTCGTCCTCGGCCGGCTCGTCCCCGCCGGGCAGGGCCAGCAGATCGCGGGCGACCAGGCGGTCGGTCACCGGCTCGTCGCGGGTGAGGTGACCGTCGCGGAAGCCCAGGACGCGGTCGGCGTAGCGCGCGATGTCCGGCTCGTGGGTCACCACCACGACCGTGATGCCGTCGCGGTTGAGGTCCTGGAAGAGCGCCATGATCTCGATGCTGGTGCGCGAGTCGAGCGCGCCGGTGGGCTCGTCGGCCAGGATCAGCACCGGATCGTTGATGAGCGCGCGGGCGATGGCCACGCGCTGCTGCTGGCCCCCCGAGAGCTGCGCGGGATGGTGGTGCTCGCGGTCGGATAGGCCCACCGCGGCCAGCTTCGCCCGCGCCCGGGCCTGGCGGTCGCGCGGCACCGGCGCGCGGTAGAGCAGCGGCAGCTCCACGTTCTCCAGCGCGGTGGTCCGCGGCAGCAGGTTGAAGGTCTGGAAGACGAAGCCGATCTTCTCGTTGCGCACCCGGGCCAGCGCGTCCCGCCCCATGCGGGAGACGTCGACGCCGTCCAGGCGGTAGACGCCCGCGGTGGGGGTGTCGAGACAGCCCAGCAGGTTCATGAACGTCGACTTGCCGGAGCCGGAGGGCCCCATCACCGCCACGAACTCGCCGGGCTGGATCGTCATCGAGACCCCGCGCAGGGCGTGGATGCGGCGGTTGCCCAGATGGTAGTCCTTCACCAGCCCCACCGTCTCGATCAGCGGCTCGCCCATGTCAGAGTCGCAGGCGGGGGCCCGCCCGGTCCGGCCGGTCGCCGGGGAGCGCGACGCCCACGATCACGAGCTGGCCTTCCTTGAGGTCGCCCTGCACCACCTCGGTGAAGGTGCCGTCCCCGATGCCCAGCTTCACCGCCAGCGGGGCCGGCTTGCCGTCGGGGCCGAGCACGTACAGGCGCCCGCTCGGGGTGCCGCCGCCGCGGCCGCCCCCGCCGGGACGTGCGGAGCGCTCTCGCTCCGGAGACTCGACCCCGGGCGGGCGGAACCGGAGCGCCGCGTTGGGCACCTGCAGCACCGACTCCTTCTGGTCGATGATGATGCGCACGTTGGCGGTCATGCCGGGCAGCAGGCGCTGGTCCGGGTTCTTCGCGGAGACCACCACGTCGTAGGTGACCACGTTCTGCACCACCAGCGGCGCCTTGCGGATCTGCACGACCTCGCCGGTGAAGGTGCGACCGGGGAACGAGTCCACCGTGAAGGTCGTGCGCTGACCGACCTTGACGCGGCCGACGTCGGCCTCGTCCACGTTGGTGTCCACCTGCATGTTCCGGAGGTCCTGGGCGATCGTGAAGAGGGTGGGGGCCTGCAGGCTCGCGGCCACCGTCTGCCCCACGTCCACCGTGCGCCCCACCACGACGCCGTCCACCGGGGCGCGGATGTAGGTCCGCTCGAGGTCGACCTCGGCCTGGCGCAGCGCGGCCTCGTTCTGCGCCACCTGCGCCTGCGCGTTCTTCAGCATGGCCTCGGCCACCCGCAGCTGGGCCTCCGCCGCGCCCACCGCGGAGGCCTGCGCCCGCTCCTGCGCGGCCGCGGCCTCGAACTGCGCCACCGCCGAGTCGTAGGCGGCCTGGGCGGAATCCTCGTCGGCCTGCGCGATGAGGCCGCGCTGGCGGAGATCGCGATTGCGCCCCAGGGTCCGGTTGCTGTCCACCACCGCGACCTTGGCCTTGGCGGTCTGGGCGCGGGCCGCCGCGAGGGCCGCGCGGGCGTTCTCGACGTCGGCCCGCGACTTCTCGACGGCGGCCTGCTGGTTCAGGACCGAGGCGCGCGCGGCCTCCACCTGGGCCCGGCTCTGGGTCACCTTGGCCTCGAAGGTGTCGGGGTCGATCCGGGCGATGAGCTGCCCCTTCTTCACCAGCGAGTTGAAGTCGGCGTAGAGCTCCTTGATCTGCCCCGAGACCTGCGAGCCCACCTGGACGGTGACCACCGCGTTCAGGGTGCCGGTGGCGGAGACCGCGGAGGTGAGCGGGCCGCGCGTGACGGGCGCGGTGCGGAAGGCGGTCCGGGCCCCGATGCCCTGGGTGTAGAGGTACCCGCCCACGATGCCGCCTGCGATGACCACGATCGCCACGATCCAGAGGAGCCGCCGCTTCATGACGATATGACGTGCCAGACGCCGACGATGTTTAGCGTCGTCCGAGCGCGCGCTCCAGTCGGGCGATGGCGATGCGATAGTCGGAGAGGGCCTGGGCCTCGTCGGACTGCGCCTGGGTCAGCGCCAGCTGGGCGTCGGTCAGCTCGATGATGTTGGCCACGCCCGCGTCGAAGCGGCCGCGGGCCAGCTGGTAGTTCTCCTCCGCGGACTCCACCGCCTTGCGGGCCGCCCCGATGCGCTCCTCGGCCTCACCCAGATTCAGGTAGGACTGCTCCACGTTCTGCCACACCTGCAGCTCGATGTCCCGCACCCGCGCCCGCGCCGCCTCCAGGTTCGCCTTCGCCTCCTTGTAGCGGGCGATCTTGCCGCCGCCGTCGAAGATCGACCAGCTGAGGGTCAGCCCCACGTTCCACTCGGTGCCGGAGTCGGTGAAGCCGCTGGTGGAGCGGGAGGTGCCGGACGGCAGCCCGGTCACGCCGGTGATCCCGTAGGTCCCGGACCCGAAGAGATTCGGGAAGAAGTCCCGGAAGGTCTGGCGGACGAACGCGTCCGCCGCGTCCGCCTGCGCCTTCACCTGGCGGTACTCGGGCCGGTTGCGCATCGCCTCCGCGAGCAGCTCGTCGCGATTGACCGGGAACTGCACGTAGGAGAGCAGGTCCTTCACCTCGGTGGGCGCGTTCACCGCGATGCCCATCGCGGTGTTCAGCGCGACCCGCGCCAGGTTCACCGCGTTCTGGGCCCGGATCACGTTCACGCGGGCGTTGGCGACGTCCACCTCGGCGCGGGTGACGAAGCTCTTGGGCTGCGTGCCGACCTGGAAGAAGCCCTGGGCGCTGCGCAGGTTCACCTCCGCGCGGTCCAGCGCGGCCAGGTTCACCTGGACCAGGCGCTTGGAGAGCAGCAGGGTGAAGTACTGGGTCTTCACGAGCTGGGCGATGTCGAGCTTCTGGGCCTCCAGGACCTCACGGAGCGCGGCCGCGTTGGACTTGGCCACGTCCTTGGCGGCCCAGGTGCGCCCGAAGTCGAACAGCAGCTGCGAGGCGGTGACGCTCCCGGAGCCGAAGTCGCCGGTGGCCGACGCGCCGGTCACCGAGCTGATCGAGCGCAGCCGGCCGTAGTTGCCGGAGGCGCTGAGCTGGGGCAGCAGGGGCGCGAGCGCCTGGTTCACCCGCTGCTGCGAGGCGATGTAGTCGCCGATGCGCGCCACGATGAGGGGCGCGTTCTCGAGGCCGATGTTGACCGCCTCGTCCAGCCCGATCTCGCGGCCCACCAGCTCCTGCGGGGTGGGGAAGGGCCGGATGCCGGGCGGGGGCGGCAGGGGCTCGCGGGGCGGCATCGAGGGCGGCGTCGTCATCTCCGCCGGCGCCGGCGCGGCGGGAGGTGCCGACGTGGCCGGAGGCGCCGGCGCGGCGGGCGGGGGTGTCTGGGCCGGGGCCGCCGAGGGGAGCGCCCCCAGCGTGAGGACCAACGCCAGGCACAGCATGAGTCGCTCCCGCATTCCGGATCTCCCGTGCCGCACGAGGGCCCGGACCGACGCTCTCACCGGGCGTGGGGCGCGCTCCTCGCGGATAGTTGATGCGTGGGCCGCAGCGCTGCCCATGAGAGACGTCGCAGGGAGCCGCGTATTCGGGGCGGGTTCCGGACGCGCGGGGGCGCATGGCGGAAATCTGCGTGGCGAAGTCAATTCCGCCCAATTGTAGGGACCTTTGGACGGTAGTCAAGTTTGTGAGATAGTTCGGTGGGTATCCCACGCGCGGGAGTGTTCGCCGAGGTGGGATACCAGGGGAGGGGTCATCAGGTCATGGCGTCGATCACCCGACCGCCCAAGGTCGGCCGCTGGTCCGAGCCCGCGCTGCGGGTCCTGCGCGAGCGCTACCTCGCCCGCGAGCAGGGCCAGGTGCGCGAGACCCCCGAGGAGATGTGCTGGCGCGTGGCCCTGGCCATCGCGGGGGCGGAGGCGCGCTTCGGCCGCAGCCCGGCCGCGGTGTCGGAAGTGGCCGCCGCCTTCTACGACATGATGGTGGAGGGCTACTTCCTGCCCAACTCCCCCACGCTGATGAACGCGGGCAAGGACAACGCGCTGCAGTACTCCGCCTGCTACGTGCTCCCGGTGGGCGACTCGATGGAGGAGATCTTCGAGGCGGTGAAGGCGGCGGCCATCATCCAGCAGTCGGGCGGCGGCACCGGCTTCGCGTTCTCGCGCCTGCGGCCGAAGGACGACGTGGTGCACTCGACGGGCGGCCGCGCCTCCGGTCCCGTCTCCTTCCTGCGCGTGTTCAACGCGGCCACCGAAGCGGTCAAGCAGGGCGGCACCCGCCGCGGGGCCAACATGGGGATCCTGCGCGTCGACCACCCCGACGTGCTCGAGTTCGTGGAGTGCAAGCTCGACGGCGGCATCACGAACTTCAACATCTCGGTGGCCGCCACCGACGCCTTCATGGAGGCGCTCGCCGCCGACGGGGAGTACGACCTGATCAACCCGCGCACCGGGCAGGTGACCGGGCGGCTGCGGGCCCGCGACGTCTTCTCCCGGATCGTCCGCGCCGCGTGGCGAACCGGCGATCCGGGCATGGTGTTCATCGACCGCATCAACCGCAGCCCGGCCAACCCCACGCCCGAGCTGGGGCTGATCGAGGCGACCAATCCGTGCGGGGAGCAGCCGCTTCTCCCCAACGACGCGTGCAACCTCGGCTCGATCAACGTGGCGAAGTTCGCGGTGGAGCGTGGGGGCCGCTGGGAGATCGACTGGAGCGAGCTCGAGCGGGTGGTCCGCCTCGCGGTGCGCTTCCTCGACGACGTGATCGAGGTGAACCCGTACCCGCTGCCGCAGGTCGACGAGATGGTGAAGGCGAACCGGCGGGTGGGCCTGGGCGTGATGGGCTGGGCCGACCTGCTCTTCATCCTCGGGGTCCCGTACGACAGCGAGGAGGCGCTCGACCTCGCGGACCGGCTGATGGCGTTCATCAACGACAAGGGCCACGAGCAGTCGGCGCGCCTGGCCGAGGAGCGCGGGCCGTTCCCACACTGGGCGCGCTCGATCTACCGGACCGGCCGGCCGCTGCGCAACGCGACCGTCACCACCATCGCGCCCACCGGCACCATCTCGATGATCGCGGGCTGCTCCTCCGGCATCGAGCCGGTGTTCGCGCTGGCCTTCGAGCATCGGGTGAAGGGCCCGGAGGGCGAGCGGGTGCTGCCCTTCTTCAGCGAGACCTTCGAGCGGCTGGCCCGGCGCCGCGGGTTCTACTCCGAGGCGCTGATGGCGGAGGTGGCCCGGCGCGGCTCGCTGCGCGGGGTGGCGGGCGTGCCCGACGACGCGCGCGGGGTGTTCAAGACCGCGCACGAGATCGACGCGGTCTGGCACGTGCGGCACCAGGCCGTCTTCCAGAAGCACACCGACAACGGCGTGTCCAAGACCATCAATCTTCCGGAGAGCGCGACCGAGGAGGACGTGGCGACCGCCTACCGCCTGGCGTGGGACCTGGGCTGCCTCGGCATCACCGTGTTCCGCGACGGCTCGAAGGGCGGCCAGGTGCTGAACGTCGGGGTCCGGCGCGACGGCGCGGGGCGCGGGGTGAAGCCGCGCCCGCACAGCCTCACCGGGGCGACCTACCGGATGGAGACGCCGATCGGCACCGCGTTCATCACCGTCAACGACAACGGGGGCGGGGAGCCGTTCGAGGTCTTCGTGCAGGTGGGCAAGGCCGGCTCCGACACCATGGCGGTGGCGGAGGCGCTCGGCCGCCTGGTCTCGCTGGTGCTGCGCCTGCCCTCGCCGCTCTCGCCGCGGCGCCGGCTGGAGGAGGCCATCAATCAGCTGTCGCGCATCGGCGGCGGGCAGCCGACCGGGTTCGGCGCCGCCAAGGTGCTGTCCCTGCCCGACGCGCTGGCCCGCACGCTCGCCGAGCACATCGGAGTGGCGGGGCCCGCGTCTCCCGAGCCCGGGCCGCCGGTCGGCGGGCTGCGCCGGGTGGGCGATCTCTGCCGGGAGTGCGGGCAGGCGACCCTCGTCTACGAGGAAGGCTGCAAGAAGTGTCTCTCGTGCGGCTTCAACGAGTGCTAGGCACGCGGTAGGGGGCGCCCATATGTTCTCCGGCGGCGACTACGAGGAAGTGGCGCGGTGGTTGCGGAACTTCGTGGCGTCCCACGCCAAGCGCGAGAACCTGCGGGTGGAGCCGGAGGTGGACAGCGAGGGTTCGCGCGAGGGCCAGAGCTACGGCGTGCGCCTGCGCCTGGGGCGGAGCGTGATGCCCCCGCGGTCCGAGCCGCCGCTCGAGCTCGCCTTCGCGGACGTGGCACGCAACCGCGGCAGCCTCGCGTGGTGTGCGGAGCTGGCCGGACGGGTGCGCGCGCTGGCCCGCGGCCTCTCCGGCACCCCGGCCGCGCAGTCCCGCACCGCCTGAGCGGTGAGGACGGCCCCGGCCGTCCGCTGGTGGGCGCCCGGTGACTGGAACGCATTCTGCGGGCTCGCCCTCGACAACCTCAGCCTCTTCGTCATCCTCTCCGGCCTGCTGATCGGGGTCTTCCGCTTCCCGGCGGACCTCGTGCTGCACGTGATGATCCCCGGGACCGCGCTCGGGGTCCTGCTCGGCGACCTGGCCTACACCTGGCTCGCGGTGCGGCTCATGCGGCGCACCGGGCGCGAGGACGTGACCGCGATGCCGTTCGGCATCGACACCCCGTCGCTCTTCGGCATGGTCTTCGGCGTGCTCGGTCCCGCGATGCTGCTCACCCACGACCCGGTGCTCGCCTGGAAGATCGGGATGGGGATCACCGTCGCGATGGGCGTGATCAAGCTGGGGCTCGCCTTCGCGGGCGACTGGGTGCGCCGGGTGGTGCCGCGCGCCGCGCTGCTGGGCTCGATCGCGGGCGTGGCGGTGCTGCTGATCGCGTTCCTGCCCGCGCTGCGCATCTTCGCCGACCCGCTGGTGGGGGTGGTCTCGCTCACGGTGGTGCTGGTGGCGCTGGTGGGCGGCCGACGCCTGCCCGGCGGCGTGCCGGGCGCGCTGGCCGGCGTCCTCGCGGGCGCGGCGATCTACTGGGGGCGGTGGGCGCTGGGCGGCGGCGCGCCGCTCGGGGACGCGGCCGCGACCGCCGCCGGGGGCGCCATCGGGTTCGCGATGCCCTGGCCCACGCTCGCCTGGCTCGGCGCGCTCGACGCGCTGCTGCCGTACCTGCCGCTGGCGGTGCCGTTCGCGCTGGCCACCGTGGTCGGCGGCATCGACAACACCGAGTCGGCGATCGTCGCCGGCGACGAGTACCGCACGCGCGACATCCTGCTCACCGAGGCGCTGGCGACCATCGCGGCCGGCTGCTGCGGCGGGGTGGTGCAGAACACGCCCTACATCGGCCAGCCCGCCTACAAGGCGATGGGGGCCCGGGCCGCGTACACCCTGGCCACCGGCCTGCTGATCGGGGTGGGCGCGGCGATCGGCGTGGTCACCCTGCTCGTGCGCCTGCTGCCCGACGCCGCGGTGGCCCCGATCCTCGTCTTCGTCGGGCTGCAGATCACCGCGCAGGCCTTCCTGGCCTCGCCGCCGCGCCACGCGCCCGCGGTGGCGCTGGCGTTCCTGCCCGCCATCGCGGCGCTGGTGCTGATCGAGGGCGGCCTGCTGCTGGGCGGCGTCGGCAAGAGCGCGGCCGATCTCGCGGGCGAATCACGGGTGGTGTGGAGCGCCCTGCTGGTCCTGGGCAACGGCTTCATCCTGACCGCCCTGCTGTGGGGCACCGCCCTGGTGGCCATCATCGAGCGGCGGCTGCCGATCGCGGGCGGGGTGCTGGCCGTGGCGGCGCTGGCCACGCTCTTCGGGGTGATCCATTCGCCGCTGCCGGACGGCGCCGTGTTCTGGCCGTGGGCGGTGGCGAGCGGCTCGCCGGCCGCGCTCGCGGCGGCCTACGGGGTGGCGGGCGCGCTGCTGATCCTGCTGGGACGCGGCGACCCCGGCTAGCCGCGGAGCAGGTCCAGCATCTCGCGGTCGCTCGTGTACTTGAACTCCTCGACCTTCTCGGCCGCGGCCCGCGCGCGCTCCGCCGCCTCCAGGCGCTGGACCGCCGGGTAGTCGACGACCTCCGTTCCGCGCTCGCGGAGCAGCCGCCGCAGCGCGTCCACCACCGCCTCGGCCTCGGCGGGCCGGCGCTTCGCCCGCTCGGCCAGGAAGGCGCTCACGTGCTTGATGCCGGTCTCCGCGTCGAGGCGCGCCCGGCCCACCACCCCGTCGCTGGCACGCCGCGCCCAGCCGACCACGTAGATCCCCGCGCGCGCCTTCCCGGCGGCCTCGTCCAGCACCTGGTAGGCGGCCGCCGGGTCGTCGCCCGGCGCCGTGAGGTAGAGCCCGTCGCGGTAGGGCAGGCCGGTGTTCTCATCCACGCGGTCGCCCACCGCGAAGACCACCGTGTCGCAGGGGATGACCGCGGTGGCTCCGGTGCCGACCGCCACGATGCGGTCGCCCTTGCGCTCGAGCCGGGTCTCCTCCACCTCGAGGCCGACCACGCGGCCGCCCTCGGCGATCACGCGCCGCGGGGAGGCGAGGAAGCGGAAGCGCAGGCGGGTGCGAGCGGGTGGAGTGGGCTCCCCGCGCGCGGCCACCGCCGCGAGCAGCTCGTCCGCGTCCTGCCCCACCGCGGCGAGGCGCGGCCGGATGCGCTCGATCTCCTCGCGATAGAGGGCGCGGTCGAAGGCGTCCTCCACGTCCTCGAACTCGCGGTCGTCGTACGCCTTCTCGAAGGGGCCGCGGCGGGCGATCGCGATCACCTCGTCCACGTCGCAGAAGTGGGCGCAGTAGTTCGCGATGTCCACCATCACGTTGCCGACCCCGACCACCGCCACGCGCCGACCCATCGGGAAGGGCCGCTCGCTGAAGGGCGGCAGGCGGTTGTAGTGGTAGACGAGGTCCTTGGCGTGGTAGACGCCCGGGAGGCGCTCGCCTTCGATGCCCAGGTACTTGGTGCCCTGGGCCCCGATGGCGAACACGAGCGCGTCGAAGCCGAGGCCCGCCAGGTCCTCGACGGTCAGGTCGCCGTTGCGGGCCACCGTGACGTGCCCGAGATAGGTGACCCGGGGGTCGCTGAGGATCTTCTGGAACTGCCGGCGCAGGCCGCCCTTCATCTTGTACTTGTTGAGGAAGATCCCGTACTCGGCGAGCCCGCCCGGCTTGATGTCCCGGTTGAGCAGGATCACCCGGCAGCCCTGGGCCGCGAGCGCACGGGTCGCGAAGAGGCCTGCCGGCCCTGCGCCGATCACCGCCACCACGTGTACCGCCTCGTCGGTCATTTTCGCTTCGAGACGATAGCACGAGGCACGGATGCCGGAAGTGCCGAAAAACCTTGACCCTCTTGCGAGCGGGGGTGTTAAATGTGGCTGCGTTTCGTCAATGTTGACGCGGCGATAGAACATTGCCGCGGAGATGGCGTCCAAGCACCAGAGCGCAACTCCGAAGGAGGGTCTTTGAATGGCCGCTCGGATGCTCCTGTCGCACGCCGCCCGCCGGGGCGGCCTCGTGCTCGGTATCGTGCTGCCGCTGGCCCTGGCCGCCCCCGCCACCTCGACCCCGGCGCAGGGCACCCCGTGGGTGGCGCCCGCGTCCGAGAAGGCCAAGAAGAACCCGACGCCCGCGGACAAGAAGACGGTGGAGCGGGGCGAGAAGGTGGCGAAGGTCAACTGCGTGTCCTGTCACGGATCCAAGGGCAAGGGAGACGGCGCCGCGGCGGTCGCGCTCAATCCGAAGCCGGCCGACTGGACCTCGAAGAAGGTGCAGGACGAGGCCGACGGGGAGCTGTTCTGGAAGATCACCACGGGCCGAGGGGCCATGCCGTCGTGGCGCCACCTGCCGGAAGCGGACCGGTGGGCGCTCGTCCGCTACATCCGGACCCTCGCTGCCAAGTGAAGTGAGGGCGGCGGGGTGAGCGCCGAGCCCGGACCGCGCGTGGTGGATCGAGGATCCTCCCTGCGGGCCGCGCTCGCGGAGGCCGGCGCGGCGCTCCAGCAGCTGCGCGAGCGTCTGGCCGAGGTCGATGCCCGGCGGTCGGACGCGGGGCTCGAGCGCGACGAGCACGCGCTGGCCATCTTCCAGGAGATCCTCTCCGTGCCTCCGCTGGGCCTGCCGCCCGGCGAGCTGTTCACGCTCGCGGTGGATCGCCTCTCCCGGCTGCTCGCCGCCGACCGGGCGGTCCTGTTCGTGCAGGACGAGGCGAGCGGCCGCCTCGTGCCGCGCTCCGGCCGCGGCTTCCGGCGCGAGGACCTGGAGCAGCTCGCGGTGGAGCCCGGCGAGCGCCTGATCGGCCGGGTGTTCCGCGAGAAGCGGGTGCTGACCCACGACGCGGCGACGGCCGACCCTGCGGAGCCGCTCGGGGACCGCTTCCCGGTGCGTCAGGGCATCGCGGTGCCGGTGCGCACCGAGGGCGAGGTGGGCGGCGTGCTCTTCGCGGGTCGCCGCGCGCTCGGCGCTCCGTTCGGGACCACCGACGTGCTGCTCCTGCTGGTGCTGGCCGACCGTGTCGGCTCCGCCCTCGTGCACCAGCGGCTCCTGGAGCGCCACGGCCAGCACCTGGCGCACCTCCGCGAGCTGCGCACACTCGCGGACGGGCAGCGGCCGGGCGGGGAGCCGGCGGAGGTCCTGAACGGCGTGGTCGAGGCGGCCTGCCGTCTGCCCGGCGTGCGCGCCGCGCTGGCCCTGGCCGGGTCGGGCCCCGCGGCGGTGACCGCGGTGGCCGGCGCGGGCCGACTGCGCGGCGTGGGGCCGGGATCGCTCGGGACGATGGGTCAGCTCCTGGAGGAAGCCTTCGCGGCCGAGCGGCCCATCGTGGTGCGCGACCTCCAGGCGCGGCCGGCCGGCGCGCCCGGGCCGCTCGAGCGCGAAGGCCTGCGGGCGGCGGTGCTGGCCCCGCTGCGCACGCGCGGACGCGTGCTGGGCGTGCTCGCGCTGGCAGACGCCGAGCCGCGTGAGCTCTCCACGGAGGAGGTGGAGATGGCGCTCACCGTCGCCACCGCCGCCGCGGTGTGCCTCGACGCCGGCGCCGAGCTGCGGCAGCTGCGCGCCACGGTGCGCGAGCAGGGGCCGCGCCTCGCCCGGCAGGCCGAGCAGGAACAGGCCCGGGTGCTGACCGCCCTCGGGGCGGGCCTCACCCGCGAGCTGAGCGGGGTGTTCGCGCTGCTGCTGGGCCGATCGCAGCTCCTGCTGGCGCGGGCTCAGGACGAATCGTTGCGCGAGGCGCTGGGCGTGCTCGAGGAGGCGGCGTGGCGCGGCACCGACGTGGTGCAGCGGCTGCTGGGCCTCGCCGAGGCGGACCGGACGCCGGCCGTCCCGTGCGACCTGGGCGGGCTCGCCCAGGAGGCGCTCGCCTTCGCGCGGCCCCGGATCGGGTCGGCGGCGGCCCGCATCGAGATCGTCGCGGACCTGCCGCGCACCGCGCCGGTGGTCGGCAGCGCGATCGCGCTGCGCGAGGCGATCGCGGCCCTGGTGCGCAACGCGATGGAGGCGATGGCGGCCGGCGGCACCGTGGCCGTCCGCACGCGCGACGTCGAGGGCGGCGTGGAGCTGGCGGTGACGGACACGGGCGAGGGGATCGCGCCCGGGACGCTCGCGCGCATCTTCGATCCCTTCTTCACCACGCGGCCCGGCCACCTGGGCCTCGGCCTCACCGTGGTGCGCGCGGTGGTCGTGCGCGCGGGGGGCCGGATCGACGTGCGGAGCGGCCCGGGAGGCACCACCGCGACGATCTGGCTGCCGATGGCCCGCGAGACCGGCGCTGCCGCGAGCGCGCCCTCGCCGGCCGGCACCCGGCCCGAGCAGCCGGCCCCGCCGCACGGCGAGCGGGCCGTCGGTGCGACACGCCCGGCGTCGCCGGCTTCTCGGGAGCCGAATGCGTCCGGGAGCCCCATGAACGGCGCGCCACGGGCCGCCACCAACGGCGATGGGGCCGTCCACCCGAGTGGCGAGTCGACGGCGGCTCCCGCCCCGGTCCCGGCGGCTGCACCGGCCGCGGGACCGCCGCGCGCGGAGCCGCAGCCCGCGGAGCCGCTCGCGCCGTCGCCCGCCGCCGCTCCGCGCAGCGTCGGCTCGGTGCTGATCGTGGAGGAGGAGGACGGCATCCGCGCCGCGGTGTGGGAGGCGCTGGCCCAGGCCGGCCACCGGCTGGAGAGCGCCGTGGACGCCGGCGCCGCGCTCGATCGCCTGGCCCGCGGCGGCGTGGATGTGGTGGTCACGGACCTGGCGCTGCGCGACCGCTCCGGCCTGCAGCTGGCGGCGGCGGTGAAGGAGCGCTGCCCGGGCGCCGCGGTGGTGCTCCTCACCGGCTGGGGCCGGCGGCTGCACGAAGACCGCGTGCGGGGAGCCGGCGTCGACGTGATGGTGATCAAGCCGGTCCAGCCGGACCGCGTGCGCGCCGCGGTCGCGGAAGCCCTCGGCCTCCACCCGTCCGCGTGAGCGGACGCCTCGCCACCGTCGATCTGGGCACCAACACCGTCCGTCTGCTGGTCGTCGAGCCGGACGGGACCGGCTGGCGCACGCTGCGCCAGACGCAGCGGGTGACCCGGCTCGGCGAGGGGCAGGGGCCGGCGGGCCGGCTCGCCCCGGAGCCGATGCGTCGCACCGCGGCCGCGGTGGCCGAGCTCACGCGGTCGGCGCGCGCCCTCGGCGCGGTCCGCGTGCGCATCGTCGCCACCAGCGCGGTCCGCGAGGCCGCCAACCGGGCCGAGTTCGTGGCGCGGCTCGAGCGGGAGTCGGGCGAGCGCGTCGAGGTGGTGAGCGGCGAGGAGGAAGCGCGCCTCACCCTCAAGGGCGTCACCTCGGGGCTGCCCGGCCTCGGTCCGGTCTTCGTGCTCTTCGACATCGGCGGCGGCTCCACCGAGTTCGTCCTCGCGCGCGACGGCGCGCCCGCGGCGGCGGTGAGCCTGCGGCTCGGGGTCGTGCGGCTCCAGGAAGAGTGGGGCGATACGGGGCCGGTCCGCTGGGACCGGTTCGCGGCGCTGCAGCGCCACGTGGAGGAGCGGCTGGCCGCGGAGGTGCCGGAGGCCATCGCGGGCGTCGACGAGGGCGACCTGGTGGGAACCGCGGGCACCGTGACCACGCTGGCCGCCCTCGACCTCGGGCTCGAGACGTACGATCCGGGCGTGGTGCACGGTCACCGCCTGAGCCGCGGGGTGGTCGAGCGGCAGCTCGCCCGTCTGGGCGCCCTCGACGTGGAGGCGCGGGGCCGGCTCGGCTGCCTCGAGCCGGGGCGCGCGGACGTGATCATCCCCGGCATCGCGATCTGTCTCGCCACCATGACCCGCTTCCGGCGCGACACGGTGCGGGTGAGCGATCGGGGGCTCCGCGAGGGCATCCTCCACGAGCTGCTGGAGAGCGCGGCGTGAGCGGACCGGCGGCCCGGACGCTGTCGGTGATCGACTATCACACCGAGGGCGAGCCGATGCGGATCGTGGTGGGCGGGGTCGGACCGGTGCCGGGCGCGACGCTCATGGAGCGCAGCGAGCACCTGGCCGCGCACGGGCGCGAGCTGCTCGGGTTCACCCTCTACGAGCCGCGCGGGCACGCCGCGATGTGCGGCGCGATCCTCACCGAGCCGGTGGCGAGGGAGGCCGACGCGGGCGTGCTCTTCATCGAGCCGCTCGGACCGGTGCACATGTGCGGGCACGGGGCCATCGCGCTGGGCGCCATGCTGGTGGAGAGCGGCCGCGTCCCCGCTCCCGACGGCCGGGCCACCGTGACCCTGGAGACGCCGGCCGGCCTCGTGACGTGCCGGGTGCGGGTCCGGGCGGGGGAGCCCGCCGAGGTGACGATCCGCAACGTGCCCGCGTTCTCGGTCTCGCTCGACCAGACCGTCGAGGTCCCGGGCGTGGGCCCGGTCCGCTTCGATCTGGCCTACGGCGGCCACTTCTACGCGCTGGTGGAGGCGCGGCCGCTGGGGCTCACGCTGGAGCCGCGGGAGGCGGCCCGGCTCGTCGAGACCGGCGAGCGCGTCCGGCTCGCCATCGAGGCCAGCCGACCGCTCGTGCATCCCGGGATGCCGTCGGCGCGCGGCCTGCTCTACATCCAGTTCCACGAGCCGGCGCGGCGCGCCGACGCGCTCTTCCGGAACGCGGTGGTGGTGGCGCCCGCGGGGCTCGACCGCTCGCCCTGCGGCACCGGCACCTCCGCGCGGCTGGCCAACCTGCACGCGCGCGGCCGCCTGGCGGTGGGCGAGTCGTTCGGCCACGAGTCCATCATCGGCACCCGCTTCACCGGGCGCATCGCGGGCCTCATCGAGGTGGGCGGCGTGCCGGCGGTGGTGCCCGAGATCACCGGGCGGGCCTGGATGACCGGCCAGGGCACGCTCACGCTCGACCCGAGCGATCCGTTCCCGGGGGGCTTCCTGCTCTAGATACGCCCTAACTGCGCGTGCCGGCGCCGGGTTTGTTGACACTTCACGGGCTCGTGTGATGTCCTAGCCGGGATGAGCCTCGTTCCGAGAGTCGTCGTGCGGCGGTGGCTCGAGGTGATGCTGGCGGTGGTCTCGATCGCGATGCTGTACCTCAATGCCTACCCGCAGAGCATGCCGCGGGCGCTGGACCTCTCGAACGACGCGAACCTGAGCCTGGGGGACTGGGTGTTCCGCGGGATGGCCTTCGGCCTGCTCGGGATATGGGGATTCTCCGGCCTCGTGGTGCTCTTCTTCCTGCTCTACTCGCCGATCTACCTCGTCAACAAGATCCCGCACCTGGTGGGCAAGGGCGGCTGGCTCGACAAGCGCGAGGTGCGGTTCTACCTCGCCTGCTTCGCGCTGGTGTGCCTGCTGGTGACGCTGTTCGCCCACTCGGTCGACGCCGCCGCGATCCTGTTCGTGGTGCTGGCCGGCTTCGGCCCCCTCGTCTGGCGTCTGCTCGTCTAGCCGGGCCTCGCGCCGTCGCCGCGAGCGGCCCGCGCAGTTGACAGGGTAGTGGCCGACGCTTAAACTTTTCGGGCATATGGATGAAATCGCGGTCCTGGTGCTGAACTACACCTACGAGCCGCTGCATTTCACCAACGCCAAGCGCGCCATCACGCTGCTCCTCGCGGGCAAGGCCGAGAGCGTCGAGGCCTCGCCCCGGGTGGTCCGGTCCCCCTCCCGGAGCTTCCACCTGCCGGCGGTGATCCGGCTGGGGTCCTACATCCGCAAGCCGTTCCTGGAGCGGGTGGCGTTCAACAAGAAGAACATCCTGCGGCGCGACGGCTACACCTGCCAGTACTGCTCGCGCCGCGGTGAGAAGCTGACGGTCGATCACGTGGTGCCGCGGTCTCGCGGGGGCCAGACCACGTGGACCAACGTGGTCGCCGCCTGCCTGCGCTGCAACCTGCTCAAGGGCAACCGCACGCTCGACGAGGCGCGGCTCCGGCTGATCCGCGAGCCGGTGCACCCCCAGTTCCTCTTCTCGGTGCACCTGCTCCGGCACCCGCACGCGACCTCGTTCCTCGACTCGTGGCGGAAGTACCTGGTGGCGGTGCCGTCGACGTCCTGAACGGTTCCGTCGCCACCGCGATGTCGTTGCCGCAGTTCGAGCTCGCTTCCGAATTCGCTCCGTCCGGAGATCAGCCGCAGGCGATCGAGCGCCTGGTCGAGGTCCTCCGGGCCGGCGCCCCGCACGCGGTCCTGCTGGGCGTCACCGGCAGCGGCAAGACCTTCACCCTGGCCAACGTCATCGCGCGGCTCGGCCGGCCCGCCCTGGTGATCTCGCCGAACAAGACGCTGGCGGCCCAGCTCTACAGCGAGTTCAAGGCCTTCTTCCCGCAGAACGCGGTCGAGTACTTCGTCTCCTACTACGACTACTACCAGCCCGAGGCCTACATCCCGCAGTCGGACACCTACATCGAGAAGGACGCGCTGGTGAACGACGAGATCGACCGGCTGCGCCACTCCGCGACCGCGTCCCTGTTCGAGCGGCGGGACGTGGTGGTGGTGGCCTCGGTCTCGTGCATCTACGGCATCGGCGAGCCCGAGACCTACCACGGCATGCACGTGGCCCTTCGGGCCGGCCAGACCATGGACCGCGACACCCTGATCCGCTCGCTGGTCGCGGTGCAGTACGAGCGCAACGACTACGACTTCCGGCGCGGCACGTTCCGGGTGCGGGGCGACGTGGTGGAGGTGTTCCCGGCCGCCGCCGAGTCGGAGGCCCTGCGGGTCGAGTTCTGGGGCGACACCGTCGAGCGGCTCATGACGCTCGAGCCCCTCCGCGGCGTGACCACCGGCACGGTGGAGGAGGCGCGGATCTATCCGGCCAGCCACTACGTGACGCCTGCGGCCCAGCTCGAGCGCGCCATCGAGGGCATCATGGACGAGCTGCGCGAGCGGCTCGCCTTCCTGAAGGGGCGGGGCAAGCTCCTGGAGGCGCAGCGCCTCGAGCAGCGCACGCTCTTCGACATCGAGATGCTGCGCGAGCTCGGCTACTGCCACGGGGTCGAGAACTACTCGCGGCACCTGTCCGGCCGGAAGCCGGGGCAGAACCCGCCGACCCTCATGGACTACCTCCCCAAGGACGCCTTGGTGATCCTCGACGAGTCGCACGTGACCGCGCCCCAGCTGCGCGGCATGTACCCGGGCGACCGGTCCCGCAAGGAGGCGCTGGTCGAGTACGGCTTCCGGCTCCCGTCGGCGTTCGACAACCGGCCGCTCACCTTCGAGGAGTTCGTGCGCCTGGTGCCGCAGACCCTCTACGTCTCGGCCACCCCCGGCCCCTACGAGCTGGAGAAGGTGGGGGCGGAGCGGACCGAGCCGGGCCAGTCGCGGGCGGGCGGGGCGGTGGTGGAGCAGATCATCCGCCCCACCGGGCTCATGGATCCCCGGATCACGGTGCGCCCGGCCTCCTCGCAGGTGGACGACCTCATGGCCGAGGTGCGGGCCCGCGCGGAGCGCGACGAGCGGGTGCTGATCACCACGCTCACCAAGCGGATGGCCGAGGACCTCACCGAGTACTACCAGCAGAACGGCCTGCGGGTGCGCTACCTGCACTCGGACATCGACACCCTGGAGCGCGTGGCCCTGATCCGGGACCTCCGCCTGGGGAAGTTCGACGCGCTGATCGGGATCAATCTCCTGCGGGAGGGGCTGGACCTGCCCGAGGTCTCGCTGGTGGCGATCCTCGACGCGGACAAGGAGGGCTACCTGCGCTCCGCCACCTCGCTGATCCAGACCGCGGGCCGCGCGGCCCGGCACGTCAACGGCGAGGTGATCATGTACGCGGACACCGTCACCGGCTCCATGCAGGCCGCGATCGGGGAGACCGAGCGGCGGCGGGTGGTCCAGCAGGAGTACAATCAGGCGCACGGCATCACCCCGGAGTCGGTGCGACGCTCGATCCGCGACCTCCTGGAATCGGTCTCGGAGCGCGACTACTACACCGTCGAGGTGGAGCAGGCGCCCACCCCGCAGTGGGAGAGCCCGGCCGCGCTGGCCGCGCACGTCAGCGAGCTGGAGACCGCCATGAAGGACGCGGCGCGGCGGCTCGACTTCGAGCGGGCCGCCGAGCTGCGGGATCGCATCAAGGCGCTGCGCAAGGTCGACCTCGGGGTCTGAGCCGCGGTGCTGTTCAAATGGGTGCTGCTCTTCTTCGGGGTCCTCTCCATCGCGCTGTTCGTGCTGGGCAAGGCGATCGCGTTCATGAACCCGCCGCGTCCCGGCCGCCGGCCTCCGCCCATGCTCGGCCACGTCCGGCGCGCGCTCACGTGGACGCTGCTGGTGCCCGCGGCGGCCGCGCTGGTGCTGCTCGCGATCGCGCTCCTGCAGCCCTCGCGCTGAGCGGTGCGCCCGGCGCGGCGCAGCCGGCGGTGGGCGCTCCGCACGCGACGGTGACGTCGACGCGGGCCGCCGGATGACCCTCTCGGAGCAGCTCGAACAGGTCCCGGACCGGCCCGGGGTCTATCTCTACAAGGACGCAAAGGGCCAGATCATCTACATCGGCAAGGCGTCCTCGCTGCGGAGCCGCGTCCGCTCGTACTTCCAGGAGTCCCGCGCCCGCGATCCCAAGACCGACGCCCTCGTCGGCCACATCCGGGACCTCGAGTACATCGTCACCGCAAACGAGCTCGAGGCGATGATCCTCGAGTCGACGCTGGTCAAGAAGCACCGGCCCCGCTACAACATCATCCTCCGCGACGACAAGCACTACCCGTTCCTCAAGCTCACCACCAACGAGGAGTTCCCGCGGCTGGTGGTGGCCCGGCGGGTGCAGAAGGACGGGGCGAGCTACTTCGGGCCGTTCTATCCCGCCACCGCGATGCGGGAGACGCTCCGGCTGGTGCGGCAGCTGTTCCCGCTCCGCACCTGCCGCATCAAGATCGACGGGACCCTGTCGCGGCCGTGCCTGCAGTACTACATCCACCGCTGCAACGCGCCCTGCACCGGGTGGGAGACCCGGGACGGCTACGCGGCCACCGTGAAGGACGTGGAGCGCTTCCTGGAGGGCAAGAGCGACGACCTCGCGGCGCGCCTCACCCGGGAGATGGAGGCCGCCGCGGAGGAGATGAAGTTCGAGCGCGCCGCGGTGCTGCGGGACCGGGTGCAGGCGCTCAACACCGTGCGCGAGCGGCAGCAGATGATCTCCACCGAGGAGGAGGACCAGGACGTGGTGGGCGTCGTCCGCCAGGGCTCGGAGGCCTGCGTGCAGCTCTTCTTCGTGCGCAAGGGCCGGCTGCTCGGGCGGGAGTCCTTCTTCTTCGACCGCGTCTCGGGCTCCCGCGACGGGGAGGTGCTCTCCGCGTTCGTGCGCCAGTTCTACGCCAAGAACGTCACCCCCCCGCGCGAGATCCTGCTCTCCGAGGCGCTGCCGGAGGCGGAGCTCACCGGCGAGTGGCTCGCCCAGCGCCGGGGCGGGCGGGTGGAGCTGGCCGCGCCCCGGCGGGGGCGCAAGCGCGACCTGGTGGCGATGGCGGAGGAGAACGCGGCGCTGGCCCTGCAGAGTCATTTGCTCGCGCGCGGCAACCGGCAGCAGGTGGTGCTGGAGGACCTCGAGCGCTCGCTCGGGCTGCCGGGGCCGCCGCACCGGATCGAGGCCTTCGACATCTCGACGCACCAGGGGAAGGAGACCGTCGCCTCCATGGTGGTGTGGCAGGACGGCGACATGAGGAAGGACGACTACAAGCGGTTCAGGATCCGCACCGTGGCCGGCACCGACGACTTCGCGTCGATGCAGGAGGTGCTCACGCGCCGCTATGGGCGGGCGCTGGAGAGCGAGGGCGTCATGCCGGACCTGATCCTCCTCGACGGCGGGCGCGGCCAGCTCGGGGCCGGGCTCAAGGCGCTCGAGGCCATCGGGCTCGACTACATCCCGGTGGCCGCCCTCGCCAAGCGGGCGGAGGAGGTCTACGTCCCGGAGCGGCTCGAGCCCCTCGTGCTCGACATGGGATCGCCCGCGCTGCAGGCGCTGCAGAAGATCCGCGACGAGGCGCATCGCTTCGCGATCACGTACCACAAGAAGCTGCGCCAGAAGCGCGCCATCGCCTCGGTGCTGGACCAGATCCCCGGGGTGGGCCCGACCCTGCGCACCAGCCTGCTCAAGACGCTCGGCTCCGCGAAGGGGGTGCGGGAGGCCTCGGTGGCCGACCTGGCCTCGGTGCCGAAAATCACCCCCAGGCTGGCGCAGCGCATCTATGATTTCTTCCACCCCGCGCCCGGGCCCGGGGAACCTTCGGCCGGGCAGGGGGGTTCAGAGCAACAGGACCGAACCGAAAGGGGGTGAGTGGAATGAAGATCCTCATGATGGCGCTCGCGGTGGTGGCGTTCGCGGTGGCGCCCGCGCTGGCCAACCAGTGCCCGCTCCTGATCAAGCAGATCCAGGACGCGACCGCCGGCAAGACCGACGACGCCTCGAAGAAAGCGCAGGCCCTCGCCGCGGAGGCGAAGGCGCTGCACGACGCCGGCAAGCACGCGGAGTCGATCGCCAAGGCGGACGAGGCCGCCAAGGCGATCAACCTGACCCTCAAGAAGAAGTAGGCCCCCCGCCTGGCCCCGGGGGCCACCGGGCCCCCGGGGGGTTTCGCCCTCTCGCCCCGCTCGACCTGGCTGGCGTGCGCGTTTCCGGTCCACAATCCCGCAAGACGCGCCCGGCCGCCGAGTCGCAGGCCCAGTGGCAACGGGCGGCGGAGGAGCAGCAGAACCTCAACCGGCTCCGCCTGCAGGTCGGCGAGAAGATCGGCCAGGCGCCGGAGACCATGTTCAGCGTTCCCATCGACGACGGGATTCCCCGGGGCGGCCACGCCGGAGTTCGAGGCGTGGGTCACCGCGGTGCGCACGAAGGTTGTTCGAGGGACACACGTCCAACAGCACCGACGACGCGTTCATGCAGGGCTTCCGGTCGGCCTGGACGGGGCCGTCCTTCTGGAAGCCGGTCGCGTCGGCCGACAAGCAGTATCAGGCCTACCTCATGGCGCGGGACTGGTGGGAGTTCGACCACGCGCAGCGCGTGCCGGCCGGATACGATGCGCCGGACGCGTACGGGGCGCTCCTGTATTCCCGGTGGCACAAGCTCCCGATGGCCCAGCCGGTCACGTCCTACCGGACGTTCGTCGGCTGGTCGGCCCGGACGCCGCGCGAGCGGCGGGGAAGGCGGTGCACGATGCGCCGAAGGACGCGCAGGGACTGCTCGTGGTGACCGCCAGGCCCCCGGTGAAGATCGATCCCGGCGAGTCGCAGGTGCCGGACTACGACGTGCCCATGCCGGACGCGGTGAGACCGCGAAGAAGCGCATGACCCGCAACACCACCATGGATCAGCAGGCCATCGGGGCCACGCGGAACGCGCCCACCGAGGCGCTCTAGGACATCCTCGCGCGCAAGGACGCCGCCGGGTACGTGAAGTGCGCGCTCGTGTTCAGCGACCGGCTCGACTCGCCGGCGGCGGTCGATTCGGCCTACCGGGAGTTCGTCGCCGCCCACGGCGAGGCGAGCGTCCTGGCCGCGGCCAGGGGCCTCGCGGCGGCCAAGCCGTACTTCTTCTACGGCGGCGAGAAGGGCCGGCTCGAGAACGAGATGCGCCAGGCCACCGCGCCCGACGCGGCGCCCGCCGTGACCGCGACGGTGGACTCGCCGCAGTACCTGGCCTGGCGCGATTTCGCGTCCGGGGCCACCGCGACCTATCTGGATCTCAAGCCCGGAGCGACCGAGCCCACGCCGAACAACGTGCTCGACCGGCAGACGTACCGGCTCCGGTCGCTCAGCGATGCGAACGCGCAGGTGTGGGTCACCCGATCCCACCGCGCCGCGCGTGCCGCCCCGCTCGAGCGCTGGGCGTCGCCGCCGCTCTGGAACCTGAGGTCCGCTTGACCGGCGCGATGGACAGCAGCACCGCGCCGAGGGAGACATGGCGGTCGCCACGAACGACTACCCGCACATCATGCGGGTGAAGCGCGAATTCGCCCGTACCGTCGTGCGCGGGCAGATTCCGGATGCGTGGTGGGAGCTGCCGGCGAACACCACGATGATCTTCACGCCGAGAGAGGGCGGGGCGCGGGCCGGCGGCCCCCGGGCCGGCTGGCCCGGGCTGCTTTCTTGCCCTCCCCGCCTAAGCGTGCAAAAATCGGGGCCAATATGGCCCTCGACGACCGCCCGGAACGGTATCCCTTCCCCGAGATCGAGGCCCGCTGGCAGAAGATCTGGGCGGAGCGCAAGCAGTTCAAGGCGAGCGAGGACCCCAGCCGGCCCAAGTACTACTGCCTCGAGATGTTCCCGTACCCGTCGGGCCGCATCCACATGGGCCACGTGCGGGTCTACGCGATCGGCGACCTGCTGGCCCGCTACAAGTGGATGCGCGGCTTCAACGTGCTGCACCCGATGGGCTGGGACGCCTTCGGGCTGCCCGCCGAGAACGCGGCCATCGACAACGGGGTCCACCCCGCGGTGTGGACCTACGAGAACATCGACAACATGCGCACGCAGCTCAAGCGCATGGGCATCTCCTACGACTGGGACCGCGAGGTCACCACCTGCGATCCCGCGTACTACAAGTGGGAGCAGCTCATCTTCATCCGCATGCTGGAGCGCGGTCTGGCCTACCGCCGCCGCTCGCGGGTGAACTGGTGCCCGTCGTGCCAGACCATCCTGGCCAACGAGCAGGTGGAGGCCGGGCGCTGCTGGCGCTGCGACTCCGAGGTGACCACCAAGGAGGTCGACGGCTGGTTCTTCAAGATCACCGACTACGCCCAGGAGCTGCTCGACTGGTGCGACCGCCTCCCGGGCTGGCCGGAGCGCGTGCTCACCATGCAGCGCAACTGGATCGGCCGCAGCGAGGGGGCGGAGTTCGCGCTCCCGGTGGTCGGCCGCGACGACGTGAAGATCGTCATCTACACCACGCGGCCCGACACCTCCTTCGGCATGACCTACGCGGTGCTGGCCCCCGAGCACCCCCTGGTGGATAGCCTCGTGCAGGACGACGAGGAGCGGGCGCGCGTGGAGGCCTTCCGGGCCGAGGTGGCCCGCGAGTCCGAGATCGAGCGGCTGGCCACCGATCGGCCCAAGCGCGGCCTGCGCCTGCGGGCGCGCGCGGTGAACCCGTTCACCAAGGGCGAGATCCCGCTCTTCCTCGCCGACTACGTGCTGATGGGCTACGGCACCGGCGCGATCATGGCGGTCCCCGGCGAGGACCAGCGCGACTGGGACTTCGCCAAGGCCCACGGCCTGCCCATCGTGGCCACCGTGAAGCGGCCCCCCGACTGGCGCGACGACCAGGCCTATACCGGGGAGGGGGTGAAGATCAACTCCGGCTTCCTCGACGGCCTCTCCATCGAGGAGGCCAAGCGCAAGGCGATCGACTGGCTGGTGGCCCAGGGCATCGGCCAGGCGAAGGTGAACTTCCGCCTGCGCGACTGGGGCATCAGCCGGCAGCGGTACTGGGGCGCGCCGATCCCGGTGCTCTACTGCGAGAAGGACGGGATGGTGCCCGAGAAGGAGGAGAACCTCCCGGTGGTGCTGCCCCGCGACGTCCAGATCAGCGGCAAGGGCGGCTCGCCGCTGGCCGAGGTCGCGACCTTCGTCAACGCCACCTGCCCCCGGTGCGGGGGCCGGGCGCGCCGCGACACCGACACCATGGACACCTTCGTGGAGTCGTCGTGGTACTTCCTCCGCTACTGCTCGCCGCAGTACGACCGGGGGATGTTCGAGCCGGGCGCGGCCGCCTACTGGATGCCGGTCGACCAGTACATCGGCGGCATCGAGCACGCGGTCCTGCACCTGCTCTACGCGCGCTTCTACACCAAGGTGCTGCGCGACCTGGGCCTGCTCACGTGCGACGAGCCGTTCCGGGCGCTCCTGTCCCAGGGCATGGTGATCAAGGACGGCGCGAAGATGTCCAAGTCCAAGGGCAACGTGGTGGATCCCGACGATCTCATCCGCCGCTACGGGGCCGACACCGCGCGGCTGTTCTCCCTGTTCGCGGCCCCGCCCGAGAAGGACCTCGACTGGAACGACCGCGGCGTGGAAGGGGCCTCGCGCTTCCTGAACCGGGTGTGGCGCTTCGTGCACGCCAACCTCGAGGAGCTGCGCGGGGCGCCGCGCGTCGCGTCCGGCCCGCTCTCGGACGCGGGGCGGGCGTTCCGGCGCACGATCCACGAGACGATCCGCAAGGTGACCCACGACATCGAGCACGACTTCCACTTCAACACCGCGATCAGCGCGGTGATGGAGCTGGTCAACGCGCTGCACGAGTTCGACCGCGCCTCGCTCGACGGCATGCCGCGCGCCGAGCGCTCCGCGCTGCTGCGGGAGGCGGTGGAGACCGCGCTGCTCCTGCTCGGGCCGGTGTCCCCGCACATCACCGAGGAGATGTGGGCCGCCCTCGGCCACCGGCAGAGCCTGTTCGCGCAGCGCTGGCCCGAGCCGGATCCCGCCGCGCTGACCCGCGACGAGGTGGAGATCGTGGTGCAGGTGGACGGGCGCGTGCGCAGCCGGCTCACCGCCGATGCGGCGGCCCGGGAGTCGGAGATCCGCGAGAAGGCGCTCGCCGACGGCAAGGTGCGCCCCTGGCTCGACGGACGCCGCATCGCCAAGGTGGTGGTGGTGCCGGGCCGCCTCGTCAACATCGTGACCCGTGCCTGAGACCGCCGGCCCGGGTCGCCGCGCGCTCGCGGTCCTGCTGGTCACGCTTCTCCTCGGCGGCTGCGGCTACAGCACCAGGGGAAACCTGCCCGACCACATCCAGACGGTCGGGGTCCCCATCTTCAAGAACCGCACCCTCGAGCCGGGGGTGGAGAGCGCGATCACCTCCGCGGTCGTCACCGCCTTCTCCAACGGCGGACGGCTGCGGGTGGTGCCGGTCGAGCAGGCGGACGCGATCCTGCAGGGCGAGGTGGTCGGCTACAGCCTCACCGGCCTCACCTTCGACCGCAACGCGAACGTGCGCGCCTATCGCCTGCAGCTGGTGCTCAACGTCGAGTTTCGCGACGTCCGGCGCAACGCGCTGCTCTGGCGCCAGGAGGGGCTGCAGGAGTACTCCGACTTCCAGGTGCAGGGGCAGGTCTCCGACACCATCGCGCGCGGGCAGGGGGCGGTGCAGCAGGCCGCGACCGAGATCGGGCGCAAGGTCGTCAATCTGGCGGTGGACCGCTTCTAGGTGGACGGCGGCTAGGTGGACTACGGGAAGTTCCTCGAGGCGGCCGACGCCGGGCGGGTGCCGCCGGTCACCCTGCTGCACGGTCCCGAGCCGTTCCTCCTGGAAGACGCGGTGGCCCGGCTGACCCGCGCCCTCTTCCCCGGCCAGGAAGACCTCACGCTGGTGCGCGAGGCCCTCGAGGCGCGCGGGGCCGGGGCGGAGGCGATCGTGCAATCGGCCCTGGTGCTGCCGTGGCTCGGCGAGCGCCGGCTCGTGATCGCGCGCGGCGTGGACGGCCTCACCGCCAAGGCGAGCGAGCCGCTCGTCGCCTACGTGAAGGACCCGAACCCGTCCACGGTGCTGGTCCTGGTCGCCGACGGGCTGCTCGAGGGCGCCCACTGGCTCCTCCGCGCGGTGCCCGCGGCCGCGATCGTGGCGGCGCCGGCGCCCACCGGCCGGGCGCTCGCGACGTGGCTGCGCGGGCACGCCCGGTCGCGGGGCTACGAGCTGCGCGCGGACGCGGCCACGCTCCTGGTCGAGCTCTCCGGCGACGACCTCACCCAGCTGGTGGGCGAGGTGGAGAAGGCGGCGCTCTCGGGCGGTCCCGACAACCGGCGGGTGGGGGTGGCGGAGGTGCGCGCGGTGGTGGGCGAGCACCGGCTGCGCCACGTGTTCGACCTCACCCGGGCGCTGTCCGCGCGCGACACCGGCGCCGCGCTCGCCGTGCTCGAATCGCTGCTGAACGCGGGGGAGGAGCCGCTCGCGGTGCTCGGCATGCTGGCCCGCGAGGCCCGCGCCACCTGGCAGGCCGCCGGCGCCCTGCGGGCCGGCCGGCCGCCCGAGGAGGTGGCCCGGGCCCTCCGCCGGCCGCCCGCGGCGGCGAACGCCTTGCTCGAGCGGGCGCGCAGCCTGTCGCCCGCGACCGCCGCCCGCCACGTGGCGCGCTGCTGGGACGTCGAGCGCCGGCTCAAGCAGGGCGGGGCCGCGCGGCCCGAGCTCTCCCTCCTCGTCGCGGATCTGTGCGGGGTCTGATGGCGGGGACGCGGCGCGCGCTCCTCGCCGCGGTCGTCGCCCTGGGCGTGCTGGTCGGCTCCGCCGGCGCCGCGCCCGCGCCGCGCCTGCTCGCCGGGGCCACCAGCGTCGCGATCGGCCTGCCCGAGGACACGCCGCTCGGCGGCTACGGCGGGTTCCCCCGGCGGGCGTGGCTGCCGGACCTGCTCGGCCGCCATCCGGACACGTTCTGGTTCCGTCCCGCCACCGGCGTGCACGATCCGATCCGGGCGCGCGCGCTGGTGCTGGAGGCGGGCGGGGTGCGCGTGCTGTGGCTCACCCTCGACCTGGTCGGCATCGATCCCACCCTGGTGAGCGACCTGCGCGCGCGGCTCGACCAGCTCGGCCTGCGCTACGCGGCGATGGTGGTGGCCGCCTCGCACACCCACTCCGGGCCGGGCGCCTACGCGAAGTCGGACCTCTTCGGCCTGCTCGCGCTCGATCGCGAGTCCCCGCGCGTGCGGGGCCGCATCTACTCCGCGATGGAGGAGGCGGCCCGCACCGCGGAGCGCCGCAAGCGGCCGGCCGCCGTCGGCACCGGGTGGAGCGAGGTCGCGGGCCTGACCGAGAGCCGGGTGCGCGGGCGCCTCGATCCGGAGCTGGGCCTGCTGAAGGTGGTGGGCGCCGACGGCAAGCCGGTGGCGGTGGTGTGGAACTACGCCATCCACGGCACCATGCTGGGCACCAAGAACTTCCAGCTCTCCGGCGACGTGATGGGCGACGCGAGCGCGCGCATCGAGGCGCAGCTCGGCGCCCCCGCGCTCTACGTCAACGGCGCGGTCGGCGACGTGAGCCCGCGCGAGCGCGGCTGGGACGGGGTGGCCTCCACCGGGAAGCTGCTCGCGGCGGCGGTGCTCGCGCTCTGGCCCCGCGTCGCGCCCGACGGCGACCAGCGGCTCACCACGGCGGGACAGACCACGGCGCTACCCGCGCCCGCGCTCGACCTCCACAACTGTCTCGGGGGGTGGGTCCCTCGCGGCACGCGCCTGGGGCTCCGCTCCGCGCTGCCCGCCAGCGCCGAGATCACCGCGGTGGGCGTCGGGCGCGGGGCGTGGGTGACGATCCCGGGCGAGCTCGACACCGAGCTCGGCCTCGCGATCAAGGCGGCGCCCCGCGCGGGCTTCGCGCGCACCTTCGTGGTGGGGCTGGCCAACGGCTACCAGGGCTACCTGCTGGCCCCCGAGCACTTCCGCACCGCGAGCTACATCGCGTGCGGCAGCCTCTACGGGGAGCGGGGCGGGGAGATCGTGCGCGACGCCGCGATCGGGGCGGTGCGGGCCCTCTCGGAGCGGCGCGCGCCGCGGCCGGTCAGGCCGGCGCGTTGAGCTTGCGGGCGAGCGCGGACTTGCGGCGGGCGGCGGTGTTGCGGTGGATCACACCCTGGGTCACCGCGCGATCGATGACGCGGATGGCCTCGCGAACCGCGGCGGCCGACTCGCCACCCTTGCCGGCGAGGGCTTCCCGGGCGACCCGGATGCTCGAGCGCACCGTGCTGCGGATGGCCCGGTTGCGCAGGCGCCGCTTCTCGTTCTGCTTGATCCGCTTCTGCGCGGAGCGCGTGTTGGCCACGGCCTGTCTCCTTTCAGAGGTGAGCGACACACGAGCCTACCGTCCGGGCCCCCGGGTGTCAAGGATCGGCCGGGCCCGGGGATGAGCGAGCCGGCGCGCGATACGACCGGCGGGCACGAGCACGTCCAGCGCGGGGTGGTCAGCGCGGTGGGGGCCATCGGGCTCGCCACCCTCACCAGCCGCGTGCTGGGCTACATCCGCGACATGGTGGTCGCCCACGCCTTCGGGGCGGGGCCGGTCACCGACGCGTTCCTGGTCGCCTTCCGCATCCCGAACCTGCTGCGGCGGCTCCTGGGCGAGGGTGCGCTCGCCACCGCGGTGATCCCGGTCTTCACCGAGACCCTCACCCGCGGCGGCCCCACCGCGTTCGCCCGGCTCGCGCGCGCCACCACCGGCGCCGCCATCGTGGTGCTCTGCCTCGTCTCGGCGCTGGGGGTGCTGCTCTCGCGCCCGGTGGTGGCCCTCATGGCGCCGGGCTGGCGCACCGACGACGCGCTGTTCGACCTCGCGGTGATGCTGACGCGCGTGATGTTCCCGTACCTGGTGCTGGTGGGGCTGGCCGCGCTCGCGATGGGCGCGCTCAACGCCCACCACCGCTTCTTCACCGCCGCGGTCGGCCCCGCGGTGCTGAACGTGGCGATGATCCTGGCCGTGCTGGCGCTCGCGGCCCACCTCGATCCGCCCGTCCTGTCGCTCGCGGTCGGGGTGCTGGTGGGCGGGCTCGGCCAGCTGCTGGTGCAGCTGCCCGAGCTGCGCCGGCTCGGCGTGCCGCTGACCCCGTCGGCGGAGTGGCGCCATCCGGCGGTGGGCCGCATCGCCCACCGGCTCTGGCCCGCGGTGTTCGCGCTGGCCGCGGTGCAGATCACGGTGGTGGTCAACACGCTGCTCGCCTCGCTCCTGCCCGCGGGCACCGTGTCGTATCTCTACTACGCGGACCGCGTGATGGAGTTCCCCCTCGGCATCTTCGGCATCGCGCTCGCCACCGCCGCCCTGCCCAGCATGTCGGCCCAGGCCGCGCGGGGCGAGCTCGCGGCCCTGCGCGCCACGCTCGAGTTCGCCCTGCGCATGGCCGCGTTCGTGGCGGTGCCGGCCGCGGTGGGCCTGGTGATGCTGGGGGGCCCCATCGTGACGGTGCTGTTCCAGCGCGGCGAGTTCTCGGCCGGCGATGCGATGCTCACCGCGCAGGCCCTGACCGGCTACGCGATCGGCCTGCCCGCGTTCTCGGCCACCCGGATCGCCGCGCAGACGTTCTACGCGCTCGGCGACACCCGCACCCCCGTGCTGGTGGGGTTCGTGTCGGTGGCCGCGAACGTGGTGCTGGCCCTGCTGCTCATGTGGCCGCTGCGCCACACCGGGCTCGCGCTCGCCTCGTCGCTGTCCTCCTACGTCAACGTGCTGGCTCTCTGCTGGCTGCTGCGGCGTCGCCTGCACGGCCCGCGCGTCGCCGATCTGGGCCCGTCGCTGGCCCGCACGCTCGGCGCCTCCGCGCTGCTCGCGCTGTGGTGCGCGGCGATCAGCGGCCTGCTGCCGGGGCTGCCCGCGCCCCGCGGGCGCGGCGCCGGCTGGACCGCCGTCGCGCTCGTGGGCGGCGTGGTGGTCTTCGGCCTCGGCGCGTGGGCCTCCGGCTCGACCGAGCTGCGCGGGCTCCTCGACCTGGCGCGTCGCCGCCGCTCGGGCGCGCCGCCGCCCGGGGGCGCATGAGCCCCGCCGGTGCGCGTCTTGCCTCCCGCGCGCGGCCGATGATAGACTCCCTCATGCTCCTGGAGTTGCAGGGGACGCCTCGGTGATGGCCCGGGCAGCACGAATCGGCCGACACCGGGGCCGTCGTTTTTTGAGCCTCCCGCTCCGGATGTGACCGCGTGGCCCGGCGACCTGGCGCGCGAGCGGAGCGGAAGTCGCCGGGAGCCGTGTCCGCAGCGCCCCGGGGGACGCCGTCCCGTCCCCGCTCTCCCGCCGCGCCCCTGATCGCCGACTATCTGTCGAGCCTCCAGGTCGAGCGCGGCGCCGCCCGCAACACCCTGATGGCGTACCGGCGCGACCTGGCCGGCTTCGAGGCGTTCCTCGCCGAGGAAGGACGACGGGTGGAGTCCGTCGGCGTCGCGGACATGTCCCGCTATCTGGCCGGCCTGCGCGCCCGCGGCCTCGGCAGCCGGTCCATCGCCCGGCACCTCTCGGCGGTGCGCGGACTGTATCGCTACCTGCGGGACGAGCGCCGCGTGACGCGCGATCCGACGGAGCACCTCGACAGCCCGCGGCCGGCGCGCCGGCTGCCGCGCACGCTCTCGGTGGAGGACGCGGCCGCGCTCGTGGAGGCGCCGGACACCACGCGGCCCGACGGGCTGCGCGACCGGGCGCTGCTCGAGCTGCTCTACGCGTGCGGCCTGCGCGCCTCCGAGGCGCTCGGGCTGCGGGTGGAGGACGTGAACTTCGCGGCCGGCTACGTGGTGGTCACCGGCAAGGGCAACCGGCAGCGCCTCGTGCCGGCGGGGACGCAGGCGCTGGACTGGATCCGGCGCTACTGCACCACGGTGAGGCCGCGGCTCGTGCGGCGAGAGGGCGCGCCGCTCTTCCTGAACCGCTCCGGCGGGGGACTGTCGCGCCAGTCGCTCTGGGTCGCCATCCGCCGGGCGGCCCGCCGCGCGGGCCTCCGGGCCGCGGTGTCGCCGCACACGCTGCGCCACTCGTTCGCGAGCCATCTGCTCGAGCGCGGCGCGGACCTCCGCTCCGTGCAGGCGATGCTCGGGCACGTCGACATCTCGACCACCCAGATCTACACGCACCTGCCGTCGAGCGTGGTCCACGACATGTATCGCCGCTTCCACCCGCGCGCCCGGCGCGCGAGCGCGCGGCGCGCGGGCTGAGATGGCGCGGCCCGGACATCGCTACCCGCAGGTGGAGCCGGGCGCACGCTCGCTCGCGGTCGCCGGCGTCGTCGCCTGCGCGTCCGGCACGCCGGTGTCGCGCGCGCTCGCGCGAGCGCGCGCGGCCGGGGCCGGCGTGATCGTCAGCGGGCCGCGGCAGGCGGTGCGCCTCGCGGAGCTCGCCCGGGCCGCCGAGTGGGGGCTCGGAGCGCGGCCCGTCCGCGAGGTCGCGTGGACCGACCTGCCGGTGCTCGCCGAGACGGCCACCGAGAGCGAGGCGCGGCGCCTCGCGCAGGCCGGCGCGTCGCTCGTGCTGCTCCGGCGTGGGGCGCGGATCGTGGCCGCCATCGACGCGGCGGCGCTCGCGCCGGCCCCGCCCGAGTCGTCGATGCTCGCGCGGCTGGAACGGGCGGGGGACCGCGTGTCCGAGGCCCGGCTCTGGCTGCTCCGCGCCGCCGGCAAGCTCGGCGAGAGCATGGGCACCCCGGTCCACGCGGTGGGCGGGCTGGTGCGTGACCTGCTCCTCGGGTTCGCGCCCCCGGAGGGCCACACCCCCGACGTGGACCTCGTGGTCGAGGGCGACGGCATCGCGCTGGCCCGCCGGCTCGGCGAGGAGATCGGCGGCACGGTGCTGATGCACGCCGGCTTCGGCACCGCGTCGATCGAGGGTGGGCACGCGCCCGCGGGCGCGCGGCTCGGGCGCGTGGACATCGCCTCGGCCCGGCGCGAGCGCTACGCGAGGCCGGGCGCGCTGCCCGAGGTGGCCCCGGCCGGTCTCCTCGAGGACCTGCGGCGGCGTGACTTCTCCGTCAACGCGATGGCGATGGCCCTGGCCCCCGATCGCTTCGGCCACCTCGTCGATCCCCTGGGCGGCCAGCGCGACGTGATGGCCCGGCGGCTGCGGGCGCTCCGTCCGCTCGCCTTCGTCGAGGATCCCACCCGGATCTTCCGGGCCGCCCGCTACGCCGCCCGCCTCGGCTTCACGGTGGATCGCCCCACGCGCGCCGCCATCCGCCTGGGGGTGGCGCACGAGCCATACCCGGCGCTCTCGGGGCAGCGCCTCTGGCGGGAGATCGAGCTGCTCGCCGCCGAGCCGCATGCCCGCAAGGGCTTCGAGCTCCTGGTGAGCTGGAAGGCTTTAAGTCTGTTCGGCGTCGGAAATCCGGTCCGGGTGAGTCTCGCGGATGCCGAGCGCCTGGATGCCTGGGCCCGGGCGGCCGGCGTGGCGGTCGATCCGGCCGAGCTCTACGTGGTCGCGCTGCTCGCGGGCCGCCCGCTGCCCGCGATCGAGCGCTGTCTCGACCGGCTGGCCCTGGCCGGAGAGGCGCGCGCCCGCATCGAGGCGGGGGCGACGCGGGGCGGGCGGCTGGCGCGGCGGCTCGAGGCGCCGCGGCTGGCTCCGAGCGCGACGGACGAGATCCTGCGCGGGGAGCCCGGAGGGGCGCCGCTGGGCGCCTGGCTGCGGGGCAGCGCGCGCGTGCGGCGGCGCGTGGAGTGGTACCTGGCGGAGGGGCGGGCGGTGCAGCCGCGGCTCACCGGGGGCGACGTGCTGGCCCTGGGCGTGCCGCCGGGGCCGGACGTCGGACGGGCGCTGGCGATGCTGCGCCGCAAGCGGCTGGACGGAGCGGCCGGCTCGGTGGCCGAGGAGCGGAGGCTCGTGAAAGAATGGCTCACAGCGGGAAAGGAGGCGTGAGGTGACGACCAGGTTCATCTTCGTGACGGGCGGTGTCGTGTCCTCGCTGGGCAAGGGGCTCGCGGCGGCGTCGATCGGGTCCCTGCTGGAGGCGCGGGGCTTCCGCGTCACCCTGCAGAAGATGGATCCCTACATCAACGTCGATGCGGGGACCATGAGCCCCTACCAGCACGGAGAGGTCTACGTCACCGACGACGGCGGGGAGACCGACCTGGATCTCGGCCACTACGAGCGCTTCACCTCGGCGCGGATGACCCGGGACAACAACGTCACCACCGGCAAGGTCTACGGGACCGTCATCGAGAAGGAGCGCCGCGGGGACTACCTGGGCCGCACGGTGCAGGTCATCCCCCACATCACCGATCAGATCAAGGCCTCGATCCGGAAGGTGGCCGCCGGGGTGGACGTGGTGATCGTCGAGATCGGCGGCACCGTCGGCGACATCGAGGGACTGCCCTTCCTGGAGGCGGTGCGCCAGTTCAAGAAGGACGTGGGCAAGGACAACGTGATCTACGTGCACCTCACCCTGGTGCCGTTCATCCAGGCCGCGCAGGAGCTCAAGACCAAGGCCACCCAGCACTCGGTCAAGGAGCTGCGGGCCATCGGAATCCAGCCCGACGTGCTCCTCTGCCGGACGGCCAAGGACCACCCGCTGACGCCGTCCACCAAGTCCAAGATCGCGCTCTTCTGCGACGTCGAGGAAGACGCGGTCATCGCCGCGCGCGACGTCGACACCATCTACGAGGTGCCGCTCGCCTTCCACGACCAGGGCCTGGACGAGTCGATCATCAAGCTGCTCGACCTGCCCGCGCGGCCGATCGACCTGTCGCGCTGGGAGGAGATCGTGCGCCGGGTGAAGGCGCCCCGTCGCCGCTGCCGCATCGGGGTGGTGGGCAAGTACATCGAGGTGAAGGACTCCTACAAGAGCCTCTACGAGGCGCTCGCCCACGGCGGCATCGCGCACGAGGCGGCGGTGGACGTGGTGTGGGTCGACGCCGAGCGCATCGAGCGCGAGGGGCTGACCGGCCACGTGGCCGGGATCGACGGCATCCTGGTGCCGGGCGGCTTCGGCGACCGGGGCATCGAGGGGAAGATCCAGGCCATCCGCTACGCGCGCGAGCAGCGCGTGCCGTACTTCGGCATCTGCCTGGGGATGCAGTGCGCGGTGATCGAGTATGCGCGGCACGTGTGCGGGCTCGAGGGCGCCAACTCCACCGAGTTCGAGCCGAACCCGGCCCACAACGTCATCGATCTCCTGCCCGAGCAGCGGCACATCCAGGACAAGGGCGGCACCATGCGCCTCGGGCTCTACCCGGTGCTGCTGAGCGAGGGCACCACCGCGTCCCGGGTCTACGGGCAGGGGCTCATCGAGGAGCGCCACCGCCACCGCTACGAGGTCAACAACGACTACCTGGCCCGGCTCGAGAAGAACGGGCTCCGCGTCTCGGGCATCTGGGCCGAGAAGCAGCTGGTGGAGATCATCGAGCTGCCGGATCACCCGTGGTTCGTGGCCGGCCAGTTCCATCCCGAGTTCCGGTCGCGGCCGTGGGACCCGCACCCGCTCTTCGCCGCGTTCATCAAGGCGGCGCTGGATCACCAGGGGGCGGTGTGAGCGGCACGCGCGCGGTCCGGATCGGCGGCGTCACCATCGGGGGCGGCGCGCCGCTCGCCCTGATCGGCGGGCCCTGCGCGATCGAGAGCGAGAAGCACGCCCTGATGATCGCGGAGCGCCTGCAGCGGGTGACCGCGGAGGCGCGGGTGCCGTTCATCTACAAGTCGTCCTACGACAAGGCCAACCGCTCGTCGATCCACTCCTACCGGGGGCCCGGGCTGACCGAGGGGCTGCGCATCCTCCGGAGCGTGAAGGAGCGGACCGGGCTCCCGGTGCTCTCCGACGTCCACGACGTCTCGGAGGTGGCGCCCGCCGCGGAGGTGCTCGACGTGCTGCAGGTGCCCGCGTTCCTCTGCCGGCAGACCGACCTCATCGTGGCCTGCGCGCACAGCGGCCGGCCGGTCAACGTCAAGAAGGGCCAGTTCATGGCTCCCCGCGACATGGCCAACGTGGTCGAGAAGGTGCGCGCGGCCGGCAGCGAGGACCTGCTGCTGACCGAGCGCGGCACCAGCTTCGGCTACAACAACCTGGTGGTCGACTTCCGCGGGCTCCCGATCATGCGCGCCTTCGGCTACCCGGTGATCTTCGACGCGACCCACTCCGTGCAGCTGCCGGGCGGGCAGGGCGATCGCTCGGGCGGGGAGCGTCAGTACGTGCAGGCCCTCGCGCGCGCCGCGGTGGCGGTGGGCGTGGACGGGCTGTTCATGGAGATCCACGAGGATCCGGACCGCACCCTGGAGGACGGCCGCCCGCTCTCCGACGGGCCCAACATGCTGCGCCTGGACGATCTGCCCCGGCTGCTCGACGAGATCCGCGCCATCGCGGCGGGGCCGGGACGCTGATGGACGCGCGCCTGGACCGCTCGCGCATCCTGGGCCTGGCCGCGCGGGTGCTGCGCCTCGAGGGAGAGAGCGTGCTCGCCCTGTGCGCGCGGCTCGACGACCGCTTCGTGGAGGCGGTGGACGCGCTCCATCGCTGCCGGGGCCGCGTGATCGTGACCGGCATGGGCAAGTCCGGGCTCATCGGGCGCAAGATCGCGGCCACGCTGGCCAGCACCGGCACCCCCGCCTACTTCCTCCATCCCGCCGAGGGCGTGCACGGCGATCTCGGGATCATCGCCCGCGAGGACGTGGTGGTGGCGCTCTCGAACTTCGGCGAGACCGACGAGGTGCTGGCGCTGCTGCCCGCGCTGAAGCGGCTCGGCATCCCGCTGATCCTGCTCACCGGCGCCCCCGGCTCGACGCTGGCGCGCCAGGCCGACATCGTGGTCGATGTGGGGGTGGCGGAGGAGGCGTGCCCGATGAACCTGGCGCCGACCTCCAGCACCACCGCCGCGCTCGCCATGGGTGACGCCCTCGCGATGGCCCTCCTCGACCTGCGCGGCCTGCGCCCCGAGGACTACGCGGCGCTGCATCCGCGCGGCACGCTCGGGTGGAAGTCGCTGTTCAAGGTGCGGGACCTCATGCACACCGGGGAAGCGGTGCCCGTCATCTCCGAGCAGGCCACCATGAAGGAAGCCATCGAGGAGATGACCAGCAAGGGCTTCGGCATGACGACCGTGGTGGACGCGGCGGGCACGCTGGTCGGGATCCTGACCGACGGCGACCTCCGCCGCCAGCAGCTGGCGCACGGGGCGAGCCTGCTCGAGCGGCGGGTGGGCGAGTGCATGACCCGGGACCCGAAGGTGATCGGCGCCGAGGAGCTGGCCACCCGCGCGCTGGCCCTGATGGAGGGCCGCATCACCAGCCTCGTGATCACCGACGGGGCCGGGCGGCCGGCCGGCGTCATCCGGCTGCACGACATCCTGCTCGCCAAGATCGTGTGACCGCTCCCTCTCGCGCCGCGCGCATCCGCCTGCTGGTCCTGGACGTCGACGGCGTGCTCACCGACGGCGGCCTCGTCTACGGACCGTCGGGCGAGGAGACGAAGCGCTTCCACGTCCACGACGGCCTGGCGCTGGTGGCCGCGCCGAAGGCGGGCCTGCAGGTCGCGGTGCTCTCCTCCCGGGCCTCGGCGGCGGTGACTCGCCGCCTGAGCGAGCTCGGCGTCACCGAGGTGCACCAGGGGGTGTCGGACAAGGCCTCCGCGCTCCTGGCCCTCTCCCAGCGCCTCGGGCGGCACGCCGCCGAGGTCGCGATGATGGGCGACGACCTGTCGGACCTGCCCGCGATGGCGCGCGCCGGCCTGGCTCTGGCGCCGGCCAACGCGGTCGCCGAGGTCAAGCGCGCGGCCCACTGGGTGGCCCGACGCCGGGGCGGGGACGGCGCGGTTCGCGAGGCGGTGGAGATGCTCCTAAGGGCGCGCCGCGCCTGGCCTCCTCGCTGACCCACGCGAACCTTGCATCTTCGTTTGCCTCGAATCCCATACCCGTGCTAGCGTGGCACAGAGCTTGCTATGCGGAAGGCACCGTTCATAATCCTGACGCTGGTCGTGGTATTCCTGTCCGTGGTGGTGGGCGTGCTCGTCCACCGCGCTCGGATCCCTCGCAAGCTGCCCGCGGAGCCCGCCGCGACCAACGCGGACTACCGGCTCAAGCAGGTGCATCTGCAAGAGCAAGGCCGCGACGGCTCCCGGTGGCAGCTCGATGCGGAATACTCCGAGACGTTCGAGGACCAGAACAGGACGACGATGCGCAAGGTCAGGATCAAGGTGGACCAGCCGGTCAAGGGTGATCAGGCGTCGCGCTCCTGGACCGTCACGGGGAACGAGGGCGACCTGAACCAGGACACCAAGGACGTGGAGCTGCGCGGCAACGTGGTGCTGATCTCGAGCGATGGCCTGCGGCTCGAGACCGACCGGCTGCGCTGGGACGCCGAGCGGCAGCGGGCCTGGACCGACGATCCGGTGGTGATCTACCGCGCGGGCGCGGTGGTGCGCGGCACCGGCTTCGAGTCGCGCGTGGCCGAGGAGGTCAGCAGCATCCGGGGGCGGGTGCGCGCGACCTTCCAGCGCGGTCGTCCCGTGCCCACCGAGCCGGACTCCGCCGGACGCTCCTGATGCGACGGCTCGCGGTCGGCGTGCTCGCGATCTGGACCGCCTGCCTGCTGGCGGCGCCCGCGTGGGCGCAGGGCGCGGCGACGCGGCCCCGGCCGCCCCGGCCGGCCAGCGCGGTCCCCGCGCCGGGCCTCGACGGCACCGCGACCGCGGACGGCAAGAACGCGCCGGTCACGGTGGACGCGGACCAGCTCGAGAACATCCAGAAGGAAGGCCTGGTGGTCTTCACCGGCAACGTGGTGGCGAGCCAGAACAACTCCACGCAGTGGGCCGACCGCATGGAGGTCTACCTGGACGACAAGGGCGAGCGCATCACGCGCACCGTGTCCACCGGCAACGTGCGGATCATCACGCGCGACTGCCGCAGCGGCACCGCCAAGCGGGCCGAGTACTACGACGCCGAGCAGCGCGTGGTGCTGATCGGCAACGCGCGGGTGTGGCGCGACGACAACGTGGTCACCGGCGAGCGGATCACGATCTATCTCGCGGAAGACCGCAGCGTGGTCGAGGGCGGCCGGCAGGAGCGGGTGAAGGCCGTGTTCTACCCCAAGTCCCAGGACGAAGTTGCGCGGCCCAAGCCGGTCCCCGGCCACTGCTCATGAGGCGTCGATGGAAGGGCTGATCGCCCAGGGTCTGCGCAAGCGGTTCCGGAGCCGGGTGGTGGTGAACCGCGTGAGCCTGGACATCCATCCCGGCGAGGTGGTGGGCCTCCTGGGCCCGAACGGGGCGGGCAAGACGACGTCCTTCTACATGATCGTGGGCCTCCTGCGTCCGGACGGCGGCCGGATCTTCCTGGAGGGCGAGGACGTCACCGAGCTGCCCATGTACCGGCGCTGCCGCCTCGGCATGGGCTACCTGCCCCAGGAGTCGTCGGTGTTCCGCAAGCTCACGGTCGAGGAGAATTTGCTCGCGATCCTGGAGACGCTCGACCTCTCCCACTCCGAGCGCATGGCCCGGCTCGGCGAGCTGCTGGCCGAGCTCGACCTGACCCGGCTGGCCCGGCACAAGGCCTTCACGCTCTCGGGCGGCGAGCGCCGGCGCCTCGAGATCACGCGGGCGCTCGTGACCAATCCGCGGTACCTGCTGCTGGACGAGCCCTTCACCGGCATCGATCCCATCGCCATCGGCGACATCCAGGAGATCGTGGCCCGGCTGAAGGAGCGCGGCATCGGCGTCCTCATCACCGACCACAACGTGCGCGAGACGCTGGCCATCACCGATCGCGCCTACATCCTCTACGACGGTCGCATCCTGGCCTCCGGGACCGCGACCGAGCTGGCCAACAACTCCAAGGCCCGGGAGATCTACCTGGGCGAGAAGTTCTCGCTATGAAACTCGTACAGCGCATGAGCCAGCGGGTCGTCATGACCCCGCTGCTGCAGCAGGCGATCCAGCTCCTCCAGCTCTCTACCCTCGAGCTCGAGCAGGTCGTGCGCAAGGAGCTGGAGGAGAACCCGCTCCTCGAGGAGATCCCGGTCGAGAACCCCGAGCCCGGGGAGGCCCCCGCGGCCTCCACCGGCGCGGAGGCGCCGGCCGCCGCCGAGGCCCCGGCCCCCGCCGCCGAGGTGCCCGAGCAGCCCTCGAAGGAGACGTCGTCGGTCGACGGGGAGCGCGCCGACGACCTGCCGTTCGACCTCTCCTCCGCGATCTTCGACGACCACGGCGACGAGCGCACCCCGGTGTCGATGGAGGAGCGCGACGAGCTGCCCTTCGAGAACCTGGGCCGGAGCGACACCTCGCTCACCGAGCACCTGATGGAGCAGCTGCGCCTCAGCACCGACGACAAGGAGCTGCTCCGCATCGGGGAGGCCATCATCGGCAACCTCGACGAGGACGGCTACCTCCGGGCCGACGTGGGGGAGATCGCGAGCGGCATGGGCTGCTCGCCGGAGGCGGTGGAGGCGGCGCTGAAGCGCATCCAGGGCTTCGATCCGCCCGGGGTGGCGGCGCGCAGCGTGCAGGAGTGCCTGCTGCTCCAGCTCACCACCGACGCGGAGCCGGACCCGGTCTCGGTGGAGATCGTGGAGAAGCACTT
This sequence comes from Candidatus Methylomirabilota bacterium, assembly GCA_035650715.1. Lineage (GTDB taxonomy): Bacteria > Methylomirabilota > Methylomirabilia > Rokubacteriales > CSP1-6 > CAMLFJ01. The sequence goes on along the minus strand of DASRHC010000050.1, from coordinate 47,467 downwards.
CGAGGACCTCGAGCGCCGGCGCTACGCGGAGATCGCGCGGGCGCTGAAGCTGCCGCTCGAGCGGATCATGGAGTCGATCGAGGAGATCCAGGGGCTCGAGCCCAAGCCGGGCCGCCGCTTCTCGGTGAACGACTCCCGCTACGTGGTGCCCGACGTGACCATCCAGAAGGTCGGCGACGACTACGTGGTGATCCTGAACGAGGAGGGGATCCCGCGCCTGCGGGTCAACTCCCTCTATCGCTCGCTGCTCCGCCGCTCCGGCGACGAGGCCAAGCAGTACGTGGAGCAGAAGCTCCGCAGCGCGGTCTGGCTGATCAAGTCGGTGGAACAACGTCAACGCACTCTTCGAAAAGTCGCCCAGAGCCTGGTCAACTTCCAGCGCGAGTTCCTCGACAAGGGGCTGCCCTACCTGCGGCCGCTCGCCCTGCGCGACGTGGGCGACGACATCAGCATGCACGAGTCGACCATCAGCCGGGTCACCACCAACAAGTACGTCCAGACCCCGCAGGGGCTGTTCGAGCTGAAGTTCTTCTTCCACAGCGGCATCGCCTCGGAGAACGGCTCCATGGTCTCGTCGGTGTCGGTGAAGAAGACGATCCGGGACATGGTGAGCGCGGAAGACAGCAGCAAGCCGCTCTCCGACCAGGAGATCGCGCAGGCCCTGCAGGGGCAGGGGCTGACGATCGCGCGGCGCACGGTGGCCAAGTACCGGGAGGAGCTGGGTATCCTGCCGTCGCACCAGCGGCGGCTCGCCTCCAAGAAGCGCTGAGGGCGTGACCGAGCCCGTCTCCACCGAGCCCATCCGCTTCGTCATCGTCACCGGCCTCTCGGGCGCGGGGAAGAGCTACGCGATCAAGTGCCTCGAGGACCTGGGCTACTTCTGCGTGGACAACCTGCCCACCACCCTGATCCCGACGTTCGCGGAGCTGTGCGCGAACTCGAGCCGGGGCATGCAGGCCATCGCGCTGGGGGTCGACGTGCGGGAGGGCGAGTACCTCGCCAACATGGTGGAGACCATCCAGGAGCTGCGGAGCCGCCGCCACCACGTCGACGTGCTGTTCCTGGAGGCCTCCGACGAGACGCTGGTGCGCCGCTACCACGAGACGCGGCGGCGGCATCCGCTCGCGGGAGAGGGCAACGTCATCGACGGCATCCGGGCCGAGCGCAAGGCGCTCGCCCATCTCCGCGAGATCGCCAACCAGGTGATCGACACCACCTCGCTGACCGTGCACCAGCTGAAGGACCAGATGGTGCGCTCCTACGGTCCGCAGGGGCACCAGGGCGGGCTCACCGTCTCGCTGGTCTCGTTCGGCTTCAAGCACGGCGTGCCCTACGACGCGGACCTCGTCTTCGACGTCCGCTTCCTGCCGAACCCCCACTTCGTGGATCGCCTGCGGGCCCTGGACGGCCGCGATCCCGCGGTGGAGGAGTTCGTGATGTCGTTCTCGGAGAGCCGCGAGCTGCTCTCTCGCCTGGAGGGGCTGCTCAAGTTCCTCCTGCCCCTCTACGAGCGCGAGGGCAAGGCGTACCTCACGGTGGCGATCGGCTGCACCGGCGGCCGCCATCGCTCGGTGATGCTGGTGGAGGCGCTGCGCTCCTTCCTGACGGGTCTCGGCCTGAGTCCGATCGTCAGGCACCGGGACCTGGACCGTGAGTGACGAGCGGCTCCACTTCCTGCTCGGCATCCACAATCACCAGCCGGTCGGCAACTTCGACTCGGTCGTCGACGACGCGATCGCTCGCGCCTACCACCCCTTCCTCGAGACGCTGGATCGGGTCGGCCACGACCTGCCGGTGACCGTCCACTGCTCGGGCGGGCTGCTCGAGACCCTCAAGAGCCGCGCCGGCCGCACCTTCGACCTGCTGGGCCGCCTCGCCGCCGAGGGGCGTGTGGAGCTGCTGGGCGGCGGCTTCTACGAGCCGATCCTGGCCCTCTTGCCCGACTGGGACAAGGTGGGGCAGATCCAGGCCCTCACCCAGTTCCTCAGGTCCCACTGGGGCGTGAGCCCGCGCGGCATGTGGCTGGCCGAGCGCATCTGGGAGCCGCAGCTGCCGCGGGTGCTGCGCGAGGCCGGCGTGGAGTTCGTGCTGGTCGACGACTCGCACTTCGCCCTCGCCGGCCTCGACCCCGAGTCCCTCGGCGGCTACTACCTGACCGAGGAGCAGGGGGCCACGGTGGCGGTGTTCCCGATCAACCAGCGGCTGCGCTACCTGGTCCCGTTCGCGGACCCGCACGAGAGCGTGCGCTACCTGGAGAGCCGGCGCGGGGCGGGTGCGGTCACGCTGGTCGACGACGGGGAGAAGTTCGGGGTGTGGCCGGGCACCGACCGCCTGGTGTACCGCGAGCGCTGGCTCGAGCGGTTCCTGCAGGCCCTGCGCGAGGCGCCCGGCCTGGTGGTGTCGACCTTCTCCCGCTACCTCGACACGCACCCCCCGGCCGGGCGCATCTACCTGCCGACCGCCGCCTACACCGAGATGGGCGAGTGGGCGCTGCCCCCGTCGGCCGCCCTGGAGCTGGAGGCCGCGCGGCACCGGCTTGCCGAGCTGCCCGGGGGCGAGCGGCTCTCGCGGCTGCTGCGCGGCGGCTTCTTCCGCAACTTCCTGCTCAAGTACCCGGAGATCGGCGACGCGTACTGGAAGATGCTCCGGCTCTCCGGTCGCGTGCGCGAGGGGCTCGCCGCGCGGCCCCGCGATCCGCGCGTGCTGGCGGCGCGGGAGCGCCTCTGGCAGGGACAGGCCAACGACGCCTACTGGCACGGCGTGTTCGGCGGCTGCTACCTGCCGCACCTGCGCCGGGCCGTGAAGTCGGCCCTCATCGGCTGCGAGCGGCGGCTGGAGGGCGCGGGCAAGCCGATCGGCATCGAGTGCGTGAGCGCCGACGTCGACGGCGACGGGCAGGCGGAGGTCACGGTGCGCAGCCGCACGCTCGGGGTGACGCTGCGCCCGGCCCGCGGCGGCTCCCTCACCGAGCTGGCCTGGATGGGCGGGGAGGTCGACGTGGCCGACGTGCTCACGCGCCGGCCCGAGCCCTACCACCGTCAGGTCGAGGACCGCCCGAGCGGCCCCGGGACCGGCGAGGTGAAGACCATCCACTCCGCGCCCGGGGTGAAGGAGGCCGGGCTCCCCGCGCTGCTCCGCTACGACCGGTTCCGCCGGGCCTCGCTGCTGGACGGGCTCTTTCCGCCCGCGGAGGGCCACGAGGCGCTCGACCCGCTCGAGCCGTGGGACGCGGCGTGGGTGGCGGTGGGCGAGCGGCCGCTCGACCACGAGGTGAGGACCTCGCCGCGCGAGGTCGCGGTGCTGTGCTCGTTGCTGCGCCCGGAGGGCCACCCGATGGCGCTCCAGAAGTCTCTGGTGGTGGCCGCGGACGATCCGGCGGTGGTCGCGGGCTACCGGCTCCGCTGGGAGGGCGGCGAGCCGCTCGACGCGCGCTGGGCGGTGCAGTGCAACCTGACCCTGAGCGCGGGTGACGCGCCGGGCCGCTACTTCCGGGTGGCGGGCCGCCCGTCGCTCGGCAGCCGCGGCCGCCTCGAGCACGCGCACGGCCTGGCGATGGTGGACGAGTGGCTGGGCGGCGAGGTGGCGCTGAGCTTCTCCGCCCCCGCCGAGGTGGCGTGGGCGCCCGTGGAGACCGTCTCGCTCTCCGAGAGCGGCTTCGAGCGCATCTACCAGGGCTCGGCGCTGCTGGTCACCTGGCCGGTGCGGCTCGAGCCGGGCCAGACGTGGGAGGCCTCGTTGCGCGTGCGCGTCGGCGAAATGGCGGCCGGAGCGCCCGAATCCGGGGAATCCGCTTGAGACGCCATCGGGCGGCGTGCTAATGTCACGTATTCGCAGTCGATCCGCGAGAGCACGGAGGGTTCCAGGGCATGGCGCGTGAGGAGTACCTGTTCACCTCGGAGTCGGTGACCGAAGGGCATCCGGACAAGATCGCCGACCAGGTCTCGGACGCGGTCCTCGACGCGGTGCTGGCGCAGGATCCCACCGGACGGGTCGCCTGCGAGACGCTGCTGACCACCGGCCTGGTGGTGGTCGCGGGCGAGATCACGACCTCCTGCTACGTGGACATCCCGCGGGTGGCGCGCGAGACCATCCGCGAGGTCGGTTACACGCGCGCCAAGTACGGCTTCGATCACGAGACGTGCGGGGTGATCACCGCGATCGACGAGCAGTCGGCCGACATCGCGATGGGCGTGGACAAGCTCGGGGCGGGCGACCAGGGCCTCATGTTCGGCTACGCGTGCACCGAGACCGAGGAGCTGATGCCGCTGCCGATCACCCTGGCCCACAAGCTCTGCCTGCGCCTCACCCAGGTGCGCAAGAGCGGGCAGCTCCCGTACCTGCGGCCCGACGGCAAGAGCCAGGTCACCGTCCGCTACGTGGACGGCAAGCCGGTGTCGGTGGAGACGGTGGTCATCTCCACGCAGCACGGTCCCGAGATCGGCCTGTCCAAGATCCGCGAGGACATGATCGCGCAGGTGATCCTGCCCACGATCCCGAAGCACCTGATCGACGCCAGCAAGGTGGTCTACCACATCAACCCGACCGGCCGCTTCGTGACCGGCGGCCCCATGGGCGACACCGGCCTCACCGGACGCAAGATCATCGTCGACACCTACGGGGGCTCGTGCCCGCACGGCGGCGGCGCCTTCTCCGGCAAGGACCCGACGAAGGTCGACCGCTCCGCGTGCTACATGGCGCGCCATGTGGCCAAGAACGTGGTGGCCGCCGGCCTCGCCGAGCGGGCGCAGCTGCAGGTGGCCTACGCGATCGGGGTGGCGGACCCGGTGTCGATCATGATCGACACCTTCGGGACCGGGAAGGTGCCGACCGGCAAGCTCGAGCAGATGATCCGCCGGCACTTCGACTTCACGCCGGCCGGGATCATCAAGTATCTCGACCTCCGGCGGCCGTTCTACCGGAAGACGGCCGCCTACGGGCACTTCGGGCGCAGCGAGCCCGAGTTCACCTGGGAGCGCACGAACCGGGTCAAGGACCTTCGCGACGACGCCGGCGTCTGACGCCGGCCGGGGGTGAAGCCCGCGCCCCGTGGCCCGTGGATGCGGCCGCGGGGCGTTTTCATGCCGAGGCGCCCTGGGCCGGTGGCCGGCGGGACGCCTCGAACCTAGAACGGAGCGCACGTGGCCCATATGCCTCCTGCCGGTGGCGGTCGAGGGGTTCCCCTGCGGCGACCCCGCCTGGGGCTCTGGGTGCTGCTGGGCTTCGTGGCCCTCAGCCTGGTCGGGCAGGCGGTCCCGCTCTACACCGACTGGCTCTGGTTCCAGGAGGTGGGCTTCACGAAGGTCTTCACCACGCGCCTCACCGTGAGCGGCTGGCTCTTCCTGGGGCTGGGCGCGGCGGTGTTCGTGTTCCTGTTCGTGAACCTCGCGGTGGCGGCGCGCACCGCGCCGCCCGACGTGCTGTGGGAGCTGGAGGATCAGCTGGGTCTGCCGGGCCGCGCGATCCTCGAGCCGCTCGTGCGCCGCCTGCTGCTGCCGGTGATCGCGGTGATCGCCTTCTTCGCGGGGGCCCGCGCCACCGGCTCCTGGGCGACCGTGCTCGAGTACCTCAACGCGACGCCCTTCGGGCAGGTCGATCCGCTCTTCGGGCGGGACCTCGGCTTCTACTTCTTCGTGCTCCCGTTCTGGCGCCTCCTGTACGGCTGGGGCACCGCGCTGGTCGCCGGCACGCTGGTGCTGGTGGCGGCGGTCTACGTCCTGCAGCGCAGCCTGGTGCTGACCGCCCGGGGCCCGCGCCTCGCCGCGGGGGCGCGCACGCACCTGCTGGGGCTGGCCGCGCTATTCCTGCTGATCCGCGGAGTCGGCTTCTGGCTCGACCGCTTCGACCTGCTCTACTCGCCGCGGGCGCTCGTCTACGGCGCCGCCTACACCGACGTGCACGCCTCGCTGCCGGTGCTGCAGTGGCTGGTGGTCCTGGCGGTGCTGTGCGCGGCCGCCTGCGTCTTCCAGATGTTCCGCCCCGGCTGGCGCTTCCTGGTGGCGGGGCTGGTGGTGCTGGTGGTGCTGTGGGTCGCGGGCCTGGGAGTCGCGCCGGCGCTGATGCAGACCTACCGGGTCAAGCCGAACGAGCTCGACTTCGAGCGGCCCTACATCGAGCACAACATCCGGATGACGCGGCAGGCGTACGCGCTCGATCGCATCGAGGAGAAGGACTTCGCGGCGGAGGACAACCTCACGCCCGCCGCGCTCGAGCGCAACAACCTCACCATCAAGAACATCCGGCTCTGGGATCACCGGCCGCTGCTCACCACCTACGGCAAGCTGCAGGAGATCCGCACCTACTACAAGTTCGTCGACGTCGACGTGGGGCGCTACCTGGTGAACGGGGAGTACCGCCAGATCATGCTCTCGGCCCGCGAGCTGTCCTATCGGGACCTGCCGAGCCGGGGGTGGATCAACGAGCACCTGACCTACACCCACGGCTACGGGCTGGTGGCGGGGCCGGTGAACCGCATCAGCCCCGAGGGGTTGCCCGAGTTCTTCATCAAGGACATCCCGCCCGCCGGCTCGGGGCTGCCCCGGATCACGCGGCCCGAGATCTACTACGGGGAGATCGGCAACGAGTACGTGTTCGTGGGCACGCGGGCCCAGGAGCTCGACTATCCCTCCGGCGACCAGAACGTCTACAGCAAGTACGGCGGCCGCGGGGGCATCCCGGTCAACTCGATGCTGCGCAAGGCCGCCTTCGCGGCCCGCTTCGGCACGCTCACCATCCTGCTGTCCGATGCGCTGGGGCCGGAGAGCCGCATCATGATCTACCGCGACATCGTGGCGCGGGTGCAGGAGGCGGCCCCGTTCCTGCGCTTCGATCGCGATCCGTATCTGGTGGTCGGGGCCGACGGCCGCCTGATGTGGATGATCGACGGCTACGTGGTCAGCGACCGATATCCCTACGCGACCCCGGTGCGCGGCTTCAACTACATCCGCAACTCGGTGAAGGCGACCGTGGACGCCTATCACGGCACGCTCAACTACTACATCGCCGACCCCGAGGACCCGCTGATCCGCACCTACGCCAAGGCCTTCCCGGGCCTGCTGCAGCCGCTCGCCGAGATGCCCAAGGACCTGCAGGCCCACATCCGCTACCCGGAGGACCTCTTCACGGTGCAGGCGCGGATGTACGCGACGTACCATATGCAGGATCCGCAGGTGTTCTACAACAAGGAGGACCTGTGGGTGCTGCCGCGGCTGCCCCAGGAGGGCCGCGACCGCGAGATGGAGGCCTACTTCACGGTGATGCGGCTGCCGGGGGAGGCTCGCGAGGAGTTCGTGCTCCTGAGCGGGTTCAACCCGAGCGGGCGCGACAACATGATCGCGCTCATGGTGGCGCGCATGGATCCGCCGCAGTACGGCCGCCTCATCGCCTACGCGTTCCCCAAGCAGAAGCTGGTGTTCGGTCCGCGGAACATCCAGGCCCGCATCAACCAGGACCCGGTCATCTCCCAGCAGATCGCGCTGTGGAACCAGCAGGGCTCACGGGTCATCGCGGGCACCCTGCTCGCGATCCCGATCGACCAGTCGCTGCTCTACGTGCAGCCGCTCTACCTGGCGGCCGCCGAGCAGGGCGCGCTGCCCGAGCTGCGCCGGGTCGTGGTGGCCTACGGCAACCAGATCGCGATGGAGCCCACCCTCGAGGCCTCCCTCGGGCGCATCTTCGGGGGCCGCCCGCGCGCCGAGGAGGGCGCGCCGCGGGCGCCCGAGCGGGGCGCCGCCGGCGTGACCGCCCCGAGCGCGGCCATCCTGAGCGGCGTGCAGCAGGCCTGGGAGGCCTGGCACCGCGGGCAGGAGGCGCTCCGCAAGGGCGACTGGGCGGCCTACGGCCAGGAGCAGAAACGCCTGGAGGAGGCCCTGCGCCGCCTCCAGGAAGCCCGCTAGGGGTCAGGTCTTACATTCCGACATTTCGCCGCTAGCGGGCGGACGCCGCACCGCGGAAAAATGTCGGAATGTAAGACCTGACCCCCTCTTACGTGCGGGCGCTGAGGAAGAGGGCGGTGCCGATGCCCGCGAACACGATGTTGGCGGTCCAGGCGGCCAGGGCGGCGGGCAGGAGGTCGGCCTGGGCCAGCGCGATGGCCACCGAGTGCACGACCCAGTAGCCCGCCGCGATCACGATGGCGACCCCGATGCCCATGGCCCGGCCTCCGCTGCGCGGTGAGACGAGCGCGAAAGGAATGGCCACCAGCGCCATGATCACGTGCACGAGCGGGAAGGAGAGCTTGGAGTAGAGCTCGACCAGATAGCGGGTCACCCGGTGGCCGCCGTCCCGCAGGCGCGCCACGTAGGCGCGCAGCTCGAGGAAGCTCATGGTCTCGGGCGCGTTCTGCACCCGGATGAAGTCGTCGATGTGCTCCGGCATGACCATGAGCCGCGAGTCGAACATCTCCGAGGCGATCCGGTCCTGGGGCCCCACCCGGCGGTAGACCCCGTCGGTCAGCGTCCAGCCCTCGGGCGACCACTGGGCGAGCCGCGCGTCGAGCCGGTCCACCAGGCGGAAGTCGGGGCCGATGTCGAGCACGGTCAGGCCCTCCATCGATTTCCCCACCGGATCGAGCAGGGCCATGCGGAGGAAGCGGGTGTCGGACGAGCGGTACCAGATCTGGCTCTGGCGCTGCAGGTGCCGCGGGAGCTGGCCGCGGATCTTGACCCGGTCCACCTCGTCGGAGCGCGCGTTGATGTCGGGCAAGAGCGTCTCCTGGAACATCACCGCGCCCACGCTGATCGCCCCCGCCACCAGGAGGATCGGCAGGCTCGCCCGGTAGAGGCTCACCCCCGCGGCCTTCATCGCGTCCAGCTCGCGCAGTCGGGTGAGGGAGAGGAAGAGGAAGACGGTCGAGATCAGCACGATCATCGGCAGGCCCTTGTAGAGCTCGTTGGGCAGCCGGTAGGCGAAGTGCTCGAGGATCGTGGTGAGCGGCGGCTTGACCCGCAGGAAGCGGTCCAGCGTCTGGAGCAGGTCCACCACGATGATGAGCACCGCGCCGATCAGGGTGCCGATGCCGAGGTACATCAGGTACTGGCGGACCAGGTAGCGATCCATGATGAAGGTGGACTCGCGCGGGCCGGTGAGGCGCCCGAGGTGCCGCCGGCGCCGCTCCTCGAGCGGCTTCGCAGCCCGGCTCGGGCGTCGCGCTTCCACCTTGGCCCACAGGCGCCAGAAGAGCTCGAGCCACGCGGTGGAGACGCCGACCACGCTCGCGCGCAGCATGGCCAGCCCCACCAGGGCCAGGATCGCGTTCGGGATCCACACCGCGATGCCGGCGGGCATGCGGCCGCGCAGGGCGAAGCCCTCCATCGAGGTGTAGAGGATGTAGTACGAGACCACGATGCCGAACGAGAGTCCGAGCGCCACCGCCCGCCCGCCGCGGTGGCTGCGGATGCCGAGGGGAAACCCCACCAGCGTGAACATGAGGGCGGCCACCGGCAGGGCGAAGCGCTTGTGCAGCTCCACGTAGTACGGGGTGACGATCTGCCCGGCCTGGCGCAGCCGCTCCGCCTCGCTGATCAGCTCGCGCAGCGGCAGCTGCTTCTCCGGCTTGTCCTCCTTGCCCATGGCGGACAGCCGCGAGTCCAGCGGCAGCGTCATGTCGTAGAGGCTGAAGTAGGTCTGCCGGAAGCGGCGGCGGTCGCCCACGTCGCTCTCGCTGATGGAGCCGTCGAGGAAGCGCAGGGTGATGCGCCGATTCGCCTCGTCGCTCAGCAAGCGCCCCTCGCGGGCCACGATGATCCTCGACTGCTCGGGGTTGCGCTCGTCCGAGACCAGCAGGCCCTTCAGGCGCACCTGGGAGGGGCTGACCTCGTCCACGTAGATCACGAACTGGTTGAACGTCGGACTGAAGGTGCGCTCCTTGATGCCGGTGGAGGCCCGCGTCTGGAGGATGCGGAAGAGCTGGCGCTGGAACGCGCCGCTCGACCAGGGGCCCACGATGAGGGTGAGCCAGGCGATGAGGAGGGTGATCGCGATCCCGGCGGCGAGGAACGGGCGGAAGAGCCGCAGCGGGCTCACCCCCGACGCCTTCAGCGCGGCGACCTCCAGGTCGCTGGCGAGGCGGCCGCACACCAGCAGCACCGCCACCAGCGTCGCCATCGGGAGGGTGAGGGCCAGGAAGGCGGGGAGCATGTAGATCAGGAGCGGCAGCACGAGCGCGAACGGCACGCTCTTCGTGATCACCAGGTCGGTGAGCTGGTAGATGCGATCGATGACGAGGAAGAACGTGAACACGCCGACCCCGATCGCGAAGGGGGGCCCCAGCTCCTTGATGATGTAGCGGTCGAGGATGCGGGTCATGCGCGCCCATTGTACGCTAGGGGCATGCGCCGGCCATGGTTCGGTCCGGGCCTCGCGGCGGCGTGGCTCGCGGTGGCGGCTCTCGTCGCGCCCGCGGGAGCGCAGGACCGACTGGAGCGGTTTCGCGCCCTCGCGCGGGAGCAGCTCGCCGCCGCCGCCGACACCGCGGAGCGGGAGCGGCTGGTGGGTCAGCTCTACGAGCTGGTGGACGCGGAGGTGCTCGACAGCCTCCACGGGGGCGGGCCGTTCGCGGCGCCCGCGTTCATCCGCGAGCGCCTCGACGCGATGATGGAGGCGTGGGGCGGCGTGACCCTCCGCGTGGTGCGCGCGGCGGTGCCGAGCGGCCGCGAGCCCCTGACGGTGGGCCTCTACACCCTGAGCGGCCCCGACGGCTCCGGCGCGCTCCGCTTCTACTCGGGCGCGGGTCCCGAGGCGACGCTGTCGGGCGCCTCGGTCCACGCGGGGCAGCTCGAGGCGCAGGTGTGGCCGGCGGGCGCCGATCGCGTGGTCCGCGTGCTCGCGCTCTGGGCCGGCGCCCCGGAGGCGCAGGGCGCGCGTCCGCTTCGCGGGGAGCTGTGGGCGGCCCACGAGGGCGGCCGCGTCGAGCGCGCGTGGACGAGCGCGGCCGAGTGGCCCGACGGCTTCTGGGTCTCGGACTGGCGCACGCAGCCCGGCGAGCTGGTGGTCCGCTACCAGCCGCGCTATCCGGGCTGGAAGCCGGGATGCCCGGGCCAGACCGAGCAGGAGGACCACTACCGGCTCACCGCCGCCGGCGGGCTCGCGGTCGCGCGGCGCCAGGTCACCGCGGCGTGGCATCGCGAGCTGGGCGCGGCCGCGGACCGCCTCTTCGGGGCCCTCGCCGCGCGCGACCCCGCCGGGCTCGCGCGCCTCGTGCCCGCGCCGGCGCTGCGCGCGCGGCTGCCCGCGACCCTGGTGGCGGAGCCGGTGTGCGAGACGCCGCCCGCGGGGCCGCGCGCGCCGGTGACGATGGCGGCCACCGAGGTGCGCGACGACGGCCGGCGCGTGCCGTGGGCGCTCACGTGGACGCGGCAGCCGGCGGGGTGGCGCCTGAGCGCCGCGAGGCCCGTGCTACAATGACGCGCCACAGATGAGCGAAATCGCCGACCGCTACGACCCGACGCGCGTCGAGCCTCGCTGGTACGCCGTCTGGGAGGAGCGAGGCTATTTCCACGCCGACGCGGCCTCGCCCAAGAAGCCCTACTGCATCGTCATCCCGCCGCCGAACATCACCGGCTCGCTGCATCTCGGGCACGCGCTCAACAACACGCTGCAGGACATCCTGATCCGCTACAAGCGGATGGACGGCTACAACGCCCTCTGGATGCCGGGGACCGACCACGCCGGCATCGCCACCCAGTACGTGGTCGAGCGCCAGCTCGAGAAGGAGGGCAAGACCAAGGAAGACCTCGGGCGCGAGGCCTTCGTGGCCCGGGTCTGGAAGTGGAAGGAGGAGTCGGGCGGCACCATCATCCGCCAGCTGAAGCGCCTCGGCGCGTCCTGCGACTGGGCCCGCGAGCGCTTCACCATGGACGCCGGCCTCTCGGCGGCGGTGCGCGAGGTGTTCGTGCGCCTCTGGGAAGAGGGGCTCATCTACCAGGGCGACTACATCGTGAACTGGTGCCCGCGCTGCCAGACCGTGCTGTCCGACCTCGAGGTCGAGCGCGAGGAGCAGGACGCGGAGTTCGTCTACATCAAGTACGGGCCGCTGACCCTCGGCACCGTGCGGCCCGAGACCAAGCTGGGCGACACCGCGGTGGCGGTGCACCCCAAGGACCGCCGCTACCGCAAGTACGTGGGCAAGACGCTCGAGGTGCCGTCGGTGGAGGGGACCATCACCCTGCGGGTGGTGGCCGACGAGGCGGTCGATCCCAAGTTCGGGACCGGCGTGATCAAGGTCACCCCCGGCCACGATCCGACCGACTTCGAGATCGGGCGCCGCCACAACCTGCCGGTGCGCAGCGTGATCGGCTTCGACGGCCGGATGACCGAGCTGGCCGGCAAGTACGCGGGGCTCGACCGGTTCGAGACCCGCAAGCGGATCGTCGAGGACATGAAGGCCCTGGGCCTCATCGACCGCATCGAGCCCTACCGCCACTCGGTGGGGGTCTGCTACCGCTGCAAGACGGTGGTGGAGCCGCTCGTGTCCAAGCAGTGGTACGTGCGGACCAGGCCGCTCGCCGAGCCCGCGATCAAGGCGGTGCGCTCGGGCCGCATCAAGATCATCCCGCGCGCGTGGAACAAGACCTACTTCCACTGGATGGAGAACATCCGCGACTGGGCGATCTCGCGGCAGCTCTGGTGGGGCCACCGCATCCCGGTCTGGTACTGCGACCGGGACGGGAGCATGCACGTCTCCCGCACCGACCTGACCGCGTGCCCGCAGTGCGGGGGAGCCCTGCGCCAGGACACCGACGTGCTGGACACCTGGTTCTCCTCGGGCCTGTGGCCGTTCTCGACCCTCGGCTGGCCGGAGGACACGCCGGAGCTCAAGGTGTTCTATCCCACCTCGGTGCTCTCCACCGGCTTCGACATCCTGTTCTTCTGGGTGGCGCGGATGGTGATGCTCGGCCTCAAGTTCATGGGGGACGTCCCGTTCCGCCACGTCTACATCCACGCCCTCATCCGCGACGCGGAGGGGCAGAAGATGTCCAAGTCGAAGGGGAACGTGGTCGATCCCCTGCACGTGATGGACAAGTACGGCACCGACGCGTTCCGCTTCACGCTCGCCGCCCTCGCCGCGCAGGGGCGCGACATCCGCCTCGCCGAGGAGCGCATCGAGGGCTACCGGAACTTCGCCAACAAGATCTGGAACGCGGCGCGCCTCGTGCTGACGAACCTGGACGGATACGACCCGGCCCTGGCCCGGCGCGGCACCCCCTCGGTGGCCGACCGCTGGATCAGGAGCCGGCTCACCGAAACGACCGCCCAGGTGCGCCAGGGGCTCGACGCCTACCGGTTCAACGATGCGGCCTCCGCGATCTACCAGTTCCTCTGGCACGAGTACTGCGACTGGTACCTCGAGATCGCCAAGCGGAGCCTCTACCAGCCGGAGAGCCCCGCCGCCCGGGCGGTCACCCAGCGCACGCTGGTGGAGGTGCTGGAGGCCACGCTGCGCCTGCTCCACCCGTTCATGCCCTTCATCTCCGAGGACCTGTGGCAGCGCCTGCTGCCGAACGGCGCGGCCGCCGACCCGTCGACTCGCTCCATCATGATCGCGCCGTTCCCCAAGGCCTCGCGCAAGGGGCGGGATCCGGAGGCGGAGCGGCTGATGGCCCCCGTCCTCGACGTGGTCAGCGCCATCCGCACCATCCGGAGCGAGAGCCGGATCTCCCCCGCGGTGGAGCTGGCGGCGACGGTGCGGCCGGCGAGCCCGGAGGTGGCGGCCGCGCTCGAGTCGAGCGCCGGGATCATCGGCGCCCTCGCCCGCGCCGCCCTCACCGTGGCCCCGGACGGAGCGCGCCCGGCCGGCTCCGCGATGGCGGCCACGCCGAGCGGCGACGTGTTCGTGCGCCTCGAGGGCGTGGTGGACTTCGACGCCGAGCGGCAGCGCCTGCGCAAGGAGGTGGAGAAGGCCCGCAAGGAGATCGCGTTCCTCGAGGCCAGGCTGGGCCGCCCCGAGTTCGTGGAGCGCGCCCCCGCCGAGGTCGTCGAGCGCGAGCGCACGCGCCTGGCCGAGCAGCGCGAGACCGAGCGGAAGCTTGCCGCCAGCCTGGCCGCCCTCGGCTAGCCGGACGCCGGAGGGAAGGGGCGGCCCGGGGCCCCATCGTCCGCCGCTGCGCTTCCGCGTGACCGCGCTGGACACCGTCGACTCCACCCAGTCGGAGATGGAGCGGCTGGCCGCGGCGGGCGCTCCCGAGGGCACGGTGGTCACCGCGCGCCACCAGCGCGCCGGGCGCGGCCGGCGGGGACACGACTGGTGGGATGCCCCCGGGCAGTCGCTCCTGTGCTCGGTGCTGCTGCGCCCGGTGTGCCCGCCCGCGGTGGTGCCGCAGCTCTCGCTGGTGGGCGGCCTCGCGACCGCCGAGGCCATCGCGGCGGGCGCCGCGGTCCGGGCCCGGATCCGCTGGCCCAACGACCTGCTGGTGGACGGCCGCAAGCTCTCCGGCATCCTCTGCGAGGCCGCCTCCGCGGGCGCCGAGCGCGTGCAGCACGTGGTGCTCGGCGTCGGGATCAATCTGGAGCAGACCGTGTTCCCGGGCGACCTCGCCGAGCGCGCGACGTCGCTGCGGCGGCTCGCCGGCCGCGCCCCCGATCCCGCCGCGCTCCTGGACGCGCTGCTGGCGGCCCTCGGGCGCCGCTACACCGAGTGGCAGGAGGGAGGGTTCGCGGCGCTGCGGGAGGCGTGGCTGGCCTGGAGCGCGCTGCCCGGCCAGCCGGTGCGCCTGCCCGACGGCGGCGCGGCCCGAGGGGAGGACGTGGCTCCGGACGGCGTGCTGCTGGCCCGCGCGGCCGACGGGCGCCTGGTGCGCGTCGTCTCGGGGGCGGCCGCGGAGGAGGGGACCGTCCATGCTGCTGGTCATTGACGTCGGCAACACCAACACGTCGCTGGGGATCTACGACGGTCCTCGGCTGCGCGCCTCGTGGCGGCTCACCACCCGGCGGGAGCAGACCGCGGACGAGTGGGGTGTCTTCATCCAGACCCTGCTCGCGACCCGCGGGATCGAGCAGCAGCACATCACCGGCGTGGCGATCTCCAACGTGGTGCCGCCGATCCAGCAGGCGCTCGAATGGATGTGCGACCGCTACTTCGGAGTGAGCCCGCTCACGGTCGAGCCCGGCGTCACGCCGGATCTGCCCTTGAACGTGGACGTGCCCCGAGAAGTCGGCGCGGACCGGGTGGTGAGCTGCGTGGCCGCCATCGCGCTCTACGGCACGCCCCTCATCGTGGTCGACTTCGGCACCGCGACCCGCTTCGACTGCGTCAACCGCGCCGGCGAGTTCATCGGCGGCGCGATCGCCCCCGGCATCAACACCGCCGCGGAGGCGCTCGTGTCGCGCGCGGCGCGCCTGTTCCGCGTGGAGCTGGTGCGGCCCAAGGACGCGATCGGGCGCCACACCGTGACCAACATCCAGTCCGGCATGATCTACGGCTGGGCCGGGCTCGTGGACGGCCTCGTGGAGCGCATGCGGCGCGAGATGGAGGCCGACGTGAAGGTCGTCGGCACGGGCGGCCTGGTGGGCCAGATGCGCGAGGTCGTGCAGTGCCTGCAGTTCGTCAATCCGGATCTCAAGCTGGAGGGGCTGCGCCTGCTGTGGGAGCGCGCGCACCCCGACATCCGCGCGTGAGCCGTTGACACCCGGGGCCGACCGCCGTATAGTCACCCCTACCTACAGTAGGTCGACGCGCAAGATTCTCTACATACGGGGCCTGGGCGGCCCAGTCGCGGCGCCCCGACCCCGGGCCGGGAGCGGCCGGGAGGCGAGGCGTATGGGGATGTGGGTCGGGCGGGGACGGAAGGCGCGGGCGGCGTACGGCTTCGATGACATCGCGCTGGTTCCCGGCGCCCTGACCATCAACCCCAGCGAGGTCGACATCTCCTGGGAGCTTTGCGGTCACCGCTTCCCGATCCCCATCATCGCGGCGGCCATGGACGGCGTGGTCAGCCCGTCGTTCGCCATCGAGATGGGCCGGGTGGGCGGCCTCGCGGTGCTGAACCTCGAGGGCATCTTCTCCCGCTACGAGAACCCCGACGCGGTGCTGGAGCGCATCACCTCCGCGAGCCTCGAGGAAGCCACCAAGATCATCCAGGGCATCTACAGCGAGCCCATCAAGGAAGAGCTGATCCACAAGCGCATCAGCGAGATCAAGAAGGGCGGCGGTCCGGTCCTGGTCTCGTCGATCCCGCAGCGCGCGGAGCGCTTCGCCAAGATCGCGGAGGAGGCGGGCGCCGACTTCTTCGTGGTGCAGTCCACCGTGACCACCGCGCGGCACATCGCGAGCGAGTACGTCCCGGTGGACCTGCGTCAGCTCAAGAAGCACCTGTCGATCCCGCTCATCGTCGGCAACGTGGTGACCTACGAGGCGTGCCTCGAGCTGATGGATTGCGGCGTCGATGCCCTCCTGATCGGGGTGGGGCCCGGCGCGGCGTGCACGAGCCGCGAGGTGCTGGGCCTGGGCGTGCCGCAGGTCACCGCCACCGCGGACTCCGCGGCGGCCCGGGACTTCTACTACAAGAAGACCGGCCGCTACGTCCCGATCATCACCGACGGCGGCATGACCACCGGCGGCGACATCTGCAAGGCTCTCGCCTCCGGCGCCGACGCGGTCATGATCGGCTCCGCCTTCGCGCGCGCCCAGGAGGCCCCGGGCCGCGGCTACCACTGGGGCATGGCCACGCCGCACTCGAACCTGCCGCGCGGCACCCGGATCCGGGTGGGCATCGCGGGGCCGCTCGAGCAGATCCTCTTCGGTCCCGCCTTCACCGAGGACGGCACGTTGAACCTGGTGGGCGCCATCCGGACCTGCATGGGCTCGGTGGGCGCCATGAACATCCGCGAGCTCCAGCAGACCGAGCTGATCATCGCGCCCTCGATCAAGACCGAGGGCAAGGTCTTCCAGCGCGCCCAGAAGCTCGGCACCCCGCGCTAAGCGCGCCGTTCGCATGCAGTCCCGCCGAGCGGGCGCGCTCAACGCGGGCAGCATGTCGTGGGCCGAGGCGGACCGGATGTCGTCGGTTGTCCGGCCGTCCCGATGAGCCCCGAAGGGGCGAAGAGGCCGAACCGCTCTGCGGAGTGATTCACCAATGACCACTCAGAAGATCGCCATCCTCGACTTCGGGGGCCAGTACACGCAGCTCATCGCCCGCCGGATCCGCGAGCTGGGCGTCTACTCCGAGATCCTCCCGTGCACCGAGCCGGTCGATCGCGTGCTCGCCGCCGGATACACGGGCATCGTGCTCTCGGGCGGGCCCTCGAGCGTCTACGAGGACAGAGCCCCCCTGCCGGACAAGCGGCTGTTCGAGTCCGGGCTGCCGCTGCTCGGGATCTGCTATGGCATGCAGGCCATGGGCTACCTGCTCGGCGGCCACGTGGTGCCGGCGGAGCGCCGCGAGTACGGCAAGGCCCACCTGCGGCTCCTGGGCCGGGATGGGCTGCTGGCGGGCGTCCAGCCCGAGGCGGACGGCCTGGTGACGGTGTGGATGAGCCACGGCGACACGGTGCTCGAGCCGCCGCCGGGCTTCACCGGCCTGGCCTCCACCGACAACTGTCCGGTCGCGGCCATGGCGGATCCGGCCCGGCGGCTCTATGCGGTGCAGTTCCACCCCGAGGTGGCCCACACCCCGCAGGGCAAGAAGGTGCTCGAGAACTTCCTCAACGCCGCGGGGGCAAGGCGTGACTGGTCCATGCCCTCCTTCGTGGACTCCGCGGTCGAGAGCATCCGCCGGCAGGTGGGCGGGGACCGTGTGCTGTGCGCGCTCTCGGGTGGGGTGGACTCCTCCGTGGTGGCCGCGCTGGTCCACCGGGCGATCGGCGATCAGCTCACGTGCCTGTTCGTCGACAACGGCCTCCTGCGCCGAGGCGAGGTCGAGGCGGTCGTCCGGACGTTCCGCGACGCCTTCAAGATGAACCTGATTCATGTCGATGCAAGCAAGCGATTCATCGATCGACTGGAAGGGGTGACCGATCCGGAGGCCAAGCGGAAGATCATCGGGGCCGAGTTCATCGCGGTGTTCGAGGACGAGGCCCGCAAGCTCGGCCACATTCCCTGGCTGGCCCAGGGCACGCTCTATCCGGACGTGATCGAGTCGGTCTCGTTCAAGGGCCCGTCGGCCACCATCAAGACCCACCACAACGTCGGCGGCCTGCCCCCGAACATGCGCTTCAAGCTGGTGGAGCCCCTGCGCGAGCTCTTCAAGGACGAGGTCCGGGAGGTGGGGGCGGTGCTGGGCCTGCCGCCCGAGATCATCTGGCGCCAGCCTTTCCCGGGCCCCGGTCTCGCGATCCGGGTGCTGGGCGAGGTGACCGAGGAGCGTCTGGCCGTCCTGCGGGAGGCCGACGCCATCGTGCAGGAAGAGGTGCGCCAGGCCGGCCTCGAGCGCGAGCTATGGCAGGCCTTCGCGGTGCTGCTGCCGGTGCGCACGGTCGGGGTGATGGGCGACTTCCGGACCTACGCCCAGGTGATCGCCCTGCGGGCGGTCTCGAGCCAGGACGCCATGACCGCGGACTGGGCGCGGCTGCCCCACGACCTGCTGGGCCGCATCTCGAGCCGCATCATCAACGAGGTCAAGGGCGTCAACCGCGTCGTCTACGACATCTCCTCCAAGCCCCCGAGCACCATCGAGTGGGAGTGATCGGCAGGACGCGCGCCCTTCCGGGGGCCGCGCACCGGGCCCTCGGCGGTTCGCGGATCGGTGGTCTCCGCGACTCCGATGGGAGGGGCGAAGAGGCCGAACCGCAACCCGCTGTCTGGCACCGGTAGGCGATCAGAATGAAACACGCCGACTTCGTCCATCTGCACGTCCACTCCGAGTACAGTCTCCTCGACGGCGCGGCCCGGCTGGAGAAGCTGGTGGAGCGGGCCAAGGCGCTCAAGTTTCCCGCGCTGGCCCTGACCGACCACGGCAACCTCTTCGGGGCGGTGGACTTCTACACCGCGTGCGCCAAGGCGGGCGTGAAGCCGATCCTGGGCTCGGAGCTCTACGTGGCGCCGGGCAGCCGGTTCGAGCGCTCCAGCCAGGACGGCGGCTACGAGGGCGCCAGCCACTGCACGGTGCTGGCGCGCACCGCGGCCGGCTACGCCAACCTCATGAAGCTGGTCTCCAAGGCCTACCTCGAGGGCTACTACTACAAGCCTCGGGTGGACCACGAGCTCCTGGCCCAGCACGCCGACGGGCTGCTGGTGCTCTCCGGCTGCCTCAACTCGGAGGTGAGCCGCCTGCTCTCGGCGGGCGACGCGGCCAAGGCGCGCCGGACCGCCGGCTGGTACCAGGAGGTGTTCGGCAAGGACCACTACTTCATGGAGGTGCAGTCGCACGGTCTCGAGCAGCAGGTGGCGGTGACCGAGGGCACGATCCAGATCGCGAAGGCGATCGGGGCGCCGCTCTGCGGGACCAACGACTCGCACTACCTGGAGGCCGAGCACGCGCGCGCCCACGAGGCGCTGCTCTGCATCCAGACCGGCACCACCATGAGCGACCCGAACCGCTGGAAGTTCTCCAGCAACGAGTTCTACGTGAAGTCGGCCGAGGAGATGAAGGCCGTCTTCAAGGACCTGCCCGAGGCCTACCGCAACACGATGGCGGTGGCCGAGCGGTGCAACGTGGACCTCCAGTTCGGCCAGTTCCACCTGCCGAAGTACACGGTGCCGGACGGCTACACGCTCGACTCCTATCTCGAGCACCTGGCCTTCGAGGGGCTCGCGCGGCGCTACGGCAGCGCCCCCGCCGACGCCATCGTGGAGCGCCTGCGGTACGAGCTGGGCGTCGTCTCCAAGATGGGCTTCTCCGGCTACTTCCTGGTGGTGTGGGACTTCATCGCCCACGCCCGGAAGCAGGGCATCGCGGTGGGGCCGGGCCGCGGCTCCTCCGCCGGCTCGCTGGTGGCCTACTGCCTCGGCATCACGAACGTGGATCCCATCCGCTACGGGCTGATCTTCGAGCGGTTCCTGAATCCGGAGCGCATCTCGATGCCGGACATGGACATCGACTTCGCGGACGACCGCCGCGACGAGGTGATCCGCTACGTGGTGGATCGCTACGGGGCGGATCGGGTCGCCCACATCATCACCTTCGGGACCATGGGGGCCAAGGCGGTCATCCGCGACGTGGCCCGCGTGCTGGGCTTCTCCTACGGGGAGGCGGACCGCATCGCCAAGCTGGTGCCCGGCTTTCCCCTCAACATCTCGCTCGAGGAGGCGCTCGAGAAGGCGCCGCCGCTGGCCGAGCAGGTCAAGCGCGACCAGCGGGTGGGGGAGATGTGGGCGGTGGCGCGCGCGCTCGAAGGCTGCACCCGCCACGCGTCGGTGCACGCCTCCGCGGTGGTCATCTCGGACGAGCCGCTCATGGAGCGCGTGCCGCTCTACAAGGACCCCAAGCGCCCGGAGCTGATCACCGGCTACGCGATGGGCCCGATCGAGAAGCTGGGCCTGCTCAAGATGGACTTCCTCGGGCTCAAGACGCTCACCGTCATCACCGACGCGCTCCGGCTGATCAAGGAGTCGCGCGGGGTCGCGCTCGACGTCGACGCGCTGCCGCTCGACGACGCCAAGACCTACCAGCTCCTGTCCGACGCGCGCACCTTCGGGGTGTTCCAGCTGGAGTCGGCCGGCATGAGGGACGCGCTCAAGCGGCTCAAGCCCCAGCGCATCGAGGACATCATCGCGATGGTGGCCCTCTACCGGCCGGGGCCGATGGATCTCATCGACGACTTCGTCGATCGCAAGCACGGCCGCGCCGCCATCGCGTACGAGCACCCGCTGATGGAGCGACACCTCCAGGAGACCTACGGGATCATGGTCTACCAGGAGCAGGTCATGCGGCTCGCCGCCGACCTGGCCGGCTTCTCGCTCGGCGAGGCCGACACGCTGCGCAAGGCGATGGGGAAGAAGGACCGCGAGCTGATGGCCCAGCAGCGGGAGAAGTTCATCTCCGGCTGCAAGGCCAACAAGATCGAGGTCAAGAGGGCCGAGCGCATCTGGGATCTCATCGAGAAGTTCGCGGGGTACGGCTTCAACAAGTGCCTGACCGCGGATACCTGGATCGAGATGGCCGACGGGTCCCGCAAGCGCATCACCGAGATCCGGGCCGGCGATCTCGTGCTCACCAAGGATGGGCCGTACCGCGCGCGGGCGGTCCGGCCGAGCGGGACGCGCCCGGTCGGCCGGCTGCAGCTCGCCAACGGCATGTCGGTCCGCTGCACGCCGGACCACCCGATCTTCACCCAGCGCGGCTGGGTGAACGCGGAGGACCTCGGCGCGGGGGACGTGGTCGCGGTGCTGCGCCGGCTCGCCCCGCGCGAGAGCGAGGACCTGGTCCCCCGCGAGATGTACCGGGCGCCCCTCGAGGAGAGCCTGCTCAAGGCGTTCGGCTCCGTCCGGGCCGGCAGCCGGGTCCTGCGCCTGCGCTGGCCGCGCCTCATGCCGCGCTCCACCGTCGCCCGCCTCGCCGACCGCTTCGACTCCCCGGCGCTCCACGCGCTGGCCGAATCCCCGCTCGGCTGGTCGCGGCCCCGGGGCTTCGTGCGGCAGGGCGAGGAGCCGACCTACGACTTCGAGGTGCCCGGCGCGGCGAGCTTCATCGCGAACGGGGTGGCGGTGCACAACTCCCACGCCGCGTGCTACGGCGTGGTGGCGTACCAGACCGCGTACCTCAAGGCGAACTACCCGACCGAGTTCATGGCGGCCCTGCTCACCTCCGAAATGGACAAGACGGACAAGATCGTCCAGTACGTGGAGGAGACGCGGGCGATGGGCCTGCGGGTCGAGCCGCCGGACGTCAACGTCTCGCGCGCGGAGTTCACCGTCTCCGGCGACGCCATCCACTTCGGGCTGGCCGCGATCAAGAACGTGGGGGCCACCGCCATCGACTCGATCGTGAAGGCGCGGGAGGCCGACGGCATCTTCACGAGCCTCGACGACTTCTGCGGGCGGGTGGACCTGCGGCTGGTCAATCGACGGGTGATCGAGTCCCTGATCAAGGCGGGCGCGTTCGACTCGCTCCAGAACACGCGGGCCGGCCTGCTCGCCTCGCTCGACCAGGCCATGGAGGGCGGGCAGCGACGGCAGCGGGATCGGGAGGAGGGCCAGGTCTCGCTCTTCGACGCCCTCGGGGGCGGGGACGCCGCGCCGAAGGCGGCGGTGGTGCCGCCGGCGGCGCGGGTCCCGGAGTGGCCGCAGGAGGAGATGCTGGCGTTCGAGCGCGAGGTGCTGGGCTTCTACCTGTCGGGCCACCCGCTCGAGCAGTACCGCGAGGTGGCGCGACGGATCAACGCGCTGACCGCGGCCGATCTCTCGACCCGCGCGACCGGCGCTCGCGTGCTGCTCCTGGGGCAGGTGAGCGCGTTCAGCGAGAGCGCGACCAAGAGCGGCAACCGCATGGCCTTCGCCACCCTGGAGCTGGTGGACGGCAGCGTGCCGCTGACCATCTTTCCGGAACCCTACCGGACCTGCGCGGTGGCCCTCCGCCACAGGGGGCCGGTGATCGTGAAGGGGCGCGCGGACGACAGCGACAAGGGCCGGGTGGTGCTGGCGGAGGAGATCAAGCCCCTGGAGGAAGCGGTGACGAACGGCGGTCTCGGCGGCAACGGCCACGTCAACGGCAACGGGCACACGAACGGGCACGGCGGCAACGGGCGCGGCGCGGGGGTGGACATCGCCCACGCCTGCCGCATCCGGGTGAGCGCGGCGGCGGAGCCGCTCGCCGACCTGCTCGCCTCGGTGAAGGCGGCGTGCTACGAGCACGAGGGGCGCACCCCGCTGTTCGTGCACGTGCTGCTGCCGACGCAGGAAGTGGTGCTGCGGGTGAAGGAGCTCGGCGTGGATCCGGCGCCCGAGCTGGTCGCGAAAGTCGAGGGGCTGCTGGGGCCGGGCAGTATACTCGTCGAGTATGCCGGACGAGCTTGACTTCGAGAAGCCGATCCTCGAGCTGGAGAATCGCATCGCGGAGCTGCGCGCGTCCGAGGATCCGGTCGCCGCGCGCGACGAGATCGCGAAGCTCGAGGAGCGCCTCGCCCGCCAGCAGCAGCGCGTCTACTCGAGCCTGACCGCCTGGCAGCGCACGCAGATCGCGCGCCACCCGAAGCGGCCCCACACCCTCGACCTCGTCAACCTGCTGCTGGAGGACTGGGTGGAGCTCCACGGCGACCGCGTCTTCGGCGACGACAAGGCGATCGTGGGCGGGCTCGCGCTCTTCGAGGGAGAGCCGGTGGTGGTCATCGGCCACCAGAAGGGACGCGACACGCGCGAGAACATCGCGCGCAACTTCGGGATGCCGCATCCGGAGGGCTACCGCAAGGCCCTCCGCCTCATGCAGCTGGCCGGCAAGTTCGGCAAACCCGTGATCACGTTCATCGACACTCCGGGCGCCTACCCGGGGATCGGCGCGGAGGAGCGGGGACAGGCGGAGGCGATCGCGCGCAACCTGCGCGAGATGGCCGGGCTCCCCATCCCGCTGATCTGCGTGGTCACCGGGGAAGGGGGCAGCGGCGGGGCCCTCGCCCTCGGGGTGGGCAACCGCGTGCTCATGCTCGAGTACGCGATCTACGCGGTGATCTCCCCGGAGGGCTGCGCGGCCATCCTCTGGGGCGAAGCCACCAAGGCGCCGGAAGCGGCCGAGATCATGCGGGTGACCGCGCCCGACCTGCTGAAGCTGGGCGTCATCGACGCGATCGTGCCCGAGCCGGTGGGCGGCGCCCACCGCGACTGGGAGGCCACCGCGGCGAGCCTGCGCGTGGCGCTGCGGGAGCAGCTCCGGGAGCTCCGGTCCAAGTCCGAGGCCGAGCTCATCGGGGAGCGCCAGGAGAAGTTCCGGCGGATCGGCGTCTTCGAGGAGACGGTCTGACCGGCCTCGCCGGGCCGGGAGTTTGACTTGCCCGGGACCGGGTGCTACCGTAAGTCCCGACCAAACATGCAGAAAAATCGCTCCGAGTCCTCTCCCTCTTCGCCCGGCGCCTGATGGCCAAGCTCCACCTCATCACGTACGGCTGCCAGATGAACGAGTACGACTCCGAGCGGGTGGCGGGGCTGCTCAAGCAGGAGCAGTACGAGCTGACCGACCGTCCGGAGGAGGCGGATCTCATCCTGGTGAACACCTGCTCCATCCGCGAGAAGGCGGAGGACAAGGTGTTCTCCCAGCTGGGCGCGCTCAAGCACCTCAAGCGCCGTCGCCCCGACCTGACCATCGGCGTGATGGGCTGCATGGCACAGCTGCAGCGGGGGCGCATCCAGGAGCGGGCGCCCCACGTCGATCTCGTGTTCGGCTCGCCCGCCATCGCGCGGGTGGCGGAGCTGGTGGAGCGGGCGCGGGCCCGGCGCGGCCCCGTGCTGGAGACCGGGGAGGGGCCGCTGGTCAAGATCACCGCGCGCCCCGACGGAGGCTCACGGCTCAAGGCCTTCGTCACCGTGATGGAAGGCTGCGAGAAGCACTGCACTTTCTGTGTGGTGCCGACCACGCGGGGGCGCGAGCGCAGCCACGCGCCCGAGGTGATCGTGGACGAGATCCGCGGGCTGGTCGCCGCGGGCTGCCGGGAGGTCACGCTGCTGGGGCAGACCGTGAACGCCTATGGCCGCGACCTGAGCCCGCCCACCGATCTGGCCGCGCTGCTGGAGCGGGTGAACGACATCGACGGCCTCGAGCGCATCCGCTTCACGACGTCGAACCCCTACAACCTCACCCCCCGTCTGATCCGCGCCATTCGCGACGTCCCGAAAGTCTGCGAGTACCTGCACCTGCCGCTGCAGTCCGGCTCCGACCGCGTGCTGGAGCGGATGAACCGCGGCTACACCCGGGCGCGGTACCTCGAGCTCATCGCCGAGCTGCGTGAGGCGGTGCCGGATCTGGCGCTCTCCACCGACCTGATCGTCGGCTTCCCGGGCGAGACCGAGGAGGATTTCGCGCAGACGCTGGAGATGGTCGAGCGGGTGGGCTACGACAACGTCTTCGCCTTCCGCTACTCGCGGCGCCCGGGCACCCCGGCGGCCGAGATGCCCGACCAGGTGCCGGACGCGGTGAAGGCGGAGCGCAACAGTCGCCTGCTGGAGGTGACCACGCGCGTGGCCGCCGCGCGCAGCCGGCGGCTCGAGGGCCGCGCGGTGCCGGTCCTGGTCGACGGCGCCTCGCGCAAGGACCCCCGCGAGGCGGCGGGGCGAACCCGCTGCAATCGAGTGGTGAACTTCGACACCGGCGGCCGCGACCTGCTGGGCCGGGTGGTGGACGTGCGCATCATCCGGGCGCTGCCGCACAGCCTGCGGGGCGAGCTGGCCGATGCTCCGCCCGTTCCGGGCCGTCCGGTGGGCGTGGCCGAGCCCGCGCTGTCGACCTAGGAGGAGGCGCTCCCATGTGGCTGGAGATGAAAGTGAAGGGCCTCGCGCTGGATCCGCTCTCCAACATGCCCATGATCATCCTCCGGGACGAGGAAGAGAAGCGCTCGCTCCCGATCTGGGTCGGGCTCTTCGAGGCCAACGCCATCGCGCTCGAGCTGGAGAAGGTCACCACCGCGCGGCCGATGACCCACGACCTCATCAAGAACATCCTCGAGTCCCTCGACGCGCGGGTGCAGAAGGTGGTGGTCAACGACCTGCGCGAGAACACGTTCTACGCGGTGCTCTACCTCCGCCTCGGCAACGCGGACATCACGGTGGACTCGCGTCCGTCCGACGCCATCGCGCTCGCCCTGCGGGTGGGCGCGCCGATCTTCGTGGAGGAGGAGGTCGTGCAGAAGGCGCGCACCGTCGAGGTCTCCAAGGAAACCGAGATCGGCAGCGGCAAGGGCGACGACCAGGCCAAGATCAAGGAGTGGCTGGAGTCGCTCAAGCCGGGCGACTTCGATCGGATCGAGCGCGGCAAGGACCCGAAGAACCCGGACGAATAGGTGGATGCGGGTCGGGCTGTTCACCAACAACTACCTGCCGTTCCGCGGCGGGGTCACGACCGCCATCGAGACCCTCCGGGCGGGGCTTGAGGCGCTCGGCCACCACGTCTGGGTCTTCGCTCCCGCCGCGCAGCAACCGCACTCCGACCCGCCGTACGTGTTCCGCTACCCGTCGGTGCCGGCGCCCACCTATCCCGGCTTCTCGCTCCCGCTGCCCGTCTCCCGCCGTCTCCACCGCCTGGCCCGCCGCCTTCATCTCGATGTGGTTCACGTCCACCATCCGTTCCTCCTCGGGGTGACCGGACGCCGGCTGGCCCGCCGCGAGGGGCTGCCGCTCGTGTTCACGTACCACACGCGCTACGAGAAGTACGCCCACTACGTGCCGCTGCCCCCGCGCCTGGTCGAGGGCCTGGCGGTGCGGCTGGCGTGCCGATTCGCCGACTCGGCGGACCTGGTGGTGGCGCCCTCCGACCACGTGGCGGACACGCTGCGCGCGCGCGGGGTGCGCGCGCCGGTGAGCGTGATCCCCACCGGGGTGGACCTCACCGTGTTCAGCCCGGGCAGCCGCGAGCGGGCGCGCCGCCGGCTCGGACTGCCCGCCGCGGGGTTGATCTGCCTCTACACCGGCCGGCTCGACCGCGAGAAGAGCCTCGAGCGCGTGCTCGACGCCTTCGACTCGGTGGCGGCGGCGGTGTCCGGCGCGACCCTGCACCTGGTGGGCAAGGGCAGCCACGACGCGGCCCTCCGGGCGCGCGCGGCGGCGAGCCGCGCGGGGCGGCGCATCGTGTTCCACGGCGTGGTCGATCGCGCGGCGCTGCCGGACTACTACCGGGCCGCCGATCTGTTCCTGTTCGCCTCCGAGACCGAGACCCAGGGCCTGGTGCTGGCCGAGGCGCACGCCTGCGCGCTGCCCGCGGTGGCGGTCCGGGCCTCCGGCGTCGACGAGGTGGTAGCCGACGGCGAGACCGGCCTCCTCACCAAGGGCGATACCCGGGAGATGGCGGACGCCGCGATCGGGCTCCTGCTCGACGGCGCCCGCCGCGCCGCCATGGGGACGGCGGCCCGCCGCCTGGC
This sequence comes from Candidatus Methylomirabilota bacterium, assembly GCA_035650715.1. Taxonomy (GTDB): domain Bacteria; phylum Methylomirabilota; class Methylomirabilia; order Rokubacteriales; family CSP1-6; genus CAMLFJ01. The sequence continues at coordinate 20,545 of DASRHC010000050.1, read as the reverse complement.
GGAGACGCGCTTGTCCACCGACCGCCAGATCCAGGCGATGGTGCGCCACTATCAGACGCTGATCGACGGGAGGCGCTGATGGCGCCGCCGGCCCGTACGCTGCGCGTCGCCCTGCAGAGCGATTGGGACCCGCACACCGCGGGGCCGGACCATCAGGGGCTGCTCGGATGGGACCCGCGGGTGCGCACGCTGCTGCGCGTGCTGGTCTCCTATCCCGAGGTCCGCTACGTCCTGCCGGATCGGATCAGCCTGGACGCCTCCGCCGATCCCCGCACGCTCGAGACCATGGCCCGCTTCCTCGAGCGGCAGGGCTGGCTCGTGCGCCGGGTCGCGGTGACCTGAGGCCCGGTCCGCATGATCTGGAACCGCGAGATCGAGACCGCCCCGCGCGCGGCGCTTCGCACCCTGCAGGCGGAGCGGCTCGCCGCGACGGTGGCGCGGGCGCGCGCCCGGGTGCCCTTCTACAAGGACCGCTTCGCGGCGGCGGGGGTGGACGAGGGGGACGCGACGCTCGAAAGGCTCCCGGAGCTGCCGTTCACCCGCAAGGACGACCTGCGCGAGCACTACCCGTTCGGGCTCTTCGCGGTGCCGCGCGAGCGGCTGGTCCGGATCCACGCCTCCTCGGGCACGCGCGGCAAGCCGACCGTGGTCGGCTACACGCGCGCCGACCTCGAGCTGTGGCGCGAGGTGATGGCGCGCGCGCTGGCCTCCGCGGGGGCGCGCCCGGGCCAGCTCGTCCAGATCGCCTACGGCTACGGGCTCTTCACCGGCGGGCTCGGCTTCCACGACGGGGCCGAGCACATGGGCCTCACGGTGGTGCCGATGTCCTCCGGGAACACCCTGCGCCAGATCCTGCTGCTTCAGGACCTCCGCCCGCACGGGCTCGCGTGCACGCCGTCCTTCGCGCTGCACATCGGGGAGTCGATGCGCGAGCAGGGCATCGACCCGCGCACGGTGGGAGTCGCCTACGGCCTCTTCGGCGCCGAGCCGTGGACGGAGGCCATGCGCGCGCAGATCGAGGCCCTCTGGGGCTGCGTGGCGGTGGACTTCTACGGGCTCAGCGAGATGATCGGCCCCGGCGTGGCCACCGAGTGCGCGGAGGCACGCGACGGGCTGCACGTCAACGAGGATCACTTCCTGCCCGAGATCGTGGATCCGGCCACCGGCGCCCCGCTGGCCGAGGGGCAGGAGGGGGAGCTCGTGCTGACCACGCTCACCCGGGAGGCCCTGCCGATGATCCGCTACCGCACCGGCGACGTCACCCGGCTCGACGCGAGCCCGTGCCGCTGCGGCCGGACCACGGTGCGGATGGCGCGCGTCAAGGGGCGCACCGACGATATGCTGATCATCAAGGGCGTCAACGTCTACCCGTCCCAGCTGGAGGCCGCGCTGCTCACCCTCGAGGACGTGGCCCCGCACTACCAGCTCCTGGTGGACCGGCGCGGGGGGTTCCCCACGCTCGCGGTGCACGTGGAGCCGGTGGAGCGGCTGGTGCAGGCGTGGGGCGGGTTCGACGCGGCGCCGGGCGAGCGGGCGGCCCTGGGAGACCGGGTGGCCCAGCGCCTCCGCGGCCACCTGGGGCTGAGCCCGGAGGTCGCGGTGGTCGCCCCGAAAAGCATCCCGCGCAGCGAAGGCAAGGCGGTGCGGGTCGTGGAAAGGAGATAGCGCGACATGGCGGAGCGAGACGAGGCCCGACTGCTGGCCCGCATCGAGGCGGGGGAGCGTATCGAGTCCCCCGAGGAGATGACGGAGGAGTACCGGAGCAACCTGATCCATCTGATGACCATGCAGGCCGACTCGGAGCTGGCCGGCGGCTACGGCTACGTGCCGTGGATCGCCAAGGCCCCCGGCGTCGAGGAAAAGCACGTGGTGGCCCAGATCGTGAAGGACGAGCTGCGCCACGCCACCGTGATGTACGGGCTGCTCGCCGACCTGGGCGTCGACGTGGAGGCGCACGTGCGCGCCCACGACGAGACCTTCACGATGCGCATCGCGGCCGACGCCGACATCGGGACCGCGCGCATCACCGCGGACAAGCGCGTCAACATCTTCTACTATCCGATCGAGACGTGGGCCGACTTCGTCTTCTTCAACTTCTGCATGGATCGCGGGGCTGGGCACCAGCTGGAGGACGTGCGGTCCTGCTCCTACGGGCCGTGGGTGCGCGCCATCGAGGGCATCTTCAAGGAGGAGAAGTTTCACATCCGGCACGGCGAGTACTGGGTGAAGCGGCTGGCCGAGGATTCCACGACCCACGACGAGGCGCAGGAGACGCTCAACCGCTGGTACATCCGCACCATGAACATCTTCGGCCGGCCCGGCTCGGCCAAGAACGCGCTCTACCGCAAGTACCGCCTGAAGCTCCGCGACAACGACGAGGTGCGACAGGCCTTCGCCCGCGAGGTGGCCGAGAAGGCGGGCGCGGTCGGGCTCACCCTGCCGGAGTGGACGCCGGTGTGGGAGCGTCTGCCCGAGGAAGCGCAGATCCCCGGATAGGCCGGTCGCTCCGTGAAGCCGCTCGCCGCGCTCGCGTTGCTGGCCGTCGTCGTGATCGCCGCGGTGCCCGCGGGCGCCCAGAGCACGCGGCAGGTGAAGGTGCTGCTCGAGCTCACCCAGCAGGCCCAGTCGAGCCGCCAGGGCGTGGGCGGGCAGGGCAACGTGATCGTGGAGCAGCGGCGGAGCGGCGATCCCCGGGTGCGGGGTCGCGGCGGGGTCGCGGTGAAGGACAGCACCACCCGGATCACGCGCTCCTCCGGCCTCTTCACGGTGGTCCAGGACGGCGGTGAGGGCTCGATCCTGGTGGCCCAGGCGGTGCCCGCCGCGCAGCTCGCGTACTATCACGACTACGCCACCGGCCGGGGCTACGTGGCGCAGGGCGTGACCTGGCAGCAGGTGGGCACCTCGCTCGCGGTGCGGCCGGTGATCCTGCCCGACAACCAGATCCGGGTGACGCTCACGCCGGTCATCAGCTACTTCACGCCGGGAGGCGGCGGGACGGTGGAGATGACGGAGGCCGCCACCCAGGTCGTGGTGCGGAACGGCGGCCGGCTGCAGATCGGCGGCCGGCTGCAGATCGGCGGCCACACCGGCAGCCTCCACGCGGTCACGCGCCAGGTGCTGTCCTACCGCGCCGAGCAGGCCTCGCAGGACACCGCGCTCACCGTCAGCGCCATCATCCTTCCGTAGCCCGCGTGACCGCTCCCGAACGACCCGACGGCGACGCGGCGGAGCGGACGGCCGCGCTCCAGCGCGAGCCGTGGGCCCACGAGCTGGGCGTGGAGTACCTCGAGCTGGGCCCCGGCCGCTGCCGGGTCGCGCTCACGCTGCGTCCGACCATGCTCAACCATCAGGGCGCGCCCCACGGCGGCGTGATCTTCTCGCTCGCCGACGTGGCGTTCGGCGCGGCCTGCAACTCCCGTGGCGGGACGTGGGTGGCGCTGACGATGACGATCAGCTTTCTCGCCGCGGCGGCTCCCGGATCGCGCCTGGTCGCCGAGGCCCGGGAGCGCCGGCGGGGCCGCCGGGCCGCGTTCTTCGACGTCACGGTCTCCGCGGACGGGACCACGGTCGCGACGGTGCACTGCGTGGCGCACCGGGTCGGCGAGCCCGGGCCCCGCGAGGGGCGGGCCGCCGACGGCCCCGACGGCGGGCCCGCGGATCAGCCCGGCTCGCCGAGGTAGCGCGCGAGCGGCACGTCGGTGACACGCAGCAGCACCGCCTCGCCTTGCGCACGATGGTGGCGCGCAGCGCGGCCAGCGCCTGCACCCGCGCCTCGGGTCTTGCGAGATGAAATTGACATAATGCCTCTTATCGGACTTGCCGCACCGGCGCAGGGGAGCGGCCCTGGAGGCTCTGGGAAGCGTTGCGCGGACGGAACCGTCGGGCCCTACCTGGCGGGCTGGAGCGCGGCGATGCGGGCCCGGATGTCGGCCGCCCGCCGCGTGTCGGGCACGTCCTTGAGCAGGCGCTCATAGGTCGCCCGGGCCTCGGCGGGCTTGCCGGCCAGCGCCTGGGCCCGCGCCAGGTCCAGCAGCGCGTCCTCGAAGAAGAACTGTCCGGCCGGGATCTCGCGCGCCACCGCCTCGTACGCGGTCACCGCGCTGGCGTAGTTCTTCTCCGCCTCCCAGGTGTGGCCGATGCCGGACGCGGCCAGCGTGCGCAGGCTGCCGCTCGCCCCCTTGGCGAGCGCCAGCTCGTAGGCCCGGCGGGCCGCCGCGTAGTCGCCGGCCTCGAACTGGAGGTTGCCCAGCTCGTAGGCGGCCTGCACCGCGGCCGAGGAGCGGCCGTGCTCGGTCACCACCGCCTGGAGCGCGGCGATCGCCCGGGCGCGGGCCTCCGGGCTGGCCTGCGGGCCCTCGGCCTGCTGGACCTGCTGCATGGAGGCCGCGAGCGCGGCCTGCCCCCGCGCGTCCGCAGCGCGGAGCCAGAGCCACCCGGCGAGCCCGAGGACCGCGACCACCGCCACGATGCCCGCCGCCTTGAGGCCCAGGCGCACGCCGCGCGAGGAGAGGAGGTCGTTCCAGTCCATCAGCGGTGCGTCGTCACGGCCGGCGCTCCGGGCTGCGGCCGTTGCCCGGCCGCTCGATCCAGATCTCGCCCTTGACCGCCGCGCCGTCCGCGGCCGAGAAGCTGCCGGTGCGGAGCGTGCCGGTCAGCGTCCCGGTGGGCAGGATCTCGACGCGCGTGGTGGCCGAGAGGTTGCCGCGCACCGTCCCGCCCACCACGATCGCGTGCGCGTTGATGTTGGCGTCGATCTGGGCCCCTTCGGCCACCAGCACGCGGCCGGTCACGTTGATGTCGCCCTCGAAGCGGCCCGCGATGTGGAAGTCGCCGTCGCCGGCCAGCTCGCCGCGGAACGTGAGGCCCGCCCCGATGGCGTCCGGCTCGGGACGGCCGCCGGGCGTCGTGAGATCGGCGAGCGACTCCGAATCGCCGCCGCCGAGGCCCAGGTAGCGAAGGGTCCGGCCGAGGGCGCCCACGCCGCGGTGGGCCCTTAGGCGCCCGGCGCGGGCGGCCGGGCCTGCAGGGCCCGGGCCGCCGCCGTCCGGCGGAGCCCCAGACCCGACCACACCAGCAGCAGACAGGACGAGATCGTGAGCGCGGTGGCGAGCACGGGCGGGGCGACCACCGGATCGTCCACGAGCAGCACCCGCACTTCCACCGGGGCTGCGACCACCCCGAGCAGCGCGAGGACCGCGGTGCCGCCGCGAATCCAGCTCGACATGCCGCGTAGTGTAGCCAGCGGCATACAGGAAGGCAACTTCTGGGGCGCCGCTGCGCGGGGGGACGCCGCCTTGACGGGGCTGGAGCGCGGGACTACGCTCCGGCGCATATGGCCGAGCCCGAGCCGCCCTCCCGCCTGCTCCGGCTGCTGATCTGGCTGGCGACGCTGTTCTTCGTCGTGATGCTGTTCCTGCCGCTCGTGCGGGAGGCGCTGCGCCGGGCGGCGCTGCAGCTGCCGGCGCCCTTCTAGCCTTCGGCCCGCGGGCCGGCGCGGGCTAGGACCCGCCGGGAACCCGGCCCTTCGGCGGCCCGCCGGTGCCGTCGCGACGGCGCGTCAGCTCGAAGGCCATCAGCCCCACCGTGAGGGTCAGGATGATCCAGCCCGCGGTGTCCAGGTTGACGATCAACCACCCGACCAGGCTCAAAGCGGCGAGCAGCCACACCAGGGCGATCGACCGGGAGCTGGGCCACTTCATTGTCGCTATTGTCGGGGCGGCGGACGCGGAAGTCAAACGGCGCCGGTCACAGCCGGCGCAGGAAGCTCTCCGGATCGTCGAGGAAGGCCCGGGTGATGCGCACGTGCTCCGCCTCGTCGTAGCGGATCGGCGTGATGGCATCGCCCTCGAGCAGCAGGATCTCGGCGCCCGGCAGCGCCATGAGGATCGGCGAGTGGGTCGCGACCACGAACTGGCAATCCTCGGCCGCACGGTCGCGAAGGATCGCGAGCAGGGCCAGCACCCGCGTCGGCGATAGCGGAGTCTCCGGCTCGTCGAGGAAGTAGAGGCCGCGCGGATGGAGCCGCTGCTGGAGCAGGTGCAGGAACGTCTCGCCGTGGGAGCGGGCGTCGGGATCGGCGCCGTAGCGGCGGGTCAGGGCCGCCCGCTGCCCGGCCACCGTGCCGGTGGCCAGGCGCTGGCCCCACGAGCCCTCGGGCAGGCTGCCCCGCAGCTCCGTCTCCGTCGCCTCGAGATCGGCGATGTCGCGACGGACCCGCAAGGTGAAGCCGAACACGTCCTCCGCGCGCAGGAAGAGCGTGGTGCGGGGATGCCGGGCGCGCTGCACCCGGAAGGCGCGGGCCCACGCGCGCGCGCCGGCCAGGGTCGAATCGCGGTCGAGGTCGCGCCCGCCCACCGCGATGGCCCCCGCCCCCGCCGCGAGCCCCTCCAGCAGCGTGGACTTGCCGCAGCCGTTCTCGCCCACCAGGAAGGTGACGCGGGCCCGGAAGTCCAGGTGCTCGAGGTTCCGGAAAATGGGCAGGCTGAGCGGAAAGCGATCGGGCTCCCGCCGGCCGTCCGCGCGACGCACTCCGGTGAGGAAGTTCCCCGCGGAGGCCGCGGCCTTGCGGGAGCCCGACCGCTTCGCCAAGAAGCCGGCTACTGGCGCAGCTCCGGGATGACCCAGAGGGGCGTCTCGCCGCGGGCCACCCGCTGCACGTTGTCGAAGGCGTTGCGGAACGCCTTGAACCAGTTGTCCCAGGTGGGGCCCGCGGTGTGCGGGGTGAAGGTCACGTTCTCCAGCGCGAACAGCGGATGGTTCGCGATGGGCGGCTCCTCCACCATCACGTCGAGGCCCGCCGCCGCGATGACCTTCGTGGTCAGCGCGGTGTACAGCGCCTGCTCGTCCACGACCGGCCCGCGGCAGGTGTTGATCAGCACCGCCGAGGGCCGCATCATCCCCATCTCGCGGGCTCCGAACATTCCGCGGGTGCTGGCGTTGAGCGGCACGTGCAGCGAGACGATGTCCGCGGTGCGCAGCAGCTCCGGCAGCAGCATGAACCGGACGCCGAGGGCATCCTCCGCATCCTCGGACAGGCGCGCGATGTCGTAGTACACGATCTTCATGTCGAAGGCGGCGGCCCGCCGCGCCACCTTCTTGCCGATGGTGCCGAGTCCCACGATACCCAGGGTCTTGCCCTCCAGCTCGTAGGTGCGGTTGCTGGCGAAGTCCCCCACCCGCCACTTGCCGGTGATCACGTTGCTGTGGTGCCAGGAGAGCTTGCGGTAGACCGCGAGCATCAGCATCAAGGTGTGCTCGGCGACCGCCACCGAGTTCGACCCGCCGTTGTTCGCCACCGGCACCCCGGCACGCCGGGCCGCGCCGACGTCGAGGCGGTCGTAGCCGGCGCTGATGAGCTGGACCAGCTTGAGACCGGAGGCGGCCTTGAAGAACTCCGTGTTCAGCTCCGCGCGCGGGAAGCCCACGTAGTAGGCGATCTCCGGCAATGCGGCGGTGAACTCGGGGGTGCCCGCGTCCGCCACCACCAGCTCGAAGCCGGCCGGGACGTAGCTCTTCGCGATGTCGAGCATCGCGGGGGGGAACTTGGGAGACACGAGGATCTTGGTGGCCACGGAAGCCTCCTTGGCTCGGGTTGGCTGCTGCGCGGTACGGGGCGGCGTTGTCACGCGCGCCAGTATACGGCTTCGTCCCGCGCCGCGTCCGCGGGCCGTGGCCGCGGCACGTCTTGCGCGGGTGGTCCCGCCTCCAGGCTGGGAAGCGCCCTGCCCAGGGCGGCACCGGCCCTTCCATGCAGACTGAGCATGCGGGTCTGAACTATCTGAAAACTATCCGCTTCCCCGATGGTCCGCGGATTGCTCCCTGCAGCAGCCAGCCAAGGGGGATTCCATGAAGCGACTCGTCCTGAGCCTGGCCTGGGTGCTGTGGGCGCACGAGACCGCGATGGTCGGCGAGCAGGTCGTCGATCGCGGCTACACCGCGGTGGATTCCTTCGAGACCCGGCAGCAGTGCCACGCCGCCCTCGCCGACTACGCGGCCCTCAAGCTGGTCCGGCAGGGCAAGGTGAAGATCGAGTTCACCTGCCTGCCCGAGAAGACGGATCCGAAGCGGCTCCCCCGCACCGCGGTCAGCTAGCCGGCGACCGACCCCGGCGGGTCAGGCTCCGTTCCGGTGCACCGCCGGGGCGGGCTGGTTGATCCCGATCGGCGAGTTGGCCTCGAACGGGCTCCAGAGCCCGAGCTCCTTGCCCATCTCGCGCACCGCGGGCAGCACCTCCTGCCCCAGGAGCCGGATGCACGTGAGGGCGTCCTGGTTGGACACGAAGCCGTCGCTGGCCCAGAAGCCCACGATGGACGGCCGCGTCTCCTCGAGCAGGCGCCGCAGCTTGGGGATGACGGTCTTCGGCGTTCCCGCGATGATCTGCTGGTCGCGGATCTGGTCCTCGAAGGCGGCGGCGCGCGGATTCGACGCGCGGCCCACCGCGAACTCCACGAAGGCCTTCCGGTACGACGGCGAGAAGTAGCCCGAGGGGCTCGACCACACCGGGTGCGCGAGCCCGGTGAACTCGCCCTGCATCCACATGAACTGCCGCGCGTTGGCCATCGCCTTCTCCTCGGTCTCGGCCACGTGGCAGCGCTGGAGATAGCCGCGGTACTCCGGGCCGCCCGCGTAGCCGGCCTCGGCCGCGACGGAGTCGTAGAGCTCCCAGATCTTCTTGGTGGCGTCGATCGCGGTGCTGAGCGCGATGTAGGGATAGCGCTGGCGCGCCGCCCAGATGATGGTCTCCTTGCTCAGCACGCCCGGGATCCAGACGCGCGGGTGCGGCTTCTGCAGCGGGACCGCCCACGGGTTCACCACCCGATGCTGGTAGTGGGTGCCCTCGAAGCGGAAGGGGCCCTCCTGGGTCCAGGCGCGCACGATGAGGTCGTGCGCCTCCTCGAAGCGCTCGCGATTGTAGGCGGGATTCACGCCGGTGGCGAGCTGCTCCTGCCCGCCCCCGCGGACGAAGCCCGAGACCAGCCGGCCGCCGGAGACCATGTCGATCATGGCCAGCTCCTCGGCCAGGCGCACCGGGTTGTCGGCCAGCGGCAGCGGGTTGCCGAGCAGCACGATCTTCACGCGCTTGGTGATGGCGGCGAGGATCGAGGCGAAGATGTTGCACTTGGCCTGCATGCAGAACGGCGCGTTGTGGTGCTCGTTCAGCATGATGCCGTCGAAGCCCACCTCCTCCGCGAGGCGGTAGTGCTCGATGTACTCGTTGTAGAGCCGGCTGCCCGCCACCGGATCGAAGTGGCGGTTCGAGAACATCAAGGCGGTGGCCCCGCGCTTGCGGCCCTCCTCCTCCGGGTACGCCGACATCGGCTGCTCGGTGAAGTACATGAGGTGCATGAGGGGCCCCCGATCAGGACTCGGCCGCGAACTGGGCGACCAGCTTGGCCAGCGTGTCCGGCTGCTCCATCTCCACGAAATGCCCGGCGCCATCCAGCTCCACCACCCGCGCGCCCGGCAGCGCCCGCGCGTACTGCTGCGCGCACTCGACCGGCACGATGCGGTCCTCCCGCCCCCACACCACCAGGGTGGGCGTGCGCACCCCGCCCAGCAGGTGCGGCAGCGCGGGGTTGTACATGTAGGGCTTCCAGGCGATGCGGAACGTCATCTCGCGGTTGAGATCCCACTGCTCGAGGAGCGGGGTCGGAGGATCCGCCCCGAACAGCCGATCGAAGGCCGACTGGTCCACGAAGCCGGCCCGCACGTAGTCGATGTAGCTCACCAGCGCCTGGTCCAGGATCTCGCCGCTCGCCGGCTTGAGCCCCATCGCGCCCACCAGCACCAGGCGACGGAAGCCGCGCGGGGCCATGGTCGCCATCTCCGCCGCGATCCAGCCGCCGAAGCCGAGCCCCAGCGCCGATACCTCGGCCAGGCCGCGCGCCGCGAGCAGGGCCTGGTAGGTGACCGCGACGTCGCGCACGCTTCGCATCCACCCCGGCCGCTCCGAGCCGTCGTAGCCCGGATGCGAGGGCAGCAGCACCGTGAAGCGGCGGGCCAGCGCCTCGTAGACCGGCAGCTGCTCGGGCGTGCCGATGTCGTGGTGGAGCACGAGCAGGGGCGCGCCACTGCCGGCGCTACGGAGTCGTACGGAGGAGCCGGCGATCTGGATCTCTTCGGTGGTCCACGCGATGGCGGCGGGCGCGGTGGCGATCATGGCGGCGACGCTATCAAATCGGCCGGAGGGCCGCAACCCGCGCGGCCCGATGGATGGCGTCCGGGCCGGCGGCGGACCGGCGTCGCTCGCTCCGCGCGCGGCTCAGCGCGCGTGGAAGGCGGGCGGCGGTGTCGCCTCGCGCAGCCAGCGCTCGCCGTCGTAGAGCGTGAACGCGGGCCGCTCCTCGATCTGGCTCAGGTGGGTGACGAGGCCGATCTCGGGCCCCATCCAGAGATGCAGCGAGCAGGCGGGCGGCTCCATCACCACCGCCAGGTGTCGCGCGGGCGTGAGGGCCAGCGCGAGCTGGTGCGCGGTGGCCGGGCTGGTGGTCGCCACCGTGCCCCCGAACCGTCGCGTCATCGCGCGGTGCACGTGGCCGCACACGATCCGCTCCACCTGCGGGTGGCGACGGACGACGTCGGCCAGCGCGGGGCCGCCGTCGAGCCCCATCCCGTCCATCGCCTGGAGCCCCGTCACGAACGGCGGGTGATGCATGAAGAGCAGCGTGGGCCGCTCCGGCGCCTCGCGCAGGCGCGCGTCCAGCCAGGCCAGACGCTCGGCGCACAGACGCCCCCCGGCCGATCCCGGCACGTGGGTGTCGAGCCCGATCAGACGGACCGGCCACTGCTCGACCGTGTAGTGGAGGAACTCGCCCGCCGGCAGGTAGCCACGATCCGCGAACGCCCGCGCGAGGGGCTCGCGCGCGTCGTGATTGCCCGGCACGACGTAGGCGGGCATCGCGAGCCCGTCCAGGATCGAGCGCAGGCGCGCGTACTCCGCGGGATCCCCGCGCTCGACCAGGTCCCCGGTGACGAGCGTGACGTCCGGCCGCGGGGTGAGCCGGTTCAGATGGTCCACCGCCCGCGCCAGGTGTCCCGGGGTGTCGAACCAGCGGTCGTTGACGCTGTCCGGCGTGCTGATATGCGTGTCACTGATCTGGGCGATGAGCATGCTTCGATCATACACACGAAAGACGGGGCGTCGCTTGACTCGACTGCACCTTTCTCTCATAGTCGGACGCGGCGGCGCGGAGCCGTCCACGACGGTGAATCCGGGGAGGGAGCCAATGGCGGGAGCCGGTACGTTGCGATACGAGGTCGTCGAGGGCTGGGAGCAGCTCCCCGCGGGGTATGTGCACCGCGACGTGGCGGGCGTGGCGGTCGATGGCGAGGACCGTGTGTACCTGATCTGCCGCGGCGATCATCCGATCATCGCCTACGATCAGAAGGGCAAGTTCCTGGGCTCGTGGGGCGAGGGCCTGTTCACCTACCGGACCCACGGCATCACGGTCGGGCCCGACGAGATGCTCTACTGCACCGACGACGGCAACCACACGGTGCGGAAGTTCACCCCGAAGGGCAAGCTGCTGATGACCCTCGGCACGATGGACCAGCCCGCCGACACCGGCTACGACGGCAAGGACTACATGACCATCACCAAGCCGGCGGACGCCTTCAACCGGCCCACCAATCTCGCGGTCGGCCCCAAGGGCGATCTCTACGTCTCCGACGGCTACGGCAACTGCCGCGTCCACCAGTTCGCGCCCAGCGGCGAGCGGAAGCGCTCGTGGGGCGTGCCCGGCACCGGGCCCGGCCAGTTCTACCTGCCCCACGGCATCGCGGTGGACGCGGACGGGCGCGTCTTCGTCTGCGACCGGGAGAACGACCGCATCCAGATCTTCAGCCCGGACGGCGAGTACCTCACGGAATGGACCGACACCCAGCGGCCCACCCACCTGGTCTTCGACACCGAGGGGCGCGCGTACGTCTCCGAGCTCTGGTGGCACAAGGGCGATCGGCGGCCGCGGCAGGGCCGCACCACCGAGCAGCCGCTCTACGGGCGCGTGAGCGTGTTCGACAAGGATGGCCGGCTCCTCACCCGCTGGGGCACGCCCGAGGCCGCCGCGCCCGGCAGCTTCGCGGCGCCCCACGGCATCGCGGTGGACTCGCGCGGGGACATCTACGTGGCCGAGGTCACGTGGACCTTCGCGGAGAGCCGCGGCCGCGTGCCGGCGGGCTGCCACACCTTCCAGAAGTTCACGCTCAGGGCCTGAGGCGGCTGACCGCTCCCGTGACCGCGGGCGACCTGCTCACGCTCGAGGAGCTGGGCCGGTTGCGCCGGACCTCGGCCGTGCGCGGCGCCGCCCTGGTGCTGCACGCCTGGGGCACCATCGCGGGCGCCATCGCGCTCTACCTGCTGTGGCCGTCCGCCTGGAGCCTGGGCCTCATGGTCGTGGTGGTCGGGTCCCGCCAGCTCGGGCTCGTCGTGCTGATGCACGAGGCCGCGCACTGGCTGCTGTTCCCCGGGCTGCGGCCCAACACCTGGATCGGCGCCTGGCTCTGCGCGGCGCCGATGGGCCAGGACCTGCGCGCGTACCGCCGTCGGCATCACCTGCACCACCGGCTCACCCAGCAGCCCGACGATCCCGACCTCGCCCTCTCGGCGGGCCTGCCGGTCTCCCTCGCCCGGCTCGCGGCGAGCCTGGTGGGAGACCTGATCGGCCTCACGGCCCTCCGGCGGGCGCTCGCGTGGCGGCCGGGCCCCGATGGGCTCGCGGCCACGTGGCGCAGGCTGCGGGCGCCGCTCATCGCCAACCTGGCGCTGGCCGCGGCGCTCACCGCGGGGGGCGGCCCCGCGCTCTATCTCCTCGCCTGGGTGCTGCCCCGGGTCACCTGGTACCGGGCCCTGGCGCGCGTGCGGGACATCGCGGAGCACGGGCTGGTGCCGGGCGCCCACGATCCGTTGCGGAGCGCGCGCAGCATCGGCGCGGGCCTCGTGGCGCGGGCGCTGCTGGCCCCGTACCACGTGAACTATCACCTCGAGCACCACCTGCTGCTGTTCGTGCCGTGCTGGCGGCTGCCCGCCGCGCATCGGCTGCTGCTGGCCAAGGGCTACGGGCCGCGCATGGAGCGCGCGCCGGGCTACGGCGCGGTGCTGGCCCAGGCGACCGGCCGGAGATAGCGACAAGCGAGGTGGGTTCGCGAGGCGCCTGCCCGAGGCGCCACCCGCCCGGGCGCGCAGGCCTCCGCCGGCCCGCCTTTCCCGGTCCCGGCCGCGGGCCGGTGGCCGGGGATCGGGCGCGCTACGAGGACGGCCGGACCCGGTCCGCGAGGGCGCCGATGCGGATCAGTACGTCGTGGAGCCGGTCGCGCTCCGCGCGCAGGCGCGCGATGTCGGCCTGGAGCTGATCGATGCCCGCCACCTGGTCCCGGAGGTCCTTCACCTCGTGCGCGATCGCCATGAGATGCCCGTGCAGGTCGTTCACGTGATCCATCCTTTCCGTGAGCTGGCTTCCGGTGGGGACAGTGTACGGCGCTCCTCCCCCGGCGCGGCCAATGTTTGCTATCCTCGCCCGGTGACCCCTAGCGAGGAGACGATCGCCGTCGGCCCGACCCGCATACAGGTTCTCATCGGCGGCGAGGGCGATCCACTGCTCGTGCTGCACGGCGCGGGCGGCAACCGCGGCTGGCTGCGCTGGATGGCGAAGGTCGCCGAGCGCCATACCATCTACGCCCCCACCCATCCCGGCTTCGGCGGTTCCGATTCCGCCGACTGGATGGAGGGCATCGACGACCTCGCGCGCTTCTACCTCTGGTTCCTCGACGTCATGAAGCTGGACCGGGTGGACCTGCTCGGGCACTCCATCGGCGGCTGGACCGCGGCCGAGATGGCCACCATGTGCCCGCGGGCCATCGACCGGCTGATCCTCGTCGCGCCGACCGGGCTCAAGCCCGAGCGCGGCGAGATCCTCGACATCTTCTTCTACCCGCCCGACGAGCTGTTCCGCCACACCGTGCTCGACCCGGCGAGCATCCCGGAGCGCGAGACGTTGTTCGGCCGGCCGCCCACGCCGGAGGAGGCGGAGATCGCGTTGCGCAATCGCGAGACCACCGCGCGCCTGACCTGGAAGCCCTACATGTTCAACCCGCGCCTGCCCCACTTCCTGCCCCGGGTGACCGCGCCGACGCTCGTGATCTGGGGGCGCGAGGACGGCATCGTGCCGGTGGAGTGCGGCGAGCAGTACCGTCGCCTCCTGCCCCACGCGAGGCTCGAGGTCCTGGAGCGGTGCGGCCACCTGCCCCTCATCGAGCGGCCCGACGAGTTCGCGGCGCTGGTGAGCGGGTTCCTCGAGAGGCGCACGGCGTGAAGCTCTACTACTTCAGCGAGATGCCGCACCACGAGTATCCGGACGCGGAGGGCGACAGGTACCCCTCGCTGCGGCTGGCCTTCCCCAACACGTTCTTCTCGCCCGAGATCGCGCGGCGCAACTATCAGCGCTACCTCGACGAGTACGAGGCGGCCGACCAGGCCGGCTTCGACGGCCTCATGGTCAACGAGCACCACTCGACGCCCTCGTGCGTGAACGTCTCCGCCAACATGACGGCCGGCATCCTGGCCCGGACGACCCGGAACGCGAAGCTCCTGATCCTCGGCAACATCCTCCCCATCCAGGACAACCCGGTGCAGATGGCCGAGCAGATCGCGATGGCGGACCTGATCTCGGGCGGGCGCGTGCTGAGCGGGTTCGTGCGCGGGGTGGGGGTCGAGAGCTGGTGGGCCAACAGCAACCCCGTCCACAATCGCGAGCGCTTCGAGGAGTGCCACGACCTGATCCTCAAGTGCTGGACCACCCCGGGGCCGTTCCGCTGGGAGGGCCGGCACTACCACTTCCGCCACGTGAACCCGTGGTGCCTGCCGCTGCAGAAGCCGCACCCGCCCATCTGGGTGCCGGGCACCGCGAGCCCGGAGACCGCGGTGTGGGCCGGGCGCATGGGCTACACCTACGTGCCGTTCCTGGTGTCGTTCGAGGTGGCGCGGGAGCTGTTCGACTTCTACCGTCAGGGCGCCGCCGAGGCCGGCCGCACCGTGACTCCGGACAAGCTCGGCTTCCTCATCTGCGCGGTCACCGCCGACACCCGGGCCCGCGCGCTCGAAGCGGGCCGCCACTTCGTCTGGCGCATGGGGCCGACCCTGCGGGGGCCGGCGGAGTACTTCGCGCCGGTGGGGATGCGCTCGCGCGCGGCGAGCCGGTTCGCGCTCCGGGCCCGCGGGGCGCCGCTGTCGAAGATGAGCTACGAGGAGCTGGTGGACAACTACTACATCGTGGCCGACACGCCCGACGCGGTGGCGGAGCGCTTCGCGCGGGTCCACCGCGAGCTGGGCATCGGCCACCTCCTGCTGGAAGCGCAGGAGTCGCGCATGGACCACGCCACCACCATGCGGTCGATCGAGCTGATGGGCAAGAGCGTGATCCCCGCGATGGCCGCGCTCTGATCTCTCGCGCCTGATCCCTACATCGGGGGCGGCGGCTGCTGCGCCAGCCACCAGCGCGCGATGTCCACCCGCCGCGCGAACCACACGCCGGGGAACCGGCGCGCGTAGTCGAGGAACTCGACGAAGGCGCGGGAGCGGGCCGGGGTGCCCGCGATGCGGCAGTGCAGCCCGATCGACATCATGCGCGGCACGCGCTGCGCCTCCGCGTAGAGGCAGTCGAAGGCCGACCGCATGTACTCGGTGAACGCGCCCACGCTCCCGAGCCCGCCCCGCCAGAAGCGCGCGTCGTTCACCTCGAAGGTGTAGGGCACCACGAGCCAGGGCTTCCCCCGCACCGGCACGTAGTAGGGCAGGTCGTCGTTGAGACCCAGGCTGTCGTAGACGAAGCCGCCCTCCTCGGCGAGGAGCTCGCGCGTGTGCGGGCTGCACGCGTAGCGGGTGAACCAGCCCACCGGCCGCTGCCCGGTGGTCTGCCGCAGCGAGGTCACCGTGCGGCGGATGTTCTCGCGCTCCGCCTCCCGGGTGGCCGCGTGGAATTCCTCCCAGCCGTAGCCGTGGCCGCAGATCTCGTGGCCCGCCTCCGCGAGGGCGCGGGCCACGCGCGGGTTCCGCTCGAGCGCGCGGGCGCACGCCCACCAGGAGGCGGGCACCCCCGCGCGCTGGCACGTCTCGAGGATGCGCCACACCCCCACCCGGCTGCCGTACTCGAAGAACGACTCGTTGAAGAGATCGCGGCGATCCGGCGGAACCGGCGACGGCACCTCGCCCATGGTCTCGCGGCGCGGCCCGTCCAGGAGCGAGTACTCCGCCCCTTCCTCGTAGGCGACGGAGACCTGGACCGCGAGGCGGGCTCCGTCCGGCCAGGGCACGACCGGCGGGGTGTTGGCGTAGCCGACGAAGTCACGCTCCATGGGTCGGGACCGGATCGCACCGTAGCACGATTCGGCGCTCGACGGGAGCGCCGATCAGCGAGTCTCGAAGGGGATCTCGCGGATGATGAGCGGCGCCGCGGCCGCCTCGGCCTTGGCCGGGGCTTCCTGCGCGAACGGATACTCGCTCGCGACGCGCGCCCGGATCATCTGCAGCAGGTGCGGGTACGAGGAGGCCCGGATGATGCGGTCGAACTGGGAGCGGTAGTTCGCGACGAGGCTGATGCCCTCGATGGTGACGTCGCGCACCACCCACCGCCGGTTGCGGTAGACCAGGTGGTGCGTGAGCGGGACCATCCGCCCGCCGCGCGCCAGGATCGCCACCTGCACGGTGGCGGTGTCGCGGTCGACCGACTCGCTCACGAACTGGACGGTGGCGCCGCCGGCACGGCCGTCGACCTGCGCCACCGATGCCAGCCAGTACACGAAGCCCCGCTGCACGAACTCACCGAAGAGGCGGGTGAACTCCTGCTGCTCGGCGGTGGTGCGGCTCTGCCACTGGCGGCCCAGCGAGCGCTCCGCCGCGTCGCGGAAGTCGAACACGCGGCTGAACAGGGACCGGATCGCGCGGAGCCGATCCAGCGGCCGCTCTTCGGTGGCGGGGTCGGTCAGCACGTGATTGGCGTCCGCGAAGACGCTGCGCAGCATCTCCGTCGGCGCGCCCGCCTCGGCACTGTTCGCCGACACGAGCCCCGCGAAGATCGTGCAGAGCACCAGTCGGCGGAGCGCAGGGGCGAGCATGGCGTGACCGGGAGGGTGCATCGCCTGTGCCACGCCGATTTGCGCGCATGGCCACGAAAGATGCGCCTCCGGGCGCGAAAGGCGGTCCGGGTCGAAGCGCGCCGCGTCCGTTCAGACACAGAGCGTGTACCCGATCGGGACGCCCCGAACTGCGGCCGCGTCACACCATGAAGCGCACGTCCGAGCCGTACGTCGGGTAGGCGTAGAGCACCTGCCGCAGCTCCTCGGCGGGCATCCAGGCCCGCATCGCGAGGGCGAAGATGTTGATCACCTCGTCGGCGTGCGGTCCCAGCAGGTGCGCGCCCAGGATCAGCCCGCTCTCCTCGTCGATCAGCACCTTGAATCCGGACGCGGTCTCGCCCACGCGGCGGCTGTGGAACCAGCCCGCGGTGTCCTGGTGGGTGACCCGGAACCGCCGGCCCGCGACGCGCGCCGCCGCTTCCGTCAGGCCGACCGATGCCAGCGGAGGGAGCGTGAACACCGCGGATGCGATCACCGAGTAGTCCACGCGCCGCCGGTTGCCGTGCAGCAGGTTCTCGGTCAGCACCACCGCGTCGTGGTCGGCTTTCGGGGTCAGCTTGGGACCGAGGGCCGCCGCGTCGCCCCCGGCGTACACCGCGGAGTTGGAGACGCTCTGGAGGTACTCGTTCACGAGGACGCCGTGGCGCTCCCGCCGCACCCCCGCCGCCTCCAGCTGGAGGTCGTCCAGGTCCGGGACCCGCCCCGCACTGTGCACCGCGAGGTCGGTCTCGAGGCGGACCTCCTGCCCGCGCCGGCTCCCCCGCACCACGACGCGCCCGCCCGACGCCTCCACCGCCTTCACCTCGGTCTCGAGCTCGATGCGGATCCCGAGCGTCTGCGTGCGCCCGACGAGCGCGTCCACCAGGTCCGGGTCGAAGGCCTCCAGCGGCCGTGCGCCCCGGTGGACGATCGTGGCCGCCACCCCCGCGCGTGCCACCACGTGCGCGAACTCGAAGGCGATGTAGCCGCCGCCCACGAACACCATCTGCCGGGGGAGTTGGTCCAGCTCGAGGAACGCGTCGCTGGGGATCAGGTGCTCCTCGCCCGGCACTCCGAGGGGCGCGGGCGTCGCGCCCGCCGCGAGCAGCACGTGGCGGCCGGTCAGGCGATCGCCGCCGACCGCCAGGGTGGTCGGGCCCACGAAGCGGGCGCGCCCGTGGAACTGGGCGATCCCCGCCTGGGCCCAGGCCTGCTCGGTGCGCTCCGTTGTCGGCGCGATCAGCGACCGCTTGAAGCGCATGAGAGCGGGCCAGTCGAGGGTGAGCGTGGCGGCCGGCACGCCGTGCTCGGCCATGTCACGGGCCGCGTTCACGGCCTCGGCCGCGCCGACCAGGATCTTCTTGGGCACGCAGCCCCGGAGCGCGCAGGTCCCGCCGAAGGGCCGCGAATCGATCACCGCCACCGTCCATCCCGCCTCGCGGCAGCGCGAGGCGACCGCCGAGGTGACGCCGGTGCCCACCACCACCAGATCGAACTGCTGGTCCATCGTGCCCTCCTGTGCTCGTGCGACGCGCGGCTCGCGGCCGCTGGCTCGTGGCGCGAGACCCCGTATCTCACACGCAGTTGAAGCGCGGCTGCTCAGGGGATGGATCAGGTGCAGCGACGCCGTGACGAACCACCTGGCCGACCCGCAGCGGGAGCGAGTGACCGACGGATCGTAGGCGCACGCGATCACTTGGGTCAAGCGCGGGGGCCCTCGCGCGATTCGGCTCGGCGCGAGCTGGAGAGGAGTAGACTCGGCGGCGCGATGAGCCGCCACCGGCGTCCGCCCGCGCCCCCGGCGTCAGCCGCCGCCGCGCCGCGGGGACGGGTACGCCGCTTCTTCGACGATCTCGGGCCCGGGTTGATCACCGGGGCCGCCGACGACGATCCGTCCGGGATCTCCACCTACTCGGTGGCGGGTGCGAGCTTCGGCTACGCGCCGCTCTGGACCGCGCTCTTCTCCTTCCCCCTGATGGCCGCCGTGCAGCTGATGTGCGCGCGTCTGGGCCTGGTGTCGGGCCGGGGGCTCGCGGGCGTGATCCGCCGCCGCTACCCGCGCGGCGTGCTGTGGACCGCGTGCGCGCTGCTGCTGGTCGCCAACGTGGTGAACATCGGGGCGGATCTGGCCGGCATGGCCGCGGCGAGCGAGCTGGTGACCGGCGTCTGGGCGGCGTACTGGACACCCTGCTACGCCGTGCTCATCGTCTCGCTGCTCTTCTGGTCCTCGTACCGGCGGATCGCGCGCGTGTTCAAGTGGCTCACCCTCGTCCTGTTCGCCTACGTGGCGACCGCGTTCCTGGCGCGGCCCGACTGGGGGGCCGTGCTCCGGGCGACGCTGGTCCCGCACGTCGAGTGGTCCCGCGAGTACCTCGCGGTGTTCGTGGCGATCCTGGGCACGACCATCTCCCCGTACCTCTTCTTCTGGCAGGCGGCCCAGGAGGTGGAGGAGGATCGCGCGGCGGGTCGGCGGACGGTCCGGCAGCGGCGCGGGGCCACCGCGTCCGAGCTGGCCCGCGCGCGCACCGACGTGCTGACCGGGATGTTCGTCTCGAATCTCATCATGTTCTTCATCGTCCTCACGACCGCGGCCACGCTCCACACCCATGGGGAGCGTGACATCACGACGGCCCGCGCCGCCGCGGAGGCGCTCCGACCCCTCGCCGGCGACGGTGCGTACTGGCTCTTCGCGCTGGGGCTCATCGGCACCGGGATGCTCGGCGTGCCGGTCCTGGCCGGCTCGAGCGCCTACGCGGTGGCGGAGGCCGAGGGCTGGCGGGGCTCGCTCGACGACCGGCCTCGCCTGGCCCGGCGCTTCTACGCGGTGGTGGCGGTGTCGATGGGCATCGGGCTCGGGCTCGACGCCTTCGGGTTCGACGCGGTCGGCATGCTGTTCTGGTCCGCGGTGATCAACGGCGTGCTGGCCGCCCCGCTCATCGTGCTGGTGGTGCTGCTCACCAGCGATCGCTCGGTGATGGGCGAGTGGGTCAACCCCCCGCTGCTGCGCGGGCTCGGGTGGCTCACCGCGGCGGTCATGACGGGAGCCGCGATCGCCATGCTCTTCACGGGCTGAGCCCGGGCCCGGGCGCCGCCCCCCGGTGATGGCCCGTCGCTCCGGGCCCGAATTGGCAGAGTACAGACGGGCGGTGACCGGCGATACTGGTCCGGTCCTCATGTCCACTCCCCGCTCCGCCCCCGAGCCCGAATCCGCCTACGCCTGGACGCGGCTCTTCGTGGCCCTGGTGCTGTCCGCCATCGGTGGCGTGGGCATGTGGTCGGTGATCGTCGCGCTGCCGGCGGTGCAGGCGGAGTTCGGCGTGGCCCGCTCCGCCGCCACCCTGCCCTACACCGCCACCATGATCTGCTTCGGGCTCGGGGCGATCCTCGCCGGGCGGCTCTCCGATCGGGTGGGCATCATGCGACCGGTGGTGGGCGGCGCCCT